>MLDA01000039.1 GCA_023896275.1 Kocuria rosea subsp. polaris | reverse complement strand
AATGAGTGTCCGGCGGTGACCTACTCTCCCACACCCTCCCGAGTGCAGTACCATCGGCGCAGTGGGTCTTAGCTTCCGGGTTCGGTATGGGACCGGGCGTTTCCCCCACGCTATGACCGCCGTAACCCTAGCACCCACCAGTCACACACACGTGTGTGTTGTCGGGGGAAAACATGGGCCACGATCTTTCATCGTGGTGCCACCCACCCATCACGAAGGACGGGCGTGTAGCGGTTATTCGGTTAGAACGAAACAAGGTTGTTGTTTCGGTACCGCATAGTGGACGCGTAGCATTCTTGCCACCATCAACCCCACAATTGAAGCGTGGGTGGTGGTGTTTGTGGTGTAAGTTGTCGGCCTATTAGTACGGGTCAGCTTCACGAGTCTTTAGTCCTCGCTTCCACATCCCGCCTATCAACCCAGTGGTCTAGCTGGGGGCCTCTCACACAAAGTGTATGGAAATCTCATCTCGAAGTGGGCTTCCCGCTTAGATGCTTTCAGCGGTTATCCCTTCCGAACGTAGCTAATCAGCGGTGCACCTGGCGGTACAACTGACATACCAGTGGTTCGTCCGTCCCGGTCCTCTCGTACTAAGGACAGATCTCCTCAAATTTCCTGCGCGCGCAGCGGATAGGGACCGAACTGTCTCACGACGTTCTAAACCCAGCTCGCGTACCGCTTTAATGGGCGAACAGCCCAACCCTTGGGACCGACTCCAGCCCCAGGATGCGACGAGCCGACATCGAGGTGCCAAACCATGCCGTCGATATGGACTCTTGGGCAAGATCAGCCTGTTATCCCCGAGGTACCTTTTATCCGTTGAGCGACGGCCCTTCCACGAGGTGCCGCCGGATCACTAGTCCCGACTTTCGTCCCTGCTCGAGCTGTCGCTCTCACAGTCAAGCTCCCTTGTGCACTTACACTCGACACCTGATTGCCAACCAGGCTGAGGGAACCTTTGGGCGCCTCCGTTACTCTTTGGGAGGCAACCGCCCCAGTTAAACTACCCATCAGGCACTGTCCCTGGACCAGATCATGGTCCGAAGTTAGGAATCCGGTACGGCCAGAGTGGTATTTCAACGATGACTCCACGAACACTAGCGTGCCCGCTTCACAGTCTCCCACCTATCCTACACAAGCCGCACCGAACACCAATACCAAACTATAGTAAAGGTCTCGGGGTCTTTCCGTCCTGCTGCGCGTAACGAGCATCTTTACTCGTACTGCAATTTCGCCGAGTTCATGGTTGAGACAGCGGGGAAGTCGTTACTCCATTCGTGCAGGTCGGAACTTACCCGACAAGGAATTTCGCTACCTTAGGATGGTTATAGTTACCACCGCCGTTTACTGGGGCTTAAATTCACCGCTTCACACCGAAGTGTTGACAGCTCCTCTTAACCTTCCAGCACCGGGCAGGAGTCAGTCCATATACATCGTCTTGCGACTTCGCATGGACCTGTGTTTTTAGTAAACAGTCGCTTCCCCCTGGTCTCTGCGGCCCACACCCGCTCACGCCAGCAAGTGGCGGTCACGAGGCAGGCCCCCCTTCTCCCGAAGTTACGGGGGCATTTTGCCGAGTTCCTTAACCATGATTCTCTCGATCGCCTTAGTATTCTCTACCTGATCACCTGTGTCGGTTTGGGGTACGGGCAGTTAGAACCTCGCGCCGATGCTTTTCTTGGCAGCATAGGATCACCGGATCACCCACCAAAGTGGGCGCCTGTCGGGTCTCAGCCTATATGCCTCGCGGATTTGCCTACGAGACGGCCTACACCCTTGGACCAGGACGATTCCATTGCCTGGCCCGGCTACCTTCCTGCGTCACACCTGTTAATACGCTGACTTCCCCGGTTCGGGTCCCACGTCGCCTACCAACGCCACCCCGAAGGGCAGTCTATGGTGCTTGAGGTGGTTAGCATCACCGGTTCAGTAGGGACGGTTCTTCACTGGTACGGGAATATCAACCCGTTGTCCATCGACTACGCCTGTCGGCCTCGCCTTAGGTCCCGACTCACCCAGGGCAGATTAGCTTGACCCTGGAACCCTTGATCATTCGGCGGACGGGTTTCTCACCCGTCATTCGCTACTCATGCCTGCATTCTCACTCGTGTAGCGTCCACCACTGGTTTCCACCGCGGCTTCACTCGCTACACGACGCTCCCCTACCCATCCAGTCCACTGAACCACGAAGGCTAATGTGTATGACTGAATGATGCGACTTCGGCGGTGTACTTGAGCCCCGCTACATTATCGGCGCGGAATCACTTGACCAGTGAGCTATTACGCACTCTTTCAAGGGTGGCTGCTTCTAAGCCAACCTCCTGGTTGTCTCAGCAACTCCACATCCTTTCCCACTTAGCACACGCTTAGGGGCCTTAGTCGGCATTCTGGGCTGTTTCCCTCTCGACAATGAAGCTTATCCCCCACTGTCTCACTGCTACGCTCTCACTTGCCGGCATTCGGAGTTTGGCTGACGTCAGTAACCTGTTGGGGCCCATCGGCCATCCAGTAGCTCTACCTCCGGCAAGAAACACGTAACGCTGCACCTAAATGCATTTCGGGGAGAACCAGCTATCACGAAGTTTGATTGGCCTTTCACCCCTACCCACAGCTCATCCCCTCCATTTTCAACTGAAGTGGGTTCGGTCCTCCACGACGTCTTACCGTCGCTTCAACCTGGCCATGGGTAGATCACTTCGCTTCGGGTCTAGACCGTGCCACTCAAACGCCCTATTCAGACTCGCTTTCGCTACGGCTTCCCCACACGGGTTAACCTCGCGACACAGCACTAACTCGCAGGCTCATTCTTCAAAAGGCACGCCGTCACCAGACCGCAGTCTCGGCTCCGACGGATTGTAAGCGCATGGTTTCAGGTACTATTTCACTCCCCTCCCGGGGTACTTTTCACCATTCCCTCACGGTACTTATCCGCTATCGGTCATCGGGTAGTATTCAGGCTTACCAGGTGGTCCTGGCAGATTCACACGGGATTTCTCGGGCCCCGTGCTACTCGGGTGGCACCAAAATGGCGGCAGTACGCATTACGGCTACGGGATTTTCACCCTCTCTGATTCGGCATTCAAACCGATTCGCCTATACGTCTACACCTCACCACACCCGTCCGGCAGAACGGATACTTGATGCTCCCACAACCCCGACCATGCAACGCCCGCCGGCTATCACACATGAATCGGTTTAGCCCCATCCGCTTTCGCTCGCCACTACTCACGGAATCACTGTTGTTTTCTCTTCCTACGGGTACTGAGATGTTTCACTTCCCCGCGTTACCTCTACGCACCCTATGTGTTCAGATGCGAGTCGCACAGCATGACACTGTACGGGGTTTCCCCATTCGGAAATCCTGGTCTCAACGTCCGGTTATCGACTCCACCAGGCTTATCGCAGATTCCCACGTCCTTCTTCGGCTCCCGATGCCAAGGCATCCACCATGCGCCCTTGTAAACTTGACCACAAACAGTCAAGCAATGAGCTTTATATCTATATCAAGAAAAACCATGAAAGGTTTTTTTGAGATCAAAGAAATTGCAACACGCACCCTCCCCCGAAGGAGAAACATGCGTGCATACAAGATGCTCGCGTCCACTATGCAGTTCCCAAACAACAACCCCTTCACCCCCACCACACGCCACCACCAGGACAAACCCAGTAGAACCAGCATGCTTAGGCCAGGCAAGGAAAAAAACAAGCAGTCCACAAGAGAACCAGCCCACACCAGAAGTGCGAACCCATCCCTCGGGCCTGTTGCTTCAGGGCCCAACAGTGTGCCAAACACCACCACCGTCAACCAGCCGGCACCGTTCCAACCCGAATCCGAAAACCCGAGCGTACTAAAGAGCCAACCAGCCACCAGTAAGCGGCGATAATTCGTTGATATTCCACCCTTGAGCACCCGCCCAACCACATCCGGGCTGGCAACGGGCAAACACTGAACACCACCACCGGAACACTGAGGAACCGATCCGTGATGCTAGTTGCTCCTTAGAAAGGAGGTGATCCAGCCGCACCTTCCGGTACGGCTACCTTGTTACGACTTAGTCCCAATCGCCGGTCCCACCTTCGACAGCTCCTTCCCACAAGGGGTTAGGCCACCAGCTTCGGGTGTTACCAACTTTCGTGACTTGACGGGCGGTGTGTACAAGGCCCGGGAACGTATTCACCGCAGCGTTGCTGATCTGCGATTACTAGCGACTCCGACTTCATGGGGTCGAGTTGCAGACCCCAATCCGAACTGAGACCGGCTTTTTGGGATTAGCTCCACCTCACAGTATCGCAACCCATTGTACCGGCCATTGTAGCATGCGTGAAGCCCAAGACATAAGGGGCATGATGATTTGACGTCGTCCCCACCTTCCTCCGAGTTGACCCCGGCAGTCTCCTATGAGTCCCCACCATCACGTGCTGGCAACATAGAACGAGGGTTGCGCTCGTTGCGGGACTTAACCCAACATCTCACGACACGAGCTGACGACAACCATGCACCACCTGTGAACCAGCCCCGAAGGGAAAGACTATTTCTAGCCCGATCCGGTCCATGTCAAGCCTTGGTAAGGTTCTTCGCGTTGCATCGAATTAATCCGCATGCTCCGCCGCTTGTGCGGGCCCCCGTCAATTCCTTTGAGTTTTAGCCTTGCGGCCGTACTCCCCAGGCGGGGCACTTAATGCGTTAGCTACGACGCGGAAAACGTGGAATGTCCCCCACATCTAGTGCCCAACGTTTACGGCATGGACTACCAGGGTATCTAATCCTGTTCGCTCCCCATGCTTTCGCTCCTCAGCGTCAGTTACTGCCCAGAGACCTGCCTTCGCCATCGGTGTTCCTCCTGATATCTGCGCATTTCACCGCTACACCAGGAATTCCAGTCTCCCCTACAGCACTCTAGTCTGCCCGTACCCACCGCAGATCCGGAGTTAAGCCCCGGACTTTCACGGCAGACGCGACAAACCGCCTACGAGCTCTTTACGCCCAATAATTCCGGATAACGCTTGCGCCCTACGTATTACCGCGGCTGCTGGCACGTAGTTAGCCGGCGCTTCTTCTGCAGGTACCGTCACTTTCGCTTCTTCCCTACTGAAAGAGGTTTACAACCCGAAGGCCGTCATCCCTCACGCGGCGTCGCTGCATCAGGCTTTCGCCCATTGTGCAATATTCCCCACTGCTGCCTCCCGTAGGAGTCTGGGCCGTGTCTCAGTCCCAGTGTGGCCGGTCACCCTCTCAGGCCGGCTACCCGTCGTCGCCTTGGTGAGCCATTACCTCACCAACAAGCTGATAGGCCGCGAGTCCCTCCTCGACCAGAATCCTTTCCAAAAACCACCATGCGGTAGAAATTGAATATCCAGTATTAGACCCAGTTTCCCGGGCTTATCCCAGAGTCGAGGGCAGGTTACTCACGTGTTACTCACCCGTTCGCCACTAATCCACCCAGCAAGCTGGGCTTCATCGTTCGACTTGCATGTGTTAAGCACGCCGCCAGCGTTCATCCTGAGCCAGGATCAAACTCTCCGTAAAAAACATACGAAACACGACAACGAATCAAGGGAAAACAAGACCCGCGTCGCAGTTCAAAAATCCTGGCAAATTGCCATCCAAGCCCACACGGGGGTGCGGACCGGACAGCCATTCACCAAATAAAATTTGGTATCAACAAACTTGGCACACTATTGAGTTCTCAAACAACAGACACACACGCTTCACCAACCAGCCTCTTTCCGGCCGATCCGCTCAATTCGCGGCAACTT
>MLDA01000038.1 GCA_023896275.1 Kocuria rosea subsp. polaris | reverse complement strand
GGCCGCCTCTGGAAGCGCATTCCGAGTGGTTCCACCAGGGTGCCACCGAGAACATTGCGGCTTAGGAAACAAAGAAAAACACCCTCTACCAAACCCGGTGCTTGACAGCGAATCGACTTGCGAAGCGTCATCTCCCGGACGCAAGAGTCCTTCGTGATCCTCGCGAAGGTGCCGTCCTCACGTGAGCGAGCGACCCGCACAACGTTTCTGCGGAACGCCTGGGAGTAGGGGTGGACATGGTGCACATCGTTCCACGTCACCCAGCAGGCAAGTCAGATCGGGTGTCACCTCTCCGCGCGACAGTCCCGAAAGGGGCGGTGTGTAAGGTTAGGATAACCTTAGTAGCATTGCCGGAGCGGCCTTCAGGCGACCCGGCCGCGAGCGGCGAGATCTAGTTCCTGACGAGAGTTGTGGTGGTGTTGGCGGTCATACCTGCGCTCGACTCGGGTACGCAACAGACGCATCGAAACGCGTTGTCGCGCGTGATCTGCGTTCTGTCCCTGCTCGTGCTGCTCGCATGCATGATGGTACTGAGCATCGCCGTCGGGTCACGCTTCATCGCGCCAGGCGAGGTGTGGGAGCTGCTGTGGGCTCCTGACGGATCGCAGGATGCGCGAGTGATTCATGATTTGCGTGTGCCGCGCACGGCGCTGGGCATCATGGCTGGGGTCGCGCTGGGGGTGTCCGGGGCGCTGATCATGGCCTTGACCAGAAATCCGCTAGCTGATCCGGGAATCCTGGGAGTGAACGCAGGCGCTCATCTCGCGGTCGCCCTCGCAATCGCGGGCCTGGGGATGACGTCGTTCACGCAGTACGTCTGGTTCGGCTTCATCGGCGCAATCGCGGCAGCAGTCGTCGTGTTCCTCATCGGTTCGCTCGGCAAGGCAGGGCCGTCGCCGATCCGCCTCACGCTGGCGGGTGTCGCGCTCGGCGCAGTGCTCAGCGGTGTCGCGACGGGAGTAACGCTGCTCGATCAGCGCACCTTCGATCTTCTGCGTGATTGGAACGCCGGGAGTATTGTCAATCGCGACCTCTCCTTGACGATGCAACTTCTTCCGTTTATCGCCGTTGGGGTGGTGATCGCGCTTGCGCTCGCACGCTCCCTGAACGCTATCGCTCTCGGCGAAGACATGGCGCAGTCGTTCGGCATGAACGTGAAAGCCGTTCGGATCTGGGGTGTGATCGCGGTGACGCTGTTATGTGGTGCGACGACCGCCGTGGTCGGCCCGATTGCGTATATCGGCTTGCTGGTGCCACACATGGTTCGGTTCTTGTCGGGCCCGGACCAGCGTTGGATCATCGCTCTCACCATTCTGGCATCGCCTTCCCTGCTGCTCGGCGCCGATGTGTTGGGGCGCATCATCGTCCTCCCGGATGAGATGCCCGTAGGTATCGTTGTCGCGTTCATCGGCGCGCCAGTCTTGATCGCACTTGTCCGCCGTTCTCGGTCGGTGTCCCTGTGACCGGCGTCGACACGCATGCTGGTCACGCGCCTTCGCGATTGCGAGCGGCGTCGTTGGCACTGCAGCGTCCGGCAATCGTGTCTATCGTCCTGGGCGCCATCATCTTTGGGGTGTTCATCCTCGCTCTGGGCAGCGGAAGTTATGACGTGGCGTGGACACGAGTCGTGGAGATCCTCGCTGGGCAGGGGACGAACGCTGAACGGTATGCGGTGCTGCAGCTGCGGCTGCCACGTGTGCTGCTGGCCATTCTTGCTGGCGCCGGTCTGGCTCTCAGCGGTGCCATGTTTCAGTCGCTCACTCGCAACCCGCTGGGAAGCCCCGATGTCATCGGTTTCGCCAATGGTGCATACGCGGGCGTGGTCGCGAGCATACTCGTGCTCGGCGGCGGACGCGGGGTCGTCCAGGCCGGAGCCATACTCGGCGGGATCCTCACCGCTGTGGTCGTTTACCTGTTGGCGTACCGGCGAGGAATGCATGGTTTCCGGCTCATCATTGTCGGCATCGCCGTCAGCATGATTCTTTCCGCGCTGACGACCTGGTTGATGTTGCGTGCGCGCGTTGACACTGCGATGTCGGCAGCAGTCTGGGGGACGGGATCACTCAATGGCGCTACCCACGCGGATGTCGTGCAGGTCGGGGTCTCGCTCCTAGTGCTTTTGCCGTTTGTCGCTGTCGCTGCTCGCTCGTTGAAAGCGCTGTCACTCGGGGACGACGCCGCGGCCTCTCTCGGGGTTCGGACACGGTGGGCGACGTTGGGTATCAGTGTGGTCGGTGTCGCGCTCAGCGCCTCGGCGGTGTCGGTGACAGGCCTGATCATGTTCATCGCGCTTGCGGCACCGCAGCTGGCGCGTCGAGCGGTCGGCACCGCGCATGTGCCGATGTTCACGACGGCGTTGATGGGGTCAGCGCTCTTGTTGGCGAGCGACTGGATCGCACAGCACGGGCTGGGCGATCGCGTGCTCCCGGTGGGTGTCGTGACGGTGTGCATTGGCGGCGGATATCTCGTGTGGTTGTTGATCAGGGAGGCGCGACGTTCATGATCTCGAGTATCGACCCGGTGCTCCACGCGGACCAGATCACGCTCGGATACGAGGGACGAGTCGTGTCCGAGAAGCTCGACCTCGGCATCCCGGCGGGCGGACTGACGGTGATCGTAGGCCCGAACGCGTGCGGGAAGTCGACCTTGCTTCGTGCGCTCGCTCGCCTGCTGAAGCCGAACCATGGGCGAGTGCTGCTCGAGGGCGCTGACATTCATCGCATGAAGAGCAAGGAGTTCGCCCGCCGCCTCGGCATGTTGCCGCAAACCTCGGTTGCCCCTGATGCGATCAAAGTCGCCGACCTCATCGCGCGAGGACGGCATCCGCATCAGAGCGTATGGAGGCAGTGGTCGCCGCAGGATCAAGCAGCAGTGACTGCGGCCATGACTTCAGCAGGCGTCCTCGAACTCGCGGGCCGCTACGTGGACGAGCTCTCAGGAGGTCAGCGTCAGCGCGTGTGGATCGCGATGCTGCTCGCCCAAGATACCCCCTATCTTCTTCTTGACGAACCGACCACCTATCTCGACATCGCACATCAGATAGAACTGATGGAGCTGCTCACAGATCTACACCGCTCCGGCCGCACCATCGTCGCTGTGCTCCATGAACTGAACCAGGCAGCCAGATACGCCACTCATCTTGTCGCGATGCGCGAAGGAGCCATCGTCGCGAGCGGGCCACCGCGCGACGTGGTCACCCCAGGCCTGGTCAGCCAGTGCTTCGGTCTGCCGGTCCACGTCATTGACGACCCCGTGTCAGGAGCACCGCTGGTGATTCCCATCGGTCGAACCGAGGACCGCGCGACCCACGATCTGTAATCCACAGCACCGAAACAAAGAGAAGAGGATCATGACCATTCGAAGAACGCTACTGGGAGTTGCCGCGACGCTTGCCGCCGCGCTCGTGCTGACCGGCTGCGCCGCGAACGCCCAGGACGAGAGGCCGGCAGCCTCCGACGGCACCCGCACTGTCGAGCACGTTTTTGGCAGCACGGAGATCGCTAGCACCGACCGCGTCGCGGTGCTCGACGGCGACCGAACGATGGAAGCCGTGGTCGCACTCGGCATCCAGCCGGTCGCCGCGGTGAAGCCACCGCTGACCGGAAACTACGCTCAGGGTGTTGCAGAAGCGTTGGACACGGAGCCTGCGAACCTTGCAGGCGCGGAGGGTGAGGTTGACTACGAGGCACTTCTCGCGGCTGAACCCAACCTCGTCATCATGCATGTGCTGTCCGATGCCGACCGTGAGATGTACAACCGCGCTAGCGAGATAGCTCCCACCGTGGCGATCACCTACACGGCAGCTGGTTGGCGGGACACCCTCAACCAAACTGCAATAGCGCTGGATCGCGAGGCACAGGCCGATGAGCTCCTGGCTGCCTACGACGCCGCTCTGGCCGAGACCGACGACGTGGCTGGCGTTGACGGCGAGACGCTCAGCGTTGTGCGCGTTCGGTCCGATCATGTCCGGTACATGACCTACGAGAGCTCCTTCCCTTGGTCAGTACTCAAAGAACTCGGCTACACCGCCCCAGAGACGCAAGAATCCGGTGACGACGGAACGGAAACGGTCACCGTCAGCCTGGAGAACATCGATCTCCTCGTCGCTGACCGCGTGCTCGTCCTCGTCGACGCGGGCACGGATGATGCGGTGAACGACCTCCTCGCAGACCCGCTCTTCGCGGATGCAGAGGTGACGAAGCTTCCCTCCAGCGACTTCCTGTTCGGCAACGTCCTCACCGCGCAGCGCATGTTGGATGACTTCGGCACCGTCTGATCGTCGCCCCTGCCCAGCAGGCAACGCAGATGTCTGCTGGGCGGGACCTTCGATCATCAACCCAGAGCGCACAAGCCGACGCACTGACGCCTGCTCAATGCGCTCATCGTCACTGTCCGAGACGATGGCAGGACGCGCCGGACACGCACGCGGCTGGCTCGCTGTGGAACACACCGGCCCGTGGGCACAAGACGTAGTCAGCGACCTCCTCTCCAGCGTGCTCCAGGGAGTGAACCTCGACGGCATTCGCGTCGTCCTCATCCGTCGTCGCGCTTCCCCCGCCCAGCCAGACCACCAGCGCACCGTCTTGCTCGCATGGAGCGCAGGACCGACCCCCTGGATCCGGCAAACCACCATCTCCACGCTCGACGAACTCCGAGACCTCGTCCCACTGATCGCCGAGCCCGCACCACAAACAGGTACGGCCCCAGCGCGTCCCGTCGTCCTCGTCTGCACACACGGAAAGAGGGATGTGTGCTGCGCGGAGTTCGGACTCCCGGTCTACCGCAGCATCAAAGACCGCACCGAGGCTGACGTCTGGGAATGCACACACGTCGGGGGCGACCGATTCGCCGCGAACATCGTGATCCTCCCGGAGGGACTGCACTACAGCAGGCTGACACCATCAACGGCAGATCTTCCTATCGACTCGTACCTCAAAGGGCGCATCCATCTACCGAACTACCGCGGACGCTCGTCGCTCACGATGGCAGAACAAGCAGCAGAGCACGCCGTTCGCGTTAAGACCGACACGACGCTGGTCGATACCGTCGAGATCATCGCGACCGCCGACAAGGCGCAGAGCAAGGTCGTGATGGTGATGTGCGACGCGACACGCTTCCGCGTCACCCTTCGCGAGACACCAGTTCTCGAGGACGGCGTCTACCACGATTGCGGCCACCACGACACTCCTGATATGTGGACGTCATGGACCTCTGCGGACGTCCGGATCGAGCTCGATTAATCACGAAGGGGTACCCACGGAGCTAGCCTGGACGGCGTGGATTTCTCATGTACCACCGACCGTGTGGACAGAGTGCTGCGGTGCGATTATCCACAGGATAGTGCTGCGGAACCAGCGGAATCATGCGGCAGAACCTGGCAACGTGATTTCGCATGCGAGAGGAAACGGCATAGTCCAAGTCCCACGCCGTTGTCGGGGCGTGCTGATCGACTGATGCCCCTACAGGGTCTTGCTCTGCTGGTGGCATGACCCGACCGGGCGGTTCCATCCCGTGCTCAACATGCCCACCCTGCGCGGCCGGAACCATCGTCCCGGATCTCTCCCACTCCCGGCGACTGCCACGACACCGGGCCCGAACGCGCTCCTGGACCCTGACCCGGGCACGGGACCTGAAACAAGCGAGACCACAGAGGCGTTCGCTACCCGCTGGGACGCGGATGCCGGCCAGAGTCTCGAAGAGGCCGCGGAAGAACGATGGAGGCGGTGGAACGCCCACGACGACGAACCACCCTGGTGGAACCGCAGGAACCCCGTTCGGGGCGATAACTCACGTGTTATCTGGGCGTTGGACCAGGCCCAGACGCGTGGTTGTTCCCAGACCCCACAGGCCACCGGCGCCCGGGAGTTAGTGGTCGTGGTCCATGGTGATTCGCAGCGGGGCGGCCTCGCCCTTCTCAAGCACGACGAACTGCCCCATCATGCCCTCGTCCTCGTGCAGCAGTAGATGGCAGTGGTACATGTACGGCACGGACGCGGACGTGTAGTCCGCGAACCGCAGGATGATCCGGTACACGCGCCGCGGCTCGAGATAGATGGTGTCCTTCCAGCCGCCGAGCTCGGGCGGCGGTTCCTGGCCGTCGATCGCGAGCACCTGGAACTGCACGTCGTGCACGTGGAAGTTGTGCGGGTACGGGTTGGTGTTCCGCACCTCCCAGACCTCCGTGGTGTCGACCCGCACGATCTCGTCGACGCGCCCCATGTCCATGTCGCGCGAGTTGATCATCCGGTCCGCGAAGCGGAACTCCCGCAGCCCGACGGCGTCCTCCTCCCGCAGCCGCTCGACTTCCGCGAGCGTCTCCGGGACGGACGACGACGGCGTCAGGTCGCCGCCCGCGCGCAGCTCGAGCACGTCGAACTCGTCGTCCCCGCCGAACGCCGCCGGCCCCGCCACGGCGCCCAACTCGACCCCGGCCGAGCGGAGCATGACCCGCTCGTCAGGCTCGACATCGACCACGATCTCCCCGCGCTCGGCCGGCGACAGGCGGATCGAGGTGAGCGGCACGGGCGCGGCGAGCAGGCCGCCGTCGGACGCGACGAGCGCGAACTCGCGGTGGTCCGCGAAGGTGAAGTTAAAGGTCCGGGCGGGCGCGGCGTTGAGCAGGCGCAGGCGAATCCGGCTCGTCGTGACCTCGAGGTGCGCGTTCCGGGCACCGTTGACGAGGAGCGCCTTACCGAGGGTGCCGACCTCGTTACCGGAGCTGTCCAGCAGGAAGTCGCCCTCGTCTCCGACCATCTTGTCCTGCACGATCACCGGCACGTCGTCGACGCCGTACTCGGACGGCAGCCCGTCCGGGGCGTCCGCGTCGTCGATGATGAACATTCCGGCGAGGCCCAGGTTCACGTGGCGCTGCGTCTCGCCGTGCGGGTGCGGGTGGTACCAGAGCGTCGAAGCCGGCTGGTCGATGAGCCATTCGGGCTCCCATGTGGCGCCGGCGGCAACCGGCTGGTGCGGTCCGCCGTCCATCTCCGGCGGCAGGTGCATCCCGTGCCAGTGCACTGACGTCGTCTCGTCCAGACTGTTGGTCACCTTCACGCGCACCTGCTCGCCGCGCTCGGCCCGCAGCGTGGGCCCCAAGTACGGGCCGTTGAAGCCGGCACTCGTCGTCGGGGACCCGGGCAGCAGATCCAGGGTGCCGGTCCGGGCCTCGAGCTCGAAGACCCTTACGCCTCCCGCGACGCGTGAGTCGGCGAGCGGGGGGATCGGCAGGGCGGTCGTGCGGGCCTCGGGCAGGCGCACCTCGTTTTGGCGCCTGCACCCGGCCAGCGCTCCCGTCAGCGCCAGCAGGGCGAGCGAGGTCACGCCGCCGAGCACCGTGCGGCGGGAGGGGCTGAAAGTGTTGGGCACGCTCTCCATGCTAGGCCTGTCAAGCACCGGGTTTGGTAGAGGGTGTTTTTCTTTGTTTCCTAAGCCGCTATGTTCTCGGTGGCACCCTGGTGGAACCACTCGGAATGCGCTTCCAGAGGCGGCC
>MLDA01000037.1 GCA_023896275.1 Kocuria rosea subsp. polaris | reverse complement strand
CCCCAAGACGCCCACGATGTCGCTGCCCCGCGTCACGCGCGCAGCCTCGTAAACTGGTTGGTCTATGCATACGATGCGTCGATGGCTCGATCCGTACGTGCTGGGGGAGTTGAACGAGCGGCAGGTCGAGCGGTTCGAATCCCACGTGTCCCGGTGTGCGGACTGCCGAGTGGAGCTCGAGCAGCGCCGTCGGCGCGCCACCCGCACCGCGCGATTCACCTCCGCCCTTCCGGTGGTGTCGGCACGCACGGGTGAGTACGACGCCGGCGCGTCGGGTACGACGTACGCCGTCGCCGTCGGCGCGGACACGGGCCCCCATGACACCGTCGGCTTCTCCGCGCGTACCGCGCCGGCCCCGGGCCGCCGGGGCGCTCGGCGGGAGCGCATCCCCATGGTCGCCTTCATCGCTGTGTGCGGAGTGCTGGCCGTCTTGCTGTCGACGGCATGGGTGCTCGGCGGTGCCGGGCCCAGCAGCCCAGCCGGCGCGCCGATTACGGAGAACTGGGATGAGGAGGGCGAACAGCTCTCCCATCAAGCCGTTGCGGACCTGCGCCGTGAGGGATGGAACCTGCCCGCCTTGAACTCGATCGGCTACGAGCTCAGCTCGGCCGTGGGCTCCACCGTCGACGGGGTGCCCCGCGTCACTCTGACCTACGACGGTCACGCGGGGGCGGTGGTCCTCCGCGAGCAGCGCAAGGACCGCGGCAGCCGCGTGGCCGAGTTGCCCGCGCCGCTCGCCGCCGTCGAAAGCCCTGGGGCCAAGGATGCGGCCGTGGGCGAACTCGGCCCGGCGGGTGCGCTCTCGACGACGGTCAACGCCAACGCCGCGGAGCCGTCACTCATCGACACCGCGGACGCCGTCTACGAGGTGACGTTCTCCGACGAGGAGCCGGACCGCGAAACCGTTCTCAACCGGATCCTGCTGACCGAGAACGCCCTCCTGGAGCACGCTCCGACCAGGCCGGACAACGCGATCGCGCGGCTCGCTAAGGGACTAGCCCGCATGGGTGTCTTAGAAGGCGCGGAGTAACGTGTTCGACTACGAATCCGCAGCAGAGAGCAGGTAGGCTCAAGGGCGTGTTCGGTATCAACGGCAGTGAGTTCCTCATCCTCGCGGTTCTGGCTGTCCTCATCCTTGGCCCAGACAAACTTCCCGGCTACGCCCAGCAGTTGGCGCAGCTGGTCAAGAACGTGCGAAAAATGGCCCAGGGCGCCAAAGATCAGCTGCGCGACGAGGTCGGCGACGAGATCGCCGACATCGAGTGGCGCAAGCTCGACCCGCGCCAGTACGATCCTCGCCGGATCATCAAGGAGGCTCTCCTCGACGACTTCGAGGACGCGGCCCGGGCCGCACGGGAGACTCCGCAGGCCCCGTCGAGCCGTAAGGCCATCCCCGCTTCGACGCGGGCCGTAACGCCCATAGAAGCCCCGCCGCGCCTCAGCGAGGGGGAGCGGGCGCCCTTCGACACCGAGGCGACCTGACCTGCAGGAGTCTAGTTCGGCGTGACGTTGAGGGGCTTGCCCGCAAGGCCTCGCGGCGTATGCGTGAGACGGCGGGCGATGCCGGCGATCGCTGCGGCCGCGGCCGACTCCGGGTCCGAGATCACCAGGGGAGTCCCGGCATCGCCGCCCTCGCGTAGTCGCGGTTCCAGCGGAACCGAACCCAGCAGGGGCACCTCGGCGTCGAGGCCTTCGGTCAGCCGCGCCGCGAGCA
This sequence comes from Kocuria rosea subsp. polaris, assembly GCA_023896275.1. Classification (GTDB taxonomy): domain Bacteria; phylum Actinomycetota; class Actinomycetes; order Actinomycetales; family Micrococcaceae; genus Zhihengliuella; species Zhihengliuella polaris_A. The sequence goes on along the minus strand of MLDA01000037.1, from coordinate 5,992 downwards.
GCTCGCCGCCGCCCGATCCGAACGGGTGCATGCGCGAGCCGTCCGGCAACTCGAGCCAGGACATATTCTCCACGACCCCGAGGACCTTCTGGCCGGTCGTCGACGCCACCGCTCCGGCCCGCTCGGCCACCTCGGCGGCGGCGGACTGCGGCGTCGTCACGACGAGCAGACCGGAGGCGGGCAGCAGCTGGGAGACGGAGATCGCGATATCGCCGGTCCCCGGCGGCAGATCCAGCAGCAGGACGTCCAGATCCCCGAAATGCACGTCCGTCAGGAACTGCTCGAGCGCCCGGTGAAGCATCGGGCCGCGCCACACGACGGGCTGGTTTCCCTCCACGAACATGCCGATCGAGATGACCTTCACGCCGTACGCGACTGGCGGCAGGATCATCTCGTCGACGCGTGTCGGCGCCTGCGTGATACCCATCAGGGACGGCACCGAGAACCCGTGCACATCGGCGTCGATGATGCCGACCCGGAGTCCGTCGGCGGCCATGGCGCACGCCAGATTGACCGTCAGGCTCGACTTGCCGACGCCGCCCTTGCCGCTCGCAACACCGATGATGCGGGTAAGCGAATTCGGCTGCGTGAACGGGACGGCGCGCGAGGTGAGCTGTTCCTTGAGCGTCTTCCGCTGTTCCGGGGTCATGACGTCGAGCCGTACGTCGACGGAGTCGATACCGTCGACGGACGTGGCCGCAGCGGTGACGTCGTCAATGATCGTGTTGCGCAGCGGGCACCCAGCGATGGTGAGGAGCACGGAGACGCCGGCCGTGCCGTCGTCGAACGCGGAGGCGTCCGCCACCATGCCGAGGTCGGTGATGGGGCGCCGCAGCTCGGGGTCCTGCACGCGGGTGAGCGCGGCGTGCAACCGCCGGGTCAGGTCGGGATTCGCGGGGGAAGTCACTTCTGCTGCGGTTCTCCTGAGGTCTCGTCGGTGCTGCGGGCGGAGGGAGAGACGACGGGCAGCTGCGTCGTCGCCTCGGAGAGCGTTTCTTTCTTCTTCGGGCGCTTCTTGGCCCCGCGCCGTAGCCTGATCTCCTCGCCGTCGTGGGACTCGACCATCTCCTCCAGCACGCTGCGCAGTTCAGAGCGGACGAAGTCGCGGGTGGCGACGTCGCGCAGCGCGATGCGCAGGGCCGCGAGTTCGCGGGTGAGGTACTCGGTGTCGTGCAGGTTGCGTTCGCTGCGCTTACGGTCCTCCGTGAGCGAGACCTTGTCGCGGTCGTCCTGGCGGTTCTGAGCCAGCAGGAGCAGCGGCGCGGCGTAGGAGGCCTGGAGGGAGAGCATGAGTGTGAGCGCCGTGAAGCCCAGCGCCGCCGAATCGAAGCGCCAGTCCTGCGGTGCCACCGTGTTCCAGATCAGCCAGACGGCACAGAAGACCGTCATGTAGACGAGGAACTGCGGGGTTCCCATGAAGCGGGCGAAACCCTCCGTCGCGCGGCCGAAGGCGTCCGGGTCCGGGCGCATCCGTGGGAAGAGGCGCGCGCGGGCGGCCATTGGGGTGTCGAGGCCCCGCTGGAGCCGGTTGTTCTCAGGCATGGTCACACCGCCTTCGGATCGTCGTCGTGGGTGCGCCAGTCGTCGGGAAGCAGGTGGTCGAGCACGTCGTCGACCGTGACCGATCCGACCAGGCGGCCTTGCGTGTTGACGACGGGTGCGCTCGTGAGATTGTACGTCGCCAGCGCCCGGGCGACTTCCTCGACCGGTGACATGTCGTTCAGCGGCTCGAGGTCCGTGTCGATGATGCTGCCGAGGGACTCCGGCGGGGGAGTGCGCAGCAGGGCCTGGAGGTGCACGACGCCGAGGTAGCGGCCCGTCGGGGTCTCGAGCGGCGGGCGGCACACGTAGACGGCGCTGGCGGTCGCCGGGCTGAGTTCCTCCTGGCGGACGTAGGCCAGGGCCTCGGCCACGGTGGCCTCCGGCGGGAGGATCACGGGGACCGGCGTCATGAGGGAGCCGGCGGTGTCCTCCTCGTACTCGAGCAGGCGGCGGACGTCGTCGGCGTCGTCGGGCTCCATGAGCTGCAGCAGCGCCTCCTGCTGCTCGTCCGTCAGCTCGTTGAGCAGGTCGGCCGCGTCGTCGGGGTCCATCTCCTCGAGCACGTCGGCGGCGCGCTCCATGTCGAGCGCGGAGAGGATCTGGACCTGCTCCTCCTCGGGCAGCTCCTGCAGGACGACGGCGAGGCGGTCATCCTGCAGCTCCGCGGCGACCTCGAGCCGGCGCTTGTCTGTCATCTCGTGCAGCGCTTCGGCGAAGTCGGCCGGCTTCAGCTCGTCGTGGGCGGCGACGAACTGCGTGGCCGCCTGCGGCTCCGAGTCGTCGACGTGCAGGATCTCATGCCAGTCCACGACGATGCGTTCGCCGCGGGCCAGCCGGCGGAAAGGGCGGAAACCGGTGTCGTGGCCGCCGCGGCGCACGTAGTAGGTCGAGACGTGCCAGTCGCCGTTGCGCTGCTGGTCCAGCCCGATGTCCTCGATGATGCCGGGCCCGGACCCGTCCTTGAACGTGATGCGCTGGTCGAAAAGCTCGCCGACAGCCAGCCGCTCGGCGCCGCGCTGCTGAAAGCGGCGCAGATTGACCAAGCCCGAGCAGATGATCTGGCCGGATTCAATGGCCTGCACGCGAGTGACGGGCACGAAGACGCGCCGCTTGCCGGGGACCTCGACCAGCAGGCCCACCACCTGGGCCGGCTTGGTGGTACCGCGATGGATCACGACGACGTCGCGAAGGCGGCCGAGCCGGTCTCCGAGCGGGTCGAAGACATCGAGTCCGAGCAGGCGTGCGACGAAAACCTTGGTGGCGAGGTTGCTGCTCATGGCTTCTAGGCTACTGCCTCGACGGCTCGCGAAACGGGGCGGGTGAAGCGTGGCGTCACGTGCGCTTCCGTCGCTTCGGTTCACCGGCAGCGATACCGGGAGCCTTTTCATGTCATCGTCAGGAAAACACGGCAGAATGGGGACATGTCCACTCCGTTCGGTTCCCCCAAGTCCAGCAACGACCTGCTCTCGCTTCCCCGCGGTGAGGTCCTCGGCCGCTACGAGTCCTACCTCGATGCGCAGAAGGTCGTGGACTACCTTGCGGACAACGACTTCCCCGTCTCCAACGTCAGCATCATTGGCTGCGACCTCAAGAGCGTGGAGCGTGTGACCGCCAAGCTCTCCTACCCGCGCGTGGCGCTCTCCGGCGCCGCACAGGGTGCCATGTTCGGCATTTTCGTTGGCCTGCTGTTGAGCCTCTTCAACGAGGGCAACCCGCTCGGCCAGATCCTTTCCTCGGTCGCCCTTGGCATGGCGATTTGGATGATCGTCGGCGTGGTCGGCTACTCGTTCCGCCGCGGCAAGCGCGACTTCTCGTCGTCGAACCAGTTCCTGGCCGGATACTACGACGTCGTCGTGTCCTTCGAGCACGCTCCGGAGGCCCGCAGGTTGGCCTCTAGCCTGCCGATGAGCCGGGTGCAGGCAGAGCACGTGACCCCGGCGTGGGCACCGCCGCGCCAGGACCAGACTCCGCCGTCGGCGTCGGCCGGTTCCGCGCCCGCTGCCCCGCAGCAGGAGGAGCCCAGGCCGTCGACCGGCCCAGCTTCGGAGCGCCCCGGGTACGGCGACCTGCCGGACGGGCGCCCGCAGTTCGGCGTGCGCGTCACCGACCCCGCCCCCGAGGCCCAGAAGCAGGATGGCGGCGGCGAGCCGGAGCCCGCGCAGGACGAGAAGCGGGACTGACGCCACAGCAGGATCATTCAAAACGACGACGCCCGGCACCTGAGCGCGAAGCTTGCGCTTAGGTGCCGGGCGTCGTCGTACCCGGGGTACTAGCCTGCCTGGACCCGTGCCATCCAGGCCTCGATCTCGTCAGGGGTGCGCGGCAACTCGGCCGAGAGGTTCACGCAGCCGTCTTCGGTGACGAGGACGTCGTCTTCGAGGCGCACGCCGATCCCGCGGTACTCCTCCGGAACGGCGAGGTCCTCGGCCTTGAAGTACAGGCCCGGTTCGATCGTGAAGACCATTCCCGGCTCGAGTACGCCGTCGAGGTACATGTCGCGCCTGGCCTGCGCGCAGTCGTGCACGTCGAGACCGAGGTGGTGGCTCGTGCCGTGCGGCATCCAGCGGCGGTGCTGCTGGCCGGTATCGGAGAGGGCCTCCTCGAGCGGGACGGGCAGCAGACCCCACGCGTCGAGGCGCTCGGCGAGCACCGTGATGGCCGCGGTGTGCAGGTCGCGGAACTTGGTGCCCGGTTTGGCGACGGCGAACGCGGCGTCCTGGGCGTCGACGATCGCCTGGTAGATCTTGCGCTGGATCTCCGTGTACTTGCCGTTGACCGGCATCGTGCGGGTGATGTCGGCCGTGTAGAGCGAATCCGCTTCGACGCCGGCGTCGACCAGGATGAGGTCGCCGGAGTTCACCTGACCGGAGTTGCGCATCCAGTGCAGCACGGTGGCGTTGTTGCCGGAGGCGGCGATGGTGTCGTAGCCGAGGTCGTTGCCCTCTTCGCGGGCGCGGGAGAAGAACGCGCCCTCGACGACGCGCTCGCCGCGTTTGTGCTCTACCGCGCGCGGTAGTGCGCGGGCCACGTCGTGGAATCCGTTCATCGTCGCGTCGACCGCGGCGCGCATCTGCTCGATCTCCCACTCGTCCTTGACGAGGCGGAGCTCGGAGAGTGCCTCGGGAAGTTCGGCGTCGAGCTTGTCCGACTCCTCGAGGTCCACACCCGTGTTGATGCGGGAGGTGTCGACGAGGGCGTCGCAGTTCAGGTCCACATCGCGCAGGAGGCGGATGCGTACGCCGCCGAGCGCGGTGTTCCCTGCGCCCTTGGTGATGGCGTCTTCGAGGGCCTCGTCCATGTGGGCGGTCGGGATGCCCAGACGTGCCTGCAGCTCCGGAAGGGTCGGGCGCTGGCCGATCCAGAACTCGCCGCTGCGGGAGTTGGAGTAGAACTCTTCGGTGTCGCGGCCGGCCATCGGGCGGAAGTACAGCGTCGCGGCGTGGTTGCCCCCGTTGTCGCCGGTGCCTTCCTCGACCGGGTCGAACACGAGCACGGCGTCGGGCTCGTGGTCCAGTCCCAGCCCGGTCATGTGGGCGAAGCCGGAGTGCGGGCGGAAGCGGTAGTCGGTGTCGTTGGAGCGGACCTTAAGCGGTCCGGCCGGGATCACCAGGCGCTCGCCCGGGAACCGCCGCGACAGCCCAAGCCGGCGCTTGGCCGCGAAGGGTGCGACAGCGTCCTCCGGCGGCAGTGTCGTGTCCGCAGGGGCCCACTGGCCCGCCATGAACTCTTTGAATGCGTCCGACGACGGCCGCTGCGAACGGTTGTTCACGCGGTCCTCGATCGGCTGGTCGGTCGCCATGTCAGGCGTCTCGTTCGACGAGGTGTTGTTCTCTTCAGTCATCACCGCCCCAGTGTCTCAAACAGTTCGCCGAGGCACCAAGAATGATCCCGCGTGGCTTTGCCGGTACAGGCAAGCGCGCAGCGCGCTGCTCCGTCCCGTGAGGGTTCTGTGGTGAGTGCTGCGCGTGTGATCCAGACCGACCGGCGCAGGGCTTTCGGGGTGCTCGCCGGGGTTGCCTCTCAGGCGGCCCCACAGCGCCCGCCGGACGGGTCAGGCAGCTCGGCGGTTCCCGCCTGGCGGTCCCGGCGGCGCTGACGGGTCGTCCCCGCCGCTGCCACCTCCGCCAACGCTTCCACCGTTGCTGGGACCGCGCCCACTACTGCTAGCGGTGGGCCCGCGCGCGCCCTCAGAGTTTCGGACAGGCGCGTTCTCGCCGGCCTGGGTGGTGAGTATCCTGGCTCGCTGCCGGGTTGGCGAGGTCAGGGCCGGGACGAAGGCCCCGGCCGGGTCCAGCCAGGGAGGTGCCTTGACATAGACCACGCCCTCGCGCATCTCGATCTGCCAGCCGGACTTGTCGAGGCTGTGGTGGTGGTGCCAGCAGAGGAGAACCCCGTTGAATCGTCCCGGGGATAATGGAGGGTGGGAGATTGGACGTAAGGAGATTGTCTC
>MLDA01000036.1 GCA_023896275.1 Kocuria rosea subsp. polaris | reverse complement strand
GAGACAATCTCCTTACGTCCAATCTCCCACCCTCCATTATCCCCGGGACGATTCAGCCCGAGGGTCGCTGACTGGGGCGAACCCGCGCAATCGTTGCACGGCGAGGGCCAACAGCCCCGCGACCGCGCCCCAGAAGGTGCTCGTGAACAGCACGGCGATCACACCGAGCCCGAAGGGGGCCTGCCACAGACCGGGCCCCGGGCCGAGCACGGTCGCAAGCGCTAGTTCCAGAACCCCGTAGAGCAGTCCGGTGGCCACGAGCGTCGTCACCGGCCGGCTGACGCGACTGAAGCCGACGATGCCGATCCACGCGAGCGCCGTCAGCGTCACAAGAATCAACGGCACGACGGCGGTGCCCGGACCGCCGCTGCCCGCGCCGCCGCCGTCGTCGTGCAGGCCGAGCAGGCCGGCGAGCGGGTGCAGCAGCGCGAGCGCCGCGAGGCCCGAGATGAGCGCCCAGTTCAGCGGGTCGCGGGTACGGCGATCGGGGCTGGAAGGGGACGAGGAAGCTGGTTCGTGTGTCATGCCTTCAAACCTAGAAATCTCGGCGTCGGGGCGAATCCGTCGCCTGGCGCGACCTCGGTACCTGGATTGTCGACATCCGACTACGTCGAGAGGCGACGCGAACCCTGGACCGCAGGCGATTCCCGTCGCCGGTGCGCCCGCCTACGATGGCAGCATGAGCCCACGCCCCGCACCCGGCGAGCCCGCGCGCTACGCCCGGACTGACGAACGCCAGGTCAGTCCGTGGGTGCTTGACGCTTTGCTGGCCATCGCGGTTCTCGCCGTGCTGGCGCTGCTCGTCGCCACGGACCCGCGCGGAACCCGTGCCCCCGATGCGCTCGCGTTCGGCATCGCCGGCTTCCTCGGCGCGCTCATGCTGGTGCGCCGGTTCGCGCCGCGGACCGTGCTGCTCGTGACGATCGCGGCGGTCTGCGGTTACTACATCCTCGACTACCCGCCGATCGGCATGGCCGTCCCGCTGGCCGCGGCCCTCTACTCCGCGGCCGAGGCCGGGCGTCTGCGTTTCGCTGTGGTCGCGGCGGTGGCCATGCTCGCGGTCTCCAGCTATTTTCGTCTTGGTGAGGGCGAACCGCTGGGCGTCCTGCTCGGCTACGAGCTCATCTCCAACGCTGGCATCATGGCCGCGGCGATCGCCCTCGGCGACGGAGTCCGCTCCCGCCGGGCCCGCCGCGAGCAGCAGGAGGAGGTCAGCCGACTCGTCGTCGCGGAGCTCGAGCGCGAGGGGCAGGTCCGGGTGCAGGCCGAGCGTGTGGCGATCGCCCGTGACCTGCACGACTCGATTGGCCACCGCCTCTCCGTGATCTCGTTGCAGGCGGGCGTCGCCGCCGAGGAGATCGGGCACGACGACGGCCGCGCCGCCGCCGCGGTGGGCCAGGTCCGGGCCGCGAGCCGGGAGATGCTCGGCGAACTCCGGTCCGTCGTGCGGATGCTGCGCTCGCCGGGCGCCGCGGCTGAGCAGACCGTTGTCGCGTTCGAGGGGATCGATTCCCTCGTCGAGAAGGCCCGCGCCGCCGGGGTCGACGTCGATTTCGAGTCGACGGTCCCTCCCGCCGGCGTCGGCGGGCTGCCCTCGATCGTGCAGGCCGCCGCCTATCGGGTGGTGCAGGAGGCGCTCACGAATGCGATGCGCCACGCGCCCGGAGCGCCGGTGCGCCTGCGGGTCGACGCCGGCGCGGACGCCGTCGTGATCGAGGCGGAGAACGGTCCGGGGCGGCGCGATGAGCCGGGGCGCGGGGCCCACGAAGAATCCGCGGGGGCCGGGACCGGGCTGGCCGGCATGGGCGAACGCGTCCGCCTCTTGGGCGGGGAGCTGGAATGGGCCGACGAGGGTGAAGGCGGCTTCTGGCTGCACGTGACAATCCCGGCCCGAGGCGGGATAGCCGAATGAATCAGGGAGAAGAACCGGGCGCCGAATCGGGAGCACATCAGGGGGCAGGACCGATTAGGATCGTCCTCGTCGACGACCAGGAGCTCGTGCGGACCGGGCTGCGGGCGCTCGCCGAGCGCGACGGGGACATCGAGGTGGTCGCCGAAGCCGCCGACGGTCGCGCCGGGGTGGGGAGGGTGCGGCAGCTGCGCCCCGACGTCGTGCTGATGGACATCCGGATGCCCGGCATGGACGGGCTCGCCGCGACCGAGCTGATCGTCGCCGACCCCGAGCTCGCGGGCACGCGGGTCGTCATTCTGACGACGTTCGACGAGGACGAGGACGTGCTGCGCGCGATTCGGATCGGGGCGAGCGGGTACCTGCTCAAGGACATCGGGCCGGCCGAGCTGCGGGCGGCGATCCGGACGGTCGCGGGCGGCCAGTCGCTGCTGTCGCCAGCGATCACCACCAAGGTCATGCGGCAGCTGGCCGAATCGCGGGCCGGGCGCACGGACGAGTCGCTGGTCGCGTCCCTGACGGCCCGGGAGCGCGAGGTGCTGTTGCGGGTCGGTCTCGGAGAATCGAACGACGAGATCGGGCGGTCCCTGTTCATCTCGCCGGCGACCGCGCGGACCTACGTCAGCCGGCTGCTGGCGAAGCTCAGCGCGCGCGACCGGTCGCGACTCGTGGTGATCGCCTACGAAGCAGGCCTGGTCAGACCAGGGTCCGACTGACCTGCGGAGTGCGCTTCGACGCGTGGTCGTTCTGGGCGACGATCTGTGGTTCCCGTAGCCCAAAACGACCACGGCCAGAATCTGGCTGTCGGTCGCGCCGGCATTGTGGGCGGACGTTTTCGCCGCGGCCGGACATGTATTGGGTGACAGCGCGAAACGACGAAAGGCTGGAGCCATGCCCGATCAAACACCGCACCCGGAGAGTCCGAGGGATCCTGACGGGCTCGACTTGCGGCTCCGAGGTGCCGCGCCGGAGGTGACCGACCCGCGGCCCGAGGTCCGTGCGGAACTTGAGCGGATGGCCCGGGCGGCGCGCACGGAGAACCGGCCGGTCCGGCGACGGCCCGTGGGAAGGGCGGCAGCGATCGGGCTCGCGTCGGCTCTTGTCCTCGGTGGCGGGGCGGCTGCGGCAACGACCGTTGGGGATGACTTCTCGTATATATGGACCAAGAGCCCGTGGGCACAGGTTGACGTGGCTTTCCCTGATGGTTCGCGATGCGACGTGAGAGTCGGCGGTATCTCTGCTGCTTCAGTCTCCGGGCGGGACCATATCCGAGACTTTTTGACCGAAGGCGGTCTGGAGGAAGGGCTCGATTTGAGGGATATGGACCAGTTGAACGACTGGTTCGACTTCGACGAAACAGCACCGGAGTCAGAAGAACGAGCGCGCACTTACAGCGTCGCGAAGATGCAGGCTATTCATGAGGTGTTCCAGGATGAGCTCGTCAGCGCAGGATTCGAGCGGCAGGAGATCGGTTTCTACGCGGACCAGAGCTGTCCCGGTGCCGACTGGATGTCGGAGGACGGCAGGTGAACGCCACGCGTTCCCAGCGTGGGGACGAGGTGACCGCAGTCCTGACCGCCAACTCCGCCGACCTGCTGGCCTACTTCCAGCGGCGCGTCCAGCAGCAGGACGCCGCCGATCTTGTCGCCGAGACCATGATGACCGCGTGGCGGCGGGTCGACGACTTGCCCGCAGGAGCCGAGCCCGCGCGTATGTGGCTGTTCGGCATCGCCCGGAACGTGCTCGCGAACGCCGAGCGCGGCGAACGGCGCCGGTGGCGGCTCGCCAACAAGCTGCGCCTGATGCTGGGGCGCGGGGAGAGCGCCGCGGCCGCCGACTCGGGCGCGGAGGTGCGCGACGCCGTCGCAAATCTCGGTGCCGAACAGGCCGAACTGATCCGGCTGGTGCACTGGGACGGGTTCACGCTGAAGCAAGCGGCCGACGTCCTGGGGATGCCGCCGTCGACCGCGCGCGGCCGGTACGCGCAGGCGAAGGTGCGGCTGGCCGAACTGCTGGCGGAGGACGATGTCGAGCCCCCACCCACGCTGACGGGGAAGCGGTTCGCGATCTTGCGCGAGCGTGGAGTCAACGTTTGATCAGCCGTCGGCCTCCTCGGCGTCGTGTGCGGCGGCCGCGCGGGATTCGAGCCAGGCGTGTACGTCCTGCGTCCGGATGCGCCGGTGCGTGCCGCGGTAGTGCACGGGGATGGCGCCGGCGTCGGTCAGGTTCCGCATGTACGTGTTGGACACCCCGGCCAGCTGCGCCGCCTGCGACGTGTTCAGCCACGCCTCCGCCGTGCTCACCGTGACGGCCTCGCCGGCGCCCATGCGCGTGAGGGCGTCCAGTACGACGGCGGTGGCGTCTGCGGGCAACCGGAGTGCGGTCCCGTCGACGAAGACGGTCACGTCTTGGGATTCTTCGAGTGCGCGGGCCAGCCGGGCGGCGTCCTCTTCGGTCAGGGCGGGGTGGTTGGTCGCCTTGGTCAGCGCGGTGGTGTTCGATCCGGTGGTCCTGGACATGCTGTCCGCCTGTGGTCGGGGAGGTGACTGGTGGTGATTCGTCCGCCGGAATGAGCTCGGCGTCCGGATTACATCCCCCATTATGGCCCGAGCTACCGGGTCGTTGGGAAGGGGTGGGGCGGCCCGGGAGGCGCCGAACCTCCCCGAAAGGATAGTGTGGATGGACCAATGGGGGGTGCGTAGCCGCAGGATTCGTGGGCGCGAATCTGAGCGCGATAGAGCCTCAAAAGGTGTCGATCCGCCAAAAGTCAACCCGTTGACAGTGCCTGTGAGCCTGCTTAGCATTAGCTGCGTTCTGATATATCAGTTGCTTGTGTCAAATGAGAAGCGGACGGGGCGAGGATGACCACTGAAAATTCTGCGACGGAGAAAGTGGCCGGTGCGGGGCGGGTAAGAGTCAACAAGCCTGTCCTGATCGGATCCTCCGTCGGTATCCTGGCGATCGCTCTCTGGGCCATCATCGACCCGGAACAGGCCGAAACCGTGATCTGGGGCATCGTCGCCTGGGTCGGCAAGACCTTTGGTTGGTACTACACCCTGCTCGTGGTGACCGTGCTGGCCTTCGTCATCTTCGTGGCTGCGTCCAAGGTCGGCAAGACCCGGCTGGGGCCGGACCACTCCCGTCCCCACTTCAACCTGTTCACCTGGACCGCCATGCTCTTCGCGGCCGGCATCGGCGTCGACCTGATGTTCTTCTCCGTGGCGGAGCCGATCACCCAGTACATGACGCCGCCAACGGGCGACGGCGAAACCGTTGAGGCCGCCCGCCAGGCCATGGTGTGGACCCTGTTCCACTACGGGCTGCTCGGCTGGGGGCTCTACGCGCTCATGGGCATGGCGCTGGCCTACTTCTGCTACCGCCAGAATCTTCCGCTGAGCATCCGCGCGGCTCTCTACCCGATCATCGGCAAGCGAATCCACGGCGTGGCCGGCCACGCCGTCGACATCGCCGCCATGCTGGGAACGATCTTCGGCATCGCCGTGAGCCTCGGCATCGGCGTCGCCCAGCTGAACTACGGACTGCACTTCATGTTCGGGTGGCCTGAGAACAGTGCGATGCAGATCGCGTTGATCGCTGTCGCGGTCCTCATGGCCACCGTCTCGGTGGTCTCCGGCGTCGACAAGGGCATCCGCCGCCTCGCCGAGCTCAACGTGCTCCTGGCCATCGCCCTGATGCTCTTTGTGTTCATCGCAGGCAAGACCGCCTACCTCGCCGACGGTATCGTCAATAACGTGGGCGACCTGCTCTCCCGCTTCCCGGCCATGGCGCTGGACACCTTCGCCTACGATCGCCCGGACGACTGGCTCAACGCCTGGTCGCTGTTCTTCTGGGCTTGGTGGATCGCCTGGGCGCCGTTCGTCGGGCTCTTCCTCGCGCGCATTTCGCGCGGCCGCACGATCCGCCAGTTCGTTACCGGCGTGCTCGTCGTCCCGTTTGCGTTCATCGCCGTGTGGATCTCGATCTTCGGCAACAGCGCCCTGGACATCGTCATGAACGCGACCAACGGTTCCGAGTTCGCCGAGGTGGCCATTAGCCACCCCGAGCAGGCCTTCTACGGTCTGCTCGAGCAGTATCCGTGGGCGCCGGTCAGCGCCGGCATCGCGACGTTCACGGGCCTGCTGTTCTACGTCACGAGCGCCGACTCGGGCGCCCTCGTCATGGCGAACTTCACCTCGAAGCTCGAAGACTCCGAATCGGACGGCCCCAGCTGGCTGCGCATCTTCTGGGCCGTCGTCACGGGCGTGCTAACGCTCGCCATGCTGCTCGCCGGCGGCATTCAGGCCTTGCAAGCGTCCACGGTCATCATGGGCCTACCGTTCTCGGTGGTCCTGATCTTCATCATGCTGGGGTTGTACAAGGCGTTGAGGGTGGAGAACGCGCTGCACGACTCCTATCGCAACGGCCTGCCCGGTGCCTTGTCCTCCCGGGCCAACGCCGGCGGCGAGCAACGGCGGGGGTGGCGGAACAGACTGGCGCGGGCCGTCAGCTACCCCGGACGCCGGCAGACCCAGCGCTTCATGGTGGAGGTCGCGTCCCCCGCGCTTGAGGAAGTCCGGGGCGAGTTCGAGCGTCAGGGCGTGGAGGCGAAGATCAGCCGCGAGCGCATCCAGGGTTTCGGGATCGACACCGTGGACCTTTTTGTGGACTTCGGCGCCGAGCGCGCGTTCAAGTACCAGGTGTACCCCGTGCAGCAGAACCTGCCGTCCTACGCCCGTGCCAGCGCGGCGTCTGACAAGTACTACCGGCTCGAGGCGTTCACGCACGAGGGCAGTTACGGCTACGACCTGTACGGCTACAGCCAGGAGCAGCTCATCGCCGACGTACTGGACCACTACGAGGCGCACCTCGAGTTCCTGCACCAGACCACGGACGAGCTGCACACCTCCGCGGTCACGGAACAGCACAACGTGTTCACCGGCTGGGATCATGATTACGACGCCGACCCGGAGCCTTCCGAGGTCGGCACGCCCAAGTCCGACGGCGAATCCGCGTCGGCGAAGAAGGAAGGTTAGGGCATGGCAGACGCTGCAACCCTGTTCATCGGCGGCCAGTGGGTGGCCGCCTCCAACGGCGCTACGCGCACCATCGTTACTCCGGCGGACGGCACGGAGTACGCCGTGGTCTCAGAGGCCACGCGCGCGGACTCGGAGCGTGCCATCGCGGCCGCCCGCGAGGCGTTCGATTCCGGCGTGTGGTCCTCCGTGCCCGCTCCCGAACGTGGCGCGTTCCTACTCAAGGTCGCGGCCCGGCTCCGCGAGCGCAAGGACGAGTTTGCTAAGGCCGAGACCGGCGACACCGGCAAGCGGTTCGTCGAGTCGCAGATCGACATGGACGACATCGCCGCCTGTTATGAGTTCTTCGGCCGCCTGGCGGGACAGAACGCCGGTCGGATCGTCGACGCCAACGACAACGCCGTCCTCAGCCGGATCGTCTACGAGCCCGTAGGCGTGTGCGGCATGATCGCGCCGTGGAACTACCCGCTGCTGCAGGCCGCGTGGAAGATGGCCCCGGCGATCGCCGCCGGCTGCTCGTTTGTGCTCAAGCCCTCGGAACTCACCCCGTCGACGTCGATCCTGATGATGGACGTCTTCGACGAGCTGGGTCTGCCCGCGGGCGTCGCGAACCTGGTCACGGGCACGGGCCCCGAGGCTGGCGCCCCGCTCTCCGAGCACCCCGACGTCGACCTCGTCTCCTTCACGGGCGGTCTCGCCACCGGCAAGATCATCGCCGCGGCCGCGGCCGGCACGGTTAAGAAGGTCGCCCTCGAGCTCGGTGGCAAGAACCCCAACGTGATCTTCGCCGACGCCGATTTCGACGCCGCCGTCGACAACGCCCTCAACGCCGCGTTTGTGCACTCCGGCCAGGTCTGCTCGGCCGGCGCGCGCCTGATCGTGCACGAGGACATCGCAGAGCGCTTCGTGGACCAGCTGGTCCTGCGCGCCCAGCAGATCCGTATCGGCGGACCGTACGACGACGACGCCGAGACCGGGCCGCTCATCTCCGAGGCGCACCTGGCGAAGGTGCACGCCTACGTGGAGGCCGGCATCGCCGAGGGCGCCCGCGTGCGCTGCGGCGGCCGCCGGGCCACGGACGACGACGGCGCGGGCCTGTCCGCGGGCGTCTACTACCTGCCCACCGTGATCGACAACGTCAAACGCGGCATGTCGGTCGTCACCGACGAGGCGTTCGGCCCCACCGTCACGGTTGAGACGTTCTCCGACGAGGACGAGGCGGTCGCGATCGCCAACGACACCGTTTACGGGCTCGCGGGCGCGGTGTGGAGCCAGGACGCCGGCCTCGCGCAGCGGGTCGCTGGGCGCCTGCGCCATGGCACCATCTGGATCAACGACTACCACCCCTATCTGCCGCAGGCGGAGTGGGGCGGCTTCGGTCAGTCCGGCGTCGGCCGGGAGCTCGGCCCGATGGGCCTGTCGGAGTACCAGGAAGCCAAGCACATCTACCAGAACACGGCACCGGCGGTCACTGGCTGGTTCGCCGACCGATCCGCCAACTAAGAGGAGCGACGTTGACCGAGAACAACCAGACCGAATTCGACTACATCGTCATTGGCGGCGGGTCCGCCGGTGCGGCTGTCGCGGCGCGCCTGAGCGAGGACCCGGCCGTCCAGGTCGCCCTCGTCGAGGCCGGCCCGGACGACCGGGATCTGCCGGAGATCCTCCAGCTGGACCGCTGGATGGAGCTGCTCGAGTCCGGCTACGACTGGGACTACCCGATCGAGCCGCAGGAGAACGGCAACTCCTTCATGCGCCACGCCCGCGCCCGGGTCATGGGCGGCTGCTCGAGCCACAACTCCTGCATCGCCTTCTGGGCGCCGCGTGAGGACCTGGACGAGTGGGAGTCGAAGTTCGGGGCCACCGGCTGGAACGCCGAGAACCTCTACCCGGTGCTCAAGCGCCTCGAGACCAACGAGGACGCCGGTCCCGACGCCCCGCACCACGGCGACTCCGGCCCCGTGCACCTGATGAACGTGCCCGCGAACGACCCGTCCGGCGTCGCGCTGCTCGACGCCGCTGAGCAGGCGGGCATCCCGCGCGCCAAGTTCAACAACAACGAGACCGTGATCAACGGCGCCAACTTCTTCCAGATCAACCGGAAGGCTGACGGAACCCGCTCCTCGAGCTCCGTCTCCTACATCCACCCGATCATGGATCGGGAGAACTTCCACCTGCTCACGGGCCTGCGCGGCAAGGAGCTGCTCTTCGACGGCGACACGTGCACCGGCGTCGCCGTCGTCGACAACGCGTTCGCGCGCACCCACGAGCTGACGGCGCGCAAGGAGGTCATCCTCTCGGCAGGCGCCATCGACTCGCCGAAGCTGCTCATGCTCTCCGGCATCGGCCCGGCCGAACACCTGCGCGAGCACGGGATCGAGGTCCGCGTGGACTCCCCGGGCGTCGGTGAGAACCTGCAGGACCACCCCGAGGGTGTCATCCAGTGGGAGGCGAAGAAGCCCATGGTCGAGGAGTCGACCCAGTGGTGGGAGATCGGCGTCTTCACGCCGACCGAGGAGGGCCTGGACCGCCCGGACCTGATGATGCACTACGGCTCCGTGCCGTTCGACATGCACACCCTGCGCCAGGGCTACCCGACCACGGAGAACGGCTTCTGCCTGACCCCGAACGTCACGCACGCGCGGTCGCGCGGCACCGTCCGCCTGCGCTCGCGCGACTTCCGCGACAAGCCCATGGTTGACCCGCGCTACTTCACGGACCCCGAGGGCCACGACATGCGCGTCATGGTCGCGGGCATCCGCAAGGCCCGCGAGATCGTCTCCCAGCCCGCCATGGCCGAGTGGGCGGGCCAGGAGCTCTACCCGGGTCAGGAAGCGCAGACCGACGAGGAGATCCAGGACTACATCAAGCGGACCCACAACACGGTCTACCACCCGGCCGGCACCGTGCGCATGGGTGCCGCCGACGACGTGGACGCCCCGCTCGATCCCGAGCTGCGGGTCAAGGGCGTCAAGGGCCTGCGCGTGGCCGACGCCTCCGTCATGCCGGAGCTCGTCACGGTTAACCCGAACATCACCACCATGATGATCGGCGAACGCTGCGCGGATCTGATCCGCGGCTAGAGCCGGACACCCAGCACGACGACGCCGGCGCCCGCACCCTGAATCCAGGGTGTGGGCGCCGGCGTCGTCATGTTTGAGCCGCAGTGGCGCGAATTCGGGGCCGAGTCCTCAGAGGCCCTTGGCCTCCAGCCACTCGTCAGCGATCCTTCCGATGTCGTCGCCTTCGGCGATCTGGCGGTTCATCGCCATGAGGTCCTCGGTCGTCAGTTCGGCGGCGATGCCGTTGAGTACGTCCCTGACCTCGTCCGTCGCACTGTCCTCGCGGATGACCGGGACGATGTTGGCCGGGAGGAAGAGCCCCTTGTCGTCCTCGAGGCCCACGAGCCCGTTCTCCTCGATGGCGGGGTCCGAGCTGAACATGTCGCCGACCTGAGCCTGACCGTTCTGGAGCGCTGAGAGAGTCAGTGTGCCGCCGGCGTCGAGCACTTTGAATTCCTTGAACTCCAAGCCGTAGACGTCCTGCAGGCCGGGCAACCCGACGAAGCGCGTCTTCCACTCGGCGGGGCCGGCCAAGACGAGCTCGCCGGCGATGGGCTGCAGATCGGAAATAGTGACGAGGCCGTGTTCGGCAGCAACATCGGGGGTCACAACGAGCACGTCGGTGTTCTCTGCCTCCGCCTCGTCGAGGACGACGATCCCCTCCGGTGCCAGCAGGTCCTCGAGCTGTGTGCGGATCGTGTCCCGGTTGTCCGCTTCCGCATCGGCATCCAGCTCGCCGAGAAGGTAGCCGTTGTACTCCGGGAGAAGGTCGATGGAACCGTCGCGGAGGGCTTCCATGTAGACCTCGCGGCTTCCGATGTTCAGCTTCTCGTCGACGGCGATGCCGGCGTTCTGCAGGGCGTGGGAGTAGATCGTCGCCAACAGCTGACTTTCGGAGAAGTCGGCCGACCCGACGATAACGGCGTCCGAATCGCGAGGTGTGTCGCCGTCGGATGCCAGGGGGTCACCTCCGCCGCACGCAGTGAGAGTGAGAGCCGCCGTTGCCGCGAGGGCAGTGAACAGAGTTTTAGTGCGCATGATGGTTCCTTTCCAAGGGGTGAATGACGTCGATCATGCCGTTGCTCGAGGATGAGGGGCCGGTGCTTTCGGAGCCGGCCGCGCAGGCATTCGGCGGGTCAAGCCGCGCGATATCGCCACCCGGCCGAGTCCAGCGAACGCCGCCTCGAGCAGGATCGCGAGGAGGGCCAAGATGATCGCGCCTCCTGCCATCTGTGCGTAGTCGTTTCCGGCTCGGCCGTCGATGATGAAACGCCCCAGCCCGTCGAGGGAAACGTAGGCCGCGACGGTCGCCGTCGAAACGACTTGAAGCGTGGCGCCTCGAACGCCCGAGAGGGTCAGTGGGAGCGCGCACGGGAGCTCGATACGCCAGATGATCTGGGCCGTCGAGAATCCCATTCCCCGTGCAGCGTCGATGACCGAGCGATCGATGGCGCGAATGCCGCTCGCCACGCCGCTGAGGATCGGTGGGACGGCGAGGAGCACGAGCACCACCAGCGAGGGGACAACGAACGCGAGGCTGTTGCTGATGGTGGGAGCGATGAGCAGGACCAAGAGGATGAGCAGGCCAAGCGTGGGCAGGGCCCGCACGGCGTTGACGGATCCCATGATCAGGCTTTCACCGCGCCCTGTGTGTCCGACGAAGACGCCGAGGGGTACAGCGATGACGGTCGCAACTGCTAGGACCACGATCGAGTAGATCAGATGGATAAGGACTTGGTGCGGGATGGAACCAACGCCGTTCCAGTTCGACGGGTCGGTCAGCCAGGCGAAGACGTCCATTAGAGTGCTCCCTTCCGGCTCCACGGCGTCAGAACTTTTCCGAGCAGGACCAGGAGTCGGTCCAAGGCGAGTGCCAGCAGCAAGCAGATGACGAGGCCGGCGAGGATGGGTTCGAAGAGGCGGCGGGTGAAGCCCATGGTGAACAGTGTGCCGAGCTGCGTGATTCCAATGACAGCCGCCATGGTGACGATCGAGATGTTCGAGACGACCACCACGCGCAGGCCCGAGAGGATCGTGGGGACGGCGATCGGCAGCTGGATCTTGAAGAGAATCTGCATTCGAGTGAAGCCGACTCCGCGCGCGGCGTCGACCACTTCGGGCGGGACGGAGGCGAGCCCGTCGGCTACGACCCGAACCAGCAGTGCCACCGTATAGAACACCAGCGCGACGACGACGTTCAGCGGGTCCAGGATCTTGGTGCCCAGAACCTTGGGGAGAAGGATGAAGAGGGCGAGCGAAGGGATCGTATAGAAGAGGCTCGTTCCGCCAACGATCAACGGGTAGAAACGGCGGAGGGTGAAGGCCAGATAGCCCAGTGGGATCGAGACGAGCAAGCCGATCGCCGTGGGAAGGAGCGTCAACCAGAGGTGCATCCCGGTGAGCTCGACGAGGTAGTCGAGGTTGTTCGCGATCCAGTCGAGGCTCATGAGGAGCGCTCCCCTTCGAGCGCCCGCGTCGCCTGCTGGACGACGGCGTCCGTCCCCAGGGTTCCCACGTAGGCGCCGGCGGCGTCCGTGAGGATCGCCCGGCCGCAGGGGCCGGACAAGGCGGCGTCGAGGAGCTCGCGGTAGTTGCCTCGAGAAAGGGAGACCGGCGTCGCGTAGGTGACGTCGTCGTGCGTCACGGTTTTCTCCGTTCCCTGCCCGCGCACCCAGCCGAGGGGCCGGTCGTCCGCCGCGCACGCGACCAGCCAGGGGTCGGCGGCCGGGCCCAGCTGGTCACCGACGCGCACGCGGGGTGTAGCGTCCGTGCCGTGTTCGGCGAGCGGTTCGAAGTTCAGTGCGTGGTAGCCCCGGGACTCGCCCAGGAAATCGGCCACGAATCGGTCGGCCGGATTGGCTAGGAGCTCGGCAGGGGAGCCGATCTGCGCGAGGACGCCTCCCTCTTTGAGGACGACGATCTGGTCGCCCAGTTTGAGCGCCTCGTCGATGTCGTGGGTGACCATGACGATGGTCTTGGCCAGGTCGGCCTGAATGCGCAGGAACTCGGCCTGCAGTTGTTTACGAACGATGGGGTCGACCGCGCTGAAAGGCTCATCCATCAGCATGTACGGCGGGTCGGCCGCCAAGGCGCGGGCAACGCCGACCCGCTGCTGCTGGCCTCCGGAGAGCTGCCAGGGGTAACGGGACGCGTAGGCGCGGTCCAGTCCGACAAGCTCAAGTAGACCCAATGCGCGCTCACGGCTGGCTCGCTTGTCGCTCCGATTAAGGAAAGGCACGGCGCAGACGTTGTCGAGGACCGTCTGGTGCGGGAAGAGGCCGGCGTTCTGGATGACGTATCCGATCTTCCGACGCATCTGGATGGTGTCTACATCCGTGTTGTCCTCGCCGCCGAGCACAATCGATCCCGAACTCTGCTCGATCAGCCGGTTGACCATGCGCAGTGTCGTGGTCTTGCCGCAACCCGAAGGGCCGACGAGGACGGTGATTTTGCCGGTCGGCGCGACAAAAGACAGATTGTCGACGGCGGTGACGCCGTTGTCGTAGGTCTTGACGACGTTCTTGAACTCGATCATGACAAGGGCCCCCTTTCTGGCGAGGCCGTGCCGTGGGCTGGGAGGGGGCTGGCCGAGGGG
>MLDA01000035.1 GCA_023896275.1 Kocuria rosea subsp. polaris | reverse complement strand
GGGCTGGCCGAGGGGCGGGGGGACATCTTTATCTCCTTAGCGTCGGGGCGATTCGAGCGGCGGGGTGGTCCGGGTGTGTGAAACGACCGCCAACAACCGACTAGACTTTTCATCTGATGAAACTAGACTTGTTCATACTGTAGTAAGCCGTCATGGGTCGCGCAAGACCCCATCGAAGAAAACAGCGGGGTAACGATGATGTACACACTCCCGAAAATGCTGACCGTTCATGAGATCGCCGACATCGCTGCCGGTGCCGATGTCCGGGTGTCCGCCGCCGCGCGGGCGGGCATCGAGCAGTACTACGAGCTGGCCAACAGAATCGCCGAACGCACGCCCGTGTACGGGCGTTCAACAGGCGTCGGAGCGAATCGGGAGTCGGCTGCTGCGGCCGATTCCGAAGCCCACGGCATGAGTCTGCTGCGCAGTCACGCGGTTGATGCTGGTCCTGCGCTCGGCGCGGACGTGACGCGTGCCGTGCTCGCGGTGCGACTGAATCAGCTCCTGCATCCTGGTTCGGGCATTGACCCCGTGCTTGTTGACGGTCTTGAACGGATGCTCGCCGGCAACAGCCTGCCCGAACTCCGCCAGTACGGCGGTATCGGCACCGCAGATCTGCCGGCCCTCGCCGGCGTAGCCCTCGCGCTGGCTGGAGAGCGTCCGACCAGCGGGGAGGCCTTCACGCCGATCGGTCCGATCCGCGCAGACAGCGCGTTGCCGTTCATGAGTTCAAGCGCGCCGACCTTGGGCGGCGCGGCTCTAGCGGTCGCTCGACTCGAACAGCTCATCGATGCCTCGCTGGCGGCCTTCGCCCTGTCCGCGTTTGCCTCGTCGGCGAACCCTGCAGCTTTCTCGCCTCAAGCGGCAGTGGTTGTGGCGATGCCGACCGCCTCAGTGAATGCGGAGCGCCTCGCCGGGCTCCTCGGCGATGTCTCTTGGGAGCCCGCCCGGATTCAGGATCCATTCGCGTTTAGGGCCTTCCTGCCGACGATGAGTGTCCTCTCCTGTGCGACAACGCGTCTGCGCGAGGCAGTGGAGACCCTCGTCAGCCGCTCGCGAGAAAACCCCGGGTTCGACCGTGAGCGGGAGGTTCCGGTCCACCACGGAGCCTTCTTCGAATCGTGGCTGGCTCACGAACTGGACGCCACGGGCATTGCGTTGGCCCAGACGGCACCGCTCATGCTGGCCCGTCTGCGCTTCATGAACGACGATTCCTTCTCCGGGCAGCCGCGCTTCCTTGCTCCCCATGGCGGGGGTGCCTCCGGCACGATGGTGGTCGAGTATCTCGCCGCCAGTGCCATGGGTGAGGTGCACGCAGCAGCAGCACCAGCATCGACGCATAGCGCCGTGTTGTCCTGCGGCGTCGAGGAGGATGCTACGTTCGCTCCGACGGCGCTCGGTCAACTCATTCGCGCACTCGATGCATACAGCGTCATGCTGTCTGCTGAGATCCTTGTCGCAGTCAGAGCATTGAGGTTGTCTGGAAAAGCGGCCGGCCGGCTCTCACCCGGAGTAGCTGGATTGTTCGACGTGGCGCAGCGGCTCCCAGCCGCGTTCGCGGATCGCGATCTGCGCGGCGACGTGGAGATCGCACAGGAGTTGATCCCTGAATTCGCCCGCGTACTGCGGGGAGCTCACCGGGAAACCGTCGGCCAGGGACTTGGCTAGACTTCGAGAAGGTATGCGTTCGAGACGGGAGAATCGCTATGGGTGACAAACCGGGGGCGGCGCAAGGCAATGAGGTGGATGCCTCCTTGGGCCCCCAGGCCGTTCATCGGGCGCTCGAGGTGCTGACCCATGTGGTCGAGCAGGGCCCCGTCGCACTGAGTGACATCGCCCGTGCCAGCAAACTACCGACAAGTACAACAATGCGGATGCTGCGCGCTCTGGAGCACTGGGGTTATGTATCCCGGGCATCGGACGCGCTGTACTCGTTGGGTGAGCGATTTGTTCAGTCTCGCGTCTCGTCGGAAAGCGCACGCGTGGAAGACTTGATCGACGCGTCCGGGCCCGTCATGGACAGGCTGACCAGGGAGACGCTGGAGTCGAGCTACCTGGCCGTCAAGGGGCCAGCCAACACCTGTACCTTCCTGCGTGAGGTGCAGAGCCCCTTGCCGATTAGGCACGTCGGATTCGACAACTGGGCTGGGCGAACCGTTCCAATGGGTGGATCGGTCGCTGGTGAAATCCTCGAGGGCCGTATCCCGGAGAGTGGCTACGTCGTCATGGTCGCCGTCGTCGATTCAGATGCGACGGTCATCGGAGCACCCGTGGTGGCACCCGACGGGCAGGTCGTGGCGGCGCTCAGTATCGCGGGCCCGAGCTTTCGAATGGGCGAGACAGTGGTCACTCGGCACGGTGATGCCGTGCGCGCAGCCGCTGCCGAGCTGGCCGAACTGCTGGCTGCGGGGGCCCCAGCATGATCGTCGGATCGCCGACGCGGGGATGAGTGGCGGACGTCGGTGGACACGGCCGCACATGGTCCCCAGCCCCGATGATTCCAGCGCCGCCCCGCACGATCTACTGGTCAGCCAAAGTCTGCGGGTCGCTCAGCAGGGCGCGATTCGGCGTCTCCCGGGCTGAGTGCTCATTGTCTTGGAGCTGATGGGCACAGCCCGTGGAGATTCGCGCGGATCCCGCGTACCGTGGAAGTGCACGGTCTAAAGAAAGTACTGACCACTGCGACACTGACGTCGCCGACGACCTCGCGACTCAGCGCAGCGTATTGCCATGGTGCACGCCCGCCGCACGCGATCCGGGTGTGCCGTCGATCAGCCTTTCTTCCCTGTTGTTCTAAGGAGCACCCCCGTGTCCGTTTCCACCGCGTCAACGACGACGCCCATTACTCGAGACGAGATCTTCGCAGCCCACGAGGGCGGAAAACTCACCGTCGAGTCCACGATGCCGCTCGATACCAAACGTGCCCTCTCGATCGCCTATACGCCCGGGGTCGCACAGGTATCTCGCGAGATCGCTGAGGACCCCTCCAAGCACGCCTCCCACACCTGGGCCTCGCGCCTCGTCGTGGTCGTCTCCGACGGTACGGCGGTCCTGGGCCTCGGCGACATCGGGGCCGCCGCGTCCCTGCCCGTCATGGAGGGCAAGTCCGCCCTCTTCCGCGAGTTCGGCGGATTGAACTCGATCCCGCTGGTCCTCGACACGACCGACGTCGATGAGATCGTCGAGACCCTCGTCCGGCTGCGCCCGAGCTTCGGGGCCGTGAACCTCGAGGACATCGCCGCCCCGCGGTGCTTCGAGCTCGAGGAGAAAGTCATCGAAGCGCTCGATTGCCCGGTCATGCACGACGACCAGCATGGCACCGCCGTCGTCGTCCTCGCCGCGCTGACCAACGCCGCCAAGCTGACCGGCCGGCGCTTCGAGGACATGCGGGTCGTCATCGCGGGCGCCGGCTCGGCCGGCATCGCGATCGCCGAGATCCTCACGACGCGCGGTGTCGGCGACGTGCTGATCACCGATTCGAAAGGCATCATCCACCGCGACCGCGACGACTTGAACCACGTCAAGGCCCGCTACGCCGCCAAGACGAACCGCAACCATGTGCTCGGCGGGATCGCCGACGCGCTCGAGGGCGCGGACGCCTTCATCGGGGTCTCCTCGTCGAAGGTCGCCGAGGAGGACCTCGCGCGCATGAACGACGACGCCATCATCTTCGCGCTGTCCAACCCGGACCCGGAGGTCATGCCCGACGTCGCCGCGCGCCACGCGGCCGTGGTCGCCACCGGGCGTTCGGACTTCCCGAACCAGATCAACAACGTGCTCGCGTTCCCGGGCATCTTCCGTGGTGCCCTCGACGCTGGTGCCCGGCGCATCACCCCCGAAATGAAGCTTGCCGCTGCCGAGGCGATCGCCGAGCTCGCCGACGACAAGCTCAGCCCGGACTACATCGTGCCCTCGCCGCTGGACCCGCGGGTCGGGCCGGCGGTCGCCGCGGCCGTTGCCGCTGCTTCCGGCCAGTAGGCTTCGCGAGCGCAAGGCGCGCGCGGAGGGCGGTGACCGGGAGACGGTCGCCGCCCGCCGGCGTCGTACTGGGCGCGTCGCGCTTAATAATCGGAGTGGGCCACACGACGAATATGTGCGCAAATGGAGCGGCCGCCACGTGGCCCGATAGGCTGGGTGCATGTCCCTTCGCAATCGTCGCGCGGCAGCGTTGCCCGCCAAACTGTCCCGTTCCTGGCTGCTCGTGAACGCCGCGAAGCCCGAGCTCTTCGCTCCGGCCCTCGCGTCCGAGGCCGACTCCGTGATCTTCGACATGGAAGCCGCGGTGCCCGACGACGGCAAGGAGGCCGCGCGGGAGAATGTCGTTTCCGCGCTCAACTCGGGGATGACGGCCTGGGTGCGCGTCAACGGCATCGACACCGACTTCTGGGCTGATGACCTGATGCAGCTCTCCAAGACCAAGGGGCTGCGCGGCGTCATGCTGGCCATGGCGGAGAAGCCGGAGCAGGTCGCGCACACCGCGATGCGCCTGCAGGCCGGTACCCCCGTGCTGGCGCTCATCGAGACGGCCCTCGGGCTCGAGAACGCGACCGCCGTCGCCTCCGCCCCGGGCACGTTCCGGCTGGCGTTCGGCACGAACGACTTCCGTAAGGACACCGGCATCTCCGAGGATCCGATGGCACTCGCGTACGCCCGGAGCCGGCTGGTCATCGCGTCCCGCGTCGGCAAGCTGCCCGGCCCGATCGACGGCCCCTCGCTGGGGACGGCCCCGCGCGAGCAGGTCATCGCGGACGCCAATGTCACCGCGTCGATGGGCATGACGGGCAAGCTCTCCCTGTCCGTCGACCAGGTCGAGGACGTCAACCACGCGCTCGCGCCGAGCGTCGATGAACTCCTCTGGGCCAAGGAACTGCTCGAGGCGCACGCCGCCGGCGGCTCCATCGGCGACGGCTCCTACCTGCCGCGCTTGGCCCGTGCTCAGAAGATCGCGGACCTCGCGGAGTCCTACGGCCTCTGGAACGCGTAGGACAGCTTCCGGAACGGCAACGGCGAGGAGACGGCGGGAATGAGCGGGTCGGAGACCATCGGCAGTTACTTGAACCGGCTAGCGGCGGGCCGTCCGACGCCCGGGGGTGGAGCGACCGGTGCGCTTCAGGCCGCCCAAGGGGCTGCGCTGCTGAGCATGGCCGCGCGATTTACGACGGGCGAGGGGTACGAGGACCAGGCGGACCGGATGGCGCGGATCGCGTCCCGGACCGAGGAGATCATTCGTACAGCCCTGAAGGTCTCCGACGATGACCAGGAGGCCTTCGCCGCCGTCGCTGAGGCGTACAAACTGCCCAGCGGGACCGCCGACGAGGAGGCGAACCGTTCGGACGCCATCCAACGGGCGCTGCTCGGCGCCGTCGAACCCCCGCGCGAACTGACCCGGATCGCGGCGGAAGTCATCGAAATGTGCGCTGAAATCGTCGGCGTCGTGAACCCCAACGTCCTCAGTGACGTCGCCGCTGCCGCCGAGTCGGCGCGTGCGGCGGCGTCCACGGCGATCGTGACGCTGGAGATCAACATCCGCGCGGTCGACGACGAAGGCACCCGCGACGACCTGCGCTGCGACGTCGAGCGCGGCGAGAACGCCGTGGAAACCGCCGCCACCGTCACGCGACGCGTCCGCGACGACTTGGCCCGATAGGGGAACGCAGCAGTGCAGGATCTGAACTTCACGGCCGTCGACGTCGAGACCGCCAACAGCAGCTACGCCTCGATCTGCCAGATTGCGGCCGTCCAGGTGCGGGCCGGACGGGTCATCGGTCGGCACACCTGGTACGTCCGGCCGGAAGCGAGCGTTGGCGAGTTCACGCCGCGCAACACCGAGATCCACGGGATCACCCGCGACATGGTGATCGGAGCGCCCGCATGACGCGAGTCCATGGGCCGGCTGAACGAACTGGCGGGGGAGCACCCGTACGTCGCGTTCAACACGGCCTTCGACAAGAGCGCCATCAGCCAGGCCTGCCGACTCTCCGGGGTGGCGTTCCCCGCAAACGACTTCCACTGCGCGCTGGTGCTCGCGCGCCGGGTACTGCAGTTGCCGCGGCACCGTCTGCCCGACGTCGCCCAGCACCTGGGCCTCGGCGCGTTCCAGCACCACGACGCCGGCGAGGACGCCCGCGTCGCCGCTGAGATTGTGCTGGAGCTGGCCCGTCGTGAGCGCGCCTCGCACGTGTCCCAGCTCTGGCCCGCGCAGCGGGCGCGGCCCGACTCCGGAACCGGTGCCTCGAAATTCTACGGCCGGGCCTACACCGCCTCGAGCCGGGAGCTGCCTGCCCCCAGCACGACGGCGGATCCCGCCCACCCGTTCCACGGCAGGCACGTGGTGCTCACCGGGGATCTCGAGTCGATGGGCCGTTGGGAGGCGATGGAAGCCATCGCCGCGCACGGCGGGACGAACGGCAAAGGCGTGACGAAGAAGACCGCGGTCCTGGTTGTCGGTGATGGCAGGCGCGGAGTGACCTCGGCCGACCTCGCCGCCGGCAGTAGCAAGGAACGCAAGGCCCATGCCTACGCGGCGGCCGGCCAGGAGATCCTGGTGCTGACGGAACCGGACTTCCTGCTGCTGACCCGCGGCTGAACGGGAGCGCCGCGACCGCATGGAGTACAAAGGACTCATGCGAAGAATGGACCGGTGGTTCGGCGAAGCCGACTGGCCGCAGGACCCTGCCCTGGACGATTTCCGCGACGCGGTCTGGGAGTTGCGCCACGGCGTCGAACCCCACGACCGTCGGTAGTGCGCATGCGCACCCGAGCGGGACGACCCGCCGGACCAGGACTTCTGACGGCGCTGCTCGGCGCCATCGCCGTCGGCCCGCTGCTCCTCTACGGGCTGAGCGCCACGAGCGACCTGATCATCCGCGACCTCGGCATCAACGCCGCCCAGTTCGGGCTCCTCGCGACGGCCTGCTTCGCGTGCGCGACGGTCGGCAACGCCGCGCTCGGCCGAGTCGCGGATCACCGGTCGGACCGGACGCTCATGATCGCCGTCTTCGCACTCGCCGCGGTGGCCCTCGGCGTGGCCGCCCTCGCCGACGCGTTTGTTGTCCTCCTCGTCGCCGCCGGCCTCTCCGGGCTGGCCCAGTCCTTTCCCAACGGGGTCACCAACCGCATCCTGCTCCAGCGCGTGCCCGCGCAGCAGCGCATCGGATGGACCGGGATCAAGCAGTCGGGCGTGCAGGTCAGCCAGCTTGTCGCCTCGCTTGCGTTCCCGGCCCTGGCCGTGTGGATCGGCTGGCGCGGTGCCTCGGCGCTCGGCGTGATCCTGGCCCTCGCGCTGATGGTTCTCGCGCTGCGCGCGCTCGCGGCGGTCCCGCCGCTGCAGGCCGTTGAGACCGCCCGGCCGCACGCTTCTACCGTCACCGGCGGTGCAGCGGGCCGGTCCGACGGCGTTTCGGCTCGGCGCTCGACCCGGCGCACGGGGCAGCCGTTCGCGGTGTGGGCACTGACCGTGTTCGGGTGCCTCAACGGGCTCGGCGTGCAGGCGACCAACGTGTACCTCCCGCTGTTCGCGGTGCGCGAGCTCGAGTTCAGCCTTCTCGCCGGCGGTGCGACGGCGGCCGTCGCAGGTCTCGTCGGCGTGTCCGCACGCATCGGGTGGGGGAAGGTCATGGCCCGCGGGGCGTCGGCGCCCGCGCTGCTCCTGGTCTTGGCGCTGCTCGCGCTGGGCGCGGCGGGGTCGTTCTATGCCGCCGGGGCGACCGGCTGGTCGGCGCTGCTCTGGGTCGCGGTCGTGTTGCACGGGGCTTCGGCGCTCGGCGTCTCGGTGGTGCTGATGGCCGCCCTGCTGCGCAGCATTCCGGCGGCGTCGATGGCGTCGGCGAGCGGCATCGTCACAGCGGGAATGTTCGCCGGGTTCACGTTCGGGCCCCTCGTGATGGGTTCGCTGGTCAGCGCCGCGGGCGGGTTCGGGGCCGGCTGGATCGCCGTCGGCGGCGTCTATGCGGTGTGCGTTGGCGTGGCAGCCTACCTGCTGCGGCGGCAGCGCCGGTCGGGCTCCAGGGCGGGCCGGACGGAGATCTGATCGCTGCCGCCGCGGCCCCGCTGCCCGTTCGCCCGGGGGCTGTTGGCTTGGCCCGGTGCGGGCCCGCCTTGGCTGTTCGTAGGCGCCACCGGGGATAGACATGCGGCGGGCCGGTCGGCTGATCGCCGGCCGGCCCGAGTGTTGCTCAGGCGGTGCCCGCCATGACGTCGTGGATCGACGTCGCGCCGTCGCGGAAGTTGATCGTTCGCCCGATGCTCTCCGCGTTCTCGAGCGCCTCGACGATGCTCAGGGCCACGTTGCCGCGGGACGTGTCGGTGTTCTCGCCCGGCTCGTCGAGGACCTCGATGGCTCCCGTCGACTCCTCGAGCGTCAGCCGGCCCGGGCCCAGGACCGTCCAGTTCAGGCCGGTGCCGCGCAGGTGCGCGTCGGCGGCGATCTTCGCGGCCATGTAGGGGTAGAACGAGTCATCCTGGTTGACCAGGTACTTCTCGTCCGCCGTCGCGAAGGACACCATGACGTAGCGCTTGACGCCGGCCTGCTCTGCGGCCCGCATGGACCGGACGGCCGCGTCGCGGTCCACCGCGTAGGTGCGATCCGCGGAACCGCCGCCCGCCCCGGCGGACCACACCACGGCGTCGTGCCCGGCGAACGCGTCCGCGAGGTCTTCCTGGGTCGCCGATTCGATGTCCAGCACGACGGCGGTCGCGCCCGTGGCGTTCACGTCGCCGGTGTGATCGGGGTTTCGGTAGAAGGACGTGACCTGGTGGCCGCGGTTGACGAGTTCCGGCGTCGCCAGGAGGGCGACCTTGCCGTGTCCGCCGATGAGTGCGATCTTCATGTGCTGCTCCTTCGGTTGTGTGCTTCTTCTACTGGGGCCAACGCGGGGCGGGCCGCCGTTGTTCCTGACCGACGCAGCGGGCGCCTCAGACCTGCGGCGCTGCGGCGTCCAGGCTTCCGAGCACCGTGCGCACACACGTGTCGATATCGTGCTCGACGGTGAAGACCTGCCGATCCTGGCCCAGGATGAGCGTCGCGCCGAAGAGGGCCGAGGCCGTGACATCGACGACGCCCGCCGGCACGGACTCCGGGGCCACGCCGCGCTCGACGAACGAGCGCTGCACCGCGTCACGGACCACGCCAAGCACCTGACCGCGCAGCTCGATCAGCTCCTCGCGCCAATCGCTCGGCGAGTGCCACATCTCGCTGATCCACAGCTGGGCGAAGGCAGGGTAGTCGTCGATGAACAGCAACGCCCCGCGGACCATGCCCCCCAGCTCCTCCCGCGCCGTCGCCGCCTCGGACGGCTCGCGCAGACGCTCGAGCAGGATGTCGGTGCCGAAGCGCAGCAGCTGTCCGATGAGTTCCGACTTGGAGCCGAAGTTGTAGTAGACGCTGCCTTTCGAGATCCCGGCCGCCGCCGCGATCTCGTCCACCGTCACCGCGTGGTGCCCGCGCTCGCCGATCAGCGTCAGGGAGGCGGAGAAGATCTTCAGCCGGGTCGCGTTCGTCCGGGCGGGGCGGCGCTTGACGTCCCGGGCGCCGGCGGCCGCGTCGTCGTGCTGCTTCGCGGCGCTCATGCCGAAAGCTCCGGCTGGAACGTCTTGAGCGTCCAGAACTTGTGGCGGCGGACCGCCAGCGTGCTCAGCAGCAGGCCGAGTGCGGTGTAGGCGGCCAGGGCGAGGACCACCGGGCCCATGACCGAGAGGTCCGCCCCGTAGAGCAGGTGCCGCATGCCGGTGACGATGAAGCCCATGGGCAGCACCTGATGCGCCGCGTGCAGCGGCTCGGGCGTGGTCTCCCACGGGAACGTGCCGCCGGCGGAGACAAGCTGCAGGACCAGCAGGATCAGCACGACCATCTTGCCCGGGGTGCCCATGAACGCGACGACGCCCTGGATCAGCGCGGTGAACGCGAACGCCGAACCCAGCAGCAGAGCCCACGTCATCCACGGGTGCGCGGATTCCAGGCCCAGGCCGAACACGACGACGGCGTAGAGCACCGTGGCCTGCAGCAGGGAGATCACGAGGAACGGCAGCCAGCCGCCGACGGCGATCTTCCAGTTCGCGGCGTTGGAGGCCAGGGCGCGGCGGGTGATGGGCCGCATGAGCTGGACCAGCATGAACGCGCCGATCCACACGGCCAGGGTGAGGAAGAACGGGGCCAGCTGGTGGCCGTAGTTGGGGGCCGACGTCTGGCTGTCGGTGGCGATCGAAACGGGGTCGCCGATGACCGTTGAGACGCGCTTCTTCTCCGCGTCGTCGGGGTTCGGGACCTCGCCGGCGCCCTCGCCGAGCTTGGACGCGAGCTCACCGGCGCCGTCGTCGACCTGGTGGGCGCCGTCGGTGAGTTCCGCCGTGCCGTCGACGAGATCGCCGGTGCCGGCAGCCAGCGTGCCCGCCCCGTCGGCCAGCGTGCCGGCGCCCGTGTTCAGCTCTTGGGATCCGGCGAGGGCGGACTTCTGCCCGTCCACCAGGGTGGAAGCGCCTGTCGACAGCTTCGCAGCACCGTCGGCGAGCTGGGAGCCGCCGTCGGCCGCGGTGGCGATGCCCTGCGTCAGCTCCGGCATCGCGTCGGCGAGCTGGCGGTTTCCGTCGGCGACCTGACGTGAGCCCTCGGCCAGCTGGGCGATGCTCTCCTGCGCTGCCTTGAGGTCGGCGCGGGTCTGCTCGATCGTCTGCCCGGCGGCCGAGTCCTGGGCGCGCTCGTCGATGGCCGCGGCCAGTTGCTGGCGCTGCTCCTCGGTGAGCACGCCCGAATCCACGAGCTCCTGGGCGGCGGCGTCGACCCGCTCCTCGGTATCCTGCTCGGCCCGCTCCACGGCGTCGGCCGCCGACTGGACCTTCTCGTTGAGCTGCTCGTTGCCGTCGGCGACCTGTTCGGCGCCGTCGGCCAGCTGGGACGTCTTCGCCGGGAGGTCGCTGGTCTTCTGCTTGAGCGTGCCGAGGCCAGAGGAGAGCTCCGAGGCACCGGAGGAGAGTTCGGAAGCGCCGGAGGAGAGCTGCGTCGCGCCGTCAACCAGCTGTCGCTGGCCGTCGACGAGGTCACCCGTGCCGGCGTGCAGCGTGCGTGCGCCGGTCGCGAGTTCGCCAGCGCCGTCGTCGAGCTTCACGGCGCCGGACGAGAGGTCGTCGGTGCCGTCAGCCAGCGTCGTCGTGCCCTCGTGCAGCTCGGAGGCGCCGTCGGCGGCGGTGGTCAGCTGGGAGTGGATGCGCCCGAACCCGGTGAGGAACTGGTTCGCGGTCTCCTCGCCGACTTGCGCGGCGACGGAGTTGTGGACCTCGCCGGCGAGCTTGTCGGCGATCGTTCCGATCATCGCGTTGTTCGCGTCATTGGTGGTCAGCACGAGGATCGCCTGTTGGGCGGCGTCGAAGTTCTCCGGCGAGGTGAGCGAGGCGGAGAAATCCTCGGGGATGGTCAGGGCGAAGGCGTAGTCCCCGGCGGCGACCCCGGCGTCGGCCGCCTCGCGGGAGCCGACCACTTCCCATCCGAACGTCCCGTCATCGATGAGCGACTCGGTGACCTCGTCGCCGACGTGCATCTCCTCGTCCCCGGCGGTGGCCCCCTCGTCTAGGTTGACGATGGCGGCCTTGACGTTGCCGAGGTGGCTGTACGGGTCCCAGTTCGCGTAGAGGTAGAGGGCGCCGTAGAGCAGTGGCACCAGGGTCAGGGCGACGATCGCGATCTTCGCGAGCCGCCCGTTGGTCATGCGCTTGAGTTCGGAGCGCGCCAGTTGAAAGGTCGTCACGCGTCGGCCTGCCGATCAGTAGTCGCTAGTGTCGCCGTGACGGCCGCGGTCTCCGGTGCGGGTTCCGCGGCGGCCTCGGGTGCCGGCTCGATTTCGGGGTGCGGCAGGTTGTCCTGCTCCGCGACGGCCGTGCGGCCGTCCCACTCCTCCGGGATGCGCCGGACGACGGCGACGACGGCGGGCTGCCGGCGGCCGGTCGCGACGCCCTGCAGGATGCGGATCCAGTCGGAGTCCGCCAGGTCGTGCCGGTCAGGTGAGTCGAAGACGAGCAGCTTGACGTTGGAGTCCTGCAGGCTCAGTGAGGCGAGCAGGTGCAGGCGGTCCTCCGCGGCGATGGCGTCGACCCACTCGTTGGCGAGGTGGTTGAGCCGGTGGGACTCGAGCCAGCGCGCGGGCGAGACCGTGCCCCAGAACGGGCCGGGCAGGAGTGCCAGGTCCTCGGCCACGAGGTCCTTGACGCGCAGATGCTGTTCCGGCTCGTTGATCTCGGGGGAGTCGACGAGTGCGGAGACCTGACGCACCGCGCGGATGTCCGCGTCGGCCTCCCAGGCGACGGAACCGCCGTCGGGCTTCATGCGCGCGCTCAGGCCCAGGGAGAGCGCCGTGCGGCTCTCTTGAGTGGGGGCCGAGACGATGGTGAGTTCGGAGGCCGGCGCCACCAGGGAGGTGGGGCGCAGCAGCGGGGCGTGGTGGCCGTCGATGGACAGCGAGTCTGCGAGGAGCACACCCTCATCGTATTCGAACTGACCGGTCAGTACAATTAGAGATCCGCTACTGTGACCGGATCGTCAACGTGGCCCGTCTGGGCTCTCGGCCTCCTCGCGCGCGACCGCGGAGACCGCCCACGAGGCCACACCCGCCGTCACCGCGCCGAGCATTGCGATGCCGATGAGCATGAGACCGACCGCGATGACCCGTCCCGTGGTGGTCACCGGGTAGAAGTCCCCGTAGCCGACGGTCGCGCTCGTGACGATCGCCCACCAGATGGCATCGCCGAATTCGGTGATGTTCGCGTCCGGGTGGCGCTGTTCGACGTCGAGCACGGCAATCGCGCCGAAGACGACGCACATGACCGACGTCGCGGCGACGTAGATGCTGGCCCGGCCCACGAGCCGGCGCGTCATCATCCGGTTGAGCAGCCGTGCTGCGCTGAGCACGCGCAGAATCCGCAGCGGGCGGAAGGCGGGGACGGCGATCATGAGCACGTCGTACCAGTGCTGGGCGACGTAGCGGAGCCGGCGGTCCGCCAGGGCGATTCGGATGCTGAAGTCGAGTGCGAAGGCGACCCAGATCGTCCAGGTCACGTTGCGCAGGAACTCCTCGACGGTCGGCGGCAGGCTCGTATCGATGACCGGCCATGCGTAGGCGGCGACGAAGGCCAGCGCCAGAAGGATCATCGGCACTTCGGTCCGGCGTTCCCAGCGCTCGACGCGGCTCAGCGGGGGTGTCTGGTCTTCCCCGGGGCCGCGCGCGGGCCGGGGGGCTGGTTTCTCCGTCATCGGGGCTCAGCCTATCCGGTGCCGCCCGACGACGGGGCGGCACCGGAGGCGGCCTTAGGCCTTGCCGATCAGGGGCTCCGCAACCTCTGGGTCCGGGAAGAGCATCTTGTAGGTGAAGCCGGCGATCGCCGCGCCAATGAGCGGGGCGAGGATGAACGCCCAGACCTGGATGAGCGCGTCGGGCCCGGCGAACCACGCGACACCGAGCGAGCGAGCGGGGTTGACCGAGGTGTTGCTGATCGGGATCGACACGAGGTGGATAAGCGTGAGGGCCAAGCCGATGGCGATCGGCGCGAAGCCCACCGGGGCCCGCCGGTCGGTGGCCCCGAGGATGACGTAGAGGAAGATCGCGGTCAGGACGATCTCCGCGATCAGCACCGCCGCGAGCGAGTAGCCGTCTGGGGAACGCTCCGCGTATCCGTTGGTCGCGAAGCCCGAGGCCACCGGATCGAAGCCGTCCTTGCCCGTCGCGATGGCCAGCAGGATGGCACCGGCGACGGTGGCACCGATGATCTGCGAGACCCAGTACGGGATGACGTCCTTCCATTCGGCGCGGCCGGCGATCACGGCGCCGAGCGTCACGGCCGGATTGAAGTGGCCACCCGAGATGTGGCCGACGGCGTAGGCCATGACCAGCACCGTGAGGCCGAAGGCGAGCGCGACTCCGAGGAAGCCGATGCCCATGTTGATGGAGTCGTCGGTGAGGACCGAAGCGGCGAAGACCGCGGAGCCGCAGCCGCCGAAGACGAGGACGAACGTGCCGAGGAACTCGGCGAGGAGCCTGGTGGGGAGTGCGGGGGTCTGCATGGGAGACATCCTTCGGTATTCGTGATGACGCGAGTTATGAAACGCTCAGCCGAACAGCGGGTCCAAATGACGGGCCCGAATGGTCACAACGTATCCCTAAAATCCGCTCCGGTCTAGTTATTTTGGTGGACACTTGCAATCTGACTGGTGCTTTAACGTGCAACCGTCGAGTGAGCCGGTGCGGGCCGCCGGTCGCGGCGGCCCGCACCGGAGCTAACGCGTCCTGCTGGTGAGCGCGACGACGCCGTCGACGACGACGAAGGCGGCCAGGCTCAACCCGAGCAGCGGCAGGAAGAGGCCGATGCCTGCGGCGATCCCGAGAACGAGGAGAAGCCCCCACCAGGGCGCTCGCACCAGTCCGAGGGCCCGCGGCGCCGGCCCCGGACGGCGGGGTCCGCGCTTGAACCACATCGCATAGCCGAGCACCACCAGCGTGGCGACGGCGAGACCCAGAACAGCCAACGCGATCTGGTTGGCTACCCCGAACAGGGCGCCCATGTGCAGGTCAATGCCCCAGCGAGCGAGTTTCGCCGGGACCGAATAGTCGGCGAAGTCCGCCCGGTCAACGGTCCGCAAGGTGGCCGGGTCGATGGCGACCGCGTCGACCTTAGTGGGAAAGCTGCGCTGGATCTCGGTGACCGTCCAGGCGCTCGACGAATCCCCGCTCGGCTTGATCTCCACGAGGTCCGTGTCGATGTTCGCCGACTTCGCGGCGGCCCAGACGGCGTCGAGCCTGTCGCCGGTCGACTCCTGGGGTGTCGGGCCCCCGGCCGGGCCGGCGTCGGATTCCTCCAGGCTCGTCGAGACCGAGGGGGTGGTCCAGCCCAGGGCCGAACGTAGGTCGGACACGTTGGCGCCCGCATACGCCGACCACGTCAGGCCCGTCGCCGACAGGAACAGCGCGCCGAGCAGGACCCAGACGCCGACCGTCCCGTGCAGGCGCGAGAGCTTGCCGTACCCGGACTTCGCCTTGGCCGGGGAGCTGCGCCGCCGGCCCAGCAGCCAGAGGGCGAGGCCGCCGAGCGCGACGAGCCAGAGCCAGCTGGCGGCCAGCTCACTGTAGAGCCGGCCGACGTCGCCGAGCCCCAGGTGCCGGTGGAACTGCGAGACGGCGGTGCGCAGCGGCAGTGCCCCGCTGGTCCCATAGACGGTCTCGGCGCCCCGGACTTCGAGCGACGTCGGGTCGACGAAGACCGCGTGTGTCTCACTTTCCCCCAGGTCCGGGTGGGCGTACATGATGCGCGTCGTCGACCCGGGTTCCGGGGCCGGGCGCACGGCGGCCAGCTCGTAGCCCGCACCGGTGAGCGATTCGTCGGCGGCGTCGAGCTGCTCGGCCAGTGGCCGGGCGTCCGGAACACGTTCGTAGGCGGGTGCCGTCAGCTCGTGTTTGTAGACGGCGTCCTCGATCGTTGGCGTGACCGCGTAGACGAGCCCCGAGAGCGCCGCGACCAGGATGAACGGGCCGATGAACACGCCCGCGTAGAAGTGCAGGCGCCTGACGAGCGGCCCGATCCAGGCCCTCATCCCTTCGGCCCGCGCTGCTGGCGCCGCAGCGCGACCGTTGCCAGCGCGATGCCCAGGACGCCGACGATCAGGCCGCCGGTGCCGATCGCGCGGGCCTGTTCGTCCGCGCTGTCCGCAGCGGCTCCGCCGTGCTCGGCGTGTTCGTCGCCGGCCGGCTCGGCCGCCGCCGCGTCCCCGCCGTGGCCGGCGTGCTCGCCGCCGGCGGCATCGTCTGCGGCGGCCGTCAGGGTCAGCTGGGGTGCCGGCATCTCCGGCTCGGCTCCGCCGTCGGAGACCTGATCCCAGAGGATCTCGCCGTCGGTGCAGACCTGCGTGACGGGGAACGTCAACACGTCCCCGGCCTCGCCGTCGAGCGGCAGCAGGGCGGCGATCTCGATCGTGTCGCGCAGCTCGTCCGGCAGGGGCTCCTCCGCCGTGTAGGTCACCGAGTGGGCCCCGCCCTCGTCGCTGACGGCCGCGTCCCAGCCGGGCTTGGCGGTCGCCTTGACGCTGCCGATCTCGGCCGGGAAGTCGACCGTGACTGACTTGGTCGGTGAGCCCTCGCAGCCGTGCCCGATCGCGAACGTCAGCGTCGCGTATCCGCCGGCCGCCGTCGTCGTCGAGTCGACGCTCACGTGGGCGCTCGCGGCCGCTGGGAAGGCGAGTGCGGCGGCGGACGCCAGCACGACGCCGGCTGTCGCCCGGGCGGCCGCGCGCCCACGGGCGCGGGATCCGGTGGCGGTGCGGGCAGGGGTCATCGAAGTGTTCTTGCGCATGGTTATTCTCCTCGTGTGCGGGGCGCAACGGCGCGCCGCGAAGTGTGGTCGGCCGCGCTTCAGGCGGCCAGGTCGTACCGGGGTGAGGAGGGTGCCGGCGGCCCGCGCAGGACCAGCGCCGCGGCGAGGAACTGCGAACGTAGCTGGGCGGGCGTCGACCCGGCGGCAACGCGGCGCGCCCACCTCGGGCCGGTGGTCGTGCCGGATCCGGAGAGGAACAGGGCGCAGGCGAGCAGGCCGCTTGTCACGAACGAGACGACCGTGCTCGATGCCGCCGCGGCCGCCTGGGCCACGGCCCGGGCCGCCCGCCGCCCGGAGGCGAGCACGCCCGCGGTCGCCAGCAACAGCGCGGCGGC
This sequence comes from Kocuria rosea subsp. polaris, assembly GCA_023896275.1. Classification (GTDB taxonomy): domain Bacteria; phylum Actinomycetota; class Actinomycetes; order Actinomycetales; family Micrococcaceae; genus Zhihengliuella; species Zhihengliuella polaris_A. The sequence goes on along the minus strand of MLDA01000035.1, from coordinate 4,307 downwards.
CATCCGGCGCAGGGCCGCGGTCCCGACCCGCAGCGCGACGAGGGTCGCGATGCCGGCCAAAACGTGGGTGCCGAGCATGTGGGTGGCCGGCGCGGAGGCCTGTCCCGCCTGCTCGGCGGCGGCCTGGGCCAGGGCGCCGGAGGGCAGGTGGTGCGCGTGGGGGCCCGACGTCGTCGTACTCAGGGTTTCAGAGAGGGCCCCGGCGGGCACCCGCGGGCCGACGAGTGTGAACGCCGCGTGCAGCAGCACCTGCGCGGTGGCGACGGAGGCGGCGAGCGTCGCCAGGGTGACCCGCCGGCCGCCGGCGACGAGGCACAGGGGAACCGCGACGGCGAAGACGAGCGCGAGGACCGCGGGGTGGGGGAAGTGGCCGCCGCCGAGGTCGTGGGCGCAGGCCGTGGCGAAGGTGCTGACGAGCGCGGAGACGACGGCGCGCAGGACGCGTTCGTGCCGCTCTTGCATGTCGCCTCCGGTCGCTGAGTGGGGACGATCCCGACCCAGCGTGATTCTACGCGGGGTAGAACGGTTGCGTCGAGCGTGCTACCTCGGTGCGAGCGCTGGGGCGCGGCGGCGGGCCCGGAGGCCGGGTCGATAGGCTGGCGTCATGCCCCTCCTCGACGCCGCAGACCCCGCCGCCCGGGCGCTCGCGCCGGCGCGGGTGCTCGTCGCGGGAGCGTCGGGGTCGGGCAAGACGACGGCGGCGCGGCGCATCGGGCGGGCGCTGTCAATCCCGAGCCACGAGCTCGACGCTCTCCACCACGGATCCGGGTGGGTCAAGCGCCCGGAGTTCGAAGCCGACGTCGACGCGTTCAGCGCCGGGCCCACCTGGGTCTGCGAGTGGCAGTACGACACCGCCCGCCCGCTGCTGGCCGGGCGCGCCGACGCGCTGGTGTGGCTCGACGTCCCCGTCCGCGTGCAGATGCGGCAGGTCGTCCTCCGGACGCTGAGGCGGTGGGTCCGCCGCGAGGAGCTCTGGAACGGAAACCGGGAGGGGCCGCCCTGGCGCATGCTCACCGACCGGGAGCACATCATCCGCTGGGCCTGGCGGGCCCGGCACACGCCCGGCGACCGCGTGCGGGAGTTGCTCGCCGAACGCCCGGAGTTTCCGGTGGTGCGGGTGCGCTCGCGCCGGGAGCTCCGTGCGTGGCTCGCCGCGCTCGCTGCGCAATGAGAAGTGGCGGTCCCGATGACGACCGGGACCGCCACTCGTCGTTGCGGAGTCGCTCAGCCGGCCAGCTCGGCGCCCAGTTCCGCCACCGACGGGTACGTCAGGTCGGGGCGGAAGGGGAAGGCCGCGACCTCGTCCGCCCGTGTGATGCCCGTGTGCACCAGCACGGTGAGTAGTCCGGCCTCCATGCCCGCGACGATGTCGGTGTCCATGCGGTCGCCGATCATCGCCGTCGTCTCCGAGTGGGCGTCGATCCGGTTCAGGGCCGAGCGGAACATCATCGGGTTCGGCTTGCCGACGATGTACGGGTCCCGCTTCGTCGCCGCCGTGATGAGCGCGGCCACCGCACCCGTGGCGGGTAGGAGGCCCTCCTTCGAGGGGCCGGTCGCGTCCGGGTTGGTGCAAATGAAGCTCGCCCCGTCCTCAATGAGCCGGATCGCGCGCGTGATCGCCTCGAAGGAGTAGGTGCGGGTCTCGCCGAGCACCACGTAGTCGGGCTCCCGGTCGGTCATGATGAAGCCGGCGTCGTGCAGCGCGGTGGTCAGACCGGCCTCGCCGATCACGTACGCGCGGCCGCCCGGGCGCTGCCGGCGCAGGAACTCGGCGGTCGCGAGCGCGGAGGTCCAGATGCTCTCCTCCGGGACGTCGAGCCCGGAGGCCAGGAGGCGGGCGCGCAGGTCCCGCGGGGTGTAGATCGAGTTGTTGGTGAGCACCAGGAACCGCTGGCCGTTGCTGCGCCAGCCGTCGATGAGCTCGGCGGCGCCGGGGATGGCCTGGTTCTCGTGCACCAGGACCCCGTCCATGTCGGTCAGCCAGGTCTCGATGTCGGCGACGGAGCGCTCGGTCCAGCTGGGGGTCTTCGCGGTCATACGGGTTCCTCTCACTTGCGAAGGGCGGGTTCTCGGGTCGGGGGCGGTCAGGCGAAGACCGTGCGTTGGGTGCCGAGGCCCTCGATCTCGGTCTCGAGCACGTCGCCGGGTTTCAGCCACGGGCGCCGTCCCGTCTCCGGGTCTTTGCGGCCCAGTGCGACGCCGGCCGGCGTGCCCGTGAGGATCAGGTCGCCCGGGCGCAGGGTCACCATGGTCGAACAGTAGGCGACGAGGGCCTCCGGGGTGAAGATCAGGTCACCCGTCGAGTCCTGCTGGACCACCTCGCCGTTCACGCGGGTCTCGATCCGCGCTCCGGGTGTGAACTCGTCGGTGGTCACGAGGTAGGGGCCCACGGGGGTGGAGGCCTCCCAGCACTTTCCCTGCGTCCATTCGGAGGTGCGGCCCTGCCAGCCGCGCATCGAGACGTCGTTGGAGACTGCGTACCCGGCGATGGCGGCCGGAGCCTCGGCTTCGGCGATGCGCCTCCCGCCTGCGCCGACGACGACGGCGAGCTCGCCTTCCCAGTCGATCCGGTGTTCCTCGGGCGGGATCTCGACCGTGTCGTTCGCGCCGCAGAGCGAGTCGGCGAACTTGGTGAAGATCGTCGGGTGGGTCGGCAGCTCGATCCCGGTCTCGGCAGCGTGGTTGCGGTAGTTCAGCCCGATGCAGAAGATCTTGGACGGCCGCGGGATCAGGGGAGCGAAGTCGATGTCGGCGACGGGCACACCCGATACGCCACCGGCAGACGTCAGGGCCTCGGCACGATCCGCTGCGGGCGCAGCGAGGAAGGCGCCGACGTCGTCGTACCCGGTGAGCTCCCGGGCGTGGCCGTCCTCGACCAGGGCGGCATACGTGCGGCCCGGCTGGCTGTTCCGGCGCAGGGTGGCAAGTCTCATGGCACCATCACAACACAGTCAGGGCCGCTCCGGGACGTTCGCGGCGGCGCGGCGGGACGCCTAGCGCTGCTCACCGCCCGGCTGGATGTCTGGGTCGCGCGGTGCTTCGGTGTCGGGGGCTTCGGCTGGCCCGCCTGGGGCTTCCGCGGCCCGTGGGGCCTCGGGAGCCGGAGCGGCCGGAGGTACCACCGGCGCTGCAGGTGGTGCCGCAGCCGGTGCTGCCTCGGCGGGGGCTGCCTGCGGCGCTGCCGGAGCCGCCGGCGTCTGCTGTTGCGGTGCCGGCTGCTGTGGGGCCGCCGGGTGCGGGGCCTGCTGGTAGGGGTTGCCCGGCACCGGGTTCGTCGGCGCGGCGTCGGCGTCGTACTTGGCACCCTCCGGCTTGGACTCGAGGACCATCAGCACCAGCAGCGCGACCTGCCCGAGGAACGGCACCAGGCCGAGAAGGGCCAGGAAGCCGGACATTCCGGCGTCGTGCAGGCGGCGGACGATGACCGCCACGGAGGGGACGATGGTCGCGAGGGCGACGAGCGTCGACAGGACCGTCCCGAGCACCGGGATCCAGTTCAGCACGATGTGCACCGCAGTCAGCGCGAGGGCCACCCACCAGAACTCGGAGCGGCTGGCGCGGCCGGTGAAGACCACGTAGTTCTGCACGAAGCGGTCCAGCGCCTGCATGAAGGTGGCGCCGTAGAGCGGCTTGTCCATGGGCGGTTCGGCGGCGGGATTCTGGACGAGGCGAAGATTTTCAAACATGTCGTACCTTTCCGTGTGGGTGGCCGGCGGAATCCTGTCCCTCCGGCCGCGGTGCGGGATGTTACCGCTGGGGGTCCGGCGGGTTGTCGAAGAAGTTGACGGGGGCATCACCCGGTTCGCCGATGTCGTGTTTGGTGCCGGACGCGCGGGACGGCAGCAGGGCGAGGACCAGCACGGCCGCCGTGCCGAATCCGGGGACGACGTTGAGCATCAGCAGCCAGGCGGACAGGCCGGCGTCGTGCAGGCGGCGGGCGCCCAGCGCCACGGTCGGGATGATGAGGGCCAACGCGTACAGCGTCGAGATCAGGCCGCCGACGGAGGGCACCCAGGAGAGGAGCACGCCCACGAGGAAAACGACGAGCGCGACCCACCAGAACTCGGAGCGGCTGGCCCGGCCGGTGAAGACGAAGAAGTTCTGCAGGAAGCGGTCGAGTGCTTGCGGGATCGTGGCGTCATGGAGCGGCCGGTTCAGCGGCGGCTCGGTCGAGGGGTCCTGAACTAGGCGGAAGTTCTCGAACATGACGGGCTCCCTTATGTCTCGCGTGGCGGATTCTGGATGGGGCCTGCGGGCGGGGTCGACGGCGGGGCGGGCCAGCCGCCTGCGGCCGGGTCGGTAGGGGC
>MLDA01000034.1 GCA_023896275.1 Kocuria rosea subsp. polaris | reverse complement strand
CACCCTGCCCGCCCGACTCGACCACAGGATGCAGGCCCTCGCTGCCCCGGCCGATGCCGGTGACGACGCTGGTGATCGCCAGACCGTGCTCCTCGGCAAACCGGCGACAGTCGGCTTGCTGGCTTCCAGCCGCGTCGGGTTCCCCCGTCGCGTTGCGGCGGTAGGTTGCGGCCTTCGGACGCTGTGGGTGTTCCCCGAGTCGGACACGGGCGAGGGCGATGAGGCTCATTGGGCCGAGCCAGAGCAGCCTGAGCGCGTTCCAGCCGCACATCAGGACGATCAGATGCAATTATCCCCATCCGGGGCCGGCCTGCTCGATGTAGTCGGTCAAGAACTTGATCTCTCGGAAGTAGGGGGCAGCGAGCAGCGTCATCAGCACCCCCCCCACTCGAGTCGTCAGCTGCTATAGACGAAGTCGCGGATTCAGTGTGTGAGGTAGGAGCCGTCGGGCGGGGTGCGGGCTCTCGGCGGTCTGCTGGCTGCGATGCCAGCGGCGTCGGACTCGGTCGCCGCGGAACCTGCCAACCGCGTTGAGCCCTGGCGCCCCTATGGACGTCGTCGCGGCCCGCCAGCACCGTGTCAAAGCCCATTTCGCGGCCGAGTTCATGATCAGCCGGGCCACCATGGCCAAGTGGTGCCGCCGCTACGTCGAGCACAGCCCCGCAGGCCTGCAAGAAGCCTCCTGCCGCCCACACGCGTCCCCCGGCACTGACCTCGACGGAGGTCGTGGCCCGGATCGAGGTTCTGCGGCGGGAAAACAAGTGGTCCGTGCCCCGGTTCGCGTTCGAACTGGGCGGTCACGGGATCCCGATCAGTGCCCGGACCGTCGGGTGCTGGTTCGTGAAATTAGGCATCAACCGGCGCCGACGCCTCCTCCCGGACGGTGAGTCGCCTCGGAAGCCCGCCAGGCGGATCATCGCCGGGCATCCCGGACACATGGTGCACCTGGACGTGAAGAAGACCCACCGCATACCCGGAAGCGGCGGCTGGTTCGCCCACGGCCGCGACAGCGGCCACGCCCGCGCCGCCGAATGCGCGAAAGCGAAGACTGGCACCAAGCCCGGCTACGTGTACTGACACACGGCCATGTACGGTACTCGCGCCTGGCGGACACCGAGGCCCTGCCCAACGAGCGAGCAATCACCGCCATCGGGTTCTTCCACCGGGCCGGGGCCTTCATCTCCGCCCACGACATCACCCGGATCACGCGCATAGTCAGCTGACAACGGGCCGAACTACACGGTCAAGGCCTTCGCGCGCTGTGTTCTCACGACCGCTGCTACGCATCAGGGTCTACACGCCCAGACACAACGGAAAGGTCAAAGGGTACAACCGGATCCTTGCCGAGGAGTTACTCTACGCCCGGACCTTAGAGAGTGAACGTGCCGAAGCGTTACCCACCTACATACTGGAATAAGCACCACAGAAAGCCTTCTAGCTTGCTCCAAAAAAATTTCGCGATCAGGCAGCCGGCAGCCCTCTGTGCAACGGGAGGGCACCCGCCCCCTTCAGAATATGCTCAGGTCTGTTCATCCGATTCAGATTGGTGCGACGAAGGTTGACCGACCTTACCAACGTGCTTACGAAGTAGATCAACGAAGGCTTGATTCTCACCCGCGGGAGTTGGAACAGCATGCTCTTGGGCGGCTATCCAGAATCCTGTATACGCTTGGCCTATCTCTTCTCGCCAGCGCTTCATGTCACCAACAATGCGCTCCCAATTAGGGAGCCGGCGCCCCTGATCCCATGGCAACAGAGCCAGGTGGCATATTTGACTAGCCAGCCGCTCGCAGGCCCCGGCCTTCTCAATTACGAACGGACTACTCGCGAAGAGCAGGCGAACGGCCATGACAGCGCTAGCAAGTTCGCGATTGGCATCCTGCGCCCGAAGGTCCCACGAATCTTCACGACTAGCTTTGAAGCCCCATTCCAGCGAAACACTGGCTACTTCTTCATAGGCATGCTGCATTCGCTCGACTGCGGCAAGACGCTTATCCCTCAGCCATGCAAGATATTCAGCATCATGCTGCTGACTCAGCATCTGATGCTCAAATTCTCGCTGTCGCTGCTGACCCTCCCGCTCGTTTTCTCTCGCCTTCGACAAATGCCATGCCTGAATGGCCGTGTTCGCTATCAGCGATACAACCGATACAGACGCGGCAATCCAAGCGGCCACCACTGGCGGTTCCATACCAATCCCCCTCCGGACGGCCACCAACCCTACCGTCTCACCACGAGTCGGCTACGAGACATGTTGGCGAGACACTTTGTCGAACAGGGCGCCAAGACCCGCAAGCTCATCGGATACGCACGCGTCAGCACCAAGGGGCAGGATGCCGACAGGCAACAGATCGACCTACTGGCAGCAGGTGCTAGGCGCGATGACCTATACGGAGACCATGGCGTCAGCGGCGGGCGCGCTTCGCGGCCCGGATTCGATCGAGCACTTGACGCGCTACACGACGGCGACACGCTCGCCGTGACCACACTAGACCGACTCGGGCGCAATGCGGGTCACCTGCCCAAGCTATCCGAAGATCTCAAGGCTCGAGGCGTCAAGCTCCGCGTACTCAATCTCGGCAGCGGCAACGTGGATACTTCAACACCTATGGGCGCAATGATGTTTACCCTCGTGGCAGCGCTGGCGCAGATGCGACTAGACATCAAGACTGAACGCATCCGGGACAGCAACGCCAAACGGGCCGCCGCGGGCGGCGATCTCGGCGGACGCCGACAGCAGTACAGTGCGGACGCAATCCACGGTGCAGCGCGACGGAACGATCTATCACGAGTCAGTGCCCCTGGCGGCTTGAAAACCGCGAACACCCACCAGACCGAACCGCCCACCCCGAGCAGCCGGCCGACATCAACGCGCCCGCAGCCGCCCGCGACGAATCCACACGAAAACCCGCCGAACCCCTTGTCCAAACAGATAGGCCCCCCAACGCCCCTAGGGTCACCCTCCCCAAGGGTTTCTTGTACCAGAGGGCACCCCCGAAGCACAGAAGGCCCCGTGGCAGCTATGAATGGATGTGGCAGGACGGCACGACCTCAGCAAGGCGCCAGCCGCCGGCGGTGGCGTGTGACCTCGAGCGTGACCGGCGAGCGCAGGGCGGCACCGGCCAGTGATGCGACGTCAACGCCTCGAGGTTCAGGACTTACGCCCGACTCATCACCGACGAGCACCGAAAGGCCGAAGCCGTCGTCATACAGGACGGCTGTGGGGTCGAGCTGCCAGCAGTCTTCAGGGGCGGCGAACTCAAGTGCGGTGGACATGTGCAGCTCCAGCATCTCGGGAATTAGACACGGCCCGCTGGCGCGGTCCGGCTCGAGGAGGCTAGCAGCCCGACCCCGGATGCAGAACATGGCAAACAAATGGACCTTGGGCCCCTTAGATCCCTAGTGGAAGCGGGATCGCCCCCCATCCGCAGCGTTCGCATTTTGTTCGCACCAAGGCCGGAAATAAGACGATATGAGGCGGCAAGCACAGGACTGGCCCGAGCGCAATTATCGCCCCGAATCGAACGCAACAAAGGGGCCTACTTCCCAGTAGTTTCCTAGGAAGCAGGCCCCTTCATACTTGAGTGGAGCTTAGGGGAATCGAACCCCTGACCTTTTCATTGCGAACGAAACGCTCTACCAACTGAGCTAAAGCCCCATGGCCCGCGAACGAGCCAGTGCACGCTAGATTAGCGCCGGAGCGGCCTCCGCCACAAATCCGGACCCGCGCACCTACGCGGTGTCCTGCTTCTCTTCGGCCACGTGCTCGGCGCGATACTGCTCCGCCGCGGCCCGCGCTGCCTCGCGCTGGCGGTCGATGTACTTCTCGAAGTCCTCGCGTTCGACGCGCCACATGCCCCGACCCCCGACCTGGATGGCCGGCAGCTCACCGGTCTTCACCAGATTCCGCACCAAGGAGAGTTTGACGTCCAACTCGTCCGCAACATCGTCAAGCCGCATGAATCTCATGAATACGAATTTACCGCCCCCAAACGGCATCATCCAGCGGTTCGGCCAGATTGTGGACAACTCGCCCGTTCCGACGCGCCCACGCAACACATTCGGCGTATCGCACCCGCACGATCTAGCGTGGGAACCACCCCAGCCCAAGGACGGTCATGACTTCAGCGAGCCATCAACTCGACGCGACGGACAAGCGCATCCTGATCGCGCTCGACGACGATCCGCGCGTCCCCATCATGATGCTCGCCCAGCAGCTCGGCCTGGCCCGCGGCACCGTTCAGTCCCGTCTCGAGAAACTCACAGCGGCCGGCGTGCTGCAGGCCAACAGCATCCGCGTCACACCCACCGCGCTCGGCTACACCGTCGCCGCCTCGGTGGATGCGCAGGTCGAACAGTCCCGGCTCCTCGACGCCGTCGCCGCCCTGCAGGACATCCCCGAGGTCCTCGAGTGCCTGGCCCCCGCGGGCGACACCGACCTCCGCCTGCGCGTCACCGCCAAGGACACCGACCACCTCTACCGGGTCAGCGAGAAGATCCGCCTCTGCCCGGGCATCACGCGCACGTCGACGACCCTCTTCCTGCGCCAGCTCATCCCCTACCGGACCACGGGCCTGCTGGCCGAGTAACTCAGTACGCTCCGCCGGCGGTCATCACGTTCCGCAAGGCGTCGGCACCCAGGACCGAGTAGGCGATCCACGCCGTGGCCGAGCACGCCGCGACCGTCAGGACCGTCCCGAGAACGGCGAACTTCGCGAGGTAGCGGGCCTCCGCGTGCTGCGTCTCGCCCCATCCGGCGCGGAAGTCCCTCGCGGCCGCGGCCGCCCGTTCGGCCGGCGGCAGCGCGGACGGTACGACGGCGTCGAGCCGGTTGGGTGCCGAATCCCGCCCGCCGCCGCGCAGTACGGCGACGGTCACTCCCTGCCGACGGTCCTGCCGGAATCGCTTCACCGCGTCGCCGTGGCGGGCCAGCAGGATGTCCTCGCCCAGCGGTGCGCCTTGCGGGCTCGTCCAGGGCAGCCACGTGCGAGCGCCCTCAAGTGCGGTGCGGAAGCGGGCAGAGGTCTTCATGCTGCCAGCGTAAGGACTCGAAGGCGCAGTTCTCCAGCGTTCGTCGGCAACCTCACTTGAGCAGTTCTTTGAGCACGTTGAGATGCGCGCGGGTGATGGCGGCGGCCGCTTCTGCATCGCGCGAGGCGACCGCCTCGTAGATGCGCTCGTGAGTGTCGTGGTCGGCTTCGTCTCCGTGTTGGCCGCGCAGGCGGAGCATGTCGACCATGGCCTGCCGACTGCGGGGTTCGAAGCCGTCGAACAGCTCGAGCAGGACCGGGCTGTGCGCTGCGACGATGATGCAGCGGTGAAACGCCATGTCGGTCTCGACATGCTCGCCGATATCTGCCCGGTGCCGCTCGCGATCCTCCAGCGCTCTGCGCAGGTCCCGGAGCTCGGCTGCCGTACGGCGTTGGGCAGCAAGCGCGGAGGCTTCGACTTCGATCGCCGTCCGGGCCTCGATGACCGCCACGACGTCAGCACGTGCAAGGACGGCTTCCCAACTCGCCGGGACATCGGTAGCAGTGACGAACACGCCAGCCCCCTGGCGGGTGGCGAGGACGCCGCGGCCCGCGAGAATGCGGATCGCCTCCCGGGCGGTGGACCTGCCGACGCCGAGCTGCGGGGCGAGCGTCGTCTCACCAGGCAGCTTCCCGCCAATCTCCCATTCCCTGTCCCTGATGCGCGAGAGAAGGAGCTCAGCGGCCTGCTCGGCGAGGGATTCGCGGCGCACAATCGTCATAGGGGCATTCTCCCATCGATTCAACTCCTCTACTTGTCTGAGGAGTTGTGCTAGATTGGCCGCGTGCTCATCCCTTGGTTCCCTCTCCTTCGCTGCCACGGCGGGGTAATGCCAGACCGGCTCCTCGACGTGGAGCTGATCGATGTGCCGGTCAACTCGACGTGAACGACCCGGACAGGAATCAGACCATGACCAGCACCTTCCCGACCCTTTCTACGCCCGCAGGACCGATCCCGGCTGATGCGCCGGAGTGGGACCGGCAGCGGCACTCGCAGATGCCCTCACATCGCTACCGGGATGCGTACTCTCGGGTCGCGGTACCGCTCACCGCGCGTGTTTGGCCGAGCAACCGGCTGACCCATGCGCCACTGTGGGTGCCGGTTGATCTGCGCGACGGGAACCAGGCCCTGGCGGAGCCGATGGACCCGGCGCGGAAGCGACGCTTCTTCGAGCTGATGGTCGCGATGGGCTACAAGGAGATCGAGGTCGGCTACCCGTCAGCCTCGCAGACCGACTACGACTTCGTCCGCCTGATCGCCGAGACCGATATCGGACCCGAGGACGTGACGATCGTGGTGTTCACCCCGGCACGGCGCGAGTTGATCCAGCGCACCGTGGAGTCCATCCGCGGCATCCGCAACCAAGTGGTGATCCACATGTACACTGCCACCGCGCCGACCTGGCGCGATACCGTCCTCGGGCAGGACCGAGACGGGCTGAAGGGGCTGATCCTGGCCGGGGGCCGCGACGTGCTCGAGTTCGCCGGACACCTGCCGAATGTGCGGTTCGAGTTCAGCCCTGAAGTCTTCAACCTCACGGAGCCCGACTACGTGCTCGAGGTCTGCGACGCCATGACCGAGCTGTGGGCGGCGACCCCGGAACGGCCGGTCATTCTCAATCTGCCGGCCACCGTCGAGATCGCGACGCCAAACGTGTACGCCGATCAGATCGAGTACATGCACAACAACCTTGCCCGCCGAGAGGCCGTGATCCTCTCTGTGCATCCGCACAACGATCGCGGGACCGGCATCGCCTGCGCCGAGCTCGCCGTGCTCGCTGGCGCGCAGCGCGTTGAGGGGTGCATCTTCGGCAATGGGGAACGCACCGGGAACGTCGATCTCGCCACTCTTGCGCTGAACCTGCACGCTCAGGGCGTCGACCCGATGATCGACTTCTCCGACATCGATGAGATCCGCCGCACCGTTGAGCACTGCAACCGCATCGAGATCCACCCACGCCATCCTTATGTCGGAGACCTCGTGCACACTGCTTTCTCCGGCACGCATCAGGACGCGATCAAGAAGGGCTTCGCCGAGCACCACCTCCGTGCCGCTGAAGAAGTCCGCGCCGACGGGGAGATTGAGTGGAAGGTGCCGTACCTGCCGATCGACCCCGCCGACATCGGACGCAGCTACGACGCCGTCATCCGCGTCAATTCCCAATCCGGAAAGTCCGGCATCGCCTACCTGCTGCAGGCCGAGTACGGCATCGAACTGCCCCGGCGCCTCCAGATCGATTTTGCCCGCCACGTCCAGCGGCACACGGACGATACCGGTAGTGAAGTCACCGCCAGCCGGCTCTGGGACATCTTCCACGCCGCATACGTCGCCGCACCGACTCAGGCTGCGGTCGAACTCGTCGCCTGCAACACGATCGGTCAGAACACGACGATCACCCTCCGCGCGAACGGAAGCGAGAACACCACCAACCACGAAGGCATCGGCCCTGTCGAAGCACTCACCGCAGCTCTCGCTCACATCGGCTACACCATCGACATACTCAGCCTCCACCAGACAAGCACCGGTGCCGGGAGTGACAGCGAGGCGATCACGCTGATCGAGTACCGCCACCGCCACCGCACCGGATGGGTGGCCGGGAAGGACCGGTCCGTGCTCACCGCGTCCCTCATCGCCGTGATCAACGCTGCAACGGTCGAGGCGGCGGCTGCCGGCCTGCATCAAATGGACGGGCGCCCGCGAGACACACCCTAGCTGGCGGCGAAGTGCCAGATGACCCCGATCACCCAGAGTGAGGTCGCCAGCGCAGCGCACCCGAACTCGATGAGGATACCGACCCCGGTGGCCTTCAGCGCCGAGGCCGAGGACTTCAGCGCGGCCTTGAAGTCCTTGCGCCGAAGCATCTCCGCGCCCAGCAGGCCCGCACCAAAGCCGACGAACAATCCGACCACGGGGATCACGAACATGCCCACGACGGCGGCGATCAGCGCCACGACGATCGACCCGTGCGGGATCTGCTGTTGCTTGAGGTTCCGTCCGGTCAGCACGGCGGAGGCGGACCAGCCGATCGCGACGATCACCATCGCGATCACGCCCATCGTCCATGACGCCCCCGAACCGAGGATCCAGGCCCACGCGAGCAGCGTGCCCAGGGCCAGCCAGCTGCCCGGCAGGATCGGATAGACGGTACCCAGCGTGGCGACGAGGAGCAGGAGCCCGGCGACGATGGTCGCGATGATCGTGATGTCCATGGCATCAGTGTCCCATCACGACGACGGTGCGCGCCGAGCGTTCGGCGCGCACCGTCGTCGTGCGGAGGTAGGAGTGAGGCGGTCTACAGGGTGGCAGCCATCTCGGCGTGCATCTTCTCGGCGGCCTCGGCCGGGCTCAACCGCCCGAACAGCACCTCGAGGTCGTAGCGGAAGTGCAGATTCTGGTAGTCGGAGACGCCCTGCGGCGGGATCGGGTTCGGCGCACCGAGATCCGTTTCGATCTCGGTGATGTAGTCGGCGACCTGCTTCTCCTCCGGTGTCAGGTCGTCGCGGATGTGCTCGAGTGCGGTCTGGTTGGCCAGCATGCCGCGCTCGGTGGCCCCGATTTCGGCGGCTTCGGTCGAGTTCACGAGGAAGTCGATGAACTTCTTGGCCTCCTCCGGGTGCTCCGTGCGGGAGGACGCGGAGAAGAACATCGAGGTCTTGTACCAGAGCTGCCCCTCGGCGGCGTCGCCGGCGACGGACGGTGGCCGCAGGATCTCGAACTCGTCACCGGAGGCGGCCTGCACAGCGGTCATCTGCGTACTCCACCACGGGGCCATCGCCACCTTGTTGGTCGCGGTCAGCGTCTGGTCCAGGGACGGGAGCTGATCTTCGGCGACGACGGAGGCGGGCGGCAGTGCACCCGAATCCGCGAGGCCCTTGTACATCTCGAAATACCCCTCAGCGTCGGCGGGCTCCCAGCCGAGTTGGCCCTCGGGCGTCAGGAACTCCTTGCCGTTCTGGCGCAGGAAGAGCTCGAGCGTCATCGTTGCTGGCAGGCTCGTCAGGCCGTAGGCGTCGGACTCCTCCTGGAATTCGAGTGACTTTGCTTCGAAATCCTCCCAGGTCCACGTCGAGTCGTCGGGCAGCTCGACGCCGGCCTCCTCGAACATCGTCTTGTTCGCCAGCACCGACAAGGCGGTGAGCCCGTGTGGGATGCCCCAGACGCCCTCGTCCGTGGCCCCGGCGACGCGCAGGTCCTCGGGCATGTCCGACATGTCGACGTCGCTCAGGTCCAGCAGGACGCCGTTCTCTGCGTACTCGCGAATGTAGAGCAGGTCCATCTGCATGACATCCGGTGCCTTGCCGGCGGCGGTCTGGGTGGCCAGCTTGTCCCAGTAGCCACCCCAGTCCCCGTATTCGGTGTCGATGGTGACGTTCGGGTTCTGCTCTTCGAAGACGTCGATCATTTCCTGAGTCTTCTGGTGGCGCGTGTCGGAGCCCCACCATGCGAAGGTCAGGGTGACCTCGCCGTCGTCGGGCGCGTCGCCGCCGCCGGAACAGGCCGTCAGCGCGAGGGCCGCAGCGGCGAGCACCGCAGCGGCGCGGAGTGGGAAGGTGTGTTTCATGACGGCTCCTCGATGTGAGTGGGCAGCCGAGAAAGAAAGCGCATTCCAGACTCTAGGCGTGACTCGCATCACACGTCAAGCGATCCGGTCGCGCAGGATCGGAGAAGCACCGGCACTCTGGCGTCGATAGGCTGGGATGCACAATCAGCACCGAGCGAAGGAGCCCGAGACCATGGCGGCATCGAACAAGAAGGCCGCGGCCGACGCGGAGAAGATGGCCAAGAAGATCGCCAGCATGGAACCGGCGGATCGCGCGATGGCCGAGCGGATCCACGACATCGTCACGGAGGCGGCCCCTGACCTGGCGCCGAAGCTCTGGTACGGCCAGCCGGCCTGGTATCGGGACGGCGCGGCGCTCTGCTTCTTCCGCAGCGGCCACGACGACAAGGAGCGTTACTCGACATTCGGGATCGGTGCCACGGCCGCACTCGACGAGCCGGGAGGCCTGTGGCCGACGTCGTGGGCCATCACGGAGATCACCGACGAGAGCGCCGAAACGATCCGTGCGCTCGTCGCGCGCGCCGCGGCCTAGGCTTCGGTGTCCCGCCCCGGCGCCGGGCCGGTGCTCTCGCGCCAGACGAGCCGGTTGAGCAGGCCCATCGTCTCGCCGGGCTCCTCCCCGCGCACCAGAGCTACGAGCTGTCGCATCGCGACCCGACCCTGCATCTCGCGGTCGACGACGACGGTCGTGATCGACGGCGTCGAATATCGCCCCATCTCCTGATCGTCCCAGCCGACGATGCTGACGTCCGCGGGGACTGAAAGGCCGCGTTCGCCGAGCGCCCGGATCGCGCCCATGGCCACCAGATCGTTGGCGGCGATGACGGCCGTGAAGTCCATGTCCGCTGGGAGCTGCGCAACGCCGTCGTACCCGGAGTCCGCGCTCCACGTGCCGGCCACGATGCCCGCACTGGACAAGCCCGGATACTCGGCCCGCAGGCGCTCGATGGTTTCCAGGTACGTCGACCGACGGGCACGCGCCGAGGCCCACTGCTGGGGGCCGGCAAGATGCAGGAAGCGGCGGTGGCCGAGCGAGGCCAGATGGGCGATCGCCTCGGCGACGGGGGTCGCGTCGGCGAGTTGGCCGACGCCGCGCAGCTGGTCGTCGAAGTCGTCGAAGAGCACGAGCGCACCGCGGTCGCGATTGCTGGGCACACCGCCATCGGGCAGGTCGCCGAGGAAGAGCACACCCTCGCTACGACCCGACGTCAGCAGCTCCGCGGCCCGCGCCGCGCGCTCGGTGGATCCGCCCGCGACGACGGCGACCTCCATGAAGTAGCCGTGCTCGTGTGCGACCTCAGCCGCGGCCGCGAGGACCGGCGTCGGGAATGCCGTGACCGGACTGGGCAGCATCGCGGTCAGCACGCCGGAGCGCCCCGTCCGCAGGGATCTGGCGGTCAGATCGGGACGGTATCCGAGCGCATCGACGGCCTCTCGCAGGCGCTCGACGGTGGCCGGCTTCATCCCGGGATCTCCGCGCAGGAACCGCGAGACGGTCTGATGGGAGACGCCCGCGCGGGCCGCGACCTGCCGCATGGTCGGGCGCCTACCCGTCGCCCTGCTCGACTGCGTTTCTGTCACCGTGGCCTCCCGGAGATCGTGCCGACTGCTACCTGACGGTACCCGAGAACCGGTGCCGCGTCGGCCCCGCCGCCGATTCGCCCCAACCCGTTGACAAGAGTTCCCGTGCGCCGATAACGTGCAGTGCATCACGTTTAGTGATCGATCACATTCTACCGCCGCGAAAGAAAGCGCCTCCTTCGCACCAGAAAAGTGATCGATCACTAAATGCGAGAATCGTCAGCCGCGCCTCTCGCCGGCCGATCCGCGAACGCCCAAGGAGACTTCCCGCATGTCAGGCACCCAGCCAGACGCCCCACTCATCCGCGTCGGCATCATCGGCGCCGGAGGCATCGCCACCGGCGCCCACATTCCGGCTCTTCGCACTCAGGCGCACCGCGCCGAGATCGTGGCCATCGCCGATGTCGACGCCGATCGCGCCGCCGCAGCAGCAGCGGAACATTCGATCGAGCAGCACTTCACGAGCGTCGACGCGCTGCTCGCCGGCGCCGAACCCGATCTGATCGTGGTCTGCACTCCCCCGGGCGCCCACCGCGACGCCGTCATGTCCGGACTCCGCGCCGGCGCTTGGGTCTGGTGCGAGAAGCCACCCATGCTCTCCCTCGCCGAGTACGACGAGGTCGCCGCCCTCGAAGGCGAGCAGGGCCCCTACGCCGCCTACGTGTTCCAGCACCGCTTCGGCGCGGCCGCGAATCGCGTTCGCGCCGCGATCGACGACGGCAGCTTGGGCGACCCGCACGTGGCCGTCTGCAACACGCTCTGGTACCGCGGCCACGACTACTACGCCGTGCCGTGGCGCGGCAAATGGGAAACCGAAGGCGGCGGGCCGGCCATGGGCCACGGCATCCACCAGATGGACCTGCTCCTCGACATCCTCGGCGACTGGACGGAAGTCACCGCCATCGCGGACACCCTGGACCGCGACCTCGAGACCGAGGACGTCTCGCTCGCCATGGTGCGATTCGCTTCCGGGGCAGTCGGCAGCATCGTGAACTCCGTCCTCTCGCCGCGGGAGACGAGCTATCTGCGCTTCGACTTCACCAACGCGACGGTCGAGGTCGAGCACCTCTATGGCTACTCCAGTACCGACTGGCGCTTGACGCCGAGCCCGCATCTGGGTGCGGACGACACGCACGACGGCGCCACGGAGCCAGCTCCGTTCTTCGTCGCCGACGACGGCGTCGCGAGCTCCCACGTGAACCAGATCGCTGCACTACTCGACTCCTACGAGCGCGGCGAACGCCCGCGCGCCAGCGGCGAGGACGGGCGCAAGAGCCTCGAGCTCATCGCCGCACTCTATGAGTCGGCGGAGACCGGGCGCACCGTGCGCCGGGCGGACCTGAAGCGCTCCGGCGCCTACTACCAAGGTATGCATGATCCGGCATACACCTACCAACGCAAGCTTCGCCCAGCCGGGCCGGCTGAGACCGCAACGAATCTGGAGGCCGCACGTGCCTGAGAACGCATACACCGTCAACGATCAGGGCGAGTCGCTGACCGTCACGGGCGGCGGCGTCGACCTGCTGACCTACGTCATCCACCCCGACACGAAACCCGAGGAGGCCCCGAAGCCGTACCTCTTCCCGCTGCGCTTCCTCGACGGCGGCGACGCCGCCGTGCGCCGACCATGGGACCACCGCTGGCACACAGGCCTTCAGTTCACGTGGTCGCACGTGAAGGACCAGAACTTCTGGGGCGGGCCGACCTTCTCCACGGAGGGCGGGTACCAGATGCGCGACAACCTGGGCCGCATGGAGCACCAAGGGTTCGCCGTCCCGCCGGCAGACGGCGAAGAAGTCGTCTTCGACGAGACGCTCACGTGGATCAACTCGCGCGGCGAGCATTGGTTCGACGAACACCGCGTGCACCGCCTCCACTCCCTCGATGCCGAGCGCGGCCTCTGGTCGGTCGATCTGACCACCACACTGACGAACGTCTCCGGCGAGACCCTGCCGATGGGCAGCCCGACGACGGCCGGCCGCGAGCAGGCCGGCTATACCGGGTGGTTCTGGCGCGGGCCGCGCTCGTGGACCGGCGCCCGCGTCGTCTCTTCGGAGGGGCTCGAGGGCGACGAGACGGTCATGGGCACAACGGCCGACTGGATCGCCATGCAGTCCGAGCACGACGGGCTCGACGGAGGCGGGACAATCATCGCGTTCTCCGGATCCTCGAGCGCCACATCGGGCGGCGAGGCCCTCGAGATCCCGGAGGTGCGCTGGTTCGTGCGCTCGGGAATCTTCGCGGTAATCAGCCCGTCGCCGGCGTTCTACGAGGAGATCCACCTGCCCCACGGCGCCGACCTGACCCTCAATCACCGCTACGTCTTCGTCTCCCGCGTGTGCGACGACACAGAGCTGGCCCGGATCGGCGCGGAGTTCGCGCTGTGAGCGCCGGGCACCCCGCGCCGGCCGCGGCGAACCGGTCGCTGCCGGACTTCCCGGGTGGCACTTCCGTCTCGCAGCTGCGCGTGTACGACTGGGAGGCCGCGGACGGCTGCGCGGGCGGCACGCCGCACCTGCACACGCTCTCGACCGAGGCGTATGTCGTCACCGCCGGCAGCGGCGAGGTGCACACGCTCGGGGCCGACGGGGCGCGCGTCGACCCGCTCGAGCCGGGCTCACTGCTGTGGTTCACCCCGGGCACGGTGCACCGGCTCGTCAACCACGGCGGGCTCGAACTCACCGTGATCATGGCCAACGCCGGCCTACCGGAGGCCGGCGACGCCGTCATGACCTTCCCCGACGAGATCCTCGCGGACCCCGAGGCCTACCGGCGGGCGGTCACCCTGCCCGGCTCGGAGTCGGCCCGCGGCGAAGCCGCCCGCGCGCGCCGCGACCTGGCGATGGAAGGCTACGAGCGGCTGCAGGCCGCCGTCGAACGGGACGGCCCGGCCGCACTGGGGACGCTGCACGCGCGGGCGACGGCGCTGGTCCGGCCCAGGATCGAGGTGTGGAGCGAGATCTTCGCCGCGAACGTCGAGGAGCAGGTCGAACGCACGCGCGCACAGATGAGCGCACTCGCAGCGGGCGACGGCACGCACCTAGCCGACGGCGCCGTGACCGCCGGCGGACCCCGCCCCGGCCCGCGGCTATGGGGAATGTGCGGAAGGCTCGCGACCTGGACGGCGTAGCTGCCGCTTACACCTTGTAGGTCAGGCAGTCCGCGTTGTCGGCGCCAGGTCCCACATGGACCTCGGCGGCGGTGCACTGGAGGTGGTCGTTGAACGCGCACTCGGCACGCTGGCAGGCGCCAACCTCGGCGATAACCTTCGGCAGGCCACCGGACTGGCCGATGTCGACGAAGGTCGCGCAGCTGGCGTGGTCCCGGCTGCCGCCGATGGTGATGCCCGCGGCATTGCAGTGCGAATGGTCGTTGAAGGAACAGTTCTCTACCGTGCAGTCGGCAACTGGCGGAGTGGCAGTCATGGCGGTCTCCTCACGTCTTTGGCCCGGGGGCTGATCCCGCTGCGGGCCACTTAAAGCCACCGTACGCCCGCACACTCGGATCTTTTAGTGCTGATTTTCGCGCGTATTTCGCCCGTCGCCGGCGCCCTTGTCATCCGGAGGTTGTACGCGGCAGGGCGAAGTTCATGCCAGCGACTGACGCGCCCGGCACACCCAGGCTGAGAAACTGTGAGCATGAACGAGACCGCTTACCACCGCATCCTGCGTGACTCCGACCGCCACCGCTGGTACAAACCCCTGTTGGTGCTGCTGATCGCCGGCGGCATCTACTTCGGCCTGCTCGTCGTGCTGCTTGTGGCGATGTTCGCCGTCGCCCTCTCCTCCGACGGCGGCACCGCCCTATTCACCGACCCCGCGGCGTTCGAGGCGTTGGCCAGCTTCAACACACCGTTCGGCGTCGCGTTCCTGCTCATCTCCGTCATTCTCATGTGGCCGCCGGCCTCCGCCGCGATCCGCATGATCTACGGTCGTGGCGCGCCGCGCCGGATCTCGGCGAGCCTGTTCTCGGTCGCCGGGCGTATGCGTTGGGGTCGCCTGGGCAGCTACTTCGTCGTCGCGATTGCGGTCATTGGCGCGAGCATCGTCCTCGATCTGGCCGTCAACGGCATGCCGACCTGGTCCCTCGACGACCGGGCACTCCTGATGCTGGCGATCGCCCTCGGGCTCGTCGCCTTCCAGGCCACGGCCGAGGAAGTCGTCTTCCGCGGCCTGTTCATGAACGCTATCGGCAGCTGGCTGCGCCACCCGGCCTGGGCCGTGCTCCTGCCAGTTCCGCTGTTCGTCATCGGCCACGCGTACGACGCCGTCGGGCTCACCGACATCGCGGTCTTCGCCATCGCCGCCGGCTATCTGACGGTCCGCACCGGCGGGCTAGAGGCCGCGATCGCGATGCACGTCATCAACAACGCCGCGGCGTTCGGCTTCGGCATCGCCACCGGCGCCGACCTCGATGCGACGGAGGTCGCCCCGGCCGCCGCCGCGGTTTCCATCATCACGACCCTTGTCTACGTCGCGGTGGTCGAGTTGATGGAGCGCCGCCGGCGCCGCCTCGTCACTGCCTAGACCCAGGGGCCACCGGGCAAGTGATCGAAGACCAGCGAGGTCTGCGTCGAGGCGACGGCCGGGTTGGCGGAGAGGTGATCGAGCACGAACTGGCGGACATCGTTCGAGTCGCGTACGGCCAGGTGGATGACGAAGTCGTCGGTGCCGCCGAGGAAGAAGAGCTGCGTGACGCCCTGCTGGACGCGGATCTCCTCGCTGAACGTGGACATCGTGTGCCGGGCGCCGGGGCGGATCCGCACAAAGATCAGCGCCTGCAGCGCGCGCCCGATGCGTTCCGGATCCACATCGAGCGTGAACCGGCGGATGACCCCGGACTCGCGCAGCGCGTTGACCCGGGCCAAGCACGTCGACGGCGCGATGCCGAGCTCTGTGGCCATGGAGTTGTTGGTCCGCCGGGCGTTCTCGCCGAGCATCCGCAGCAGTTTCCGGTCGGTCTCGTCGAGCACCACAGGGTCGGGCCGAACATCATTCGTTGTGACGGGCATCTCACGCCTCCTTAACCGTAGATAATCTCTAGTTATAGCGATTCTAGCGAATATTCGTCGCAGAAACAGCAATGAACCCGCATTTATCTCTATTCTGGAGGGAGCACACAGTCGACCCAGGCGTTCCCAACGAGGCCGCTCCGGGACTACGATCACTACACCCGCAGGAGGAGCAAACGCCATGATTATCGGTGTTCCGAAGGAAATCAAGAACAACGAATTCCGCGTCGCCATGACGCCGGCGGGCGTCTCCGAGTTCGTCGCCCGCGGCCACGAGGTCGTTATCGAGGCCACCGCCGGCCTCGGCTCCGGCATCGCCGACGAAGACTACATGGCGGCCGGGGCGCGCATCGCCGCCGACGCCGACGCCACCTGGGCCGACGCCGACATGATCATGAAGGTCAAGGAGCCGATCGCCGCGGAGTACCACCGCATGCGCCGCGACCAAATCCTCTTCACCTACCTGCACCTGGCCGCCTCTCGCGAGTGCACCGACGCCATCGTTACCGCGGGCTCGACGGCCATCGCGTACGAGACGGTCACCGCCGGCCGCGGCCTGCCGCTGCTGGCGCCGATGTCCGAAGTCGCCGGACGCCTGTCAGCGCAGATCGGTGCCGTGCAGCTGCAGCAGCCCAACGGCGGCTCGGGTGTCCTCATGGGCGGCGTGCCCGGCACCCGCCCGGCCAAGGTCGTCGTCATCGGCGGCGGCGTCGCCGGCGAGAACGCCGCCAACATCGCTGTGGGCATGGGCGCAGACGTCACGATCGTCGACATCAACCTGGCCCGCCTCAAGGAGATCGACACGGCCTACGCGGGCCGCATCAAGACGCTGGCCTCCTCGAAGCTCGCGATCGCCGACGAGGTGGCCGCGGCCGACCTCGTCATCGGTTCCGTACTGATCCCGGGTGCCGCCGCCCCGAAGCTTGTCACCAAGGACATGGTCGCCGCCATGCGCCCGGGCTCCGTGCTCGTGGACATCGCGATCGACCAGGGCGGCTGCTTTGAGGGTTCGCGCCCCACGACGCACGCCGAGCCGACGTTCAAGGTGCACGACGCCGTCTACTACTGCGTCGCGAACATGCCGGGCGCCGTCCCGCAGACCTCGACCGCGGCCCTGACCAACGCGACGCTGCCGTACGCCCTGCGCATCGCGAACAAGGGCTGGAAGGTCGCCCTGCGCGAGGACTCCGGCCTGGCCAACGGCCTGAACGTGCACGCCGGCCAGGTCACCTTCAAGTCGGTGGCCGAGGAGTTCGAGCTCGCCTACCTTGCGACCGAGGACGTCCTCGCCTAACCAATTCGCAGCTAAACGACGAGTGGTCGTCCGAACCTCGGTTCGGGCGACCACTCGTCGTTGCGCTACACGGCTCAGGGCACGGACTTGATCCGGTAGACGAGGGCCGCCGCCACGAGCCCGATCACCGCGGCCAGAACGAACATGGTGTCGTAGCCGCCGAGCTTCGTCACGGCGAGCCAGGCCAGCGTCGGGGCGACCACCTGCGGCAGCGTCGCCGCGATGTTCACGACGCCCAGATCCTTGCCGCGCGCATTCGCGGACGGAAGCACCTGCGTGATGAGCGCGAAGTCGACGGCCAGATACGCGCCGAACCCCATGCCGAGCACCGCGGCGGCGACGATTGCGGCCGGCCAGACCGGGAAGAACGCCAGGATCAGGGCCGCCAGCGCGATCAGGACCGAGGACCCGGCGACGAAGATCTTCCGTCGGCCACCGGAGGCGTCGCTGATCCGGCCCGCGATGACCGCCGAGATCAGCACCATGATCGAATACAGGCCCGTCAGCACGAGTACGCCCCCGGCCGGATTCTCGTGGCCGATCTCGTCCTTCAGGAAGAACAGCAGGTAGACGATCGTCAGCTGGTTCCCGACGAACATCAGGAACCGGGTGAACCACGCCCAGCCGAAGTCGGGGTGCTTACGCGGATCGATCCAGAATCCGCGCAGGAACGTGCCGAGGGCGAACTTCGGGGCCAGACCGCGCGGCAGCACGGGGTCGTCGCGCCAGATCAGGTACGGGACCACGGCGACCGCGAACACGGCCGCGCACAGCCCGTAGCCGAGCCCCACGTTGCCGCCGATCACGAACCCGATCACCGCCCCGCACAGGATGCCGATCGTCTGGCCCATCGCGCCGAGCCCTCCGATCGAGGCCCGCTGGCCGATCGGCGCGCGATCCGGCACCGCCGCCGCGATCGTCGAGTACGCCGAGTTCACTCCCGCCTGCACAACGCACCACCCGACCACCAAGGCGAGCACCGCCGTCGTACCCGTGACTTCCGTCCCGCCCACCAGGGCGGAGACCGCCGCGAGGAACGCGAGGGCGACGACGGCGACCACCATCCCGCCGAACACCCACGGGGCCCGGCGGCCGAAGCGGCTCGACGTCCGGTCCGAGAGGGCACCCGTGAGCGGGTTGGCGATCAGCGCGACGGCCGCACCGAACGCGGTCACGAGCGAGAGGATGCCTTCCTTCGCGTTCGGATCGATCGCCTCGGCCTGCATCCCGAGCAGCACGTTGATCGGCGCGTAGAGCACCGCATTGATGCCCAGGTTCACCAGCACGACGCCGGCAATCCACTTGGCGCGGACGTTGACGGTGGGCTCGGCCAGGGCCTCAGGAACGGAGGCGCCGCCGGAGCCGCGCGCGGCGTCGTCGGGCGCCGGGAAGTCGACGGGATGCGAAGAAGTCATGATGCATTCATCGTATGTCCCCGTTCCTCCCGGGCCGTCTTCCTGAGACGCCGGCGGTAGAGCTTCTTCATCCCGTCGGCCGGACGGATAGGGGTGGGCCAACGGGGCTCGAGCGCGTCGCCGAGCGTCACCCCGCGCAGACGGCGCCCGAACATCGGCAGCACCCATTGGCGCACCCATTCGACCTCGCGGCCGGCGAATTGGACGGGGCCGAGCCGCTCACGGGGACCGAACGGCTCGAACTCCAGTTGGTGCCGGACCCCGAGTTGGTTGAGGATCTGGATCGCCATGAAACGGTGGCCAGCTCGGTTCATGTGCAGCTTGTCCGTATCCCACATCCGCCGGTCGTAGTAGACCTCCCACGTCCAGTAGTCCACAAGCTCGATGGTCTCCGGGTGCTGACGAGCGAGGCGGCGGACGTGCTCATTGAACGTCCAGTTCCGGCGCTTGAACGGTTCAAGCAGCGGGTGCAGCGGGACGTCGAACCCGGTGAAGAGCAGCACGCGCGCCCCGGACTCGGCGAGCCGCTCAACCGCGCGGGTGTAGTCGTCGAGCAGCCGGTTCATGTCCTTGCGCAGCTCGAGGATGTCATTGCCGCCAGCGTAGAAGCTGATGATGTCCGGGTTCATGGCCAGCGCGGGTTCGATCTGCTCCTCCACGATGTGGCCGAGCCGCCGGCTGCGGATCGCCAGGTTCGCGTACCTCCACGCCGGGTCGGACTTGGAGAGCTGCTTGGCGACCCGGTCCGCCCAACCCCGCACCCCGTTGGGCAGGCGCGGGTCCCAGTCCCCCACGCCCTCCGTGAAGGAATCTCCGATCGCCACGAACAACCCGCCCATGGTCCACAGGCTGCCAAGGCGAGGCGACCGCGAGACGTCGCCCGGCCAACGCGCGCATGAACAAGTGCCGGCGTTGCCGCAGAACGCTACGGTGCGGGCACGCGGTGCCCGCACCCCGTCAGCGCCGGGTGGCGATCCGGTAGGACTCGTCGAGCATCTCGCGGAGTTCCTGCGCACCGATGCGCTCGAGTCGCACGAGCACCAGTTGCGGTGAGCGCTCGTGGTGTGGCGTCCAGAAGAAGATGTCGGGCGCCGTTCCCGCGAGCGCCTCCCGCTCGGTGGTCTTCACGGTGAGCACTCCGTCCTCCCACATCCGGGCCATCATCGACGTGGCGAACCACGCCGGTTGGCCCCAGCTGGAGCGTTCGGTGACGCCGGGGAAGCTCAGGCAGATCGTTCGGACATCTTGCTCGGTGACCATCTCCCTACTCTGGCACTGCCGTCCCGGGAGGGCAACGGCGGATCCTGTCTCAGATCTGGATGCCGAGCGCCCAGCCGCCGAGGGCATATACCGCCACCGTGATCAGCACGACGCCGATGAGGTTGAGCCAGATGCCGCCGCGCAGCATGTTGCCCATGGTGATGTAGCCGGAACCGAAGACGATCGCGTTCGGCGGGGTGCCGACCGGCAGCATGAAGCTGCACGTGGCGGCCATGGCGCCGGGGATGAGGATCAGCAGCGGGTCGATGCCGATGGCGATGGCGACGCCGCCGAGGACCGGAAGGAAAGTCGCCGCCGTCGCCGTGTTGCTCGTCATCTCGGTGAGCAGCAGGATGATGAGGCAGACTGCGGCGATGAGCAGGAAGGCCGGAAGCACGGCCAGCCCGTCCATCTTCGCGCCGAGGTACTCGCTCAGGCCCGTCTCACTGACGGCCACGGCGATGCTCAGGCCGCCACCGAAGAGCAGCAGCACGCCCCACGGGATGCCCTTCTGCACCGAGCTCCAGTCCAGCACGCCCTGGATCTTTCCGCCCGGCTTGCGCTTGGCGGCGGGCAGCAGGAAGAGGATGAGACCGGCAGCGATCGCGATCTGCGCATCGGAGAGGTTGGCCAGCATCGGGATCGCGTCCGCGACCGCCTGAATGCCGACGAGCGGCTCCCGGAAGACCCACAGGAACGCGGCCGAGACGAAGACGACCAGCACGCACCACTCGGCCTGGGACATCTTGCCCAGGGCGCTCAGCTCCCGCCGGATGATGCTCCGGCCGCCGGCGACGGCACCCAGGTTAGACGGGAACACGAACCGGGTCATGACGAACCAGGCGACGGCGAGGAAAACGGCGGCGAGCGGGACGCCGAGCTTCATCCAGTCAGCGAAGGAGATCGTGAAACCGTACGTCTCCTCGACGAAGCCGGCGAGGATCAGGTTGGGGGGCGAACCGATGAGCGTCGAGAGCCCGCCGATGGTCGCCGAGTACGCGACACACAGGACCAGGGCAATGCTGAACCGCTTGGATTCGCGCGGATCGACCTTCTCGTCCTCGTTGACGAGGTCGAGCAGCGAGAGCGCGATCGGCAGCATCATGAGCGTCGTGGCCGTGTTCGAGACCCACATGCTCAGGAACGCCGTGACGACCATGACGCCGAGGATGACCTGGTTGGGCTTGGTGCCGAATCCGAGGAGCGCCACGAGCGCGATGCGCTTGTGGAGGTTCCACTTCTGCATCGCGATGGCGATCATGAAGCCGCCCATGAACAGGAAGACCGTCGGCGACGCGTAGGGGCTCGTCGCATCGGCTGTTTCGAGGATGCCGAGCAGCGGCAGGGCGACGATGGGAATGAGCGACGTCGCGGCCAGCGGGATCGCCTCGGTCATCCACCACGTCGCGACCAGGGCGACGACGGCTGCGGTCAGGCGCATCTCCTCCGCTGCCGCGCCATCAAGGCCCATGAGCAGGTAGACGCCGACGGCGAGGACCGGGCCGAGAATCCTGCCGATGAGGATGCGGCCCTGCGAGAGCTGCTCGTCGCCGGCTCCCGGGCGCTTTCCGGCCGATCGCGCGGCGTCGGCGGACCTGTCGCGTGCGGTCGACGTTTCTGTCGGCGGGCTGGTGGTCTCGGTGGTGTGACTCATCGTCGAATCTCCTGAGGGTAGGCGTGCAATCCCTAGAAGTGTGTCTCAGCTCACGTCACACGCCCCGCTTTCGTTCATAAAGAACACGCCACCCAGATGCCGGGCGCGAAAAACGCCGGCGGGGCCCGGACCATGGTCCGGGCCCCGCCGGCGTTCGGGGGATTCGTCTGTCGGGTCAGGTGGTGGGGCGGTCGCCGTCGTCGACGCCGTTGGGCTCCCCACCCTGGTCGAGGTACTCCTGGGAGGACTCGAACTCGGGCGTATCGAACGTCTGCCCGCCCAGCGGATCCTTGTGCTCGTCCACAACCCTGATGGCACCGGTCTCCGGATCGACGACGGCCACCGCCGGATCGACGTGACGGAACGAGATGACCTGGCTGGTGGACTCCTCGCCAGCGCTGGCGCGTTGTTTTCCTGCGGAGAACCCCGACAATGCGGCCGAGGCCCCCGAGATGCCCTGGAGCAGCCGCCGCCCGGCGCCCGGTTCCGCGGCCGGCGCCCCGGTGGCGTCTGTCTCGCTGGTGGTGATGACTTCCATGTAGCTGGGCATCGAGGCCACGTCGTGGC
>MLDA01000033.1 GCA_023896275.1 Kocuria rosea subsp. polaris | reverse complement strand
GCCCTCGCGCACGACGCGTCGTGCGCGCCCCCGCCCCCGCCGAGAAAGCACGACACGAGTGACCACTAAACCCCCTCCACGGACGCGCTGGATCGCGCTGCCCGCGATCGCCGCCGTCGTACTCATTTCGGGTTGCACCGCCACGAAGACCGAGGCGGACGTGTCCGCCAGCTTGGCCAGCATGCAGGCCGCCGTCCCCGAGGCGCTGAGCCTCGGCGAAAGCGGCCGTCAGGAGAACCTCTCCAGCCGCCGCCTGGCCCCCGTTTACTGGTCGGGGCGGATCGACGGCGAGGACCGCCTCTACCGCGAATTCGTTCAGGCCGACGACCAGGGTGACCCAATCACCACGAGCCTGCATTACATGATGGCCAATGAACCCTTCGACCCCGACTTCACGTCGGTGTGGAACGCCGAGACCTCGATCGGCACGTCGATCTCCGACGACAACACGATCACCGTCGACGTCGGTTCGGGCGCCTTCGCGGCCGATGTCTCACCGGAGCAGGCCGAGCTGGCAGTGCAGCAACTGGTCTACACGGCGACGGCGGCCGCCTGGACCTCCGGCTTGCTCTCCGAAGGCACTGCGCCGGGCGTGCGGCTGCTAATCGACGGGCGGACTGGCCAACGTGCGTTCGATCACGTCGACCTCGAACGGCGGCTCGTGCGCGACGCCCGGCTGCGCGCCCCCGTCTGGATCATCGATCCGCAGTACGGGGCGAACCAGACGGCCGATTCCATCACGCTCAACGGCGTGGCCGAAGAGTACCCGGGCGGCCTTCACTGGAAGGTCGCGGAGGCAGAGGATCCGGAGCAGGTCGTCGCGGCCGGCACGTTCGACGGCGATCAGCTCGACGGTGAGGCCTTCAGCACGTCGATCCCCCTGGGCCCGGGAATTTACGAGGTCACGGTGTGGGGCATCGGCTCCGACGGCGCCGAACACGGCACCGACACGAAGCACTTCACGATCAGCGAGGGTTAGAGCTGGCCGGTCAAGTGCCGGGCCAGAATGATTCCGGCCGGCCCGGCCGTGCCCGAGCGCAGCACGTGGTTCCCTAGGACGACGGGGCGCGCACCGGCCGCGCGCAGCCGGGCGATCTCGTCCTCCGAGATCCCGCCCTCCGGGCCCACGATCAGGATGATCTCCGCAAGCGCCGGGCCCTCGGCGACGGCGGATCGGACGCGTTCGCTCAAAGGCTCGGCCGCTTCCTCGTGCATCACCAGGACGAGCCGGCCACCGTCGTCGTTCCGAATCATTTCCGCCAGCTCACGCGTGGAAACCGGGGCGAGGACCTCGGGAAGCCAAGCGCGTCGCGACTGTTTGACCGCCGCGCGCACGGTCGATTCCCATTTCTGGCGTCCCTTGGCGGCCTTCTCACCCTGCCATCGCACAACGCAGCGGTCGGCTTGCCAGGGGACGACGCCGGCGGCACCGAGCTCAACGGCGGCCTCGACCGCTTGGAGGTCGCGGTCGCCCTTGGCGAGGGCCTGCACGAGGACGATGCGGCAGCCGGAAGCGGGTTCGTCGTCGACACGGTTGATGCGCGCCTCGAGGCTGCGCTTGGCGGTGGACGCCACCGTCGCCGACGCCCGCCGGCCGCAACCGTCAACGAGGTCGATCGACTCCCCGGCTCGGATCCGCTTGACAGTCACCGCATGGTGCCCCTCGTCGCCGTCCAGCACGACGACGGCGCCTTCAGCCGCCTCCGCGAGAGTCTCCGGGTCGACAAGGAACGCCTGGTTGCTCATCAGGCGCGGTTCCCGAACTTGTCACGTAGGCGGGTGAAGACATTGCCGCGGTCGGACAACCGGCCCTCCGCGGTCTCCTCGCCGCGCAGCGCGGCCAGCTTCTCGATGAGCTCGCGCTGCTCCTCGGTGACCTTCGTCGGTGTCTCGACCTGCAGGTGGATCACCATGTCGCCGCGGCCGGCTCCACGCAGGCGCGGGACGCCGAGGTCCTTGAGCCGCACGGTCTGGCCGGACTGCGTGCCCGGGTCGATCGTGATGTCCTGCTCGCCGTCGAAAGTGTCGAACTTCAGGTCCGTGCCGAGCGTCGCCGCCGTCATCGGGACAGTCATCGTGGCGTGCAGATCGTTGCCCTCGCGCTCGAAGACGTTGTGGCGACGCACCTCGATCTCAACGTAGAGATCGCCGTTCGGGCCGCCGCCGAGCCCGGCCTCGCCCTGCCCGCCGAGGTGGATGCGGTTACCGGAGGCGACGCCGGCCGGCACCTTGAGCTGCTTGGTCACGCGCTCGCGCACGCGCCCCTGCCCGTTGCACTCGTGGCACGGGTTCGGGATGGTGTTGCCGTAGCCGCGGCAGATGTGGCACGTTTCGACGCTCATCATCTGGCCGAGCATCGAACGCACCGGACGCTGGACCTGACCGCGTCCCTGGCAGGTGGTACAAGTCTCCGGGTGCGTTCCGGGCTGGCAACAGGAGCCCTCGCACGCACTACACGTCACGGCCGTCTCGATGTCCAACGGGTAGACGACGCCCTGGACGGCGTCCTGCAGCGTGATCGTAGCCGTGATCAGCGCGTCACGGCCGGGCTGCGTGCGGGAAATCGGGCCCTGCTGGGCTCCGCCACCGAAGAACTGCTCGAAGATGTCGCCGAACCCACCGAACCCACCACCGCCGAAGCCGCCCTGGGGGGCGCCCTTCTCGTCGCCGGTCGTGTCGTAGTTCTGACGCTTCTGCGGATCGGAGAGCACCTCGTACGCGCGCGTGACCTGCTTGAACTGCTCGGCCGCGTCCTCGCCCGGGTTCACGTCCGGGTGCAGCTTGCGGGCCATCTTGCGGTAGGCCTTCTTGATCTCCTCTGCGGAGGCCTCGCGGGCCACGCCGAGGACGTCGTAGTAGTTGCTCACAGTGTTCGCGATGTCCTTTCAAACTGTTCTGCTGAGGTGCTGCGCGTCGGGCGCACCTGAATATCGTGACGTGTCTAGCTGGAGAGGATGCGGGAGAGGTAGCGGGCGACCGCCCGGACGGCGGCCATCGAAGAACTGTAGTCCATGCGGGTCGGACCGAGCACACCTACCTTGGCCAGTTTGTCCGGACCGTACCCGGTGGCGACCACCGAAGTCTCCTCGAGTCCGTCGTACATGTTCTCGCGCCCGATGCGGACCGCGACCCCGCGAGTGTCGACCTCGAGCTCGGAGAGCAGTCGAAGCAAGACGACCTGCTCTTCGAGCGCCTCGAGCACCGGTGTGATCGTCAGGGAGAAATCGCCGGTCGAGCGCGCAAGGTTCGCCGTTCCGGCCATCACGATCTTGTCAACGATGCCGTGATCGGAGAGGGCGTTGAGGGCCGCCGCGACACTCGCACCAGCTGCGCGCAGATTCCGGGGCAAGAGCGCCAGCGCCGAAGCGACGCGGGCCGGGATCTCGTCGAGCCGGGAATCGGCCAGCGTGCCCAGAAGTGCCGCCTTCACGACCCCGAGGTCTTCCTCGCTGACATCAGCCTCGAGCTGAGCCACCCGCTGCTCGACCTTGCCGTTCGACCCGATGAGGACGACGAGGGTGCGCCCTTCGCCGAGACCGACCAATTCGATGTGCCGGACGACGGTGTTGCTGAACTGCGGGACCTGGAGGACGGCGACCTGGTTGGTCAGCTGGGCTAGCAGCCTCACCGTGCGCTCGAGCACCTCGTCGACGTCGCTGGCGCCGTCGATCAGTGCCTGGATGGCCCGGCGTTCGGCGGACGAGAGGGGGCGGATGTCTTCGATACGGTCCACGAACCGGCGGTACCCCTGCTCGGTCGGGACGCGCCCAGAGGAGGTATGGGGGGCGACGATCAGCCCCTCCTCCTCGAGAAGCGCCATATCGTTGCGGATCGTCGCCGCAGACACTCCGAGCTGGTGTCGGTCCAGCAGCATTCTCGACCCGACGGGCTCGCGCGAATGCACGAAGTCCTCGACGATTGCTCGCAGAACTTCGAGACGGCGTGCTTCCGACATCGATTCCCTCCGCTCACTTAGCACTCGACTAGCACTCGACACGTTCAAGTGCTAAGTCTAATACGAACGACCCGTTGTTAGCATGGTGCCCGCCCCGTCGCTGGCGTGAGAACCCACACGAGCATCCCGGCCGTGTCCCCTCACAGCGGCCTGCCCGGTCCACCGCCAGCCGCCGATCAGCGGGGTCTGCAACGAGAAGGAGTCGCGTGTTCGATTATTCGTGGGGCGCACAGGAGATTTCCAAGCCGAAACCCAAGAAGCTCCGCCAAGTCCCGATCGAGCGCGGCATGGTCCTCGAAGACGTCCAGACAGGATGGGTCGGCGAGGCCGTACGCGTCGAGAAATCCGGCGGCATGCTCGTCGTCGTCCTCGAGGACCGTCGGGGCCGGACGAAGTCCTTCCCCGTCGGCTTCGGCTTCCTCCTGGAAGGCGAACCCGTCGAGCTCACGGCGCCGCAGCGAAAAGCACCCCCGGCGGCGCCCCAGCGCTCGGCCTCGGGATCCGTGCGCGTCGAGAATCTCCGCGCCCGCACGGCGCGCGCCAGCCGCGTCTGGGTCGAGGGCAAGCACGACGCCGAACTGGTCGAGAAGGTCTGGGGACACGACCTGCGCGTGGAGGGCATCGTCGTCGAACCGCTGCACGGTGTGGACGATCTTGCCGGCCTCATCCGCGATTTCGGCCCGGGCCCGGAGCGTCGGCTCGGCATCCTCGTCGACCACCTCGTCCCGGGCTCCAAGGAGTCGCGGATCGCGGCCGAGGCGATGCGCACTCCAGGCGCAGCCGGCAACATTCTGATCGTCGGCCACCCATATGTCGACGTCTGGCAGGCGATCAAGCCCCACGTCATCGGCATCGAGCAGTGGCCCCAGGTCCCCCGGGGCCTGGACTGGAAGACCGGCATTCTGCGCGGCATTGGCTGGCCGCACGCGACCGCCGCCGACGTCGCGCTCGGTTGGAAACGGCTGCTCGGCTCCGTCTCGACCTACGCGGACCTCGAGCCAAGCCTGCTCGGACGGGTTGAAGAGGTCATCGATTTCCTCACTTCTGGCGACGCGGATTAGCTCGCCCCGCTGGAGCTTCCGCGGTTCACCCGTAGACTGCGGCTAGACTTTGACAGCAAACCGGTCGCATGACGACCGGTGATGAATCCCGCCCAGTGAAGGAAACCTTGTGAACGAGAGGATGAAGGACCCCGGCCAGCGCCCGGACGCGCGTTTCGAGGGCTCCTCCCCCGCGGCTGAGCCGCTGACGCCGAGTCAGGACAGGCAATGGGCCACGATGGCGCATTTCGGAGCGATCCTCGGCTGCGTGCCGTCCGCCATCATCTACTACGTCTACCGGGATCGCGGCGCGTTTACGAGCCAAGAGGCCAAGGAGGCCTTCAACTTCACCTTGCCGATGACCGTGGCCGCGATCGTCTGCAACATCCTGACGCTGTTGCCGGCCATCGGCGGCTTCTTCGCGATCATCGCCGTCGGCATCTGGGTTTTCGTCAGTGTCAACGGCATCGTTGCCGGTCTCGAAGCCAACCGCGGACGTCCCTACCGTTACCGGATCAACCTCCGCCTCGTCGCCTGAGCAAGACCCGGCTCAGAAGCCGAGCAACCGCCGCACGACGGCGTCCGCGAGCAGACGGCCGCGGAGCGTGAGTCGAATGGTGCCGCGGATTGCAGCGGGGCCCTCGACGAGTTCGTCGGCGATGAGCCCGGCCACCTCGCGCCGGGCTGAGGCCGGGAGTTCGCTGGTCTGCAGCCCGTCGCTGATGCGGGACATCAACATGACCTGCTCGAGCAGGCGCGCCTCGGCGTCGGGTTCCTCCCGACCTGCCGCTGGCGATTCCTGAGCGTCGATCCGCTGTTGGTAGGCAGACGGGTGCTTCACGTTCCACCAGCGCAGGCCACCGACGTGCGAGTGTGCGCCCGGCCCAACGCCCCACCAGTCGCCGCCACGCCAGTAGGCGAGGTTGTGCCGGCAGCGACCTGCAGCGGTACGGGACCAGTTCGATACCTCATACCAGTCGAAGCCGGCGTCTTTGAGCAGTCGATCCGCCAGCAGATACTTGTCCGCGTGGTCGTCGTCATCGATGTCGGGCACTTGCCCACGCCGGATCTGCGCGGCCAGCTTGGTGCCGTCTTCGATGATGAGGGCATAGGCCGAGACGTGGTCGGGTTCGTAGGAGACGGCCTCGCGCAGGCTTGTTTCCCAGTCCGCGAGGCTCTCCCCCGGCGTACCGTAGATCAGATCGACGCTCACGCTCAGTCCGGCGTCGCGCGCCCATTGCACCGCGAGGGGGACGCGCGAGGGCCTGTGGGTGCGGTCGAGGACCTTCAGCACATATGGAACAGCGGACTGCATGCCGATGGAGACGCGCGTGAATCCGCCGGCGGCGAGGATCCGGAACGTTTCCGGCGTCACCGACTCCGGATTCGCCTCCGTGGTGACCTCCGCCCCGTCGGCCAGCCCCCAGGCCTCGCGGATCCCAGCCAGGATCCGTACGAGGTCCTCAGCGGGCAGCAGTGTCGGGGTCCCGCCGCCGAAGAACACGGTCTCCACCGGCCGGTCCGGGATGCCGGAGGCCCGCAAGGCGCCAGCCGCGAACGCGACCTCGCGCGCAGCAGCATCAGCGTAGGAGTCCTGGCTGGCCCCGGAACCGAGCTCCGATGCGGTGTAGGTGTTGAAATCGCAATAGCCGCAGCGAACCGCGCAGAAGGGAATGTGAACGTAGACCGAGAATGTCCGGTCGGCGGCGCCGACGGCCATCCTGCCGGGCAGTCGGCCATCGGCAGGGGCCGGGTCCCCCAGCGGGAGAGTCGAAGGCACGCCTACTTCTTCTTTTCTCCGGCGGCAGACTGCGACGACAGCGCGGCGATGAAGGCCTCCTGCGGCACCTCAACGCGGCCGACCGTCTTCATGCGCTTCTTGCCTTCCTTCTGCTTCTCGAGCAGCTTGCGCTTGCGGCTGATGTCGCCGCCGTAGCACTTTGCGAGCACGTCCTTGCGGATGGCCCGGATGTTCTCGCGGGCGATGATGCGCGACCCGATGGCCGCCTGAATCGGCACCTCGAACTGCTGGCGCGGAATGAGCTCGCGCAGCTTCTTAGTCATCATCAGCCCGTACGCGTAAGCCTTGTCCTTGTGCGTGATGGCGCTGAACGCGTCGACATGGTCGCCCTGAAGGAGCACGTCGACCTTGACGAGGTCGGCGACCTGCTCACCGTCGGCCTTCCAATCCAGCGACGCGTAGCCCCTCGTGCGGGACTTGAGGTGGTCGAAGAAGTCGAAAACGATCTCGGCCAACGGCAGCCGGTAGTGCATCTCGACGCGGTCCTCGGAGAGGTAGTCCATGCCGCCCATCTGCCCGCGGCGCGCCTGGCAGAGCTCCATGATGGTGCCGACGAACTCACTCGGGGCCAGCACTGTGGCCGAGACCATCGGCTCGCGGACCTCGAGGATCTTGCCCTCGGGGAACTCGCTCGGGTTGGTGACGGTGACCGTCGCCTTATCCTCAGTCATGACCTGATAGACCACGTTCGGGGCCGTCGAAATGAGGTCGAGGCCGAACTCGCGCTCGAGGCGCTCGCGGACGATCTCGAGGTGGAGCAGGCCGAGGAAGCCCACGCGGAATCCGAACCCGAGAGCCACGGAGGTCTCCGGCTCGTAGATCAGCGCCGCGTCGTTGAGCTGCAGTTTCTCGAGCGCGTCGCGCAGGGCGGGGTAGTCCGAACCGTCGAGCGGGTACAGGCCGGAGAAGACCATCGGTTTCGGCTCGTCGTAGCCGGCCAGCTGTTCAGTCGCCGGCTTGTTCAAGTTGGTCACCGTGTCGCCGACCTTGGACTGGCGAACGTCCTTCACACCGGTGATCAGGTAGCCGACCTCGCCGACGCCGAGGCCCTTGGTCGGCTGCGGCTCGGGCGAACTCACACCGATCTCGAGCAGCTCGTGACTGGCGCGCGTCGACATCATCTGGATGCGCTCACGCGGCTTCAGGTTGCCGTCGACCACGCGGACATACGTGACGACACCGCGGTAGCTGTCGTACACCGAATCGAAGATCATCGCCCGAGCAGGAGCGTCCGCATTCCCGACGGGGGCGGGCAGATCGCGCACGATCTTATCGAGGAGAGCCTCGACGCCTTCGCCTGTCTTTCCGGAGACACGGAGGACATCGTCGGGCTCGCCGCCGATGAGGTTGGCGAGCTCCTCCGCGTACTTCTCCGGCTGCGCGGCCGGCAGGTCGATCTTGTTGAGCACGGGGATGATCGTCAGATCGTTCTCCATGGCCATATAGAGGTTCGCCAGCGTCTGCGCCTCGATGCCCTGCGCGGCGTCGACCAGGAGAATCGCGCCTTCGCACGCGGCCAGGGAGCGCGAGACCTCGTACGTGAAGTCGACGTGCCCGGGCGTGTCGATCATGTTCAGCGCGTGGGCTTTGCCTTCGAGTTCCCACGGCATGCGCACGGCCTGCGACTTGATGGTGATGCCGCGCTCACGCTCGATATCCATGCGGTCCAGGTACTGGGCCTTCATCTCGCGTGGCTGGACGACCCCGGTCGCCTGCAGCATCCGGTCTGCCAGGGTCGACTTGCCATGATCGATATGGGCGATGATGCAAAAGTTCCTGATGATCGCCGGATCGGTGGCGGCGGGCACCGGTGCGGTGCGGGCCAATGGAGACACGTTGAAGACCTCGATGCTATGCGGACACAGAAGGATCGCGGCCGCACGCGGCCACGGGAAGTTTCATTCTCCCATGAAATGGCACCGCACCGGCACCCGACGCGGCCCCTGTGTCCGCTCGCGCCCCGCAATCCCGGGACGCGAGTCCGTGTCCGCCGGAGCGACGGCTGATAACTTGCTGTCATGCAGATCAACGCGGGAACAGTTCGACGATGGGTCGGCATCGTCCGCCGTGTCATCCGAGAGGTGAACAGGGCCAAGGGCTCCACCAGCGGACCTCAGAGCGGTCCCGGCGGCCAACACCCCGATGCCACCCCTGGAAGTCTGGGGCACGGTAGCTGGGAGGAAGGCGGCTATCCGGGCGACTTCACGGGTACGGTTCGCCCGGTCTACACGCCGGCGCCTGACGGAGAGCCGGATCCAGGAGAGATCGTCTGGGCATGGATCCCCTACGAGGAGGACTCCTCCCGAGGCAAGGACCGCCCGGTCCTCCTAATCGGCCACGACGGCCCCTATCTGCTGGCCCTCATGCTGACGAGCAAGGACCACAACAACGAGCACGAGTCGGATCGGGACTATGTCGATATCGGATCGGGAGACTGGGACGGCCGGGGCCGCGAGAGCGAGGTCAAGGTCGATCGCGTGATCCGCTTGTTGCCGGCGGGGATCCGCCGCGAGGGCGCCATCCTCCCCCGGCAGAAGTTTGATCTGGTCGCCGGCCGCCTGGCAGGGTGAGCCGACGACTGAACCGTCCTCCCAGCGCCCTTTGCGCAGGGGACGATCTGAGGATAGACTGGGTGGCAATGTGCCCGTGCAGGTCGACGGGCGCGTCTTACGGAGTCGCCAAAGGCATCCCCACGCCGCTCAGTCAATGGCTCCAGTAGATAACCCTCAGACCTTATCCACAACAGCAAGAGAGTTTACCTAAGTGGCAAACATCAAGTCCCAGAAGAAGCGCATTCTCACCAACGAGAAGGCACGTGCGCGCAATGCTGCGTACAAGTCCGAGCTGAAGACGCTGATCCGCAAGGTTCACGCGGCCGTTGCAGCTGGCAACAAGGAAGCCGCCACCGCGGCTCTCGCCGCTGCCAGCCGCAAGCTGGACAAGGCTGTCAGCAAGGGTGTTGTTCACAAGAACCAGGCTGCCAACCGCAAGTCTGGTATTGCACAGAAGGTTGCTTCCCTCTAAAGCAACCAACTGACGAAAAGAGCGGGTCGCCCCTGGTGGGCGACCCGCTCTTTTCATCTGCCAGCGAGGCGTGGCCGCCGCGGCCCCGGCATCAGCGGCGGGCCGACATCGCAATCCGCGACACGGCGCGCTCGACGGCGTATTCGGGATCTCGGCCGGCGCCTTTGACCATCTGGTCGGTCTCGGCGATCAGCTCGAGGCAGCTGGCCAGATCCTCCTGCGACCAGTAGCGAGCCTGTTCCTGCGCCTGCTGCACCTGCCACGGGGGCATCCCCAGTTCCTGTGCCAATTGACCGGAGGACTGCCGCACCCCGGCAACTTTGGCGACCTGGCGCAGCTTCATCGCGAGTGCGGCGACGATCGGCACCGGGTCGGTACCCGTGGCGATAGCGTGCCGCAACGTCGAGAGCGCGACCGCGCCGCGACCAGTGAGAGCGGCGTCAGCGACTTTGAAACCGGTGGCTTCCACGCGACCGCCGAAGTACTCGTCAACTTTCTCCTGGGAGATCTCCCCGGTGGCGTCCTGCGCCAGCTGCGAGCACGCAGAGGCGAGCTCAGCCAGGTCGGAACCGACGGCGGCGACAAGGGCGCGGGCCGCATCTGGCTGGATCCGGCGACGGTGTTGCCGGAACTCCTGGGCCACGAACTCGAGCTTGTCGGCGTCCTTCTTCAGCGGCTGGCAAGCGATGGTCGGCACCGACGCCTTCTTCAGTGCGTCGAGCAGCTTCTTACCCCGGTTACCACCCGAATGGTGCAAAACCATGGTGACGTCCGCCGCGCCGTCCTTAAGGTATTCGAGTGCGTCCACGAGGAAGTCCTCGCTCATCGCGGCCAAGGACCGGACCTCGATGTGCTTGGATTCACCGAAGAGGGACGGGCTCGCGGCCATGAGCAGTTCGCCACGCTCGTAGGACGATGCGTCGAACCGGGTGACTTCCGTCTCCGGCTCTGCGGCGATGACCTGTCGGCGCACGAGATCGAAGCTGCGCGAGGCGACATACTCCTCCGGTCCGGACAACAAGATCAAAGGCGCCGGCTCGACACCCCGCCAGGCGTGCGGGTCAACCGCGCCGCGCTGGGAACCGCGACGTGGGCGCGCTCCGGCCATGAACTCCTCCTCGGTGACGTCGGTCTTCGATCCTATCGCGTCGCGTTCCGCGCCGCGGGTCGAGGGCGCGCACGGCCAGCCGCGCCGCCTCGGAACCGCCCTGCAGGTCAAGCAGCAGGGTGCCCTGTTCGTCGGTCCGCAGCAACGGGACCCCCGCGACCCGATAAGCGTCCACGATCCGCGGCGAAGGATGGCCATAGGAGTTCTCCCGTCCAACACTAACGAGCCCTATCTCCGGCCGGACGATCTCGAGCGTCTCCGTACCTCCGTTGGACGCGCCGTGGTGGGAGACCTTCAGCACATCGGTCCGCAGATCCGGCAGCCCCCGAAGCAGAGTTTTCATGGCCTCTTCCTCGATGTCACCGGTCGCGAGCATGCGAGCCTCCGCTCCGGCTTCGGAGACGATGAGGTCCAACACGAGGGACGCGTCGTTCTCGTCACTCGGAATGCTGTCGACATCCGGCCACATCGCCCGCCACGACAGGGAATACTGCCCGTGCTGAAAGGCCCCATGGTCGCCGGCGACGAGCCTGCGAACCGAAGGCGAGGCCGAGGACCCCGGCCCGGACAGCCCTAGCAGACGTTCTGGGTGCCCACCCCTAGGTCCCGTATACGGTTGCGAGGTCGAATAGTAGACCTCTCGAACAGGGTACCGGCTGACCACGTCAGCCAGAGCGCCTACGTGGTCCGCGTGCAGATGACTGACGAAGACGGCTTCGAGCTGCTCGACGCCGACTCGGTTCAGGCACGAGAGGAACGCTTCGGACTCGTCGCCGACGTCGATGGCGACGGCGGCCGTCTCGCCGGTGCGAATCAGAAATCCGTCCCCCTGCCCCACGTCGCACGCCACGACGTTCCAGTCCTGCATCCGAGGCTCCAACAGCGGCGTGGCCGGGGCGAGTACAGCGGCGATCAGCGCGGCGGCTGCCGAGACGGCAGCGGTGGCCGCCGTCCACGGCGGGACGCGCCCCGACGTATCGGGCCCACGGCTGACGCGAGCGGGCCCAGGTGCGGGCCGGGTGACCGCCCACAGCGCAATGGCAGCGCACAACGCCAGGCCCACCGCCAGGCCGGATCCGATCCCGCCCTCCGGCCAGGGAACGGACGCGCCCGGCCAGCTCCCGATCGTCGTCCCAAAGAATCCCACGAAGTGCGCCGCCCACCCCGAGAGATAGACCAAGGGCGTAGCAACAATGCCGGGCAGGGTGGAAGTCACTAGACCCGCTGTGCCGAGCACGGTGATGAAGGGCACGAGCGGTGCGACGACGAGATTCGCCAACACCCCGTAGGTGGCCAGTCTGGGCTGCAGCGCCACCAGGACAGGCTGGCAGAACAGCTGTGCAGCGAGACTGATGGCCACGCCTTGAGCCAGCCAGAGTGGCATCACCGCGGCGAGCCGGGAGGCCATCGGCCGCCCCATGACGACGATCCCCGCCGTCGCGAGGACCGATAGCTGAAAAGCCGGGTCGCGCGCGAAATCAGGCATGAGCCCCAGCAGGACAACGCTACACGCGCACAGTGCTGCGAATGCCTGCCGGCCACGTCCAACGAAGACGGCCACTGCCGCGATCGCACCCATGACGGCTGCCCGGATCACGCTGGCCTCGAAGCCCACGAGGACGACGAATCCTGCCAGCGAGGCGGTCGCACCCGCGAAGGCGGCCCATCTCGGGAATCGTGCCAACCGCATCACCCAGAGGACCGTGCCGAAGATGAAGGCACAGTTCGCCCCGCTCACCGCGGTCAGGTGCGCGAGTCCCGTCACCTTCATCGCCTCGTCAAGCCCCTCGGACTGCCCGCTCCGGTCACCCATGACCATGCCCGGCAGCAGTGCGGCCCCGTGCTCCGGGAGGTGACTGCTGCGTTCGACGAAACGATCCCGCAGCCGGTGCACGAGCCCGTCGCGTCGGGGTGCGACGATGGTCGCGCCATCGTCCATCGCGGCCCAGTACGCGTGGTTCATCCCCTCCTCCGCCGGCCTCAGGACGGCAAAGCCGTAGACACGGGTCTGCGCGCGGTGTGGTCCTGGTCGGGCGCTACTGTTGCCCTCCGCCGGCAGGCTCAGGTAGACCGGAACGCCAGCCTCGTGCCATCGCCCCCGGGACCAGAAGCGCTGCACTTCTGCCGGGCCGGAGAGCTTCCAGCCCCCGCCCTCTACACCCTCAGCATCGCCGGGGGCGCCACCTGTGTCCCAGGTGGCACGCGGTGCGCGCCCGGCACGGTCGGGCTCGTCTGTCCCTCGCGACCACGGATCCTCCCTCCACCGCGCCAGGGCGTCCCCCGTCAGCTCGACCTCGACGCGCACGGCCGAGCTGCCCTCGACATGCTCCGCGAGCTCCTCCCGCCCCGCCGTCGGGTCGCTCAGGGAGACCGTAGAGGCCACAAGCGTGCCACCGGCCACCACGGCCAACGCCGGCCCCCACAGGTGGTGGGACCAGGCAACGATCCCCCGGTTGCGCGCCAGCGCCCATCCAAACACGCCGAGTACGCAGACCCCAGCGGCTGCGGCCCAGCCGGCAAGGACCGGACTGGAAGGTCCCAACGCCAGCGCCGTGCCCCACGCCCCCGCGACGGCCCAGATCCCGCGCACGTCGAATCCGGCTCGCTCGCTGCCGGACTGGACTGAAACCGCTGACATCAGAAGGCGACGAGGTCGCCGAGCTGCTCGAGCAGCACCGGCCCGATGCCCGAGACGGCGCCCAGGTCGCCGACATCCTTGAAGGGACCATTGCGCTCGCGGAAGTCGACGATGCGCCCGGCCAGTGCGGGGCCGATACCAGGCAACACCTCGAGGCCGGCGGCGTCAGCGGTGTTCACGTTGACGGCCGCTTCCGCACCCGTGCCGCCGGGCTGTCCGGCACTCTGAATCGGGGCGGGCATCTCTTCGGCCTCCGACCGGGTCGGGATCCAGATCTGCTGGCCGTCCGAGACTTCGGCGGCAAGATTGACGATCTCTGTCGCGGCCTCCGTGGTCGCGCCTCCGGCCGCTTCGAGTGCCTCGAGCGCACGGGCGCCGCTCTCGAGTTCGTAGACCCCGGGTTCCCGGACAGCGCCGACGACGTGCACCAGCACCCCCGACGCCCCCCGCTCCGGCGTCGTCCCACTCCCCTCCGGGCCTGTAGAGGGGACCGCGG
Source organism: Kocuria rosea subsp. polaris (assembly GCA_023896275.1). Classification (GTDB taxonomy): domain Bacteria; phylum Actinomycetota; class Actinomycetes; order Actinomycetales; family Micrococcaceae; genus Zhihengliuella; species Zhihengliuella polaris_A. Next base: position 10,544 of record MLDA01000033.1, on the reverse strand, counting down.
GCGCCGCCGAGGGGGCACCAGCCGCGGAGTCCTGGGCGTGAGCCTCTTCGTGCGGTTCGACGGTTTCGTGCAGTTCTACGGTCTGGAGCTCCCGCCCGCCGCCGCTGAAGGGCCGCACGACGAGGCTGACCCCGATCCAGACGATCACGCCGACCGTAAGACAGATGAGGACGCCGCGGCTGAGCGACCAGCGCACGCGGGCAGGAGCCGGTTGTTCCCGGGTGTCGTTGCGTGTCTGCCAGCGATGTCGGACCATCCCTCGACGCTAGGGCCGCGATGAGCCCGCCGGTGTGCGCCGAGGCCTCCTGTGGATCGCGACGCCGGGTCCGCGGTGTTGTGGACGCCGAGTCAGGCGACGACGACGGCGACGACGCCTGCGCCGGTGTGAGCGCCGAGCACGGCCGGCAGCCCGACGACACGCACCTCGTCCGCGGCGTAGGCGGCGAGCTCGTGCACGATCTCCTGGGCCCGGTCGGCGTTGCCGTAGCAGTGCACCGCGATGCGCACCGGCCGTCCCGTCCGCTCCGCGCGCTCCACGGCCTCGTCTCGGCTGATCTCGACAAGCCGGGCGAGGGCACGCGACTCGGTGCGCACTTTCTCACGGATCTGGATGTGGCCGTCACTGACCGTCAAAAGCGGCTTGACCGCCAGCAGGGTGCCCAGCACGGAGGCGGCCAGCGTGATGCGCCCGCCGCGACGGAGCTGGTCCAGCGAGGGGACCACAAAGTTGATGATTCCGGGGTCCTCGGCCGTGACGGCCACAGCCACGTCGTCGACGCTGGAACCGGCGCGGGCCGCTTCGAGCGCGGCGAGAACCCCGTACCCCTGGGCCATACCGACGGTCTCCGAGTCGACGACGCGCACGTCGATCCCGACATCGTCGGCGGCGAGCCGGGCGGCGTCCACCGTCCCTGAGAGCCGAGAGGAGAGATGCACGGAGACGATGCCGGTGTAGCCGGCCGACTCGAGTTCGCGGTAGGTGCGGGCGAAGACGCCCGGCGCCGGCCGCGACGTGCTGATCTTGGCACCCGTGGCGAGGCCGGTGGCCAGGGCGGTGGCGACGTCGTCGTGCCCTTCGGTGTAGATCTGGCCGTCGATCATGACGGGCATCGGCACGACGCGCACGCCGGCCCCGAAGCGGGCCAACCAGTCCTCCGGCAGCGCGGCGGCGCTATCGGTCACGACGGCCACGCGCACGACCGCCTGACCCGGGCGCGGCACGGGGACGGTCAGCCCGCGGAGTCGTTCGATCCACCCCGCGGTCGCCCGTCCCCGCGTCTCGCCCATACCGTGCAGCCTACCGGGCTAGGCCGGGACGATGTTGACGAGTTTCGGCGCCCGGACGATGACCTTGCGCGGTTCGAGCCCGCCGAGGACCTTCTGCACGGCGTCGGAGGCGAGGGCCAGCTCGCGCAGCTCGTCCTCGCCGATCTCCGGGGAGACCTCGAGACGTGCGCGCACCTTGCCCTTGATCTGCACGACGGCGACGACCGTGTCGTCGATGAGCAGGGCCGGGTCGACCGTCGGCCAGCCAGCCTTCGCAACGGACGGTTCGTGACCCAAACGGGCCCACATGTCCTCCGCCGTGTACGGGGCAAAGAGGCTGAGCACGACGGCGACGGCCTCGACCGCCTCGCGGACCGCCGGGTCGGCCGCGCCGGCGCCGGAGTCGATCGCCTTGCGGGTCGCGTTGACGAGTTCCATCGTCTTGGCCACGACGACGTTGAACTTGCCCGACTCGAGCAGCTCCCCCGCCTCGGCGACGGTCTTGTGCGTGATCGAGCGCAGACCCGCATCGCCGGCCGCCGCGTCCACGCCGGGGGCGCTCGTCACGTCGCCGGCGAGGCGCCAGGCGCGCGCCAGGAACTTGGCGGACCCGGACGGCGAGACGTCCGCCCAGTCGACGTCGTCCTCGGGCGGGGAGGCGAAGATCATCGTCAGGCGGACTGCGTCGACGCCGAACAGGTCCAGCTGCTCGCCGAGGTCGACGCCGTTGCCGAGCGACTTGCTCATGGCCTTGCCGCCGTTGAGCACCTGCCCCTGGTTGAGCAGGGCGCTGAACGGTTCGGAAGCCTCGATGAGGCCGAGGTCGTGGATGACCTTCGTGAAGAAGCGGGCGTAGAGCAGGTGCAGGATCGCGTGCTCGACGCCCCCGACGTACTGCCCGACGGGCATCCAGTTCTTCGCGGCCTCGGGGTCGAACGGGCCCTCGGTGTACTGCGGGGAGACGAAGCGCAGGAAGTACCAGGACGAGTCCACGAACGTGTCCATCGTGTCGGTGTCGCGCTTGGCGGCAGCTCCGCAGCGCGGGCACGCCACGTTGACCCAGTCCTCCGCCGCGGCCAGCGGGCTCGTGCCCTTCGGGGAGAGCTGCTCGCCGCGCAGGTTGTCCGGCAGCCGCACGGGCAGCTGGTCGTCGGGCACCGGCACCTCGCCGCAAGCGGCGCAGTGGATGATCGGGATCGGGGTGCCCCAGAACCGCTGGCGGGAGAGCAGCCAGTCGCGCAGGCGGTAGTTCACTGTCTTCTCGCCGGTGCCGGCGCCCTCGACGATCTCGAGGGCGCGGGCGATGCCCTCGGCCTTGCCCAGTCCGTCGAGCTCACCGGAGTTCATCAAGGTGCCCTCGCCGTCGGTCGCGACGCCGGTCTCCGCCGGGTCCTCCTCACCGGTGTCGACGACGGCGCGCACGGGCAGGCCGAACTCGCGCGCGAAGTCGAGGTCGCGCTGGTCGTGGGCCGGCACGGCCATGATCGCGCCGGTGCCGTAGTCGGCGAGGACGTAGTCCGCGGCCCACACGGGCAGTTTCTCCCCGGAGAGCGGGTTGACCGCGTAGCGCCCGGTGAAGACACCGGTCTTCGGCCGCTCCGTGGACTGACGTTCGATCTCGCTGAGCGCCTTGACGCTCTCCTGGTAGGCCGTCAGGTCGGCCCGGTGCTCGTCCGTGACCAGCTCATCGGCCAGCTCGGCGTCGGCAGCGACGACGAAGAACGTCGCGCCGTGCAGCGTGTCGGGGCGGGTCGTGAACACGGTGACCTTCTCCGCATCGCGGCCGCCGCCGGCCTCGATCACGAAGTCGACGTGTGCGCCCTCTGAACGGCCGATCCAGTTCTTCTGCATCAAGAGCACGCGCTCGGGCCAGTGGCCCTTCAGCGCCTCCATGTCGTCGAGCAGCCGGTCGGCGTACTCGGTGATCTTGAAGTACCACTGGTTCAGGGACTTCTTGGTGACGGCCGTGCCGCACCGCTCGCACGCGCCGTCAACGACCTGCTCGTTGGCCAGCACTGTCTGGTCCTTCGGGCACCAGTTGACGGGGTGGTTCTTCCGGTAGGCCAGGCCCTTCTCGTAAAAGCGCGTGAAGAGCCACTGGGTCCAGCGGTAGTACTCGGGGTCGGAGGTGTGCAGGCGGCGCGACCAGTCGGCGCTGATGGCGTAGCGCTTGAACGACGCGGCCTGCGTGTCGATGTTCTTGTAGGTCCACTCCGCCGGGTGGGCGTCGCGCTTGATCGCGGCGTTCTCGGCGGGCAGGCCGAAGGAGTCCCAGCCAATCGGGTGCAGCACGTCGTAGCCGCACTGATTCCAGTAGCGCGCGACGACGTCGCCCATCGCGAACGCCTCGGCATGTCCCATGTGCAAGTCGCCGGACGGGTAGGGGAACATGTCGAGCACGTAGCGACGCTCGCGGCTGCCGTCGTCGGCCGGCGTGAACACGCCTAGCTCCTCCCACACCGGGCCCCAGGTGGCCTCGATCTCGCGGAAGTCGTAGGCGACACCGCTCTGGGTCGCTTCGCTGGGCTGCGTGCTCACGTGTTGTTTCACCTTCACTGTAGGTAGGTCGTGCGTCGGCGCGGTTCCCCTGTACGCGGGAACGCCGGTGGTGTGGCCAGAACATGCAAAAGCCCCTTGCAGGCAAGGGGCGAACCGCGCGAAGACGTCCGTGGGGATCGTCTCGACGCGGTCAACGTAGGACTGGGGGCACTACCATGCCCGTCAGTTTACAGCACGTCCGGAGGACGACGACGGCGTCCCCCCGCCATCGTCGTCCTCCGCCCAGCTGTGCGCGGCCGGCGCCGCGCGGCGACGCTACTTCACGTCTTCGTCAACCCAGTCGAGCGTGCGCGCAACGGCCTTCCGCCAGAGTCGCATCTGGCGCTCGCGCTCGGCCTCCTCCATCGCCGGCTCCCACCGCTTGTCCTCGGCCCACTTGGCCGTGAGCTCGCCGAGATCGTTCCAGAACCCGGTGGCGAGGCCGGCCGCGTAGGCCGCGCCGAGCGCCGTCGTCTCGGTGATCTTCGGGCGCACCACGGGCACGCCGAGGATGTCCGACTGGAACTGCATGAGGGCATCGTTAGCGACCATTCCGCCGTCGACGCGCAACTCTGTCAGCGGGACACCCGCGTCGGAATTGACCGCGTCGAGCACCTCGCGCGTCTGGAAGGCCGTGGCCTCCAGCGCCGCGCGGGCCATGTGGTTCTTGTTGGCGAAGCGGGTCAGCCCGACGATTGCGCCGCGCGCCTCGGGGCGCCAGTGCGGGGCGAAGAGGCCGGAGAATGCGGGAACGATGTAGACGCCGCCGTTGTCCTCGACCTTCTGGGCCAGCTCCTCGATCTCGGGTGCGCTGGCGATGATGCCCAGCTGGTCGCGGAACCACTGCACGAGCGAGCCCGCGACGGCAATCGATCCTTCGAGCGCGTACACCGTCTTGTTCTCGCCGAGCTTGTAGGCGACCGTGGTCAGCAGGCCGTTCTGCGAGTGGACGATCTCCTCACCCGTGTTGAAGATGAGGAAGCAGCCGGTGCCGTACGTGTTCTTGGCCTCACCCTGGGCGAAGGCGGCCTGGCCGAACGTGGCCGCCTGCTGGTCGCCGAGAATACCGGCGACCGGGACCTCACGCAGCAGCTGCGATCCGGCGACGTGGCCGTAGACCTCGGAGGACGAGCGGATCTCCGGCATCATCGACGCCGGGACGCCGAAGTCCGCCAGGATCTCCTCGTTCCACGTCAGCGAGTCCAGGTTCATGAACAACGTCCTGGACGCGTTGGTGACGTCCGTGGCGTGCACGCCGCCGTTGGTCCCGCCGGTCAGGTTCCACAGCACCCACGAGTCGGTCGTGCCGAACATCAGGTCCCCGGCCTCGGCGCGCTCGCGGGCGCCGTCGACGTTGTCGAGGATCCACTTGATCTTGGTGCCGGAGAAGTAGGTCGCCAGCGGCAGGCCGACCCGGTCCTTGTAGCGGTCGGTGCCGCCATTGGCGGCCAGCTCGTCGACGATGCCCTGCGTGCGGGTGTCCTGCCAGACGATCGCGTTGTAGACCGGTTCACCGGTGTTGCGGTCCCAGACCACAGCGGTCTCGCGCTGGTTGGTGATGCCGACGGAATCGATGTCGTGTCGGGTCAGGTTGGCGCGGGAGAGCGCCTGACCGACGACCTCGCGGACGTTAGTCCAGATCTCCGCGGCGTCATGCTCGACCCAGCCGGCCTTCGGCAGGATCTGCTCGTGCTCCTTCTGGCCGACCGAGACGATGTTGCCCGCGTGATCGAAGACGATGGCGCGGCTGGACGTGGTGCCCTGGTCGATCGCGATGATGTAGCTCATGTGGGGTCTCCTTTGACTTGGTGAATGAGTTGACGATGTTGCAGGCCTAGGCGAAGACGGCACCGGCAGCGAGGCCACCGAGCACACCTCCGATGACCGGACCGACGATCGGGACCCACGAGTAGCTCCAATCGCTACCACCCTTGCCCTTGATGGGCAAGAGCGCGTGGGCGATGCGCGGGCCGAGGTCGCGGGCTGGGTTGATCGCGTACCCGGTCGGTCCGCCGAGGGAAGCACCGATCGCGACGACGAGCAGGCCGGCGGCCAGCGGGCCGAGGCCGTTCGGCGTCCCGCCGAAGGCCCCGAGAACGAAGACGAGGAAGAACGTGCCGATCACCTCGGTGACGACGTTCCACGGCTTGTTGCGGATCTCCGGGCCGGTGGAGAACACAGCCAGTTTCAGCGCCGGCTCGGTCTCCGCAGTGTCAAAGTGGTTCTTGTAGGTCAGCCAGGCGATCACCGCGCCGAGGAAGGCACCGATCATCTGCGCTGCGAAGTACAGCAGTGCATTGGCGAAGCTGGCCGGGACGCCGTCGGCGAACTCCGTGATGCTGGGGTTGGACAGCAGGCCAACGGTGACGGCAGGGTTCAGGTGGGCACCCGAGATCGCGGCGACGAACACACCCGAGAAGACGCCCAGGCCCCAGCCGAAGTTGATGAGCAGCCAGCCCCCGTTATTGCCCTTGGTCTTGGCCAGGACCACGTTGGCGACGACGCCGCAGCCGAGTGCCAGCAGCGTCATCGTGCCGAGCATCTCGGCGAGGAATATATGGGCGGTCATAAGGTGACTCCTTTGTCAGTCATTTTCGGTTCGGTGATGAATGTCATCCAGGCGGGTGCCTAGACGAGTTCGACCTGGTGAAGGTCGTGCAGAACCGACTCGCAGCCGCGGATCTCTGCTGCTCGGCGGTCGGCGTCCCAGCCGAGGCGAGCTGCGAGCTCGTCCCCCAGCTGTACGACGAGTTCATGGGTGACGAGGCCCCGGAAGGCCAGTGCGGTGCGGCGAACGAGCACGTCGATGATGTGACCGATCTGCTCGCGCTCGACCATGTAGGTCAGTTCGCCTGTGGTCAGCTCGTTCGGATTGCCCAGGCCCGCCAGTGGCGCGTCGTCGGGACCGCCGAGGTACGGCAGCACCTCGTCCGCGCGGGTGCCGTAGCGCTCGAGGAGGACGTCCAGACGCTCAGCACCGGCGGAACCGGTGCGCGCAGAGACCCACGCGCGACGCCCGGCCTCCGTCGTCGGGAAGTTGCGGCCGCCGCCGATGGCGAGGCCGGCGGTCTCCACCGAGCGGGTCAGGCCGATCTGCTCGAGGACCTGGTTCGTCAGGTCCTCGGCGACGGCGCGGAACGTGGTCCATTTGCCGCCGACGAGCGAAAACACGACGTTCCCACCTTCGCGGCGCTCGATGCGGTAGTCGCGGGAGACGAAGCCCGGCGCGGTGTCGTCGTGACGCGGCAGCGGGCGGACCCCGGAGAAGCGGTAGACGATCTGCGAGCGATCGACGGCGATCCCCGGGAACACGTGCCCGACGAGGTCGAAGAAGTAGTCCACCTCTTCCTCCGTGCAGACAGCGTCCTGGCTCATGTCGGCGTCGACGTCGGTCGTGCCGACGAGGACGCGGTCCCCCAGCGGGTAGATCAGCACGATGCGGCCGTCGGTGTGCTCGAAGAAGATCTCGCGCCCGGCGCACGCGGCGTGCAGCTCGGGGTGATCCAGGACGATGTGCGAGCCCTTCGTGCCGCCCATGTAGGTCGTCGGAGCCCCCATGTCCTGGTTGGTCAGGTCGGTCCACGCGCCGGTCGCGTTGACGACGACGTCGGCGGCGAACTCGAAGGTCTCGCCGGTGAGCTCGTCACGCAGGGTGGCCTTCCCGCCGTCGTTCCCGACGAGCGAGACGTAGTTCGCGGCCCGCGCCTGCGGATTCGCGGCGAGTCCGTCGCGCAGGACGTCAAGGGTGAGGCGCTCGGGATTGTGCACGGAGGCGTCGAAGTAGGTCGCGGTGTACTTCACGTCGTCGCGCATGGCCGGCAGCTGCTCGAGGCTCGCCTTGCGGCCGACGAACGTGTGCCACGGGGTGTTGCGCTTCACGCCGGCGAACGCGTCGTACATCACCAGTCCGAGCTTGATCAGGACGGCGCCGCGCTCGGTCGGTTTACCGGAGCGGTGGGTCAGGAAGCGCATCGGGGCCGAGAGGATCCCGGAGAAGGTCGAGAAGATCGGGATCGTCGTGCGCAGCGGCTTAACGTGGTGGGCGGCGACGGCGAGCAGGCCGTTGCGCTCTTGGACGGACTCGTGCACGAGCCGGAATTCGCCGTTCTCCAGGTAGCGGATGCCGCCGTGGATCATGTGGCTGGACGCGCCCGAGGCGCCCTGACAGTAGTCGCCGCGCTCGACCAGCGTGACGTCGACGCCCTGGAGCGCCAGATCGCGGAACGTTGCAACGCCATTGATTCCGCCACCGACGACCAGCACGCGGGCCTCGGGGCGCTCCTGAAGCTGGCGGACGATCTGGCGGCTCTGTTCTGTCTGCACGGTGGTGACGACTCCTCGAATACGTGGTGGTGTGACCTCAACTGCGGGGCCACACCACCAGTCTTGAAATCCGTCGCACGATCGGTCAATCTAGATGCACAAACGTGCAAATATTGGGCGCTGAGAGACCTACTCTCAGGTAGGAAGGGAGCCCGGGGTGAGAAAACGTGAGGCGGGTCACCGCAGCGAGGCTGCCATGCGGCGCGACGCCCAGGCCCTGCGGGCGTCCCAGCTCTACTACGTGCAACATCTGACCATGGACTCGATCGCCCGCGACCTCGGCACGTCCCGATCAACGGTCTCTCGGCTGCTGACCTACGCGCGCGATGCCGGGATGGTGACCATCACCATCACCGAGAACGAGCGGCAGGCGCCGGAAACGGCGGCCGCCGTTGCGCGGCTCTTCGGAGTGCGGGTGCACGTGGTCCCCACCGACGGCGGGTTGAGCGAGGCGCAAGTGCTCGACCGCGTCGCGGCCCAAGCCGCTCTGCTCGTCGGCAGCCTCGTCGACTCGGAGATGACGATCGGCGTCGCCTGGGGTTCGACGATGAGCGCGATCAGCCGCCACCTCAAGCGCAAGCCCACCCACGACTCCGTCGTCGTCCAGCTCAACGGGTCGGGAAACACCCAGTCCTCCGGCATCGGCTACGCCTCAGAGATCCTGCACCGCTTCGGCACCGCGTTCACCGCGCGGGTCGAGCAATTCCCCGTACCGACGTTCTTCGACCGCGCCGAGACGAGGGCCCTGATGTGGCAGGAGCGGTCTGTCCGCCGCATCCTGGACCTGCACGCGCACATGGGGCTGGCCGTTTTCGGTCTGGGCACGATCGGGGCCGAAGTGCCCAGCCACGTCTACCGCGGCGGCTACCTCACCCCAAGAGACATCAGGGGGCTGCGCCAGCAGGGGGTCGTCGGCGACATCGCCACCGTCTTCTTCCGGTCGGACGGCGATACAGAGGGCATCGAGCTCAACGCGCGGTCGACCGGGCCGACGTTGGAGCAACTGAAGTCGGTCCCGCGCCGTCTCTGCGCCGTGGCCGGACAGTCCAAGGTCCCGGCGCTGGCTGCGGCGCTCAACGCCGGCTACATCACCGACCTCGTCGTCGACGAAGGCGCGGCGAGGCACCTCGTCCGGCACCACGAGCGCCGCGCAGCGCAGCGGTAGATTGTTCCCATGACCACCCGACGCGCCCTCATCAGCACTCATGCGGTCCATGGGGCGACGGTCCGCTGCTGGACGTACCCGGGCCAGCCCATGGCGGGCCAGACGCCACCGGTGATCGTGGCCGTGCACGGATTCCGGGGGGACCATCACGGCCTCGCCCGAGTCATCGACGGGCTGGAACAGTTCACCGTCGTCGTGCCGGACCTGCCGGGTTTCGGCGCATCGAGCGACCTACCCGAGTCCTCCGGCCACCGCCACGACATCGGCGGCTACTCCGCGGCCTTGCAGGAACTGCTCGTGCAGCTGGAAGTCCCGGCCGACGCGAGGCTGCTCGGCCACTCATTCGGCTCCATCGTGGCCGCGGCGCACGCGGCGGCCCACCCCGAGCGGTGGTCGCGCGTGATCATGATCAACCCGATCAGCGAGCCGGCGCTCGAAGGCTCCGAGGCCCTGCTCTCCCGGCTCGCGCACCTCTTCTACCTGGTTGGGGCCGCCCTGCCCACCCGGCCAGGGGAGGCATTGCTGCGCTGGCGGCTCGTCACCGACATCATGAGTCTGACCATGACCAAATCGCGGGACCGGGCCACGCGCGAGTACGTGCGCCGGCAGCACCGCCTCTACTTCGGCGGCTTCGGCAGCCGCCGCGCACTCCTCCAAGCGTTCGAGGCGTCCATCACCAGTACCGTTCGCGACTACGCGGCAGCGATTCCGCTGCCGACCCTGCTGATCGCCGGCGTCGAGGACGAACTCGGCAGTCCCGCGTCCCAGCAGCACCTCACGCATCTCTTCCCGAACGCCCGCCTGGCGATGCTCGACGACGTCGGCCACCTGGTGCACTACGAGGCCGCCGGCTCCGCCGCCGCCCTGGTCTCGGAGTTCGCGGCACGTTAGAGCTGGGTGTCTCCGTCGACGCGGACGTTCACGATGGGCTCGCGGTTCGCGGAAGACACTGCCTTGGCCTCGCGCAGCCGCCCCGTGACGGCCGCCCCGTCGGCGTGCCGAAAGAAGAGCAGCCACCGGTGCTTCACCGCGTCATCCTCCTCGAGAATTACCGGCCCGATCCGGCGCACGTCCGCGGGCAGCGCAAGGGCGGCGACGAAGGCATCGGCGGCCGCGGACGGACCTGTGACGACGGCGCTGCGCACTGCGGGCGGTAGGCCCAGCTCGCGCCGCTCGACCAACTCTCGCTCGGCGAATCCGGGCGCGTCCCAGCGGACGAACGCCCGCAGCACCTCGGATTCGGCGGCGGTGG
>MLDA01000032.1 GCA_023896275.1 Kocuria rosea subsp. polaris | reverse complement strand
GACCCCGGCCCCGGCCCCGGCCCCGAACGTGCCCGTCGCAGACGACGAGTTCGCGCAGGCCATCGGCGCGGGCCAGCCGGTCCGGCACGCCCGCCGCCCGCACGAGGGTGCCCGCTAGGCGCGCGGTCCAGCAGGCGCGAAGGCGGCCAGTCGATTCCTCGACTGGCCGCCTTGTCGTTGGTCGGAGTTAGGAGCGGGCGCTCGCGGCCCGTTCGAGCTCGATGATGGTCTGGAGGGCTGGCAGCAGCTGCTCGACCATCTCGTCGTAGACGGCGTCCTCGCGGCGGTAGGGGTCGACGACGTCGTCCTCGTCGCCCGGGGCGCTCACGCCCGAGCGATAGAGCGTCGCGTACTTGATGAGCGCCTTCCAGCGCGCGGCAACCTGCTCGGGGGCGGCCCCGCCGGGGATCGCGTCGCCGGCCTCGCGGTACACGCGGGTGAGGACGCGAGCGAATTCGCGCACGGTGTAGGCGCGCTTGAGCATGCGCGGGCTCATCTGGATGACCGCGTCGCGATGTTCCCGGGAGAGCGCCAGCACGACGTCGGCGCCGGCCACGTCAGCATCGCCGAGTCGGCGCGCAGCAAAGGCCTCCGCCGCGTATGCGCCCTCATGCACGCCGGTGGCGGCGAGGCGCGCGGCGCTGCGTTCATCCATGGGCCGGCCGCTCAGGCCCATCGTTCCGGCGCTCGCCACGGTGAACGCCCCGGGGGCGATCTCGTCGAGGCGGTTGCCGAGCCAGAGGTGCGCGAACGGGGAGCGGCAGATGTTGCCGGTGCAGACGGTGAGGAGTGTGACCACCTCACCAGCATATCGGCACGCGGGCGTCCGTTAACACGCTGAGGGCGCCACCGGACTGGTGGCGCCCCGGGGCGAAGCGGCGGTATAGCGCCTAGTTCGCGCCGTCGAAGAGACTCGTGATGGAACCGTCCTCGAAGACCTCCTTGATCGCCCGGGCCAGCAGCGGGGCGATCGAGAGGACGGTCAGCTTGTTGAATCGCTTGGCCGACGGGATCGGCAGCGTGTTGGTCACGACGACCTCGCGCGCCCCGGACTCCGACAGTCGCTGGGCCGCCGGATCCGAGAACACGGCGTGCGTGGCCGCGATGATGACGTCCTTCGCGCCGGCGTCCTTGAGAACGCGGACGGCGCCGGAGATGGTTCCGCCGGTGTCGATCATGTCGTCGATCAGGACGCAGGTGCGGTCCTTGATGTCGCCGACGACGGTCTTGGACACGGCCTGGTTCGGGACGGTGAGGTCGCGGGACTTGTGCACGAACGCCAGCGGGACACCGCCGAGGCGGTCCGCCCACTGCTCAGCGACGCGCACGCGGCCGGTGTCGGGCGAGACGACAGTGACATTGTCGGAACCGACGCGGCCGCGGATGTAGTCGGCCAGCAGCGGGATCGCGACCAGGTGGTCGACGGGCCCGTCGAAGAAGCCCTGGATCTGCGCGGTGTGCAGGTCCACGCTGATGACGCGGTCCGCGCCGGCCGTCTTGTACATGTCGGCGATCAAACGGGCCGAGATCGGCTCGCGGCCGCGGCCCTTCTTGTCCTGGCGGGCGTAGGGGTAGAACGGGGAGACGACCGTGATGCGGCGGGCCGAGGCGCGCTTCATCGAGTCGATCATGATGAGCTGCTCCACGAGCCAGTTGTTCAGCGGCGCGGGGTGCGACTGGAGCAGGAACACGTCCTTGCCGCGGACCGATTCCCCGGAGCGCACGTAGATCTCGCCGTTGGCGAAGTCGTACGCGCTCATCGGGAGGAGGTCGATGCCCAGTTCCTTCGCAACCTCCTCAGCGAGCTCGGGGTGGGCTCGGCCTGAAGCCACGACCATCTTCTTGTCATCGGGGCGGCGCAGTTCCGTCATGGGTCCTCTTCCTGGGGTAAGTGGTGGATGCTTGAGAGGGGATTTAGGAGCCGACCGCATCCGTGGCGCCGAGGGCGGCCGTCGCTGCTGCGGCGGAGTCTGTGCCCGGGCGCTTGAGCGGCGTCCAGCCTTCGGAATTGCGCTGTGGTGCGATGGAGAGTGCTAAGGCGCCGGCCGGGACGTTCTTGCGGACGACAGCCCCGGCACCGGTGTATGCGCCGTCGCCAACGGTCACGGGGGCGACGAAGACGGTGTTCGACGCGGTGCGCACGTGCGAGCCGATGACCGTCTGGTGCTTCTTCTCGCCGTCGTAGTTCGCCGTGATGTTGCCGCAGCCGATGTTGCTGTACTCCCCGATGATGGAGTCGCCGGAGTAGCCCAGGTGGCTGAGCTTGGAGCCCTTGCCGATCTTGGCGTTCTTCGTCTCGTAGAACGCGCCGATCTTGCCGGCCTCGCCGAGCTCGGTCTTGGGACGCACGTAGGCGAACGGGCCGACGCTGGCGCCCGCACCGATCGTCGAGTCGGTGACGTCCGAGCGCTTGACGCTCGCGCCGCGGCCGACCTGAACGTTGGTGAGGGTCGTGTCGGGACCGATGACGGCGTCGGTGCCGACCGCCGTCGAACCGTGGAGCTGGGTGCCAGGTTTGAGGGTGACGTCGGAGCTCAGGGCCACGTCGACGTCGATCCAGGTGCTCTCGGGGTCGACGATGGTCACACCGGAGCGCATCCACGCCACGCACACGCGGCGGTTCATCTCCTTGCCAAGGGCCGCGAGCTGAACGCGGTCGTTGGCGCCTTCGACCTGCCAGGCGTCGTCGGTGACGACGGCGGCGACGCGGCCGCCGCCGGCACGGGCGATGGAGAGAACGTCGGTGAGGTACATCTCGCCCTGAGCGTTGTCGACCGTGACTTGTCCGAGGGCCGAGCGCAGAACGGCGGCGTCGAACGCGTAGATGCCGGAGTTCACCTCGTCGATTCCGCGCTGCACGTCGCTTGCGTCCTTGTGCTCGACGATCCCGGCGACGGAGCCGTCGTCGTCGCGGATGATGCGGCCGTACCCGGTGGGGTCCTCGAGGCGGGCGGTAAGGACCGTGACGGCGTTGGCGTCGGCCTGGTGCGCGGCGACGAGCTCGCCGAGCAGTTCACCGGTGAGGAGGGGGACGTCGCCGTAGGTGACGACGACGGTGCCCTCGAGGTCTTCGGGCAGGGCGTCAAGTCCCTGCTGGACGGCGCGGCCCGTGCCGGGGACGTCGTCCTGGTCCGCGATCGTCAGGTCCGGCTCGATGCGCAGGAGGTGCTCGACGACGCGGTCGCGCTCGTGACGGACGACGGCGACGAGGCGTTCTGGAGCGATGCTGCGGGCTGCTGCGATGGCGTGGCCGACCATGGACTTGCCGCCGATTTCGTGCAGGATCTTCGGCTTGGCGGACTTCATCCGGGTACCGGCCCCTGCTGCTAGGACAATGACGGCGGCCGGTGCGTTGGCTTCCACGCTCAAGTTCTACTCCCTGCGGTCGACTGCGTAGGCCTGGTCTCAGCGACCGGGCCGGCTCAGTCTATCGGTTGTTCATCCGCGCACTGTGTTCCGCCCCTAGGATTCGAACCTAGACTGCACGGCTCCAAAGGCCGGCGTGCTGCCGTTACACCAAGGCGGACCGCATCCGCGGTACTACCACGGAACACGATCATCCATTCTGCCATATACGCGAGACCCGGAGGCCAACGCTCCTTCCGTGCCCGTATTATCGACGATATGAACTCCATAGCACTCGCTGCCATATCTGCCGGCACTGCGGCACTCCTGGCAGCAGTCCTGCTTTTCGCGGCTCAAGCAAAGCTTCGAACCCCCCAAGCGACCCTGGAATCGTTCGAGGCCTTCCGACTGCCTCCCGGATTACGGCGCCGGTGGCTCGCGATCGCGTTGCCTCTGGGCGAGACCCTCCTGGCGCTGACCCTCCTGCTTGCCCCGGGATGGTGGTTCACGGCTGCCCTTGTCATCAGCACGGCGGTCTTCGCCTGCTTCTGGTGGATGGTTGCCGCAGCGGTCGCGCGCAAGGAACAAGCCAGCTGCAACTGCTTCGGCAAAAACGTCTCGAAGATGTCGGTCCACACCATTCGCCGCAATCAGGCCCTCACCGCCGGTTCGACACTCGCGTTGGTCACTTCGCTCACCGGCAGCGGGGCGCTCCCCTGGAACCACGGCTGGTTGTCCGCCCTCGCCGTCGTCGCACTCGCCGCGATCACGTGGTTCGGCGTACGCGCCACCACGAGCGATGCCTACGAAAGCGCCGGGAACAAAGTCGACGTCGTCCGCCACGCGGGCGAACTCGGGCTCCGGACCTTGGACGGTTCCCTGTTTCCGCTCGCCCGGAGAGCACGGTCCGGCGCTGTCCTTCTCGTCTTCGTCCAGGCTTCGCACGGGGAAAGTCAGCTGGCTATGGACTCTGCGCTCGCGTGGCGCGCAGCTGACCCTGCCGCGCGGCCCGTGCATTTCGTCGTCAACGAGAACGAGATTGCACGCACCGTCCCGCCCGCGCTCGAGACGCGCGACGTGCTGCTGGACAGCGCGCGAACCAATACCCGCCTCATCGGACTGGAGCAGTATCCGGCGGCCATCCTGATCGGACACGACGCCAAGTTCGCCATCGAGCCCGTCGTCGGAGCAGAAAAAATCGGGGCGCTCCTGGCCGACCTGGATCAGGTCTGGCCGAGGAGCGCCCCGACTCGAGCGTGAAGCCGTTTAGCCGGCGGCCATGACGCCGGTGTGGTTGACCGTGCCAGCACCAAGGATGACCGTGCCCGTCGAGAGCATGCCGGTCACATTCCAGCAGATCGTCACGGGGCACTGGATCTCGATGAGGCTCGGAAGACCCACGACGACCATCGTGAAGTCGACGCACAGGCGTGCCGGCGCCGTGGGGCCGTACGGCGGGATGGCATCGTTCGGGTAATTGATTCCGGTGAAGACGCCGTTGTAGTTGAACGCGCTGACCGCGCCGAACGAGCCGACGCCCGTACCGAGGCCCACCGTTGAGGTGTGCACCGATCCGTCGGTCATGGTGAGCGTGGCGCTCGTCATGATCGCCGTGTACGCCGGCTGGAAGAGGCTCAGATCAGCACAGGTCTCCGTGCTGACGTTGAGCGCCGACGTGATGGTCAAGACGCCGGAGTTGTTCAGCACAACAGCCTGCGCGGTGAAAGCTCCGCCGATGCCCGCGGTGAAGCACTCCGGGCAAACCGGCGGCTCGACGGATGCCGAGGCATGTGGTGCCGCTACTGCCGCGGCGAGCACGGGAAGGCTCCAGGCCGCCCCCTTGGCGACTGTGCGCCGATCGATCCCATCATTCTTTGCATTGTGCTGGTGCACGCTGTCCCCCTCGATTAGAGTCTGCGGGTTTGTTCCCGCCTCTCCCTATTAGAAGACTGAAAACAACCTGAGCATCCGGCTACTCGATAGTAGGCACGAAATGCCCCATTCGTGTCGCATATGATGCCGATCACAGCCGATCACGTCGGAACTGCCGATCAGGAGCCCACACGTTGCGTGCGCGAACGCGCCGGCGGTCTCGGCGGGTTCGGTCGCCCCGACACCCAGGACACCAGACGCTCAAGCGGCCCCTGAGAAGCAACGAAGCGCATCCACGCCCAAGCGCCGACCAGGCTCACAACGGTGATGCCGAAGAGGAACGGCCAGGAATTGGTCACATCGAAAAGGGGCCCGAACCCGGCAAAGAGGATGACCTGCAGCGTGTAGATCGTCAGCGGCATGCGCCCGGCGGCCTCGACGGGCCCTAGGACTCGAGGCAGGTATCCACCCTCCTGGCGCTGATAGATCCACAAGAGGAACCCGATGAGGGAAGTTGCGCAACCGATCGCGACGAGATTGCCGGACATCGAGTTGGAACCAGGATGCGCCGATTCGGAGGTCAAGACGGCGCAGGCGGCGCCCAGCACCACAAGGCCCGGCCCGCTGAGCATGCACCATCGCGCGGTGGCCGGGCGGCGGACATCGGATCGCGCGAGGATCAGGCCGCTCAGCGCGAAGAACAGGAACATCGGCGCCCAGTAACTCGGGCCCACGAACAGCCACGAGGCGATTTTCGCGGTCACCGGGTTAGCCGCCGCCTCAGCCGCGAGGCCGCTTGTCAGGGACCACTCGTGCAGAATCGGTGAGGAGACGACGGCAGCCGCCGCCACCACGGCCAGCCAGAGACGTGGGAGGAAGAGCACGAGCAGGACCAGTAACGTCGTGATGCCGATGTAGTCGATGACGATCGCTATGCGCGAGTTCAGCTGCCAGAGCACAAGACCAATCACAATGAGCGCTCCCGCGCGGCGGGCCAACTGGGCGGTGGTGACTGCCCGCCGCCCACGGGAAACGGGAGTTGCCCCTCCAGACATCAGGCCGATGGAGACCCCGGCGAGCATGACGAACAGGGGCGCAGTCACCTGGGCGCCCGCGGAGAGAGCTTTGAGAGGCAGCGAACTCTCAGCCGCTACCGGGGCTGCATGGGCGAAGAACATGCCGAGGATCGCGATGCCGCGCGCGAGGTCGAGCGCGGGGATCCGGCCGGCTGTGGCTTTCGGGGGCGCGACGTGAGCCGCTGCTGGGACGCTCATTGTATGAATCCTTCCTCGTTAATGGCGTGAAGGCCAGCGCACGGAGCGCCGGCCTTCACACGGATGCGCCGCGCGCACCACGACAACCCCTACGAGCAGAGAATCAGCGTGCAGCTGAAGGAGTCGGTGTTGTTCGACGCAACGGCGCCTTCCGGCTCAGGCGAGAGCAGCGTCAGCGTGAACGAAGCGAGAACGTTGACGCTCAGCAGGCCGAAGCTGATGCCGGCGCTGCCGCCGGCGACGATCGGCTCGTTGAGCTGGATCGTCGCATTGTTCTGATCGCCGATCTCGACGATGCCGAACACCGTGCCGTCCAGGATCCCGAGCAGGCCATCCGAGCCCAGCAGGTCCAGCGAGACACCGGTCGTCGTCAGCTGGAACTGGGTGCCGGCCGGCACCTCGGTGGTCCCATCATTGAAGATGTTGAACCCCTGAGCAATCAGGTTCAGAATGCCCGGGTTGGCCTGAACGCGGACGTCCCAGGCCTCGACGACCGAGGCTGCGGCCATCGGCGCCGAAACCGCCGCGGCGATCACCGGAACAGACCATGCCGCGCCCTTGACGATCCCGCGCCGACCGATGCCCTGTGCTTTGTTGTTCTCTTCCATCAAAACCCTCCCCTTGAAACGTGTACGAATGGCGGCGGCATGTCTCGCGATGAGGCCTCGCATGAGCAAGTCTCAAGGAAAACTCAAGATGCCACCTCGTACAGGTAAACCCATGCCACGTATCTGCCCTAGTGGGATAGGGGTCAGTTGGCGCGGAACGCGCACTTAATGGCGCAAAGTGTTTCTTACGTCGCGGGGCTCGTCTGCTGGCGATGCTTGGAACGAATCTCGAGCGGCGACCCCCAGCCGTGCGCGGCGAGCGCACGGCGAAGAAGCTGCGGCGATGCGAAACCCGAGTGAAAGGCGATGTCCGGGACGGACAGCACGTCGTAGCGGGCGTCGGTGAGCAGGTGGATGGCCTGTTCGACGCGCAGCCTGCGCAGCGTGGCGGCTACCGACGTCGAATGCCGAGAAAATTCGCGCTGCAGGTGCCGCAAGGACACGTTCATTTCGCTGGCGATGCGTTCCGGCGTGAGGTCACGCTCGGCGCGACGTGCGGTGATCAGCGCGACGGCACGGTCGTACAGTCCCGGGGCGTCCCGTTCGACGACGTCGCGCAAACCACGGCTCGTGAGCAACAAGGCGCCGAACATCTCCTGAATCAGCTTCTCGACGAAATAGGCATCGAGCGCGGTCACGCCCTCGTCCATGTCCGCAGCCGCGCCGAGGAATCGCAGCGTCGGCTCGAGCAGGCCGGTTTCCGCCCCCACAGGGCCGTCGACGACACTGTGGTCCATGCCGAACTCGTCGATGACGTCGAGGGGGACTCCGGCGGTCAGCAGCACGACGTCCTCGTTCCAGACCACGTCGTAACGCTCGGTGGTCCGGTAGAGGAAGACATCACCCGCGGAGGCGGTGAACGAAGTTCCACCCTCCCTGGCCAGTTCCATCGACCCTTCCTCGACGAGGCCCAAGGTCAGGAGGTCCGCCTGGCGCGTGCCTGGCACCAGTGTCCCCTGCCCGGCGCGGACACTGATCCGCTGCACGACGCTGGCCCCGATCTCCATCCGGTCCGCCGTCGCACCCCAAGCACGTTGCCGCGGGGCGACGATGCCGAAGTTTCCTTCGCCGTTCGACGGGTACGTCTGACCATCGAACTGGACGTGATCAGCCGTGTAAATCAGTGCGGCACGTCTCACACTGCGCTCAGGCGCCTTGACCATCTGCTCTCCCCCAACGGTGACTGGAACCCAGTGTATTGGAAGTTCCAACGTTGTCCGTCGCAGCCGGGCGGCCGGGAGTCGGTGTTTTGTCCTCAGGTGCTCGCGCGCTGCACCAAAGTGGTCGACAGCATGATCTGCCGGGCCGGGGCTCCGTTAACCGCCTCGAGCAGCAACTCGACCATCTCCCGGCTGATGTCTTCCCAGGGCTGGCGGATGGTCGTCAAGGGAGGGTCGTGTGCTTCTGCCAGTCCGGAATCGTCGAAGCCGGCAACCGCGACGTCCTCCGGGACGCGAAGACCCTCGCGCCGCAGGACGGACACCGCCCCCGCCGCCATGGCGTCCGAAGCCGCGAAGACCGCGTCGAATCCCGCACCTGCGGCCAGCAGCCGCTCCATGGCCGCAGCACCCGAGGCACGTCCAAAGTCCCCCGCTGCGACGAGCCGGGCGTCGAACCGGTCCCCCATTTCGTCTTGGAAGGCTTCACGCCGAAGCCGCCCGCCCGGGGTGTCCGCGGGACCGGCCAGGTGCGCGATACGCTGCCGGCCGCGCCCGTACAGGTGTCGCACCATGGTGCGCGTCGCGGCGTCCTCGTCGATGGAGACGGCCGGAGCTCCTGCGGCGGGGCCAGCAGGAAAGCCGCTGCAGACAGTGGGGACGCCAGCCTCCGCGAGTTCGCCGATGTAGAGGTCGGAGGTGTGGGAGGAGATCAGCAGGACGCCGTCGACGTGACCGGCGCGCAAGTACTCCAGCGTCGTGCTGCGCTCGCGCTCGGTGCCGGCCATGAGCAGCACGAGCGTCATTCCGCGCTCGGCGAGCGCCTGCGTGGCGCCCCGCAGCAGGAGCGAGTAAGTCGGGTCTTCGAAGAGGAGGTGCTGGGGCTCGGTGACGAGGAAGGCGAGGGAGTTCGCCCGGCCGGTCGCGAGGCTGCGAGCGTGCCGGTTCACGGTATAGCCGGTCTCCGCAATCGCCTCGTCCACGAGCCGGCGCGCCTCGGGTGAGACCCAGTGGCCTCCGTTGATGACCCGCGAGACGGTCCCCCGGGAGACCCCCGCCGCGGCGGCGACGTCCCTGATCGTCGGCCGGGCCGTTCGGCTCGAAGGTTCCATGGGGATGTACATTACCAGCCACCCTGCGCTAGCCTGTGACCGGTCACAGGCGGCACCGATCGCGCCGGCCCCTTGCCCATCTGCCACGCACGAAGGAGCACCCTCATGAACGATCGATCGCCTTGGCCCGATTTAGAGCACGTCGCCTACGGCGGCGACTACAACCCCGAGCAGTGGCCCCGTCAGACATGGCACGAGGACGTGCGGCTCATGCGGGAGGCCGGGGTCAACCTCGTCAGCATCGGCATCTTCTCCTGGGCGCTGCTCGAAACCGAGGAGGGTGTCTTCGACTTCGAGTGGCTGGACGACGTGATCGGTCTGCTACACGAGAACGGCATCGCCGTCGACCTCGCTACCCCCACGGCCTCCCCTCCGGCGTGGTTCTTCGCCGCGCACCCCGACGCGCGCGTCGTCGACCGCGATGGCCGGGTCCTCGGCTTCGGCTCGCGCGGCATGGTCTCGCACTCGGCGCCCGCGTATCGCGACGCCGTCGTCCGGATCGCCTCCGCACTCGCCGAGCGCTACGCGAACCACCCGGCCGTGCTGATGTGGCACGTGCACAACGAATACGGCGTCCCGGTCGCCGAGGACTACTCCCCCCACGCGGTGGCCGCCTTCCGCGGCTGGCTGCGCGCACGCTACGGCAGCCTGGAGGCACTCAACGCAGCCTGGGGCACGGCCTTCTGGGGCCAGCACTACGGCGACTGGGAACACGTGGGCGCCCCCGCCGCCGCACCGACCACGGTGAACCCGGCCCAGCGCCTGGACTTCAAGCGTTTCAGCGACCACCAGCTGCGGGCGTGCTTCATCGCCGAGCGCGACGCCATCCGGGCGTACTCGGACAAGCCCGTCACGACGAACTTCATGGCCAATCAGGAGTTCACGACCGACCTGTGGGCGTGGGCGAAGGAGGTCGACGTCGTCTCCGACGACCACTACCTCACGGCCGCGGACCCCGAAGCGCACATCGGGCTGGCCATCGCCGCGGACCTCTCCCGCTCCGTCGCTGGGGGCCGGCCGTGGATGCTCATGGAGCACTCGACGTCAGCCGTGAACTGGCAGCCGCGCAACATCGCCAAGCGCCCGGGCGAGATGGCCCGGAACTCGCTCGCCCACTTCGGCCGCGGAGCCGACGCCATCATGTTCTTCCAGTGGCGGGCCTCCCGCTCCGGCGCGGAGAAGTTCCACTCGACGATGCTCCCGCACGCCGGAACCGACTCGCGCGTCTGGCGGGAGGTCGTGCAACTGGGGGACGCGCTGGGCCGCCTGGCCGAGGCCCAGGGGTCCCGCGTGCGAGCCGACGTCGCGATCCTCTGGGACTTCGAATCGTTCTGGGCGCAGTCACTCGAATGGCGTCCCGTCGAGGGCCTCGACCCGCGGGAGCGCATCCGCGCCTTCTACGAGCGCCTCTGGCGCGACGGGATCACGGTGGACTTCGCCCTGCCCGGCGCCGACCTCTCCGGCTACCGGCTCGTCATCGCGGCGTCGCAGTACCTGCTCCGGGACGACGACGCCGCGAACCTCACGCGGTACGTCGCCGGGGGCGGCACGCTCGTCGTCTCCTACTTCTCGGGCATCGTGGACGAGCACGACGCCGTGCACGCCGGCGGGTTCATGGCCCCGCTGCGCGAAGTGCTCGGCTGCGACGTCGAGGAGTTCCTGCCGCTGCGCACCGGGGCGTGCTCCGCGGTCGACTACGCCGCCGGCGACGGCAGCTCCCACCGGCTCGGCGCGGACGAGTGGGCTGACGACCTCCGGATCACGAGCGCCGACGTGCGCGGGACGTACGTCGAAGGCCCCGGGGCCGGCAAGCCGGCGATCACCCGCAACGCGCACGGCCGCGGCACCGGCTGGTACGTCTCGACCCGCCTCGACGCGGCGGCCCTGGCGACGCTCATGGGCGACGTCTACGCGGACGCCGGCCTCACCCCCGCCGGGCTGCCCGAGGGCGTCGAAGCGGTCACCCGCTGCGGGGAGGCGGGCGACTACCTCACGCTCGTCAACCACGCCGACGCGGCCGCCGAGGTCCCCGTCGACGGCGTCGACCTGCTCACGGGTGAGGCGACGGGCGGGACCCTGCGGCTGTGTGCCGGCGGAACCGCCGTCGTGCGGTTGGCCCGCTGATCCCGCCGGCCGCGGAGATCAGCCCTCGGCGATCTCCGCGGCCTCGAGCCAGTCGGTCTCGAGCTCGTCGTGGGCCTCTCTCACGCCGCCGAGCTCGGAGGTGAGTGCGGTCAGCTCGTCGAACCGCATCGCCGCGGAGGCCGCGGCCATCTTCTGCTCCAGGTCCGCGGCCTTCGCGTCCAGCTTGGCCATCTGTTTCTCGAGCCGGTTCGCGCTCTTGCGCGCCTCGCGCTTCTCCGCCTCGCTATAGCCGGACGACGGCGCCGCCCCGGCCTGTTCCCCCGCGGCGGGCGAGTTCGTGCCCGAGGCCGCACGCTGGGCGGCGGTGTCGCCGGCCTCGCGCAGCTCGAGGTACTGTTCCACGCCGCCGGGCAGGAAACGGATCTGGCCGTCGCCGAGCAGCGCCAGTTGGTGATCGGTCGCCCGCTCGAGCAGGTAGCGGTCGTGGCTGACGACCACGAGCGTGCCCGGCCAGCCGTCGAGCAGGTCCTCGACCGCGGCGAGCGTGTCGGTGTCGAGGTCGTTGGTCGGCTCGTCGAGCATGAGCACGTTCGGCTCGCCGATGAGCAGCCGCAGCAGCTGCAGGCGCCGCCGTTCGCCGCCGGAGAGCTCCTTGATCTTGGTCCACTGCTTCTGCTGGGTGAACCCGAGCTGCTCGACGAGCTGCCCCGCCGAGATCTCCTTGCCACCGACCTCGAACCGGGTCTTCTCCTCGTTGATCACCTCGATCACGCGCTTCTCGGCGAGCGGCTCGAGCTCGGTGACCTCCTGCGTCAGCACGGCCGTGCGCACAGTCTTGCCGCGCTTGATCTTCCCGCCCGTCGGCTCGATCTGCCCGTCGAGCAGGCGCAGCAGGGTGGACTTGCCCGCGCCGTTCACGCCGACGATGCCGACGCGCTCACCCGGCGCCAGGCGGAGGGTGACGTTGTCGAAGAGCGGCGCCGCGGAGCCGAAGGACAGGGTCACGTCCTCGAGGTCGATCACGTCCTTGCCCAGGCGCGCGGTCGCCATCTTCGCCAGCGCCACGGTGTCGCGCGGCTCGGGCACGTCGTTGATGAGCGCGTTCGCGGCGTCGATCCGGAACTTCGGCTTCGCGGTACGCGCCGGGGCGCCGCGGCGCAGCCACGCGAGCTCCTTCTTCGCCAGCTGCTGGCGTTTCTGCTCGACGACGGCGGCCGTGCGGTCGCGCTCGACGCGGGCCAGCGTGTACGCGGCGTAGCCGCCGTCGAACGGGTCGACGACGCCGTCGTGCACCTCCCACGTGCGCGTGCAGACCTCGTCGAGGAACCAGCGGTCGTGCGTGACGAGCAGCAGTCCGCCCTGGTTCGCGCGCCAGCGGGACTTCAGGTGCCGCGCGAGCCAGGCCACGCCCTCGACGTCGAGGTGGTTGGTGGGCTCGTCGAGCATGACGACGTCGTTCTCGGCGATGAGCAGTTTTGCGAGCGCGACGCGGCGGCGCTGCCCGCCCGAGAGCGAGGAGACCCGCGCGTGCCAGTCGACCTCTTCGACGAGCCCGCCCATGACCTCGCGTACTCGCGGGTTCGACGCCCACTCGTGGTCGGCGGCGTCGCCGACGATCGCCTCGCCGACGGGCAGGTCGCCGTCGAGCACGTCCGACTGGTGCAGGTAGCCGACCCGCAGGCCGCCACGCTGGGTCACGCGCCCCTCGTCGGGGGTCTGCTCGAGCGCGAGCAGGCGCATCAGTGTGGATTTGCCGTCGCCATTGCGGCCGACCATGCCGATCCGGTCGCCGTCGTCCACCCCGAGGCTGACGCCGTCGAGCACGGTGCGGGTTCCGAAGGAGACGCGCAGGGCCTGCGCGCCGAGCAAGTGAGCCATTCTGTCCTTAGATCTGCTGTTGGTTCTTCTCTGTCTACTGCGACGGCGCCGCGCTAAATGAGCTGCGCACCCGGCACGGGGCCGTGCACGGCGTGCGCGGCGAGTCCGGGTTCGTCCTGCAACTGCAGCGCCAGCTGTCCGGCGTGGTGCGCGTCCGCGGCGAGCAGCGCCGTCGTCGGGCCGGACCCGGAGACGATCGCGGCGAGCGCACCGGCGCGCAGAGCCTCCTCGATCACCTGCCCCAGTTCGGGGGCGAGGTGCACGGCGGCGGGGGCGAGGTCGTTGTGCATGAGGCCCGGCAGGCGCTCGTGGTCCCCGGAGACGAGCGCCAGCACGACGTCGGGGTCCACCTCCGTGGGCGTCGGCACGTCGGCATCAGCGCGCAGGGCGTCGAGCTGCTTGAACACGGCCGGAGTCGAGAGCCCGTAGCTCGCCGGCAGCACGACCCAGTCGCTGCGGTCCCGCAGCAGCAGCGGCGAGAGTTCGTCGCCGATGCCGAGGCCGACGGCGGCGCCGCCGGTGATCGCGAACGGCACGTCCGCGCCGAGCTCAGAGCCGAGCGCGCACAATTGCTCGCGGGTCAGGCCGGTCCCCCACAGCGCGTTGCACGCCACGAGCGCTGCGGCCGCATCGGCGGAGCCGCCCCCCATGCCGCCGGCGATCGGGACGCGCTTGGTCACCTCGAGGTCTACGCCGGTGCCCGCTCCGGTGTGCCGAGCGAGGATCTTCGCGGCTCGGACCACGAGGTTGTCGGCGTCGAGCGGGAAGTCCTCGGGATCGCGCACGGCACTCGAGTCAGCGGAGAGCCGCACGGTGACGCCGTCGTCGTCGCGCACCGTGGCCGTGACGTCCTCGTAGAGGCTGACCGCCAGGTAGAGGCTGGCGACGTCGTGGTAGCCGTCCGGCCGCGGCGGCCCGGCGCGGAAGAAGACGTTGATTTTGCCCGGGGCGCGGGCCGTCACGGAAGACTTCATGCGCCCGGTCCCTCCGCGGCGTCGCCGACGAGGTCGGGGTGGTGGGCGGCGATGGCGGCGAACTCCTCGACGCTCAGCTTCTCGCCGCGGGCCTGCGGGTCCACCCGGGCGGCACGCAGCGCGGTCTCGGCGGCGGCGGCGCTGCCGGCCCAGCCGGCCAACGCGGCGCGCAGGGTCTTGCGGCGCTGGGCGAAGGCCGCGTCGATGGCCGCGAAAACCTGCTCGCGGCTGGCCGGCGTCGCGGGTGGTTCGTGGCGGGAGAACCCGACGAGACCCGAGTTGATCTTCGGGGCCGGCCAGAAGACGTTCTTGCCGACGACGCCGGCCTTGCGCATGTCGGCGTACCAGGTGGACTTCACGCTCGGCACGCCATAGATCTTCGATCCGGGCTTCGCGGCGAGCCGGTCGGCGACCTCGTCCTGCACCATGACGAGGCCGTGCCGCAGCGAGGGGAAGTGCTCGAACAGGTGCAGCACCACGGGAACCGCCACGTTGTAGGGCAGGTTCGCGACGAGGGCCGTCGGCGGGTGCGGCAGCTCCCTCACGCGCATCGCGTCGGAGAGCACGACGTCGAGGGAGCCCGCCTTCTCGGGGCGGAACTCCTCGATGGTCCGGGGCAGCCGCGCGGCCAGCTTCGGGTCGATTTCGACCGCGACGACGCGCGCGGCGGCGTCGAGCAGCCCGAGCGTCAGGGAACCCAGGCCGGGGCCCACCTCGAGCACGATCTCGTCCGGCTCGATGTGGGCGGCGGCGACGATGCGGCGGATCGTGTTCCCGTCGATCACGAAGTTCTGGCCGAGCGTCTTCGTCGGTCGGACGTCGAGTTCGTCTGCCAGGCGGCGGATCTCGGTCGCCCCGAGAAGCGGGGCCGGCGCACTGGA
The DNA here is from genome assembly GCA_023896275.1 of Kocuria rosea subsp. polaris. Taxonomy (GTDB): domain Bacteria; phylum Actinomycetota; class Actinomycetes; order Actinomycetales; family Micrococcaceae; genus Zhihengliuella; species Zhihengliuella polaris_A. Next base: position 12,446 of record MLDA01000032.1, on the reverse strand, counting down.
GGCGGGCTGGGCTGCATCAGAAGTCACGGGTTCCATCCTAGTTCGTCACCCCGGCGGCGTCCCCATTCCGTCCCGAGCGGTGGGCGTCGGTGCATCGTCGCCGGCGCCTGACGGCCTCGGCTGATAGTTGGGGATCCACCCCATGCGGTATTCGTGCGTACGCCCCTCCGCGAACTCGACTCGACACCGAACGTTGGGAAGCGGGTTCGGCGCGAAGTCCACCTGCGATGAATCACCCCATTCCTCCCCTGGCGGCGATGCCGCGCACAGGTTCGCCGCGCGCCCATGGAAGAGCAGCGCCGAGGCCGGATAGGCCGCGGCCATCAGCATCGCCGCCACGAGCGCGAGCGCCCAGACCGTCTTCTTCATGGTTTCTCCCCGCTGCCGGATGCTCTCGAGTCTCCATTACACCCGCCAGCGCGGCGCGGTGCGAGACCCCGACGACGCAAAGACCCCGCCTCGCGGATCATCCCTGAGGGGGATCCGCGACGCGGGGTCCGTTGCCGTGGCCGGCGGGTGCCGGCCGGCGGGGTGCTTAGCGCAGGCCGAGCTTGGAGGAGCAGGAGGGCCAGTGGCCCCAGCCGCCGTTGGAGCGCAGGACCTCGGCGGTCGCGATTTGCTCAGCCGGCGTCGCCTGGTGCGGCAGCGGCGCGTAGCGCGTACCGCCGGCTCCGGCCCAGCTGGAGGCGCTGAACTGCAGGCCGCCGTAGTAGCCGTTGCCCGTGTTAATGGACCAGTTGCCGCCGGACTCGCACTTCGCCAGCGCGGCCCACGTGCCCGAGTTCGGGCCCGACGCCGTCGTGCCGGCGCTGGAGCTCGAGGGGGAACTGGAGGACGAGGAGCTGGTGGCGGCCTTCTTCTCGACTCGGGTGCCGACCTTGACGACCTCGGTGACGGGCTCGGTGACGACCTCGTCGGCGACGAGCTTGGAGGACTCGACCTCTCCGTTGTGCAGGACGACCTCGTGCGTCAGCTCGCGCTCACCGTTCTTGCCCTTGGTCTCGACCTTGGTCTCGCCCTTGTCGATCGAGGAGTCGTTGACCTTCTTAACCTCGTGGGCGATGGCCTTCGTCTCGGAGCGGGTCTCGGTGCTGACGCGGATGACGCGGATCTTCATGCCGTCGCGGACCTCGGTGCTCAGGTCCTTCGGGCCGACGATGTCGTCGTCACCGATCTGGACGTCGGCCTCGGCGAGTGCGTCTTCGACGGTCGTGGCCGTCGTCGTGAACTTCTCGTCCTCGCCGCCGACCACGAACGTGATGTTCTTGGGAGTCTGGATCTCGATGGCGGAGCTCAGCGAGGCGAGCTCCATGTCGATGCCCGCGGAGACATCGGCGTCCTTCTCGAGGCCGAGCTGGGCCAGGACGTCGGCGACGGTCACGCCGGTGGTGCCGACGGTGCGCTGCTCGCCGTCCACGACGAGCTCGATGCTCTTGTGGCGGTTGACGGAGATCTCGGTGCCATCCTCGATGGCGGCGTCGAGGGCGGGCGTGACCTCATCGCGGTCGGCGACCTCGATGTCCGAGGCGGCCAAGGCGTCGGAGACGGTGCTGCCGAACGTCGTGACCGACTGGGTTTCACCGTCGACGGTCACGGCGAGGGTCTTGGAGGCTCCGACATAGGAGACGACGCCGACGATCAGTGCGGCGAGGACCACGGCCTGGGCCGCGACCTTCACCCAGCGGTTTCGAAAAGCGTTCTTCATGAGTATCCCTACTGTTCTGCCGTCCAGGCACGGGGAGCACGGCGGCAGAATGCACGGTTGGACGTACGAACGGAACGTCCAAACCACCGATGGTCAATGCGAGTGATGCTGGGCCGCACCAGAGAGCGGCAAGCCCGAAACCTTCCCCGATCCCGGTTTATTCTCTCCTACCGTAACCGTTTCGTTATCAAGTCACAAACAGCAAACGGCCCGCGCCCCGCCCGGGACACCCTCGATGTCCGCGGGAACCGCAGTGCGACAATGGTCCTCATGTCGACGTTCGCACTAGTCACCGCTCCCCTTGCCTTGGCCCTCGTTTTCGCCGTTGCGGGCGTGGCGAAGGTCACGACGGAATCTCAAGAAAAGGTAACGGGCGCTCAGTTAAGGGGCCCGGGAGTGCCCGCGCTCGTCAACAACGCGTGGGTGCGCCGGCTGCACCCGTGGGGCGAGATCCTCGTGGCCGTCGGGCTCGTGGCGCCGTGGCCGATCGGGCTCGTCGCCGCCGTGGCGGCCCTCGCGCTCTGCCTCTTCTACACGTGGCTCGTCGCGGCGGTGCTCCGCGCCGGCGAACCGCAGGAGTGCGCGTGCTTCGGCCGGTTCGGCCGCGGGCCGGCCACCCGATGGGACCTGGTCCGGAACATCTGTCTCGTCGTCTTGGGCGCCGGCGCCGTGGTCTTCGCGGCCACCGGCCGCTCGGTACCCTCCGACCTGCTGGCCTTCGGCGCGGATGACTGGTGGTGGTTTGCCGCCGTCGTCGTGGCCGCGGCGGTGCCGTTCGCGTGGCGGCTGGCCACGGGGCGCCCGGGCTCCGCAAGCAGCGAAGCCGCGGTCGCGACCGGCGATGGCAGCACGACCGAGGCGCAGGGAGCGGATCCCGCCCCAGTGCGCTACTTGCTGAGCGAACGTCCGACGCCGGCCTCATTGGACGAGGCGCAGCCCGAGGACCTGACGGGAGTGCCCCTGCCGAAGGTCATGGTCCGCCCCGCCGGGTCCGAGGCGCTGCGCGGCCTGCGTCAGTCGCTCGAGGGTCGGGCGACCCTGCTGATCCTCATGCGCCCGTCCTGTCGCGCGTGTGAGGAGGTCCTCGCCGAGCTCGACGTCTGGCGCGCGGCGTTCGGCGACCGGGTGGCTGTGCGTCTACTCGTCTCCCGTGAACCGGAACGGTTCACCGCCGATCACCCCGAGGTCGCGGACCTCGTGCTCGCGGACGAGAGCCTGGCCATCCAGGCGCTGCTCGGCGTCCGCTACACGCCCTCGGCACTGCTCGTGGCACCCGACGGTTCGATCGCAGCGGGCCCGACCACGGGCGCCGAGTACATCTCCGCGCTGGCCGGGGTCGTCGCCGACTCCGTGCCGTCCTAAAACTCCCCGTAGACGCGGCGGGTGTTGCCGGCGAGGACCGAGCAGAGCTCCGCGAGGTCGCGCCCGAGGTGCTCGGCCATGAACCGCACCGTGTAGGGGATCATGTAGGCGGCGTTCGGGCGCCCCCGGTACGGGTGCGGCGTCAGGTACGGCGCGTCCGTCTCGACGAGGACCAGCTCCGGGTCGGCGATGGCGAGCGCCTCATGCAGCCCCGTCGAGTTCTTGAACGTCACAGTGCCGGCGAACGACATGTACCAGCCGTTGTCGTTGCAGATCCGTGCCAGTTCCGCGTCTCCCGAGAAACAGTGGAAGACCACGTGCTCCGGCAGCCGCGGTGCGGTGCGCAGCACCCCGACGACGTCGTCGTGCGCGTCGCGGTCGTGGATCTGCACGGCCTTGCCCCGCCGCACGGCGATGTCCAGGTGCGCCTCGAACGATGCGCGCTGGGCGCCGTGCCCCGCTTCCCCCGTACGGAAGTAGTCCAGGCCCGTCTCCCCCACCGCGCGCACTCGCTCGTGGGCGGCCAGGGCGTCGATCGCGGTGATCGCCGCGTCCAGCCCGCCGGCCGCGGCAAGCGGCGCGGCGTCGTTGGGGTGGATGGCCACGGCGGCGAGCACGCGCGGATCCGCGGCCGCGGCCTCGACGGCGAACCGCGAGGACTCCACATCGCAGCCGACCTGCACGACGCCCGGGACGCCGACGGCGTTCGCCGTGTCGAGGGCATCCGCGACGGACACGTCGATCCGGTAGGCGCGCGCATCCAGGTGGGTGTGGTTGTCCGGCACCGGCACGGGCAGTGGCTCGGGTGCCGGTGGATATTCGGAACGACGACGGCGCCGGGCCTCCTGGGCGGCCAGGCGCTCGGCCTCCTGCGCGGAGAGCCCCGCCGAGACGTCGTCGTTCCCCGGCGGTTCCGGGGACACAAAAGCGGGCGGGGTCGAACCGGGAGTCACGCGCAAATCAGACACGCGATCCATCCTAGCCAGCCCCGCCCGCCAGCGCTCGCGGGGCTACTTCGCGTACGGGTCGGCGATGCCGATGTACTGGACGGTGCTGTACTCGGCGATGCCCTCGGAACCGCCCTCGCGGCCCAGGCCCGACTGCTTGACGCCGCCGAAGGGAGCCGCCGCGTTGGAGATGACGCCCGCGTTGAAGCCGACCATGCCGAACTCGATCTGCTCGGCGACGCGGAACATGCGCGCGTAGTCGGAGGTGAACAGGTAGGAGGCCAAGCCGTACTCGCTCGCGTTCGCCAGCGCGATCGCCTCCTCCTCGGTGGAGAAGGTCGTCACCGGGGCGACGGGGCCGAAGATCTCCTCGCGCAGGATCTTCGCGTCGTTGGGAACGCCGCCGAGCACGGTGGGGGCGTAGAAGTAGCCGTCGCCGGCCAGCGGCTCGCCGCCGGTCACCGCCACGGCCCCGGCCGCGACGGCGTCGGAGACCAGGGCGTGCACGTCGTCGCGCGCCCCGGCGTCGATGAGCGGGCCCACCGTGGAGCCCTCCTCGGTGCCACGGCCCGGGGTCAGGCGGGACATCGCCTCGGCGAACTTGCGGGTGAATTCCTCAGCAACGGTGTCTTGGACCAGGAACCGGTTCGCAGCGGTGCACGCTTCACCCATGTTGCGCATCTTGGCGGCCATGGCGCCTTCGACGGCCTTGTCCAGGTCCGCGTCCTCGAACACGAGGAACGGGGCGTTGCCACCGAGCTCCATCGAGGTGCGCAGCACGTTGTCGGCGGCGTCCTTGAGCAGGCGCTTGCCGACCGGTGTCGACCCGGTGAAGGAGACCTTGCGCAGGCGCGGGTCGCCCATGACGGGACCGGAGATCGAGGAGGCGCTCTTGCCGGAGACGACGTTGAGCACACCCGCCGGCAGGCCCGCCTCGAGCAGCGTCGCCGCGAACAGTTGGCTCGTCAGCGGGGTCAGCTTCGCGGGCTTGAGCACCATCGTGCAACCGGCCGCGATCGCGGGGCCCACCTTGCGCGTGGCCATCGCGAGCGGGAAGTTCCAAGGGGTGATGAGCAGGCACGGGCCGACCGGCTTGTTCTGCACGAGGATCTTGTTCTTGCCCTCGGGTGTGGTTAGGTAACGCCCGTAGTCCCGCACGGCCTCCTCCGAGAACCAGCGCAGGAACTCGTTGCCGTATGTCACCTCGCCGCGGGCCTCGGCCAGCGGCTTGCCCATTTCCAGCGTCATGAGCAGCGCGAAGTCCTCAGCGCGCTCGTTGATGAGGTCGAAGGCGCGGCGCAGGATGTTGGAGCGCTCGCGGGCCGGCGTCAGCGCCCACTGCCCCTGGGCGGCGTCGGCCGCGTCGAGGGCCGCGAGGGCGTCCTCGCTCGTCGCTGAGGCCAGGGTCGCGAGCACCTTCCCCGTAGCCGGGTCGTGCACGTCGAAGGTGCCGCCGTCGGAGGCGTCGCGCCACTCGCCGTCGATCAGCAGGCCGGTGGGGACGGAAGCGAGCAGCTCGGCTTCGCGTTCGGGCGTAATCGTCATTGTTTAACTCCCGTGTATCGATGCGTTGATAACTCCCGCCAAATCTAGGCGACGGGCACGAGCGGAGAAAATCGGAGTACGATGCGCGCCGCTTCGTGACTTATTGGCGGGCGGCGACGACGGCGGCGTAGAGCTCCCGCTTCGAGATGCGGTCCCGCTCAGCGACGGCGGCGACCGCGTCCTTGAGCCGCACGCCCGAATCCATCATCGCCTGCACCGCGGCGACGTGATCGACGTCGTCCTCGGCGTCGGCCTCCGTCTTCCCGGAGACGACAACGGCGATCTCACCGCGCACGCCCTCCTCCGCCCAGGCGACCAGTTCGTCGAGCGGGCCGCGCCGGACCTCCTCGTGCATCTTGGTCAGCTCGCGGGCGACGGCGGCCGGCCGCGAGGAGCCGAAGGCCTCGGCGAGCGCGCGCAGCATGGCCGCGAGCCGGTGCGGCGCCTCGAAGAAGACCATCGTGCGGCGTTCGTCGGCCAGATCCGCGAGGCGGGCGGCACGGTCCCCCGTCTTGCGGGGCAGGAAGCCCTCGAACGTGAAGCGGTCGGTCGGCAGGCCCGAGAGCGAGAGCGCCGTCAGCACGGCGGACGGGCCGGGCACGGCGGTCACCGCGACGTCAGCGGCGACGGCGGCCTCGACGAGCCGGAAACCCGGGTCGGAGACAGCCGGCATGCCGGCGTCGGAGACGACGAGCAGGGTGGCTCCGGCCCGAACGGTCTCGAGCAGCTCGGCAATCCGGGAGGCCTCGTTGTGCTCGTGGTAGCTGACGATCCGCCCCGGGATGCGCACGCCGAGCGCGTTGGCCAAGTGCAACAGGCGCCGAGTGTCCTCAGCGGCGACCATGTGGGCAGTGCGCATCAGCTCGATGAGCCGCGGCGACGCGTCGGAGAGGTTGCCGATCGGGGTCGCGGCAAGCACAATCGTCCCGCTCCCGGGCACCAGCTCGGCGAGCGCCCCGTTCCCCGGCCCGGCCGGGGTGGATGCGTTCTCTGGGGTCTCTTCACTGCTGCACTGTGCCACCGGGCCAGCCTACCGCGAACGTGTCACGTCGGTTCCGCCGGGGGCAGCGGCCGATAGAGTGGCCACGTGACCCGATGGATCCAGTCGCCCGAGGCCGCCACGAGCCGGACCGCGCTGCGCGAGCGGCTGCTCGGCCGCCCCGCCCCTTCCCGGCCCGCTAGCGTGCCCGCGACCCGGCTCCCGACCCCTCTGGCCCGGGCGTCGGCCTTTGCCACCCGCCACGCCTTCTGGCTCGTGCCCGCGCTGATCACGGCCCTGGCCGCCTGGCTGCGCCTCGCGAATCTTTCTTCCCCGCACGACCTCATCTTCGACGAGACGTACTACGTCAAGGACGCCTTCACGCTGCTGCAGTCCGGTTACGAGCGGCAATGGCCCGACGAGGGAGCCGACGAGGCCTTCCTCGCCGGGAACCCGCAGCCGCTCGAGGAGAGCTCCTACGTGGTGCACCCTCCCCTGGGCAAGTGGCTGATCGGGCTCGGCATGCTCGCGTTCGGCACCGACAACGGGCTCGGCTGGCGCTTCGCCCCCGCCGTCGCGGGCACAGCCTCGGTCCTGCTCGTCTATCTCGTGGGCCGGAAGCTGCTCGGTTCGATCCTGCTCGGCGGCATCGCGGCGCTGCTCACCGCCGTCGACGGCCACCACCTCGTCATGTCGCGCACGGCCCTGCTGGACATCTTCACGATGCTCTTCTGCCTCGCCGCGTTCTACGTGCTGCTCCTCGACCGCGACGACGGCCGCCGCCGTCTCGCCGCGAAGGTCGCCGCCGCGACCGGCAACAGCCGCCGGGCGGGGCAGTTGCTCTACGGGCCGTGGAACGCGTGGCGGCCGTGGCGGATCCTCGCCGGAGTCCTGCTCGGCGCCGCGGTCGGCACCAAGTGGTCGGCGCTCGCCTTCGTCGCTGTGTTCGGCCTCATGACAGTCCTGTGGGACGTGGGGGCCCGCCGCGCCGCCGGCGTCCGGCACTGGGGGGTCTCCGGGCTGGCGCGCGACGGGATCCCGGCGTTCTTCACGATCATCCCGGCCGCGGCCGTCACCTACTTGGCCACGTGGACGGGTTGGCTGCGCACTTCTGGCGGCTACCACCGGCAGTGGGCGGAGAAGAACCCCGAGCAGGCGTGGCCGCTCGTGCCGGACGCGCTGCGCTCGCTCGCCGAGTACCACCGCAGCGCCTATGGCTTCCACCGCGGCCTCGGCTCCGATCACTCGTGGGAGTCCGGCCCGGAGACCTGGCTCTTCGCCGGGCGCCCGGTCCTCTACCACTACGACTCCCCCACCGCCGCCGAAGGCTGCGCGTTCGAGACGTGCAGCCGCGTCGTGACGGACTTGCCGAACCCGCTGATCTGGTGGTCGGCCGCGCTCGCCCTGCTCGTCGTCGTGTTCTACTGGGCCGGCGCCCGCGACTGGCGCGCCGGGGCGATCCTCGCCGGCGTCGCCGCGGGCTTCGTGCCGTGGTGGTTCTACCCTGAGCGCACGATGTTCTTCTTCTACACGATCTCCTTCCACCCGTTCATGATGCTCGCCCTGGCCTACGTGCTCGGCCTCGCGCTCGGGCCCGCCCGCGGCGCGAGGCCGCCCCTGCTGCCCGGCACGCCGACGGGCCCTCCGCTGGGCAGGCTCCCGGCGGTCGCCGAGGTGAACCGGCACGACGACGCGGCCACCGCGGAGGCGGCCGAACGCCGTCGCGCCGGGATCGCCGTCGTTGGAGTGTTCATGGCTTTGGCCATCGCGCTCTCCGCGTTCTTTTGGCCGGTCTGGACGGGCCAGACGATCAGCTACGAGGCCTGGCATCTGCGGGTGTGGCTGCCCAGCTGGGGATGACTGGGCACGGGAGGTGATCGGCGCGCGCCGGCGCTCTGGCTAGACTGTTGCCCGACTGCCGCCTCATCAGGAGAGAAACGTGCGCGAAGCTCGGACCGACCTGCTCGTCGAACTGCCCAAGTCCTACAACACGACCCAGCTCCTCATCGACCGGTTGAACCGCGAAAACGCCGACCCCGACTCCGCGTCCGCGATCTACGCCGCGAAGGACGACTCCGGCCGGTGGGTCGAGATCGGCACCCCCGAGCACGTCGCGCTCGTCCGCCGCCTCGCCAAGGCCCTGATCGACCTCGGGGTGGCCCCGGGGGCACGGGTCGCGATCATGTCGCGGACCCGCTTCGAGTGGGCGCTCGTCGAGCAGGCGATCTGGTTCGCCGGCGCGGTCAGCGTGCCCGTGTACGAGACGAGCTCCGCCTACCAGGTCGAGTGGATCCTGCGGGACTCCGGCGCCCGCCACGTCTTCGCCGAATCCGCCGAACGCGCCGGGATCGTCGACACCGCCGTCGCGCAGCTCGGCGAAGACGTCGAGACCTTCTGCTTCGACGAGGCGCACAGTGTCGCGGGAGGCGCCGCGGCCGGCGAGGCCACGGGCGGCGTCGTCCCCGTCGGGCTGACGGCCGGCAGTGACCTCGCGCTGCTGCTCGCGGCCGGTGCCCGCTCGGCCGTCAGCGACGCGCAGCTGGAGGCGGCCCGGACCTCTGCCGGGTACGACGACGTCGCGACCCTGGTCTACACGTCCGGCACGACGGGCCGCGCCAAGGGCTGCCGCATGACCCACGGCAACTTCGCGGGCGTCGCGGTGAACCTCGTCCCCCACATGCGCGAAGTCGTGCACGAGGGCTCGCGCACCCTGATGTTCCTGCCGCTCGCCCACGTGCTGGCCCGCGCCGTGCAGCAGTGCTGCGTGCACTCCGGCACGACCGTCGCCCACGGCCCGGACGTTTCCGAGCTCATGGGCGACCTGGCGAGCTTCCAGCCGACGTTCCTGCTTGCCGTGCCCCGCATCTTCGAGAAGATTCGCTCCGGCGCGCTCGCCAAGGCCGAGGCCGCGGGCAAGGGCCGGATCTTCGCCCGCGCCGAGCAGGTCGCGATCGCGGTCTCGAAGCACCGCGACGCCGCGGCCCGCGGCACCGACGCGAAGCTGCCGCTCGCCGTGCGCGCGCAGCACGCCCTGTTCGACAGGATCCTCTACCCGAAGCTGCGCTCCGTGCTCGGCGGGCAGGCCCGCTACGCGATCTCCGGGGCCGGCGCCCTGAACGACGACCTCGCGCACTTCTTCCGCGGGGCGGGCGTTCAGCTGCTCGAGGGCTACGGGCTGACCGAGTCCACCGCCCCCGCGACCGTGAACCAGGTCGGCTCCGCCCGAGTCGGCAGCGTGGGCATCCCGATCCCGGGCACCACGGTGCGCATCGCTGAGGACTCCGAGGTGCTGCTGCGCGGCGTCGGCATCTTCGCCGGATACCAGGACAACGACGAGGCGACCGCGGCCGCGTTCACCGAGGACGGGTTCTTCGCGACCGGGGACCTGGGCGAGCTGGACGCGGACGGGTTCCTCTCGATCACGGGCCGGAAGAAGGAGTTGATCGTGACCGCGGGCGGCAAGAACGTCTCCCCGGGGCCGCTCGAGGAGTTGATCCGCGCCTCCCGCATCGTCGAGGCGGCGGTCGTCGTCGGCGATCAACGCCCGTTCATCGGCGCGCTGATCACGCTCGACCGGCAGGAGCTGCCCAAGTGGGCCGCGGCCCGCGGCATCGAGCTCGGTTCCGCCGCGGAGAATCCCGAGGTCCTCTTCGAGATTCAGTCCGCGGTCGACGCCGCGAACAAGACGGTCTCGCACGCCGAGGGCATCAAGAAGTTCACGATCGTGGAGCACGAGTTCACCGAGGAGTCGGGCCACCTGACGCCGTCGATGAAACTCAAGCGCGCCGCCGTCGTCGAGACCTGCGCCGCGGCGATCGAGGACCTCTACCGCCGCTGACCGGCAGACCCGGCGTACTCCGAGCAGTCGGGGCACCGGGTCAGCAGGCTGTGCCGGCACTCGAGGACGTGGGTGAGGAAGGACTCCGCCGCGTCGAGCTCCCCGCGCTGCTTCCGGATCTGGCCGAGCCGGTCCTCGATGACGGCCCTCCGGCCGGCCTCGTCGCGGTGCAGCACACCCCGAATCTCGGCCAGCGACAGGCCGACCTCCCGGCACCGCATGAGGACCCTCAGCCGCTGCACGTGTTCACCGGTGTACTGGCGGTGGCCCGCCGCCGTCCGATCCGCGACCACGACCCCCATGTCGTCCCAGTGCCGCAGCACGTGCACCTCGACGCCCAGCCGTTCGGCCACCTCTCCGATCTTCATGCCTCCATCATGGCCCATTGACCTCAGGTCGACCTGAGGTTCTACGCTTCCGGACATGACACCGACCATGCCCGCGCTGCCCGTTCCCGTCCACGTCGACATCGATGGCGTCTCCGTCGCAACCTATACCTTGGGGCCGAAATCCTCGCCGGCCGGCGACGTCGTACTCTGCCACGGCACCCCCTGGTCCGCCCACGTTTGGGCAAGCGCCGCGCGCCACCTCAGCCGACGTTTCCGGGTCTTCCTGTGGGACATGCCGGGGTACGGCCGCTCGGACATGCGCGCGTCGGTCCCGGTGGACCTGCGCCACCAGATGGACGTCTTCTCCGGCCTGCTCGAGCACTGGGACCTCGAGTCCCCGTCCGTCGTCGCGCACGACATCGGCGGCGCCGTCGCCCTGGGCACGCACCTGCACCACCGGCGCGACTTTTCCCGACTCTTCCTCTGGGACGCCGTGACGCTGACGCCGTGGGGATCGCCGTTCTTCCGGCTCGTCGCCGAGAACGAGCACGTCTTCGCGCACCTGCCGCCGGACCTGCACGGCGCCCTCGCGGAGGAGTACATTGCCGGGGCCGCCCACCACCGTCTGCCGCGCGCGCTCGTGCGCGAACTCGCCGCACCGTGGCGCGGCCGGCACGGGCAGGCGGGGTTCTACCGGCAGATGGCCCGCGTCGATCAGACGGACACCGAACCCCTCGTCCGGCGGCTCGCCGACGTCCGATGCCCGGTCGCCGTCGGCTGGGGTGCCGACGATCCGTGGGTACCGTTTGAGCAGGCCGGGCGCCTGCGGGACGCGCTCCCGGGCGACAGCCCCGTCGTCGTCCTGGCCGGGGTGGGCCACCTCGCGCCGCTGGAAGACCCGGAGTCCGTGGAGACGGCACTCGACGCGTGGCTGGCCGGTCAGCGCTGAGACCAGGGGCCCGCGCCGGGCTCAGGCGACGCGGCGGCCGTTCAGCGTGAAGCGCGCGCGGTCGCGGCGAGCCCGCGTCGGCCACGCCGCGATGAGGGTGATGACGACGACGACGAACACCAGCGCACCGACGGCGATGCCCGCGTCGATCCAGAACTGCTCCGGATAGAGCCGCAGCAGCGTGTCGGAGTACTGGAACGTCCAGGTCCCGTCGGCGAAGAACAGTGAGTGCACCCCGGTGAAGAAGGCATTCCAATTGAGGACGGCCAGGGCGGCCAGGGCCACGGCGGCGACCAGCGTGGCGACGGCGCCGGCGAACAGCGCCCGGCGCACCCCGCCCGGATAGCGCTTGATCAGGAACCAGGCCATGAGCACGGCCGCGACCAGCAGGACGAATCCGACGGCGAAGCTCGTGGCGATCACGGCCTTCACGTCCGCCATGTGCGCGACCTCGGACTCCGTCATGAGCGGGGAGCCGTCGGCCGCCCTGAGGCCGCCGAGGAATCCGGGCCCTGCCGCGTTGCTGAGATAGTCGACCCCGTACGATCCGTAGGTCAAGCGCTGTGCGGTGTCCCAGCCGTACTCGTCCACGGGGAAGCCCGGGCGGTGGTACTCGAGCCACAGGAACCAGGGGCTGGCGACGGCCTTGAGCGCGCCGATGAGCAGCAGGAAGGGGTAGATGATCGCGAGCAGGGTCTGCACGATCCGGGGGCCGAGCGGCTTGGCACGCAGCGCGGCCTCGCGCGCGTCGCCGCGGCGTTTGCTGTCGGCGGGGTCCGCTGCCGGCACGGC
>MLDA01000031.1 GCA_023896275.1 Kocuria rosea subsp. polaris | reverse complement strand
TGATCCGAGCGGAGATGCTCGGCTCCAGCGCCGCGTAATCGTAGTTCAACTCGGGAAGTACGTACTCAGACATGTTCTCCTCCATTTCCCCAGATGCGCTGCGCACCCGGGACGCGGTTGATACGTGCTTGCTTCGACGACTCAATACGAGGCCATCGTGCTCGGCGGACGACCGCCTCAGTTGTCCAACATATCGGCTGTCACCACGTCTTCGGTACCCGGAATGCCGAGTTCGACGGCGCGCTTGTCGGCCATGGCCAAGAGACGACGGATGCGACCGGCGATGGCGTCCTTGGTCATCTGCGGTTCGGCGAGACGGCCCAGTTCATCAAGGCTCGCCTGTTTGTGGGCGACGCGCAGCGAACCCGCGTAGCTCAAGTGCTCCGGTACATCGTCCCCCAGGATCTCGAGTGCGCGCTCGACGCGGGCGCCCGCTGCGACAGCCGCCTGCGCTGACCGGCGCAGATTGGCGTCGTCGAAGTTCGCCAGCCGGTTGGCGGTGGCGCGGACCTCCTTGCGCATCCGGCGCTCCTCCCACGTCAGCAGCGTCTCGTGAGCGCCCATGCGCGTGAGTAGTGCAGCGATGGAATCACCGTCGCGGATAACGACCCGGTCGACGCCGCGAACCTCACGGGCCTTGGCCACGAGGCCCAAGCGGCGCGCGGCGCCAACGAGCGCGAGTGCAGCCTCGGGGCCGGGGCACGTGATCTCAAGCGCAGACGACCGCCCGGGCTCAGTGAGTGACCCGTGGGCCAGGAAGGCGCCGCGCCACACGGCCTCGGCGTCGGCCGCCGAACCGTTGACGATGACCGATGGCAGCCCGCGGACCGGCCGGCCGCGGCCGTCGAGCAGTCCCGTCTGCCGAGCGAGCGCCTCACCCTCACGCACAACGCGCACGACATAGCGATTGCCGCGCCGAAGTCCGCCGCCGGAGACGACGATGATCTCCGCCTGGTGGCCGTAGACCTCGGCGATGTTCTGGCGCAGCCGCCGGGCAGACGCAGCAAGGTCGAGCTCAGCCTCGATGACGATCCGACCGGAGATGATGTGCAGGCCTCCCGCGAAGCGCAGCGTGGAAGACACCTCGGCCTTGCGTTCCGAGGACTTCTTGATGTCGAGCCGTGCCAGCTCGTCTTTGACCGACGCGGTCAATGCCATATTCAGGGTTCCTCACTACCGGTGTCTCGACTACAGAACGACGTGAAGACGTCGTGGTACGCATTCGCTAGGCGCAGCGGTGAATGCTCCGCGCGACCTGTCGCGGCCCCCACTTTATCGAAGAAGCAGGTGGCCCCGAGCCGCGCAGCCGCCGCACGGAACTCGTCGACGTCTTCGACGACGCTCGGATCGACCAGGACGGCATCTATGCGCAGATCAGGCGCGTAGCGGCGGAACACCTCGAGGTGGTCGGCCGCGGACATGCCGGGAGTCTCCCTCGTCTGTGTGCGCAAATTCATGGTCAGAAGGCGGTTGGCGGTGGTCGCTTCGAGGGCGCGGCGCAGCTCCGGCAGCAGGACGTGCGGCAGGATCGAGGTGTACCACGAACCCGGACCGAGCACGACCCAGTCGGACAGTTCGATCGCATCGAGCGCTTCCCGGCAGGCCGGGGCGTCGGCCGGTTCGATCTCAACCGACTGAATGCTGCCGAAACGCGAGGCGTGGGCGAGGTTCGCCTGCCCATCGACTTGCCGCAGCTCCACGCCGTCACCCTCAACCTCGTCCCGCACGCTGCCGCGTATGGTCAGCGGAGTGGTGCTCATGGGCAGGACGGTCCCGCGGGCGCCAAGCAGCGCTCCGGCCCACTTGAGGCCGTCGACGGGATTGCCCAGCAGTTCCCAGAGGGTGACGATGAGCAGATTCCCGAGGGCGTGGTTCTCGAGCGAGCTCGGCACTGGCCCGGTCCCTTGGAAGCGGTACTGCATGACGTCACGCCATGTGCGCCCCCAATCGGAGTCGTCGCACAGGGCCGCCAGGGCCATGCGCAGGTCACCCGGCGGCAGGACGTCGTACTCGGCGCGCAGGCGGCCGGAGGATCCGCCGTCGTCCGCTACCGTCACGATTGCGGTAATGTCCGGAGTCAGACGCCGCAGGGCGCTCAGCGAGGCCGACAGCCCGTGGCCACCACCGAGGGCAGCGACCTTGATCCGTTCTCCTGGACGGTCCGCCGGGCGGGGCGGCACAAGCGGGATCTGGCCCGTCACGAGGGACATGTCCTACTCCCTGCCAAGATCCCGGTGGCTGACGTTGACCGTCACGCTCGGCAGCTGGGCGAGCCGCCGCGCGAGCTCCTCGGTGACGGCGACGGAACGGTGCTTTCCCCCGGTGCAGCCGATGGCGATCGTGGCATAGTGCTTGTTCTCACGCCGGTACCCTTCGAGGACCGGCTTCAGGGCCTCTAGGTAGGCGGCGATGAACTCCTCGGCCCCCTCCGCAGCGAAGACGTATCTCTGGACGGACTCGTCCCTGCCGGTCTGCGGTCGAAGCTCGGGCACCCAGTGCGGGTTGGGGATGAAGCGGACGTCGGCGACGTAGTTCGCGTCCGCCGGCAAGCCGTACTTGAAGCCGAAGCTCATGACGTTCAGGCGCAGGACGATTGGCCCGTTCTCACTGAAAAGCTGAGTGATCTCCGTGGAGAGTGTGTGGACATTCTGATTGGTCGTGTCGATGACGATCTCGGCGCGGTCGCGCAGCTCGGTCAGCAGCGCGCGCTCAGCGTGCAGGCCGTCGAGAATCCTGCCCTCACCCTGGAGCGGGTGCGGACGCCGGCCTTGCTCGAAGCGACGCACAAGGGCAGCGTCGTCGGCGTCGACGAACAGTACGCGGTAACTGACCCCCGCGGCCGTCAGATCGGCCAGGGCCTCGCTCAGCAGCGGATTGAAGGTGCTGCTGCGCACGTCCATTACGACCGCGAGCTTATTGAGGATGGTCGTCGCCGGCGTCTCGAGCTCGGTGAGGCGGCGGAGCATCTGCGGTGGCAGATTCTCGACGACGTACCACCCGTGATCTTCGAGGGCGTGGGCGACGGTGGTGCGACCTGCGCCGGACATGCCGGTGATGATCAGCAGTTCCGACTCTGCCGGTTTTACGGTCTCCAACTGACTCTCCATACCGTTCAGTCTAAGCTGGCCAGACCGACCTCGTCAGACCGGAAGGGGGCCTACGCGTCCGCCGGCGGGGCCAAGGCCCGCAGGAGGTGGTCGGCGAGGGCAGGTCCGACCCCCGACACACCCAGCAGATCCTCGCGGCTGGCGGCGCGCATGCGCTTGAGGGAGCCGAATTCCTTCAGGAGCGCCGTGCGCTTCGCCGGCCCCAAACCGGGAACGTCGTCGAGAATGCTTTCCAGCATCGAACTTGAGCGTTTCTTGCGGTGGAAGGTGATGGCGAAGCGGTGCGCTTCGTCGCGCACCCGCTGCAGCAGGTAGAGCGATTCGGAAGCCCGCGGGAGGATGACCGGGAATTCATCGTCCGGCAACCACACCTCCTCGAGCCGTTTGGCGAGGCCGACGACGTAAACATCGTCGATCCCCAAATCCGACAGGGCCTGACTGGCGGCGGCGACTTGCGGCGGGCCGCCGTCGACGACCACGAGCGAGGGCGGGTAGGCAAACTTGCGGGTCTCGGCGACTTCAGCCTCGGCGATCTCGCCCGAGATCAGCGGCGCAGAGTTCTGCTGGTCCTCGAGGTACCGCTTGAACCTGCGGCTGATGACGTCGTACATCGCCGCGGTGTCGTCACGGGCGGCCTGGCCCGTGATCGAGAACTTGCGGTAGTCCGATTTCTTGGGCAAGCCGTCCTCGACGACGACCATCGAGGCAACGACATTGGTGCCCGACACATGCGAGATGTCGTAGCACTCGATGCGCATCAGCGGGACCGGGATCCCGAGCGACTCTTGAAGCTCTTGCAGGGCCGCTGACCGGGTGGTGATGTCACCGGCGCGTTTGGACTTGTGCAGCCGCAGGGCCTGCTCGGCGTTCTCTCGTACGGTCTCGAGCAGGGTGGCCTTCTCGCCGCGCCGGGGCACGCGCAGGCTCACGCCAGCTCCGCGGAGAGACGAGAGCCACTCCCCCAGCTTCTCCGAGTCAGCGGGCTCGACCGGGACGAGGACCTCGCGCGGGAGGCGGTCCCCGCCGTCGTCGTTCCCGTAGACCTGCTGGAGCAGGTGGGCCACGAACTCGGCAGGTGTGGAGTCCTCGACCTTCTCCACGACCCATCCGCGCTGGCCGCGGATGCGGCCGTTGCGGACGTGGAACACCTGCACGGCGGCCTCCAGCTCGTCCTCTGCGAAGGCGAAGATGTCCGCTTCCGTCTCCTCCGCCAGGACGACGGCGTTGCGCTCGAAGACGCGCTTGAGGGCCTGGACGTCGTCGCGCAGCCGGGCGGCCTTCTCGTATTCCATCGCGGCGGCGGCATCGGCCATCTGCCGCTCGAGCTGGCGGATGAACTTCGTGCCCTCGCCGCCCATGAACTGGCAGAGCTCCTCGGCCAGCGCGCGGTGGTCCTCCTCGCTAATGCGACCGACGCAGGGTGCGGCGCACTTGTCGATGTAGCCCAGCAGGCACGGCCGCCCAGTTTGCTCCGCCCGACGCAGGACGCCGGTACTGCAGGTACGCACAGGGAAGACCCGCAGCAGGGTGTCCAGCGTCTCCCGGATAGCCTTGGCCGGATAGAACGGGCCGAAGTACTTGACGTCCTTGCGGCGGTCGCCGCGCATGACTTGGGCCCGCGGGAATTTCTCCCCCATCGTCACCGCGAGATACGGGTAGGACTTGTCGTCACGGAAGACGATATTGAACCGCGGTGTAAATTCCTTGATCCACGTGTACTCGAGCTGCAAGGCCTCGAGCTCGCTGCCGACGACGGTCCATTCGACGCTCGCCGCCGTGTGGACCATGGCATGGGTCTTGGGGTTGAGTTGATTCGGATTGACGAAGTAGGAGCTCAGGCGCGAGCGCAGGCTCTTCGCCTTACCGACATAAATGACGCGCCCGTTCGGGTCGCGGAATCGGTACACGCCAGGACGTGTGGGGATGTCCGACGTGCGGGGGCGGTAGCTCTGCGGGTCTGCCATCTCAGATCTGCGCCCGCGACCTAATTGGCGGTCGGGGCTTGGTTGTAGCGGTCGCTTCGTTCTTGGCCCGTCAGCTCGGCGATGGCGGCGACGACGCGGTCGGTCGCCTCGCGTCGAGCAGGCAGGGGGTGCTTCGGGCCGACATGGTCGAAATGCAAGGGGTCTCCGACCTTCAGCGTGAAGTGCTGGGGCCGAACCTTGTTGGTGTCGGCCGGCTGCAGTTTCTCAGTCCCGATGAGTCCTACGGGCAGGACGGGAACGCCCGTGCTCAGAGCCAGCCAGCCGACGCCGGTGCGGCCACGGTAGAGGCGCCCATCGCGGGATCGAGTGCCTTCGGGGTAGATGCCGATGCCGCCGCCGGCCTCGAGGATCTCGACCAGCTGATCGAGGGCAGCAACAGAGGCGGCCTGTTCGCCGCGCTCGACCGGGATGGAGCCGACCGACTCGAAGAAGGCCTTCATGACCCGGCCCTTGAGCCCGGGAGTCGTGAAGTACTCGGCCTTGGCAAAGAAGGCCACAGGCCTCGGCATGAGCGCCTGAATGATGACGCTGTCGAGGAAGGAAAGGTGGTTTGAGGCGACGATGAAGGGGCCGTCGTCCGGGATGTTCTCGACGCCGATCACCGTGGGCCGGCAAAAGGTGCGAAGGCTGCTGGCGACCGTCGAGCGGACACCGTTGAAGACGCCCATCAGTGTTCCTCTTTCGTCTCGTCGGTCATGAGTTCGTCCAGCACGCGCTGGAGATCGGCGGCGTCGTGCACAACAGCGATGGCCCCCGCCGTTTCGAGCTCGCCGGTCCCCGCGTAGCCCCACGAGACACCCACGCACGGCAGGCCGTTCGCGCGCGCCCCGTCCACGTCGAAGAGGCGGTCGCCGACCATGGCGGCGTCAAGGTGGCCTCCGGCTGGGATTTTGGCTCGAAGCGCTGAGAGCGCAGCGGACACGATGGCCGCTTTGCCCTCGTGCGGTGCGCTCTCGTCGGGGTTTGCCCCGCATATCGCCTCGAAGTATCCGGTCAGACCCTGAATCTGGAGGAGTTCATGGGCGATCGGCTCGGGTTTCGACGTCGCTACGGCACGCAGCACGCCGGCATCACCGAGTGCATGGAGCAGCTCGACGATCCCCGGATAGACCGCGCTGGCGGCCATGCCATGGGAGCGGTAGCCCTTGCGGTAATGATCCACGACGCTGGGGAGGAGTTCCTCGGTCATGCCGGGGACTCCGCGCAGGCTGGCCGCCAAAGGCGGGCCGACCATCGCGTCGAGCGCTTCCCCGACGGGAACTGGCAGGCCGTGCGCGGCCAGCGCAGCAGCAATTCCTCCCGAGATGGCCGTCCGGGGGTCGACGAGCGTCCCGTCCAGGTCGAAAAGAACGGCGCGATATCGGGTCGTCGGGCGTATCATCACCGGGACATTCTGCCATGGACTCTCCAGCAACCGGGGTGTCCATGCCTGACACGGCATGGACACCCCGTACCGCAGCGCTGCGTAAGTACCGGGGAACGCGGCGGTCAGACGGTCGTGACGGCCGGTAGGATCTCCGCGAGGAATCCGCCCGTGTGGCTGCCGGAGACGCGGGCTACCTGCTCGGGAGTGCCTTCTGCGACGATCTGCCCGCCGCCCGATCCTCCTTCGGGCCCGAGATCGATCACCCAGTCGGCACTCTTGATGACGTCCAGGTTGTGCTCGATCGTGATGACCGTGTTGCCCTTGCCCACAAGCCCCTGGAGGACGCCCAGCAGCTTACGGATGTCCTCGAAATGCAGGCCTGTCGTCGGCTCGTCCAGGACGTAGATGGCCCGGCCCTTGCTCCGCTTCTGCAATTCTGCCGAGAGCTTGACCCGCTGGGCCTCGCCGCCCGAGAGCGTCGTCGCGGGCTGTCCGAGCCGCACATATCCGAGCCCGACCTCAACGAGCGTGTTCAGGTGCCGAGCGATAGGCGGGAAGGCCTCGAAAAACTCGGCGGCCTCCTCAATTGGCATTTCGAGGACCTCTGCGATGTTCTTGCCCTTGTAGTGGACTTCCAGGGTCTCGCGGTTGTAGCGCTTGCCCTCGCAGACCTCGCACGGGACGTAGACGTCCGGCAGGAAGTTCATCTCGATCTTCAGCGTTCCGTCGCCGGAGCAGGACTCGCACCTACCGCCCTTGACGTTGAAAGAGAACCGCCCCGCCTGATAGCCGCGCACCTTCGCCTCGTTCGTCTCGGCGAAGAGTTTGCGGATCCGGTCGAAAACGCCCGTGTAAGTTGCCGGGTTGGAGCGCGGAGTGCGCCCGATCGGGCTCTGGTCGACGTGGATGACCTTGTCGAGCAGCTCAACGCCCTTGACCCTCGTATGGCGACCAGCGACCTGCTTGGCCCCGTTGAGCTTGTTGGCGAGCACCTTGTAGAGGATGTCGTTCACGAGCGTCGACTTGCCGGACCCAGACACGCCCGTCACCGCCGTCAGGACGCCCAGCGGGAAGTCCACCGTGAGGTTCTGCAGATTGTTCTCGCGCGCGCCGACCACGCTCACCTGCCGGGTTGGATCGGTGGCGCGACGCTCGGCGGGGATCGCGAGTTCGCGGCGGCGGGAGAGATAGTCCCCAGTCATTGATTCGCGATTCTCGAGCAGACCGGACAGGGGCCCGGAGTGCACCACGTGGCCGCCGTGTTCACCGGCGCCGGGCCCGATGTCAACGATCCAATCGGCCTCTGCGATGGTGTCTTCGTCATGCTCGACGACGATCAGAGTATTCCCTAGATCGCGCAGTCGAATCAGGGTCTCGATCAGGCGGCGGTTATCGCGCTGGTGCAACCCGATCGATGGCTCGTCCAGGACGTAGAGCACGCCCACGAGCCCGGACCCGATCTGCGTGGCCAGTCGGATGCGCTGGGCCTCCCCACCGGAGAGCGTGGCGGCTGGCCGCTCGAGGTTCAGGTACTCGAGCCCCACATCCAGTAGGAACTGGAGCCTCGCCACGATCTCCTTGAGGACCTGCTCTGCGATCTGCCGGTCGCGCTTGTTCAGGGACAGCTGATCGAAGAAGCGCTCAGCGTCACGCATCGGCATCCGGCAGACGTCCGCGATGGAACGACCCTCGACACGCACGGACAGCGACGCGGGGTTCAGTCGGGCGCCGTCGCACTCCGGGCAGGGCGTCTGCCGCATGTACTGCTCGTAACGGTCACGGGCGTGATCGGACTCGGTCTCGAGGTGTTTGCGGTGGATGTACTGGATGACGCCTTCGAACCCGGTGCTGTACTTGCGCTCGCGGCCGAAACGATTCCTGTATTGCACCACGACCTTATGGTCCTTGCCGTGCAGGATGGCCTTCTTGGCCTTCGCGGAGAGCTCGTCCCAGGAATCGTCGAGGGAGAAGTCGAAGTCATTCGACAACCCCTCGATGAGGCGATTCCAGTAGTCGGTGGTTGCCTTGCCGAGGGACCACGGCGCGATGGCACCGTCGCGGATGGACAGGGCGCCGTCGGGCACGACGAGCTGCTCGTCCACTTCGAGCCGGCTACCAATGCCCGAGCAAGCCGTGCAGGCGCCGTAGGGGTTGTTGAACGAAAACGACCGTGGCTCGATCTCGTCAATGGCCAGCGGGTGCTCGTTGGGGCAGGCTAGATTCTCCGAGAACGCGCGGCGGCGATCATCGTCCTCTTCGCCAAGATCCACAAAATCCGCGAGCACACGCCCCTCCGCCAGTCCGAGGGCCGTCTCGACGGAGTCGGTGAGTCGCTGCCGAATACCTTCCTTGATCACGAGCCGGTCGACGACGACCTCGATCGTGTGCTTGATCTGCTTGCCGAGCTTGGGCGGGTCGGACAGCTGCGCGACCTCGCCATCGACAATGGCTCGCGAGTATCCCTTCGCTGCCAGGTCCTTAAAGAGATCGACGAACTCGCCCTTGCGCGAACGCACGACCGGGGCCAGGAGCTGAAAACGGGTCTTCTCCGGGAGCTCGAGCAGCTGGTCAACGATCTGCTGCGGCGTCTGCTTCGTGACCGGTTCGTTGCACTCGGGACAATACATTTGTCCGATGCGCGCCCAGAGAAGGCGCATGTAGTCGTAGATTTCGGTGATGGTGCCGACCGTCGAGCGGGGGTTGCGGCTCGTCGACTTCTGGTCGATGGACACCGCCGGAGACAGGCCTTCGATGAAGTCCACGTCCGGCTTGTCCACCTGGCCCAGGAACATCCGGGCATAGGAGGACAGGGACTCCACATAGCGCCGCTGGCCTTCAGCGAAGATCGTGTCGAAGGCGAGCGACGATTTTCCCGACCCGGACAGGCCCGTGAAGACGATCAGCGAATCACGGGGCAGATCCACGTCTACATTGCGCAGATTGTGCTCCCGTGCCCCCTTGACGATGAGCCGTGAGCGGTCCGGGAGATGGTTCAGTGTCGATGCGTCAGTAGCCACGAGCACATCCTAATCGAAAACGCATTCGAGTGCGAGACTGTGCGCCGCGCGGGCGTTAGCTGTGCGATTTCTCCAGCGCGGCACGCACCAAATCCAACGCCTCGTCGTCCGGCACGCCCCAGGCCCCGACGATTCGCGCGTACTCCTCGGCCGCGGTGCTGACCTGCGCGTTGGCGGAACCCGGGGCCGCCTGCACGACTGTGCCGGCACGGCCCTTCGTCACGACGACGCCGGCGGCCTCCAGCTCCTTGTACGCGCGAGCCACGGTGTTGACCGCCACTCCCAGCGCCTCCGCGAGCTTCCGGACCGGGACCAGCCGCTCTCCGGCCACGAGGCGCCCCTGCCCGACCGCGTCGATGATCTGGCGCCGAATCTGGTCGTAGGGGTGCACGTCGCTCGATGCGTCGATCGTGAGGAATTCAAGGTTGTCCACACCCCCACACAACTATGCTGAGCGTATGAGCGCAAGCGCCCCACCCATTCCCCACGCCATTGCCCCACCCCCGCATCTCGATTTGCCGCCCTTCCGTGAACGCCGTCGCCACCAGAGCCGGGTCGTGGTCATGTCCGTCATCGCACTGATCGTCTTTGTGGGCACGGTGTACTGGCTGACACCGTTCATCGGGCGGACCACGATGTTCGCCGTCGGCCTCCTGGCATTGGTGCCGCTAGGGATCTGCCTGCTGGGCCTGCGCTGGATCGATCGGTGGGACCCCGAGCCGGCCCCTGCCGTGCTTTTCGCCGTGTTGTGGGGCGCGGGTGCCTCCGTGGCCGGCACCATGCTCTTCGGCGAACCCTTCACGCGCATGGTCATGCCCCTGACCGTCTTCGCCGACCCGGACATCTTCGGAGCCGTAGTCCAGGCACCGATTCTCGAGGAGGCCTTCAAGGGTATCGGCGTGCTGCTGGTGTTCTACGTAGCGCGGTGGCATTTCGACGGCCCCGTGGACGGCATCGTGTATGGCGGTCTCGTCGGGGCCGGCTTCGCCTTCACGGAGAACATCCTCTACTTCGGCTCCGCTTGGGTGAACGCACCCTACGAAGTGGTTGCCATGTTCGTCATGCGCGGCCTGTTCAGCCCGTTCGCGCACGTGATGTTCACGAGCTGTCTGGGATTCTTCCTCGGACTGGCCGCCGTCAGGGGGCGGCGATCCGCAGCGCTGTGGTTCGCACTGCCCGGTTACGGGCTCGCAGTCCTGGGCCACTTCTTGTGGAACGGGGGTCTAGCGCTGTTCTTCGAGGATTTCCTGTCGTTCTATGTGACGCTGCAGATGCCCCTCTTTGCGCTGGGCATCGCCGGCGTCCTGTGGCTGCGGCGCGCCGAACGCCATCGAATCCTCGGTCACCTGCTCGAGTACAGCGAGGCAGGCTGGCTTACCGAAGAGGAAGCTCAGCTCTTCGGTACGGCGGCCGGACGTCGCCAGGCCGTGGCCTGGGCCAAACCCCGCGGGGCCGTCCAAGACCTCAAGAAATTCACACGCACCGCCGTCCGTCTCGCCGAGGTACGGCACCGCATCTGCGTGGGGCACGACGTCCTGCGGCAGCAGGCCCGAGAGGAACGCCTCCTGCTCGAGTTGACCAGCGAGCGAGCGCAACTACTGCGCGCATAGAGGACGCGTCCACCCGATCGGGTGGACGCGTCGACTATTTGAGGGTGCACCCGGTTGTCGCGTCCGGACCGGGTGCGGGCTGCCGGAGGAGGACGGGCTCAGCCGACCTGGTGCAGCCAGCGAACGGGCGCACCATCGGAGGCATGCCGGAAAGGTTCGAGTTCCTCGTCCCAGGCCTCACCAAGGGCGAGAGAGAGTTCGTGGTAGACGGCTGCGGGGTCGCCGCTGCCCTGCTCGTAAGCGAAGCGAATGCGATCCTCACCGACAACGATGTTGCCCGAAGTGTCCGTCGTCGCGTGGAAGATGCCGAGCTCCGGGGTATGGGACCACCTGCTGCCGTCGGCACCGAGACTAGGGTCTTCGGTTACCTCGTAACGAAGGTGCGCCCATCCGCGCAGGGCGGACGCGAGTTTAGCCCCTGTACCCTGCGGCCCGATCCATTCGATTTGGGCGCGGTACATTCCGGGCGACGCTGGTTGCGCGGTCCAGCTCAGGTCCGTCCGCTGGTCAACGACGGAACCGATCGCCCACTCGATATGCGGGCACAACGCAGTGGGGGCCGAATGTACGTACAGTACGCCCCGTGTCGTGGGTACAGACATGCCATCCTCCAGTTGCCGTTGGTACGTCTTCCCCTACGACCGACGGTGACTGTGAAAGCTCTTCTTCCGAACCCATGGAACATTCTGCCCCAACTTGAACCTTTATGCCACCTTTCGCTCTCACCAGTATGAACGTGACACCGAGACCCTCAGGCGCGCGGGTGTGCCTGCTGGTAGTTTTCTCGCAACCTTTCGATGGAGACATGGGTGTAGAGCTGGGTGGTTGCGAGAGACGAGTGTCCGAGCAGTTCCTGTACGGCGCGCAGGTCGGCCCCTCCGTCGAGCAGGTGCGTCGCGGCGGTGTGGCGCAGGGCGTGGGGGCCCGACGCGGACGTGTCCCCCAGCTCCTTGAGCCGGCGGGAGACGACCTCACGCACCTGACGTGGATCGATGCGGCGTCCGCGCTGGCCCAGGAAGACCGCTTCCCCATCCACCGTGCGTTCACGTGCGCGGGCCGCAGCGATCACCCCGGGCCGGCCCTGCTCGAGCCACCGCTCAAGAGCAGCCGCAGCAGGTGCCCCGAACGGGACGACCCGCTCCTTGTCGCCTTTACCTCGCACCCGGACGGTCCGTCGTCCGAAGTCGATGTCGCCGAGGCGCAGACCGACGAGTTCGCCGACACGCAGACCAGTTGCGTAGAGCAATTCGAGCATCGCGGTGTTTCGTAGCTCGATGCCGTCATCCTCGTCCGCGCCGTCCTCGAGTCGGGCTGCGCGTGGCTCGTCGAGCAGTCGGCCCACCTGCTGCTTCTGCAGAACGGTTGGCAGCGACTTGCCGTGCCTGGGTGCCTGGAGTCGTGCGGCGGGGTCCTCCGCGATCAAGTCGGTGCGTCGCGCCCACGCGAAGAAGGAACGGATCGAGGCCGCGCGCCGGGCCATGGTCGCCGGGGATCGGCCGGCCTCGTGCATCTCGGCCAGCCAAGATCGGAGGTCGGCCAAACCGACGTCCTCCAAGCGGGTTTTTCCGCGTCGCGCACCGAACGTGAGCAGGGCCCTGATGTCGGTGCCGTAGGCTCGCACCGTGTGCGCGCTTCTGCCCTGTTCGAGCTCTACGTGACGCAAGTACTTCGCCACGGTCGCCTCAACGTCTGGCGGGGGCTGCGTCGAGTCGTCGGATACGGATTCGCTCATACCGGTCACTGTGCACTACCGCTCGCCGCGGGGCGGTGGTGACGCGCCGGAACCATCCGAACTGGCCTCGCTGCGGCGCCATCCCGCATCAGACTGCACGGCAAGGCCGCGTTGCTGGAGCCGAGAGAGGCCGCCGAGCACTGCCCCGATACTGAGCCCGGCGACCCGGCAGAGGCTGTCCGGCGTCGCCGCTGCCCGCGCCGGCAGTGCGTCGAAGAGCAGCAGGTCTTGGATGTCGAGTCCGTCGTGCGCTCGCCCAACGGCGGAATCCGCAGGAACGAGGCGGTGCTCCATGCCGCCGGCCATCTCCATGACGTCCTCGGGCCGGGTGACGATGTTGGCGGCTCCCTCTGCGATGAGTCGATGGCAGCCGGCGGAGTTGGCGGAGAACACTGATCCTGGAACGGCCCCGACTTCGCGTCCTATCTCGGCGGCGCGTCGGGCAGTCGACAACGCGCCGGAACGCCACCGGGCCTCGACGACTACGGTGACGTCACAGAGTGCGGCGATCAGCCTGTTGCGCAACAGAAACCTCCAGCGCGTCGGCGAGGATCCGGGTGGGACCTCCGCGACGACGACCCCGTTTGCGGCGATCTCACGGATCAGATCGTCGTTGCCCGTCGGGTAGAAGCGGTCGAGCCCGCCCGCCATGACCGCCATCGTGGGATCCCCGTGCCCTGCTCCAGGCGTCATCGACAGCGCCGCCAGGGCCGCGCGGTGGGCGGCCGCATCGATTCCGTAAGCACCACCTGAGACGATTTGGGCGCCCTTGGCCACGAGCGGTGCAATGATCTCGTGGGCGGCCCGAATCCCGTACTCGGTGGCGTCCCTGCTGCCGACGACCGCGATCCGGCGCCGGACGGTGTCGAAGGCCGCGTACTCGCTCCGTCCGCGCCACCAGAGGGCCAGAGGCGCGCTCACGCCGAGAGCCTCGAGCTGGTCCGGCCACTGCTCGTCCTCGGGGGTGAGCAGGCCGCCGCCGAGGCGCCGCATCGTCTCCAGGTCGCGTTCGGGAGCGAGGTCCCGCACGCGGGGACGCCAGCGCTCCAGCCCCGCCCCGATCATTAGCTCCTTCCGGGATCCTGAGCCGATAGTTTCGGCGACCGCCTGCTGGAGAGATGCCGGGATCCGACGTTCGGGCGAGGTGATGAGGTCGAGGGCTTGTTGCGCCCCGAGGACCGTGACAAGCGCCGCTCCCGTCAGGTCTCCGGGTTCGATCAAACGGGTCAGAGCTGCTCGGGCAATCCGGGTCTGGCATGTCTCGCTGTTCATGGCCGGGCTTCCTGGCTCTGCCGGAGCTGAAGCGCGACGTCGAGATCCTCCCGCGCGGGCGACTCACGGCCGGCGAGGTCGGCGATTGTCCAGCCGAGCCGGATCACGCGATCGTAGCCGCGGGCGCTGAGCCAGCCCCGGCGAAAGGCTTCGTCAAGCTTCGTCAGCGCCGCGGGCGCTGGCGCCAATCCGCCGCGCAACAGGCGACTGGGGATCTCGCCGTTGGTGCGTAGCCCGTGCTCGCGCAGTCTTTCCGCTTGGCGCTGACGGGCCTGCCGCACACGCTGGGCAATAGCCCGACTGTTCTCTGGTGCGGGCGCACTCGCCAGGTAGGTGGGCGATACACGCGGGACGGCGACCTGGATGTCCACCCTGTCGAGCAAGGGGCCGGATAGCCGTCCGAGGTACCGGCGCCGTGCGGTGGGCGTGCACTCGCATTCGCGGCCCCCGGCGGCGGTTCGTCCACAGGGGCAGAGGTTGGCCGCCAGCACGAGCTGGAAGCGAGCCGGAAAGGTTGCCGCGCCGGAGGCTCTGTGCACGGTCATCTCCCCGGATTCCAGGGGCTGTCGTAGTGCGTCAAGCACGCCGCCACGAAACTCGGGGGCTTCGTCGAGGAACAGGACACCTCGGTGGGCCCGGCTCGCGGCGCCGGGGCGCGGGAATCCACTGCCACCGCCCACGAGCGCCGCCATCGTGGCGGTATGGTGCGGGCTGACGAGTGGCGGCCGCCGGATCAGCCGACTCACGGGCTCGCTTCCGTGCACAGAGTGCACGGCCGTCACCTCGAGGGCCTCCTCGTCGTTGAGGGGCGGAAGGATCGTGGGCAGGCGCTCTGCCAGCATCGTCTTCCCGGCCCCCGGCCCCCGGCTCGCCACGCAGCATCAGGTGGTGCCGACCCGCGGCGGCTACCTCGAGGGCGAACCGCGCCGCTTCCTGGCCGCGCACGTCCGAGTAATCGGCGGCCGGGTCCCGTGCAGCATCGTCGCCTGGTTCCCTGCGGACCTGTACTGAGGCGCGCGGACTGCCGCCGTTCCAACGCAAGTTCTGCACGATGTCCTGCCTGGCCCCGGAGTTCGCCACGACGTCGGCCAGGTGTCGGTGGCCCGTCACGTGCGCGCCGCTGACCAGCCGGGCCTCCTCGAGATTCGCCTCGGGCACTACGAATCTGCGGTATCCGTGCCGCACGCCCGAGAGCACGGACGGCAGAACACCCGGCACAGGGCGGACTGCTCCGTCCAGACCCAGCTCACCGATGTAGACGGTGTCGGGCTGGGCGTGCATGCTGTCGTCCGCCGAGAGGGCTGCCGCGACGATCGCGAGGTCAAGGGCAGATCCACGCTTCGGAAGCGACGCGGGCTGCAGGTTCACGGTGATCCGCCGCGGGCTCAGCGGAACACCGGTATTCCGGGCAGCCGATCGGATCCGGTCGCGGGCCTCACCGAGTGAGGCGTCAGGTAGTCCGAGCAGCACGAATGCGGGCAGGCCGCCGCCGATGTCGGCTTCGACATCGACGACGTGTCCGGTCAGTCCAGTGAGAACGACGCCCGTCGCCCGCCCCAGGTTGCCGCCGGTCATGCCGAAACCGCCTCGAAATGATCGAGCCGGAAGCCATCGTCTGCGCATTCAATCGCAATGACGTCGACTTGCAGCCGCCGGACGACCTCCCCCGCGTCCCGGCTCCACTGCCACGCGAGGCCGAAGAGCCGCCTTCGCTTAGCGTCGGTCACCGCCTCGGCCGCGTGCCCGTAGTCGCCAGAGGTTCGTGTCTTGACTTCGACGGCGACGTGTACGCCGCCGCGACTGGCGATGATGTCCAGCTCGCCCCCGCGGCATCGCCAATTCCGTTCGAGGATCCGGTAGCCGTTGGCCTCGAGATATCTCGCGGCGAGTTCCTCGCCGCGTGCTCCCAATTCCTGATTGTGTCCCATGCCCACCAGCCTGCCGGCACAACGAAGGCCCCGGGACAAAATCCCGGGGCCCTGTGGACGATGACGTGTCGCCCTCGCATTGTGGACGAACAGTGATGCTTAGGACTCGTCGAGTCCGGTGGCCCGCTGAACCGTCAGGTCGTCGGTCTTCGTGAGCTCCTCGACGTTCACGTCTTTGAACGTGATCACCCGGACCTGCTTGACGAATCGAGCGGTCCGGTACACGTCCCAGACCCAGGCATCCTGGAGGGTCACATCGAAGTAGACTTCGCCGTCCGCGGACCGCGGCTGAACGTCGACGTTGTTGGCCAGGTAGAAGCGCCGCTCGGTCTCGACCACGTAGTTGAACAGGTGGACGACGTCGCGGTACTCCCGATAGAGCTGTAGCTCCATGTCGGTCTCGTAATTCTCGAGGTCTTCTGCGCTCATCTTTCCTCCCGGTAGATGTCCATTGTGCCCCAGTTCCGGCACGTCCGCCGCGTGGCGTCCGGCCGCGCCGGCGACGGCTTCAGGTGAGCCGCCAGGAGCGTCGGTGATTCTCGCTGGGGCCGTGCGCGCGGATCGCGTCCCGGTGGTGTTCCGTGCCGTACCCCTTGTTGGCGTCCCACCCGAACTGCGGTTCGGATTCGTGCCGCTGGCGCATCAGCTCGTCACGCTCGACCTTCGCCAGGACCGAGGCCGCCGCCACGCTAAGGCACGTCATGTCGGCCTTCACGCGGGTCGTCACGGGCGGCACGGCGCCGGCCGGGCCGCCGTCGTCCTGACCGTTGTCGAACAGGCTGGCCTGCCGCCGCGGCGTCAGCCAATCGTAGTTTCCATCGACGAGTACGACGTCGGGGCGCTGGCTTCCGCTGGCGGCCTCCAGCGCGCGCCGGCCCGCGAGACCCGTCGCCTGCATGATGCCGAGCTCGTCGATCTCCTGCGGGCTCGCGTGACCCACTCCCCAGGCCGCGGCCCAGGCCATGATCGCGCCGATCAGGTCCACGCGCGCCTCCGGCCGCAGCAGCTTGCTGTCGCGAACGCCCGCGAGCAGGCCCGCTACCGCCGGATCGATGACGACGAGTCCGACGGAGACCGGGCCCGCCAGTGCGCCGCGCCCCACCTCGTCGCAGCCTGCGACCCACCGGCCGTGCAGCCCGGCGAGCCGGGCCTCCACCGCGAGGTTGGGGGCCAGTCGCGTCACTCCTGATCCCCGGCGCTCACCGCGTCGAACACCTCGTGGTGGCTGTCGATCACGCCGAGCCGGTTGACGGGCCAGGCGATGACGGATGCCTTTCCTTCGACGTCGGCAAGGTCGATGAAACCGGCGCCGCGCTCGTTGTGGAAACGCGAATCGGCGGAGGCGTTCCGGTGGTCGCCCATGACCCAGATCTTCTCCTCCGGCACGGTCACCGCGAAGGGTACGTCGCTCGGCGCGGCGCCCGGGGCCACATAGGCCTCGTCGAGGGGTTCGTCGTTGACCTCGACGCGCCCGTCGGCATCGCAGCACACAACGACGTCCCCGGGCATGCCGACGACGCGCTTGACCAGATGCTGGTTGGCGGGATCGGGCACGAGCCCGACGAACTTGAGGACGTCCTGCACGACGTTGGTTTCCGGCTCCTCCGTCTCGCCCAGCCAGCCGAGCTCGTCACGGAACACGACGACGTCGCCACGCTCCAGCTCGAAGGGGCCCGGCACCATGAGGTTGACGAAGATCCGGTCGTTGATCTCGAGCGTCGGCTCCATCGAGCCGGACGGGATGTAGAACGCACGGAAGAAGAACGTCTTGACGACGAACGAGATGACCAGCGCGGCGCCAACGATGAGCAGGATCTCGCGTAGCCATGCCCATTTGCCGGAACCGTGCCGGCTGCGCCCGCCGGACGACGTTTCTTGATGCTTCGTCACTGGTGTCCTTCCACCGTCCATTCCGTTCTGGGCCGCGGCCCGCCGCGAGAGCGGTACCGTGGAATCAGGGCTCGAGTCCGATTCGACTCAGAGGCCACACAACATTGTCTACCCTGCCGAGCACCCGATCGGCCGGAATCATGCCTCCGCCCGGCGCGCCGAGCAGGGCACGGGAGTCTGCGGAATCCGAACGATGGTCTCCCATGACCCAGATCCGGCCGGCGGGGACCGTCACGTCGAACATGACATCGCTCGGAGCGTCCCCGGGACGCACGTATGGCTCGTGCAGGGGCGACCCGTTGAGCTCGAGGAGCCCGTCGGCGTCGCAACAGCTGAGGCTGTCTCCCTCGACGGCGATCACGCGCTTGACGAAGTAGTCGCCGTTGCCGGTCAGCCGCATCGACTTCAGGAGTCCGTCGATCGGGTTGGCGGACCGGTAGGGAACCAGCGTTCCCGTCCCGTCGAAGACGACGACGTCACCTCGCTCCGGCATCCCGTCATAGGCCGTGCGATCGACCAAGAGTCCGTCTCCGGGTTGCAGCGCCGGGCTCATGGACTCGGACGAGATGTAGAAGAAATCAACCAGGGTGGCGCGCAGGATCAGCGCGGCCACCGCTCCGATCAGGAGGACGGGGATGACGAAGCGCCAGCCCCGCGGACGGGACCGGCGCTCCGGGTGCCCCCGGCCGGAGCCGGGGGCGGGGGATACTCGCGTCAAGTCGCGCAGTGCCTTACTTGGCACCCTTGAAGTCGCGCTTCTCCTTGATGCGTGCAGCCTTGCCGTGGCGGTCGCGCATGTAGTACAGCTTGGCGCGGCGCACGTCGCCGCGTGCGGCGACCTCAATCTTTTCGATCACCGGGGAGTGCACCGGGAAGGTGCGCTCCACGCCGACGCCGAAGGACACCTTGCGGACGGTGAAGGTCTCACCGACGCCGGCACCCTGGCGGCCCAGGACGTAGCCCTGGAAGATCTGAACACGGGTGTTCTTGCCTTCGATGATGTTCACGTGCACCTTGACGGTGTCGCCCGCACGGAAGTCCGGAACGTCGTTACGCAGGGTAGCCGCGTTGACGGAATCGAGGATGTTCATATCGCTGTTCTCCTAGGTGGACGCCGCAGGTCACCCACCCTTCGAGCGGCAGAGCGGCCGGGCGCGATGGCCTCGGGAATGCTCGTGCCGAAGTGAAGTTTCCGGCCACGTGTCGGGTGGCCGGTCGTCTAGCTGTTGGCCCGATCCCCCTGCGGCAGGAGAGGACCCAGCAGACACAAGTAGCTATTATTCCATATTGTTCAGGGCTTTTCGACTGCGCGGACGCCGTCGGCCCCGACCTCATAACCGCATTCGGCCAAGACCGCGCGGTCACCCTTGTCGAGAGCCTCCGGATCGAGCGCGGAGATGAGGTCAGGTCGTCGCTCGGCGGTGCGACGGAATTGCTCGTCGCGGCGCCAGCGGGCGATCTTCGCGTGGTTTCCCGAGAGCAGTACCTCCGGGATGGGCCGCTCGTTCCACTCCGACGGCTTGGTGTAGACCGGGTATTCCAGTAGGCCGTCGGAATGCGACTCCTCGACCAGCGATTCGGGGTTTCCGACCACGCCGGGGATGAGCCGGCCCACGGCCTCGACCATCGCCAGGACGGCGACCTCTCCCCCGTTGAGCACGTAGTCCCCGAGGCTGACCGGCCGCACGTCGAAGTGCTCCCGGGACCACTCCACCACGCGTTCGTCGATTCCCTCGTAGCGCCCGCAGGCGAAAACCAGGTGCTCCTCCTCGGCGAGTTCGTAGGCCATCTTCTGGTTGAAGACCGCCCCGGCGGGCGAGGGAACGATCAGCACGGGACGTTTGCCGCCACTGCGATCCACGGCAGATGAGCGAATACCTGTCAGCACCTCGGACCACGGACCGGCTTTCATGACCATGCCCGCACCCCCGCCGTAAGGGGTGTCGTCGACCGTACGGTGTCGATCGTGGGCGTGGTCGCGCAGGTCGTGCACGTTCACGTCAAGCAGGCCGTCGCGTCGGGCCTTGCCGATCAGGGACAGGTCCAGCGCGGCCAGGTATTCGGGGAAGATGCTGACGACGTCGATGCGCACCTTAGCTGCCCGCCTCCGGGTCCTCGGGCTGGTTCAGTTCCAGCAGGCCCGCCGGCGGCGTCACGACGACGTGTCCCGCCTCGAGGTCGACCTCGGGGACGATTTCTTCGACGAACGGTACGAGTGCGTCCCCGCCAGAAGTCAGCTCGATCTCGAGGAGGTCCTGCACGTCGCCTTGGCGCAGGCCGCTGACGGTGCCGATCCGCTCGCCGTCGACGAGCGCGGCCAGGCCGACGAGGTCGTGGGCGTACCACGCGTCGTCGTCGACCGGCTCTTCTTCATCGGTCTCCACGAAGAGCTTGGCGCCGCGCAGTGCCTCGGCCGCGTTGCGGTCGCCGACCTCGGCGAAGGCGAGCAGCAGGATCTCTTTGTTCCAGCGGGCCCGGGAGACGGTCAGAGTTCCAACCGACGCGGGCTCGACCTCGAGCACGACGCCGGGCACGAACCGCTCCTCGGGGATGTCGGTCATCACCTGAACCGTCACTTCTCCGCGGATGCCATGCGGCTTTCCGATGCGTGCCACCTGCAGGCGCATGCTGTCTCCTCATCGTGGATCGTGTGCGGCCTGCCAGTGCAGGCCGCGCGAATATTCTAGCGAGAAACGAATGAGGGTCCCGCGTCCGAAGACGAGGGACCCTCATTCGCAATACCCAAGCTGGCTACCGCCCGTGCCGACTCCTGGAGTCAGCGCCGACGATCGGTGTCGACCACGTCGACCCGAGTCGGCTGACCGCCGGCCAATGCGGCGACGACAGTGCGCAACGACTTGGCCGTGCGCCCCTGTCGGCCGATCACCCGCCCGAGGTCGTCCGGGTGGACCCGGACCTCGAGCATGTCACCGCGGCGGTTCTCCTTCGAGGAGACCTCCACGTCATCGGGTGAATCGACGATTCCGCGTACCAAGTGGTCGAGGGCTTCTGCCAGCATGACTACTCGGCCTCGGTGGACTCAGCCTCAGCGGCATCCGCGGCCGGGGCCTCAGCCTTGGCGGCCTTCGGGGTGGTGGCCTCCGGAAGGATGACCGACTCCTTGTCGGGAGCCACGAAAGCTTCCTTCGGAGCCTTGGTCCGCAGGGTGCCTTCCTGACCCGGCAGGCCCTTGAACTTCTGCCAGTCACCGGTGATCTTGAGGATCGCGGCGACCTGCTCGGTCGGCTGGGCGCCGACGGAGAGCCAGTACTGAGCGCGCTCGGACTGGACCTCGATGAACGAGGGCTCCTCGGTCGGGTGGTACTTGCCGATCTCCTCGATGGCACGGCCATCGCGCTTGTTGCGCGAGTCCATGACGACGATGCGGTAGTACGGGGCGCGCATCTTGCCGAAGCGCTTCAGACGAATCTTAACGGCCACTTTTGTGGTCACTCCTGTTTCATTAAGGGGGCGAACCGCACACCTCTGCACCGTGGGGACAGTCCATAACGAGTGGGTTCTAAGGACGAGATGCACACGCGGAGAGAGGGGCCACGTGGATCAAGTACCCCGCCATTATGTCAGAGACGCGGCCCCGACGCGAATGAAGCCGGCCTCGCGCGCCGCACACACGTAGGCCCCCGGGCAACGAGCACCGGGGGCCACCTGACCTACTTGAGGAACTTGTCGAATCCCTTGGGCAGCGCCGACGGATCGAGCTCCTTGGGGGCCTGCCCGAAGGCGGCGCCACTCGGGAGGCTCGCCTTCTTCTGCGACTGCTCCTTGGCCGCCTGCGCCGCCTTGGCCGGGTTGCCGAACTTCTGCTTCTTCTTCCCCTTGCCTGCCTGCTTCTTGCCCTTGGCCCCGCCACCTGGCATGCCGGGCATGCCACCGCCGGAGGCCATCTTCTTCATCATCTTCTGCGCCTGGCCGAAGCGCTCCATGAGCTGGTTCACCTCGGAGACGTGCACGCCGGAACCGCGGGCGATGCGGGCACGGCGCGAACCGTTGAGAAGCTTCGGCGCGACCCGCTCGTGCGGGGTCATCGAGCGCACGATGGCCTCGATGCGGTCGATCTGGCTCTCGTCGAACTGCTCGAGCTGTTGCTTCGAAATCGCCGCGCCGGGCATCATCGAGAGCATCTTCTTCATCGAGCCCATCTTGCGGACCTGCTGCATCTGGGCAAGGAAGTCCTCGAGCGTGAAGTCCTCCTGGTCGACGAACTTCTGCGCCATGCGCTCGGCTTCGTCCTTGTCCCAGGACTTCTCCGCCTGCTCGATGAGCGTGAGGATGTCGCCCATCTCGAGGATCCGGCCGGCCATGCGATCCGGGTGGAAGACCTCGAAGTCGTCCAGGCCCTCACCCGTCGAGGCGAACATGACGGGCTTGCCGGTCACGTGCGTCACGGACAGCGCCGCGCCACCGCGGGCGTCGCCGTCGAGTTTGGAGAGGACCACGCCGGTGAAGTCGACGCCCTCATTGAAGGCCTGCGCGGTGTTGACCGCGTCCTGACCGATCATCGAATCAATCACGAACAGGACTTCGTGCGGGTTGATGGCGGCGCGGATGTCCGCAGCCTGCTTCATCATCTCCTCGTCGACGCCGAGGCGGCCGGCAGTGTCGACGATCACCACGTCGTGCTGCTTCTGCCGCGCCTCGGAGACACCGTTTCCGGCGACGACCACGGGATCACCCGTGGCCTCTTCGAACTCGCTGGAGACACCCGGGTGCGGAGCGTAGACCGGCACGCCGGCACGCTCGCCGTTGATCTGCAGCTGCTTGACCGCGTTCGGACGCTGCAGGTCGCAGGCCACGAGCAGCGGAGTGTGCCCCTCCGACTTGAGGTGCTTGGCGAGCTTTCCGGCCAGGGTCGTCTTACCGGCACCCTGCAATCCCGCGAGCATGATCACGGTCGGCGGGTTCTTCGCGAGGTTGATGCGGCGTGTCTGCCCGCCGAGGATCTCGACCAGCTGCTCGTTGACGATCTTCACGACCTGCTGGCCCGGGTTCAGCGACTGGCTGACCTCGAGGCCCAGCGCGCGCTCCTTGACGCGGCTCACGAAGGAGCGGACCACCGGCACCGCGACGTCGGCGTCCAAGAGGGCGCGACGGATCTCGCGGACCGTGCCGTCAACGTCGGCCTCGGTCAGGCGGCCTTTGCCACGGAGGTTCTTGAAGGTGGCTGTCAGGCGGTCGGAGAGTGAATTAAACACGTGAGCCGAAACTTCCTTCGATCGTGCAGTAGGTGGCGGCGGATCCGCCGGATTCGACTGCCTAGCCTATCAATTTCCACCGCGCGTCTCTGACGTCGCCCCGGCGTCGCGACAAAGAACGTACGACGACGGTGGCTCGCCTCCTGCGCGGGAGGCGAGCCACCGTCGTCGTACCGATACTTAGAGCGCCGCATCCCCGCGTTCACCGGTGCGCACGCGCACGGCTTCGTCCACGGTGACGACCCAGACCTTGCCGTCGCCGGCGCGGCCGGTGTTGGCGGTCGCGACGAGGACGTCGACGATGTCGCTGGACCATTCATCGGAGACGAGGACCTCGACGCGGGCCTTCTGCAGCAGATCCACGGTGTATTCGGCACCGCGGTAGACCTCGGTGTGGCCGCGCTGGCGGCCGTAGCCGCTGGCCTCGGAGACGGTGAGC
This sequence comes from Kocuria rosea subsp. polaris, assembly GCA_023896275.1. Classification (GTDB taxonomy): domain Bacteria; phylum Actinomycetota; class Actinomycetes; order Actinomycetales; family Micrococcaceae; genus Zhihengliuella; species Zhihengliuella polaris_A. Next base: position 4,862 of record MLDA01000031.1, on the reverse strand, counting down.
CCCTGCACGCCGTAGCTCTCGAGGGCGCCGCGGATGGCGTCCAGCTTGTCGGGGCGAACGATGGCAGTCACGAGTTTCATGCTTATGCCTCTTCCTTGCTGAATTTCAGGTGGCCGGAGGTGGCCGGGTGCGGAACGAAGCCGGAGGACTTGGTGCCCAGGCCGCCGAACTCGTAGCCGGTCTCTGCGTGCTCGGCAAAGTCGATGCCGGCCTGCTCGTCCTCGACGCTGATCCGGAAGCCAACGGTCTTGTGGATGGCAAGGCCGATGACAAGGGTCACGATACCGGTGTAGACCATCGCGACGACGGCAGCCACGATCTGCGCCCAGAGCTGGGCGAGTCCGCCGCCGTAGAACAGGCCGGTGTCGAGGGCGATGAAGCCCAGCGCCAGGGTACCGATGAGGCCGGACACAAGGTGTACGCCGACGACGTCAAGCGAATCGTCGTAGCCCCACTTGTACTTGAGTCCTACAGCAAGGGCCGAGGCGACACCGGCAACGATGCCCAGGGCGATGGCGCCGAGCGGCGATACATTGGCGCAGGCCGGAGTGATGGCGACGAGGCCGGCGACGACACCCGACGCGGCACCCAGGGACGTGGGTTTGCCGTCGCGGACGCGCTCGGTCAGGATCCAGGCGACCATTGCGGCGGCCGGCGCGACCATGGTGTTGACCCAGATGAGACCGGCTTCTTCGGCCTCCGCTGCTGCGCCGCCGTTGAATCCGAACCAGCCGAACCACAGCAGGGCTGCGCCGAGCATGACGAACGGGATGTTGTGCGGGCGCTGGCCGGGGTCGCGGCCGAAGCCCTTGCGCTGGCCGATGATGAGCGCGAGCACGAGCGCGGCGACGCCTGCGTTGATGTGCACGACCGTGCCGCCCGCGTAGTCGATGGCCTCTCCAGCCCAGCTGCCGATGGCACCGTCTTCGGAGAGGAGACCGCCGCCCCAGACCCAGAAGGCAACGGGCGCGTAGACGAGGGTGACCCAGACTGGAACGAAGACGATCCAGGCGGTGAACTTGGCACGGTCGGCGATCGCGCCGGAGATCAGCGCGACCGTAATGATCGCGAATGTCGCCCCGAAGCCGGCGCCGATCAGGTCTTCGGTACCGATGATGGCGGACATTCCGAACTGAGTGAACGGGTTACCGAACAATCCGCCGACGTTGTCGCCGCCCCCGGACATCGAGTGGCCCCAGAGGACCCACACGACGGCGGTAATGCCGAGTGCGACGAAGCTCATCATCATCATATTCAGGACACCCTTGGCGCGCGTCATGCCGCCGTAGAAGAATGCCAGTGCGGGGGTCATGAGCAGCACGAGTGCCGAGCAGACCATCATCCAGACTTGAACTGCGTTGAGTTCCATGTCCGTCCTCCTGTGGGTTGAAAAGGTGCAAGCGATCTCTCGCCTTGACATCAAGACAACAGGAGTCGTGTTTCGCGTCTCGGGCCCGCCTGTTTCGCATCGGTTACGGCAATGGCGGCCACGTAAAAAGCACGCGGCCGCCAAGTAACAGGCATGTTTCCCGATGTTTTTCGCCGGGGTTACAGGAACTTCTCATCCCCCGCGTGTCGGCGGGTTCGACCCATCCTTGCCGCTTCCACTGGAAGGTCAGTTCTCGAGAAGTGCGTCGACGAAGTCCTCGACGACGAACGGGGCGAGATCGTCAGCACCCTCGCCGAGGCCGACGAGCTTCACGGGCACACCCAGACGACGCTGAATCGCAACGACGATGCCGCCCTTCGCGGTGCCGTCCAGCTTGGTCAGCACGATCCCCGTGACGTTGACGACCTCGGAGAAGACCTTGGCCTGGTTGAGGCCGTTCTGGCCGGTGGTCGCATCAAGCACGAGCAGTACTTCGTCGACCTCGGCCTGCTTCTCGATGACGCGCTTGATCTTGCCGAGCTCGTCCATCAGCCCGACCTTGTTCTGCAGGCGACCGGCGGTGTCGACCATGACGACGTCGACTTCCTGGTCGATGCCGGCCTTCACCGCCTCGTACGCGACCGACGCCGGGTCGGCGCCGTCGACGTCACTTCGCACCGTGGGCACGCCCACCCGGGCACCCCACGTCTGCAGCTGCTCGGCGGCGGCAGCGCGGAACGTGTCGGCCGCGCCGAGCAGCACGTCTTTATCCTCTGCGACGAGCACGCGCGCCATCTTGCCGATCGTCGTGGTCTTGCCCACGCCATTCACGCCGACGACCATGACGACGGCAGGGCGGTCGACACGGCGGTCGGAGGCGACGCTGCGGTCCATCGACGGGTCGATCAGTTTGGTGAGTTCTTCGCGGAGCATCGATCGGACGCCCTCGGCGTCGCGGTGGCCCTCGATCTTGACGCGTTCACGCAGACTGTCGACGAGTTCCGTCGTCGCATCCGTGCCGAGGTCGGCCAGGAGCAACGTCTCCTCGATGTCGTCCCAAACGTCGTCGTCGATCTTGTCCTGGCTGAGGAGGACGAGCAGCCCCTTGCCGAGGGCGTTGTTCGATTTGACCAGCCTCGCGCGCAGCCGAGCGAGACGGCCGAGCGCGGGCTCCGGGACCTCGATCTTCGTGGCGGGTTCGGCGGCCGCTTCCGGAGCCTTGGCCTCCTCGACCGGCACTGGCGGCGCTACGACGTCGGACTCGGCGGCATCCGTGACGATGGTCCCACCGGCGGGCGCGGGATCGTTCTCGTCGCGGGGAGAGGTGTAGGTTCCGGGTTTGGTCTTCCGGCCGCGCAGCAGGAAGGCCACGCCTATGCCGGCACCGATCAGAACGACGGCGGCAATGACAATGATCAGACTCAGTTCAATAGGCACGCCCACAGCTTAGTCACGTTGCGTGCGGTCGTCGTATTCTCAGCGGCTCTAGAATGTACGTGACATGACGATTAAGAGCCCAGCGGTCGAAAAAGAGAGCATCCCGAGCGAGATCAAGGTCCTCATCGGGGCCGCGTTTGTTATCGCGATCGGTTTCGGCATCATCGCGCCGATCCTCCCCCAATACGCCTCGAGTTTCGATGTGACCACCGCGGCAGCCGCGTTCATCGTCAGCGTTTTCGCCCTGACCCGCCTGCTGTTCGCGCCGCTCTCCGGTCGCCTGACAGAGAAGCTCGGCGAGCCGATCGTCTACGTCGGAGGCGTGCTCATCGTTGCGTTCTCGACGATCCTCGTCGGCCTCGCACCGAACTACGAGCTGTTGCTCCTCTTCCGCGCACTCGGTGGGATCGGGTCGACGATGTTCACGGTCTCCGCCATGGCACTCATCGCCCGGCTCGCTCCCCCAACGATTCGCGGCCGCATCTCCGGGCTGTACGCCGGCGCGTTTCTCATGGGAAACATCGCGGGCCCTGTCGTCGGTGGACTCCTAGCGACCTTCGGCCACCGGCTGCCGTTCTTCATCTACGGCGGCGCGCTCGTCATCGCGGCCGCCTTGGTCCACTTTTCACTGGCACGCGTGCGGCGTCGCGCCCTCTCCTCAGGCCAGGACGACGCCGACACCTCCCGTCCCGCCGGGCTCACCGTTTCGGAGGCGCTGGCCTCCCCCACCTACCGCGCGGCGCTCGTGTCCGGGTTCGCGAATGGTTGGACCAACTTCGGAGTACGGGTGGCAATCGTGCCGCTCTTCGCCGTCTACGCTTTCGGCCAGCACGGCACGGCCATCGCTGGCATCTCACTGGCGCTCTTCGCCGCCGGCAATGCCCTCACGTTGACGTTCTCTGGTCGCCTGACGGACCGCTACGGGCGGCACTGGCCGGTCATTATCGGCCTGACGGTCGGTTCCATCTCGATGGGCTTCCTCGGTCTGGCCGAGAGCGTGCCCGTGTTCATCGTCCTCTCCGTGGTGGCCGGGGCAGGCATCGGCGTCATGAATCCCGCGCAGCAGGCAGCTGTCGCCGATGTGGTCGGTCAGGGGCGCAACGGTGGTCGCGTGCTGGCCACGTTCCAGATGTGCACCGATTTCGGTGCCATCCTCGGCCCAGTCGTGGCAGGGCTGCTCGTCGACCAGATCGGCTATGGGTGGGCATTCGCGGTGGGTGGCCTTCTCGGTATGCTCGGCGTCGCCGCCTGGGCGCGCGTTCCGCGTCCATCCGAAGACCCCCTTGTCGCCGATGCCGGGGACGGTAAACAGGCCTAGCGATGCGCAGGGCACGCCCCGGTCCCATGGGGCACCGGGGTGCGCCCCGCGCGTGTGGCCCGGTCGTCGCCGGTCCTGTTCAGGGAGTGCTCGCAGTAGCGGCTAATCAGGCCACCCGATAGTGCTCACCGGGCGGGGCGAGCGGGTCGTCCCCGCCGCCGCCGTGTCGGTCGTGGCTGGGCGCCGTCTCGCCGGCCCGGGTGGCGAGGATCCTGGCTCGCTGCCGGGTTGGCGAGGTCAGGGCCGGGACGAAGGTCCCGACCGGGTCCAGCCAGGGCGGCGCCTTGACATAGACCACACCCTCGCGCATCTCGATGCCCCAGCCGGAGCGGTCGAGGCTGTGGTGGTGGTGCCAGCAGAGGAGAACCCCGTTATCTATCGTGGTCTTCCCACCGCGCGCCCACGGGCTCACGTGGTGAACTTCGCACCAGGCGGCCCGGATCGTGCAGCCGGCGATGACGCATCCGCCGTCGCGGGCCGCGATCGCCCGGCGCTGATGCCCCGTGAACACCCGCTCCTTCGCACCGAGGGTGATGATGCGGCCGGTGGTATCGAACACGACCTTCTGCACCGCTCCGGTGCACGCGGTGCGGTGGGCGATCCGCCCGGTAACCGGGACGTCGATGCCGTCGAGTTCGGCGTAGCCCTGCGGGTCCAGCAGGTCCTCGGCGTTCACGTGCACGAGCAAGGTCGCGGTATCCCCGCCGAGGTTCGGGGTGCTTTCGCAGCGGGCGGCGG
>MLDA01000030.1 GCA_023896275.1 Kocuria rosea subsp. polaris | reverse complement strand
TCGCAGCAGGGCATGCGCTCTCGCGACGGCGGCGGTCGCCCAGGCGGCAACCGTCCGGCGGGCGCCCAGGGCGCACCGCGCCCGGGTGGCGCAGCAGGCGCCGGCGGTCCGCGTCCGGGCGCTCCGCGTCCAGGTGGCGCGCCGGGAGCGGGCGGTCCCCGTCCGGCAGCTCCGCGTCCGGGCGGAACCGGCGGAGCGGGCGGCGGTCGTCCGAACCCGAACATGATGCCGCAGCAGCGTCCGGCACCGGCTGCCGGCGGAGGCGGTCGCCCCGGCGGCGGCGGCCGTCCGGGTGGCGGCGGACCGGGTCGTCCGGGCGGTGCGCCCGGCGGTGGTCCCGGCGGCTTCCGCGGCGGTGGCCGTGGTCGCGGCGGAACGGCCGGTGCCTTCGGCAAGGGCGGTTCGCGCGGCAAGCAGCGCAAGTCGAAGCGCGCGAAGCGTCAGGAATTCGAGCAGCAGAACGAGCGCAACTTCGGCGGCGTGACCGTCCCGAAGGGCGACGGCAACACTGTCGTTCGTCTGCGCCGCGGCGCCTCGGTGGCCGACTTCGCTGAGAAGATTAACGCCAACCCGGCGGCCCTCGTCACGGTCCTGATGACCCTGGGCGAGATGGCGACGGCCACGCAGTCCCTCGACGAGGCGACCTTCGAGTTGCTCGGCGCGGAACTGGGCTACAAGGTCCAGGTCGTCTCCCCGGAAGACGAGGAGCGCGAGCTGCTCGAGGCGTTCGACATCGACATCGATGGCGAGCTCGACGCCGAGACCGAAGAGATGCTTGAGGCTCGTCCTCCAGTGGTCACGGTCATGGGTCACGTCGACCACGGTAAGACGCGCCTGCTGGATGCGATCCGTAAGACGAACGTGCTCGAAGGCGAAGCCGGCGGCATCACCCAGCACATCGGTGCGTACCAGGTGCACACCGAGCACGAGGGTGAAGACCGTGCGATCACGTTCATCGATACGCCCGGTCACGAGGCCTTCACGGCCATGCGTGCCCGTGGTGCCAAGGTCACGGACATCGCCGTGCTCGTGGTCGCCGCGGACGATGGCGTGATGCCGCAGACGATCGAGGCGCTTAACCACGCCCTCGCGGCCAACGTGCCGGTTGTCGTCGCGGTCAACAAGATCGATAAAGAGGGTGCGAACCCGGACAAGGTCAAGGGCCAGCTGGCCGAGTACGGCCTGGTGCCGGAGGAGTACGGCGGCGAGACCATGTTCATGCCGGTCTCGGCGCTCCGCCGCGATGGCATCGAGGAACTCCTCGAAGCCGTGCTGCTGACCGCCGACGCCGCGCTCGACCTGCGCGCGAACCCGGACAAGAACGCTCGCGGTATCGCGATCGAGGCCAACCTGGACAAGGGTCGCGGCGCCGTCGCGACCGTCCTGGTGCAGTCCGGTACCCTCGCAGTCGGTGACACGATCGTCGCGGGTCACGGCCACGGCCGCGTGCGTGCGATGTTCAACGAGAACGGCGAAGCGCTCGACGTGGCGCTGCCGTCCCGTCCGGTCCAGGTGCTGGGTCTGTCGACGGTGCCCCGCGCCGGCGACACGTTCCTCGTCACCGAGGACGAGCGCACGGCTCGCCAGATAGCCGAGAAGCGTGAGGCAGCGGACCGCAACGCCGCACTGGCCAAGCGCCGCAAGCGCATCACGCTGGAGGACTTCGACCAGGCTGTGGCCGAGGGCAAGATCGACACCCTCAACCTCATCCTCAAGGGCGACGTTTCCGGTGCGGTCGAGGCTCTCGAGGACTCGCTGCTCAAGATCGACGTGGGCGACGACGTCCAGCTGCGCGTGATTCACCGCGGTGTGGGTGCCATCACCCAGAACGACGTCAACCTCGCGACGGTCGACGACGCGATCATCATCGGCTTCAACGTCCGCCCGGCGGAGCGCGTGCAGGAGCTGGCCGACAAGGAGGGCGTCGACATGCGCTTCTACTCGGTCATCTACTCGGCGCTCGACGATATCGAGAACGCTCTCAAGGGCATGCTCAAGCCGGAGTACGAGGAAGTCCAGCTCGGAACGGCCGAAGTCCGCGAGGTCTTCCGTTCGTCCAAGTGGGGCAACATCGCCGGATCGATCGTGCGCTCGGGCATCATCCGACGCAACACCAAGGCGCGCCTCGTGCGCGACGGCAAGGTTGTGGCGGACAAGCTGACCATCGACTCGCTCAAGCGGTTCAAGGACGACGCCACCGAGGTCCGCACGGACTACGAGTGTGGTATCGGCCTCGGCTCCTTCAACGACATCAAGGAAGGCGACATGATCGAGACCTTTGAGATGCAGGAGAAGCCGCGCGTCTAATCGACGCGCACTGACGATGACGGCGGGCACCGACAGCAGGGTGCCCGCCGTCGTCGGCTCAACTGATACGTTCTACTCAGCTTCAGAATTCCAAGGAGGCCACCATGGCTGATCAGGCACGCGCGGCCCGTCTGGCGCAGCGCATCAAAGTCGTCGTCGCTCAGGCGCTCGGCCGTGTCGTCAAGGACCCGCGCGTCGAGGCCATCACGGTCACCGACGCCCGCGTCACGTCCGACCTGCAGCAGGCCACCGTGTACTACACGGTCTTCGGCGATGAGACGGCCAAGGAGGACGCCGCCCGCGCCCTCGAGAAGGCCCGGGGAGTGCTGCGCAAGGAGGTCGGACGCAACCTGACGATCCGGCTGACCCCGACGCTCGAGTTCGTCCCCGACGAGGTCCCCGTGATCGCCTCGCACCTGGAGGACGTCCTGCGCAAGGCCAAGGAGCGCGACGCCGAGGTGGCTGCGTTGGCCGAGGGCGCCACCTTCGCTGGCGACGCCGACCCCTACAAGAAGGCCGTCGACGAAGACGAACTCGACGCGGATCTCGACGAGGACTTCGACGAGGAGCCCACGGAGGAGCCGCGGGCGTGACGGGCAAGCGCGAGAGCACCGGCGGTAACACGCGGGTGACGAACACCGCGTCCGGCCTCGTCGTCGTGGACAAGCCCAAGGGCTGGACGAGCCACGACGTCGTCGGCCGGATGCGGCGGCTCGCCGGTACCCGCAAGGTCGGCCACGCTGGGACACTGGACCCCATGGCGACCGGTGTGCTCGTCGTCGGCGTGAACAAGGCGACTCGCCTGCTGACTTACATCGTCGGCGTGGACAAGACCTACGAGGCGACGATCCGGCTCGGCCAGAGCACGATCACCGACGACGCCGAAGGGGAGCTCGTGCAGCAGCGCATCGCCGCGGCTGTGACCCCCGAGTCCCTCGCGGACGCCGTCGCGAAGCTCACCGGCGACATCATGCAGGTCCCCTCGGCCGTCAGCGCCATTAAGGTCGGCGGAGAACGCTCCTACGCCCGCGTGCGCAAGGGGGAGAACGTTGAGCTCGAGGCGCGACCGGTGACGGTCGGCCGATTCGACGTGCACGACGTCCGCCGGCTGCAGGGCGGGAAGATCATCGACGTGGACGTCACGGTCGAGTGCTCTTCCGGCACCTACATCCGCGCTCTCGCCCGCGATCTCGGCGAGGACCTCGGCGTCGGCGGGCACTTGACCGCTCTGCGGCGGACCCTGGTGGGGCCCTACGGCCTCGACGTGGCGCGCACGATCGAGGAGTTGGGTGAAGAGTTCGGGATGGTCGATCTCGACACCGCGGCCCGCGCGCTCTTCCCCAACCGCCAGCTCACGGAGCACGAAGCCGCCGAGCTGTCCTTCGGACGCCGGATCGAGCCCAACGACACCGACGCGATCGTCGCGGCCGTGGCGCCGGACGGCACCGTCGTCGCGCTCCTGAAGAACAAGGGTGAGGCGGCTCGGCCGGAGATCGTCTTCGCCGCCTCCTGACCGCCGATTCCTAGCCCCCACCCGACGCACGTCCTCGAAAGAGAGCTGAACCCGTAACCGTGATCGCCTCAGGATTCTTCATCGCGGGTGCCCTCGTGTGCCTGGCCTCGGTCGTGATCTCCGTGATCGCGACGATCCTCCGCAACCACCCGGACGACGTCGCGATCCTTTCCGTCGCCGCCGTCGAACTCTTCCTGATCGTCTACTCGATCGCCGCCGCAGCCCGGCAGTTGGGGGGAGAGGCCCTCGTCGGCGAGGCCTGGGAGTTCTGGGGGTACGTCTTCACGGCCCTCATCATCCCCGTCGCCGCGTTCTGGTGGGCCGTCACCGACAAAACCCGGTGGTCTAATCTGGTCCTCGCGGCCGTCGGCGCGACGGTCTTCGTCATGCTCGTGCGGATGGAGCAGATCTGGCACGGAGGGGTGTTTGCATGAGCCAGCGACAGACCGGACTCGGACGCATCGTCATCGCCGTCTACGGGGTATTCGCCCTCTCCGCATCCGCGCGGGCCGGCTACCAGATCGCCACGGACTTCGGCGCGGCCCCCGTCGCGTACCTGCTCTCGGCCCTGGCTGCCGTCGTCTACATCGTGGCGACCTTCGCGCTCGCCTCGAAGAAGCAGGGCAGTTGGGCGCTCTCCACGGCCGCCGTCGCCTTCGAGCTCGTCGGCGTGCTCGTGGTCGGCACGCTCAGCTTCGCGGTGCCCCAGCTCTTCGCCCACCCGGCCGTCTGGTCGCATTTCGGCGACGGATACGGCTACATTCCCCTGCTGCTGCCGATCATCGGGTTGTGGTGGCTGTTCCGGCACCGCCCAGCTCCCGCCGAACCCGCGGTCAGCGCGGCGGAGAAGCCGCAGGCCTGAGCGCCCGCGTCCGGTCGGGTTCCGGCCATACTAGAGTCGGTGGCAGCCCAAGCGGCCACCGCAGAGCTTCGCAATCGAAGGAGAATCGTGCAGCACTGGACTGGCATCGACGCCGTACCAGCCGGGTTCGGACCCGCCGTCGTGACCATCGGGAACTTCGATGGTGTGCACCGCGGGCACCAGGCCGTCCTGCAGCAGTTAGTCGACGAGGGCCGCGGTCGCGGTGCCAGCTCGGTCGCCATCACTTTCGATCCTCATCCACGTCAAGTTCACGCGCCGGAAAGCGGCATGCACCTCATCACGGGCCTGACCGATCGGGTCCAGCTCATCGCCGAGTCCGGCCTCGACGCGCTGCTGACGATCAACTACACCCTCGACTTCGCCCGGTCCACGGCCGAGGAGTTCGTCCGCGGCATCATCGTGGAGAAGCTCAACGCGTGTGCCGTGGTCATCGGGCATGACGTGCGTTTCGGTGCCGGCAACCACGGCGACTTCGAGACCATGGTCGAGCTCGGCCGGCGCTACGGATTCGACGTCGTCGGCATCGACGACGTCGGCCACGACCGCCGTTGGTCTTCCACCTGGATCCGCGAGGCGCTGCACGCCGGGGACGTCTCGACCGCCGCCGAGGTGCTGGGCCGCCCGCACCGCATGCGCGGAGAGGTCGTGCACGGTGCCGCGCGCGGCCGTGAACTCGGCTTCCCGACCGCGAACCTCTCAACCGAGTCCACGGGCATCATCCCGGCCGACGGCGTCTACGCCGGCTGGCTCGTCGACGCCGCCGGCACCCGCTGGCCCGCGGCGATCTCGGTCGGCACCAACCCCACGTTCGTTGGTGTCTCCCGCCAGGTCGAGTCCCACGTCATCGATCGACCCGACGAGAGCGTCGAGGATTTCGACCTGTACGGGCAGCAGGTCGTCGTCGAGTTCGTAGAGCGGTTGCGCCCGATGGTCGCCTACAACGGGGTCGAATCGCTCATCACCCAGATGAACGACGACGTCGCGAAGGCCCGCACGATCCTCACCGCCGACGCTTCCGCCGCCTAGCGCGATCATGAGCGTCCCGGACCGTCCGATCCCGAATCTGCCAACGCGATCCCCGAGCGTCCGCCCCGAGCACGGCGAGGCTTTCGACGAAGGCGCAGCGCACTACGACCGCGTCCGCCCCGGGTACCCGGACGCCGCGGTCGACTTCCTGCTCTCCGGCCGGACGGGCAAACCCCCCGCCGGGCTCGACGTCGTCGAGGCGGGTGCGGGCACGGGGATCCTCACCGCCCAGCTCATCGCGCGGGGTGCGGTCGTGACCGCGGTGGACCCGTCGGCCGGCATGCTGGAGGCGCTCGGCGCCAAGCTGCCGGCAGTCCGGCACGTGCGCGCCGGCGCGGAGTCGACGGGACTTCCCGCGGCGAGCTGCGACGTCGTCGTGTGCGCCCAAGCGTGGCACTGGGTGGATCCCACAGCCGCTACCGCCGAGGCCCTGCGGCTGCTTCGCCCGGCGGCGGGGGAGCGCCGCCCCGGCCTCGGGCTGGTCTGGAACCAGCTCGACGTGACGGTGCCGTGGGTGCACCGCCTGGCGCGCATCATGCACGCCGGCGACGTGCACCGGCCCGAGTTCGAGCCGGCCAAGGGCGAGGGGTTCGGCGGCTGGGATCGACACGAGGAGCACTGGACGCAGTCCGTGACGGCCGATTTTCTGATCGAGTTGGCCAAGTCGCGGGCCTACTACCTGCGGTCGCCGGAGGGAACCCGGGCCAAGGTCGTTGCGAACCTCGAGTGGTACCTCTACGAACATCTCGGTCTCGGCACCGGGCAGGAGCTCGAGCTGCCGTACTTCACCCACGCGTGGAGGGCGGAGCCGACGACGTAGCGCCGGGTACCTGGCATCGGTGCTAGACTGGTCGTTGGTGCCCGCTGCAGTCCGCGGTGGAGGGCGCCGTCGCCTGAGGCGTCTCTACCTGTTCGCGGTACAACTCACAGGAGTTCATTGTGGCCCTCGACGCCGCCGTCAAGACCCAGATCATGACCGAATTTGCAACCCACGAGGGCGACACCGGTTCGCCCGAGGTTCAGATCGCCGTCATGACCCGTCGCATCTCGGACCTGACCGAGCACCTCAAAGAGCACAAGCACGACCACCACACCCGCCGCGGCCTCATGGCCCTGGTCGGTCGCCGTCGTCGCATGCTGACCTACCTGAAGCGCGTTGAGATCGAGCGTTACCGCTCGCTCATCGAGCGTCTCGGACTCCGCAAGTAAGGCCCTCGGCCCGCTTGCTCGGTGCGACACGGAGGCGGTGTTCCGGTCTGGTTGTTTTCCAGCCCGGGGTGCCGCCTTTAGTCTGTACTAGGGGCCTGTCGGCCCCGAATAACTGAATACACGTTTACATCACATGTGGAGCGCAGCCCGAGCATTTGGCATTCGCGGTCCTCGGTAGTGGTCTACGGGGTCGTCCGGCCGAGAGTCGGACAGACGCCGTGGGCCTCGATCGAAGACCGGGTGCAACGGTCACCACGGGCACCGCAGTCGCGGTGCTCGGCCGGTGGCATGAATGCGTCGGCCGACGCTCCGTCCCAACAGAGATGGAGAAGACATTTTGTCTGAACTTCAATTCGCCGAGGCCGTTATCGACAACGGCCGCTACGGCACCCGCACGATCCGCTTCGAGACGGGCCGCATGGCCAAGCAGGCCGCAGGCTCCGTCTACGTCCTCATCGACGAAGACACGTCGATGCTCTCGGCGACGACCGCCGGCAAGAAGCCGCGCGAAGGCTTCGACTTCTTCCCGCTGACCGTGGACGTGGAGGAGCGCATGTACGCTGCCGGCCGTATCCCGGGCAGCTTCTTCCGCCGCGAGGGTCGCCCGTCGACGGAGGCCATCCTGGCCTGCCGCCTCATGGACCGCCCGCTGCGCCCGGCCTTCGTCAAGGGCCTGCGCAACGAGGTCCAGGTCGTCGTGACGGTCCTGTCCATCAACCCGGACGACCTGTACGACGTCGTCGCCATCAACGCCTCGTCGATGTCGACCCAGCTCTCGGGCCTGCCGTTCTCCGGCCCGATCGGCGGCGTGCGCGTGGCGCTCGTCGACGACGGCAGCGGCGCCCAGTGGGTTGCCTTCCCGAAGCACAGCCAGCTTGAGAACGCCGTGTTCTCGATGGTTGTCGCCGGCCGCCAGACCGCTGACGACATCGCCATCATGATGGTCGAGGCCGAGGCCACCGACAACTCGTGGAACCTCATCAAGGAGCGCGGCGCCGTGGCTCCGACCGAAGAGGTCGTCGCCGAAGGCCTCGAGGCCGCCAAGCCGTTCATCAAGGTCCTCTGCGAGGCTCAGGCCGACCTGGCCGCCCGCGCCGCCAAGGAGACCGTCGAGTTCCCGGTCTTCCGCGACTACGAAGACGACGTCTACGCCGCCGTCGAGTCCGCCGCGACCGCCAAGCTGACCGAGATCTTCTCGATCGCCGATAAGCAGGAGCGCGACAACGCTTCCGGCGCCTACCGCGACGAGGTCGTGGAGGAGCTCGCCGGCGAAGGCAAGACGTTCGAGGGTCGCGCAGGAGAGGTCGCCAAGGCCTTCGGCGCTGTCACCAAGCACGTCGTCCGTCAGCGCATTCTCACCGAGCAGGTCCGCATCGACGGCCGTGGCCTGACGGACATCCGCCAGCTCACCGCCGAGGTCGAGGTCCTGCCGCGCGTGCACGGTTCCGCCATCTTCGAGCGCGGCGAGACCCAGATCATGGGTGTGACCACGCTGAACATGCTCAAGCTGGAGCAGCAGATCGACTCGCTGTCCCCGGTGAAGACCAAGCGCTACATGCACAACTACAACTTCCCGCCGTACTCGACCGGTGAGACCGGCCGCGTCGGTTCGCCGAAGCGCCGCGAGATCGGCCACGGAGCCCTCGCCGAGCGCGCCGTTGTGCCGGTGCTGCCGTCCCGCGAAGAGTTCCCGTACGCGATCCGCCAGGTCTCCGAGGCCCTCGGCTCCAACGGCTCGACCTCCATGGGTTCCGTCTGCGCGTCGACCCTGTCGCTGCTCAACGCCGGCGTCCCGCTGAAGGCACCGGTTGCCGGCATCGCCATGGGCCTGGTCTCGGACCAGGTCGACGGCGAGACCCGCTACGCCGCGATGACCGACATCCTCGGCGCCGAAGACGCCATGGGCGACATGGACTTCAAGGTCGCCGGCACGAGCGAGTTCGTCACCGCGATCCAGCTCGACACCAAGCTCGACGGCATCCCTGCCTCCGTGCTGGCCGCCGCGCTGAAGCAGGCCCGCGAAGCGCGCCTGCACATCCTCGACGTGCTGAACGCCGCGATCGACGCACCGGACGAGATGAGCGAGTTCGCACCGCGCATCATCTCCGTGAAGATCCCGGTAGACAAGATCGGCGAGGTCATCGGCCCGAAGGGCAAGATGATCAACCAGATCCAGGAGGACACCGGCGCCGACATTTCGATCGAGGACGACGGCACCGTACTCATCGGCGCGACGAGCGGCGAGTCCGCCGACGCCGCCCGCTCCGCCATCAACGCCATCGCGAACCCGCAGGTTCCCGAGGTGGGCGAGCGCTACCTGGGCACCGTCGTCAAGCTGACGACGTTCGGCGCGTTCGTCTCGCTGATGCCGGGCAAGGACGGTCTGCTGCACATCTCCGAGCTGCGCAAGCTCGCCGGCGGCAAGCGCGTCGACGACGTCGAGGACGTCGTCTCCGTGGGCCAGAAGCTCCAGGTCGAACTGACTAAGGTCGACGACCGCGGCAAGCTCTCGCTGACCCCTGTGGTCGCCGAGGACGCGGCGGACGAGTCCGCCGAGGCCGCGGAGTAGGACAGCCCGACCCATGCCTCTGGTTCCCCTCGACGGGTCCGACTCCGCCATCCTGGCCGGGGAGGCCGGCGGCGCCGCAGTGCGCCGCTCGGTCCTCCCCGGCGGGGTGCGGGTGCTGACCGAATCAATGCCGTCTCAGCGGTCGGCCACGATCGGCTTCTGGGTCGGCGTCGGTTCGCGTGACGAGTCGCCGGGAACCTTCGGGTCGACGCATTTCCTTGAACACCTGCTGTTCAAGGGCACGCAGCGTCGCGACGCGATGGACATCGCCTCCGCCTTCGACGAGGTCGGAGGCGAGTCCAACGCGGCGACCGCCAAAGAGAGCACGTGCTACTACGCCCGTGTCCTCGACACCGATCTTCCGTTGGCGATCGATGTCATCGCCGACATGGTCACCTCCGCTGTACTCGATCCAGACGAACTCGAGCAGGAACGCGGCGTCATCCTCGAAGAGCTCGCGATGGACAACGACGACCCGGCCGACGTCGCGCACGAGCGCTTTGTTGCCGCCGTCCTCGGCGAACATCCGCTCGGCCGCCCGATCGGCGGCACACCCGAGGAGATCAACGGCATCACCCGCGAGGCCGTGTTCGAGCACTACCGGCGCTACTACACGCCGGCCGAGATCGTGGTCACCGCCGCCGGCTCGCTCGACCACGACGACGTCTGCGCGCGCGTGCTCGCCGCGCTGCAGTCCGCCGGCTGGGTACTGCCCGACGACGCCCGCCCGGTCGAGCGGCGGGCCCACGCACCGGCCGTGATCGAAGGCCAGCATACGGTCGACGTCGTCCGCCGGCCCGTCGAGCAGGCGCACATCGTCATGGGCTGCCCCGGCATCATCGCCACCGACGAGCGACGGCAGATCATGAGCGTACTCAACGCCGTTCTCGGCGGCGGCATGTCCTCCCGCCTCTTCCAGGAAGTTCGCGAGAAGCGCGGTCTCGCCTACTCCACCTACTCTTTCTCCGCCGCGTACTCCGACGCCGGCTACTTCGGCATGTACGCCGGCTGCTCGCCCGCCAAGGCCGGCCAGGTCATCGACCTCATGGGCCACGAACTCGAGAAACTGGCCGCCGACGGTATCACTGAGGGTGAGCTGAAGAAGGCCGTCGGCCAGCTCTCCGGCGGCCTCGTGCTCGCGCTCGAAGACCCGGGTTCCCGGATGTCGCGGCTCGGTCGCGCCGAGCTCGTCACGGGTCACTTCCAGGACATCGATACGACGCTTGAGAAGATCCGGGCGGTCAGCGCCGAGGACGTCAGGCGGCTCGCGGCGGATCTGGCCGGCCGCCGGCGCACGGTGACGGTGGTGGGCCCGTTCGACGATGCAGCCGAGCTCGGGCTCGGGCGCGAATGACGCGCTGAGGAACGCTCGGAGTTCCCTCCGGCCTGGCCCGGTGCGCCGCGATCAGCCGCCCGCAAAGGGCGGTAACACGTCGACGACGTCGCCGTCGGCCAGCGTGCGCGCCGGATCCCGTTCGGAGACCTCGTTGACGAGGAACGTCGAACGCGACAGCACGCGCTCGAGCGAGGGTGCCCGGCCCAGTTGCCCGGGCTCCGGGTGATCAGCCGGGTGCAACTCGGCGAGGCGCTCGATCACCGCGGCGAGCGTGGGGGCTGGGAAGCTGGACGCGTCGAGGTTCTCCTCGGTGCGCCCGGCGGCGGCCGCGGCCGCGGCGAAATAACGGATCAGCACGTTCTACAGGTTCCTGCCTCTAGCCGCCGATGGCGCTCATCGAACGGTCGGGTTGCACGAAGTCCTCGTCGCCGAGGCCGGTGTGGTCCATTCCGTGGGCGCGCGGCTTGCCCCACATGGCCTCGCGCCAGCGGTTCGCAATGTCCTCGTCGCTCGCGTCCGAGCGGAGCAGGTCCAGCAGGTCCGTCTCGGTGCGGGAGAACAGGCACGCCATGATTCGGCCCTCGGCCGTGATGCGAGTGCGTCGGCAGTCGGTGCAGAACGGCTCGGTCACGGAGGCGATGATGCCGACCGTGCCCTCGATGCTCTCCGCGTCCTCGGCGCGGGCGACCTGGAAGCGCTCGGCCGGGGCGCCGTTGCGTTCCCGAGGATCGGCGGAGAGGACGAAGCCGCCGGCCGCAAGAGACTCGCGGATCTCAGCGGAGGTGACCATGTTTTCCTTGCGCCAGCCGTGGTCCGCGTCGAGGGGCATCTGCTCGATGAAGCGCAGCTCGTAGCCGCGGCGCAGTGCCCAATGCAGCAGTTGCGGGGCTTCGTGGTCGTTCACACCACGCATCAGCACGGCGTTGATCTTGATCGGCGTCAGCCCGGCGGCGTGGGCCGCGGCGACGCCGTCGAGGGTCGCATCCAGCTGGTCGCGGCGCGCGAGCTCCTTGAACGTCGACGCGTGCAACGTGTCGAGCGAGACATTGATGCGGCTCAGCCCGGCCACGGCGAGTGCCTCGGCCTTCTTCTCGAGACCGACGGCGTTCGTCGTCAGCGAGATCGGCAGCTCCGGGTGGTCTTCGCGGATGCCGGCGACGATGTCGACGAGGT
Source organism: Kocuria rosea subsp. polaris (assembly GCA_023896275.1). Taxonomy (GTDB): domain Bacteria; phylum Actinomycetota; class Actinomycetes; order Actinomycetales; family Micrococcaceae; genus Zhihengliuella; species Zhihengliuella polaris_A. The sequence goes on along the minus strand of MLDA01000030.1, from coordinate 19,952 downwards.
CGACGCGCACGAGCGGCTCGCCGCCCGTGAGCCGGAGCTCGCGCACGCCGAGGTCACGCACGCCGATCATGACGATCCGGCGCACCTCGGCGGCGGTCATAAGTTTCGACTTGGGCAGCCAGGCCATGCCGTCGGCCGGCATGCAATACGTGCAGCGCAGGTTGCACTTGTCGATCAGCGAGATGCGCAGGTCGGTGGCGACGCGTCCGAAGCGGTCGACGAGGCCGCGCTGCCCGTCGGTGGGCGCGGGCGGCGGGCCGGCCGGGGCGTCCACGGGGGCCGGGTCGAGGCGCGCGTCGGCGGGGTCAACTGCCCGGATGGGCAGCGAACGGCGTGCCGGAGGACCAGAAGCGTTCATCTACCCAGCCTAGCCGCCGTGGGGCGAGATGTGTATGCCGTTTGTCGCGCCAGATGACGCCGGTTGTGGAGGCGGACCCGTGGCGCCCCGGGGTGCGGTCTGACCGGGACGCTAAACTCGCCGGTATGCACAACACCCCCTGGCCGCTCCGGCGTCGCGTCGCGCGCGCTGCGGCGGCGCTGGCGGGCGCTGGAGCGCTGGCCCTGGCCGCGACCGGATGCGCGGCCGGCGAGGCGCGCGTCGTGTTCGCGGCGCCGTCGTCGTTCGCGGACGTCGCCCCGAAGCTCGTCGACGCGTACGCCGCCGAGCACCCGGGTGCCCGCCCGACGATCACTCTGGGATCCTCCGCCCAGCTCGTGCAGCAGGCCAACACGGGAACCGCCCCCGACGTGCTCGTGACTGCCGACGAGCAGGCGCCCGAGGCGCTAACCGACCCCGGCGCCTACGAGCGCCTCGGCGTGGTGGCCGCCAACACGCTCGTGCTCGTCACCGGCGACGCGGCCCGCGCGCACGACGACGTCGCCGCCTGGCTGCCCACGGCGCGCGTCGCGCTGTGTGCGCCGGACGTCCCGTGCGGGCGCGCGGCCGATTCCTGGCTGCGCGAGAGCGGCCTGGAGTCCGCGGTCGCGGACGCGTCCCTCGAAGCGAACGTGCGCCAGGTCCTCACCAAGGTCTCGAGCGGGCAGGCCGACGCCGGATTCGTCTACGCGACCGACGCCGCAGCAGACCCGTCCCTGACGGCGATCCAGCTAGAGGCCGAGGCCAACCGGTACCCGGTGCTCGTGGGTGAGTCCGACGCGGCCCGGGACTTCGGGTCCTGGCTGCTCGGCGATGAGGCGCAGGAGATCCTCACCGACGCCGGGTTCGAGCCCGGGGGCGGCCGGTGAGCGGCCGCGAGGTGCCCTCGCCGCGGCTCGTGGCCGCGATCACGCCTGGCTGGTTGTGGGCCCCCGCCCTGATCGCGGTCGCCGTGCTCGCCGGCCCGGTGATCGCCCTGACTGTGGCGACCGACCCGGCCCGGCTGGCCGGCGCGCTGGCCGCGCCCGGGGCGCGCGACGCCGTCGTGCTGTCCCTGGTGACGGCCGGGGTCTCGACCCTGCTCTGCCTCGTCCTCGGGCTGCCGCTGGCCGTGTTGCTGCACCGGATGCGCGGACCCGGCTGGCGGGCGGTGGTGCTGGCGGTGCTGCGGATCATTCTCATCGTCCCGCTTGTGCTCTCCCCGGTCGTCTCGGGTCTGGCGCTGCTGTACCTCTGGGGGCGGCAGGGGCTGCTCGGAGGGGCACTCGAGGCGATGGGCCTGCCCGTCGCCTATACGCCGGCCGCCGTCGTGCTGGTGCAGGTTTTCGTCGCGCTGCCGTTCCTGACGGTTGCCGCGCTCTCGAGCCTCGAGGGGGTCGACGGCGACCTCGAACTCGCGGCCGCCAACTCCGGGGCGTCCGCCGCCCAGATCCTGCGGTACGTGACCTTCCCGCTCGCCGCGCCCGGCATCGTGCTCGGCGCGTTGCTCGCCTTCGCCCGCGCACTCGGCGAGTACGGGGCGACCATCACGTTCGCCGGATCCGTCGCCGGCGCCACCCGCACCATCCCGCTGCAGATCGAGCTCGCCTTCAACTCCGCGGATCCCGAGGCGGCCCTCGGCCTCGCGCTCGCGCTCATCGGCTTCTACCTCTTCGTCATCGCCGCCGCCGGGCTCGCCTACGTCCTGCTGCGCCGCGGACGCGAAGACCGGCTCGTGGCGCGCGCCGCCTAGGATGAACACATGAGCCGTTTCCGCCGCAGCGTCGCCGAGCACGCAGCAGTCGTCGCGGACCTGCTGCGCGAGGTCCCCGTCCCCACCGGGGAGCTTCCGCTCGCCGACGCGCTGGGCCGGGTGCTCGCCGCCGACGTCGTCGCCCCGATCCCGCTGCCCGTCTTCGACAACTCGCAGATGGACGGCTACGCGGTGCGGGCCGCCGATCTGACGGGCGCGCCGCTGCCGGTCGCCCGCCCGGTCGCGGCGGGCGCGGCCGGGGCCCCGCTGGCACCCGGTACGTGCGCGCCCATCATGACCGGGGCGCCCGTCCCGGCCGGGGCGGACACGATCGTGCCCATCGAGGCGGCCGTGCCCGCCGCTTTCCCGCCCTTCGTCACCGACCGCGCACGCCCGCACGACGACGGCGCCCGGGTCACGCTGCCGGGAGCCGCCGACGTGACGTCCGGCCAGTTCGTGCGCCGGGCCGGCTCCGACCTACCCGCCGGCGCTGTCGCACTGCGTGCCGGCGACCGGGTGGGCCCCCGCCACGCGGGGCTCGCCGCCGCGCTCGGGCTCACCCACCTGCCGGTGCTCACGGCGCCGACCGCGCTGCTCATCGCCACTGGCGACGAGGTCGTGGCCCCCGGCGGCGAGCTCGGGCCCGGGCAGATCTTCGACGCGAACACCACGCTGCTCGCCGCCTCCCTCGCCGAGGCCGGCTGGGCGTCCGAGACGCTCACCGTGGACACCGACGAGCCGGAGGACTTCGCCGCCGCGCTGCGGGCCGCCGTCGTGCGCTGCGCACCGGCCCTGGTCCTGACCAGCGGGGGGATCAGCGCGGGCGCCTATGAGGTCGTCAAGCTTGCCCTCGGTGCGGGGGAGCACAACGTCGAGTTTGGCTCCGTGGCGATGCAGCCGGGCGGGCCGCAAGGGGCCGGCGTGCTCGACGTCGGCGACCGGGCGATTCCGCTCCTAGCCTTCCCCGGCAACCCCGTGAGCACGTTCGTGAGTTTCGAGATGTTCCTGCGCCCCGTCCTCGCCGAGCGGTTCGGGGCGCGGGCGCGCACTCACACGACCGCCCGGCTCACCGCGGCCACCGACAGCCCGGCCGGCCGCCTGCAGGTGCGCCGCGCCCGGCTGGGGGCCGATGGTGCCGTGGAACTGATCGGCGGGCCCGGGTCCCACCTTCTGGGCCCGCTCGCCGAGGCCAACGCCCTCGCCCTGATCGACCCTGAGACCACGCGCGCCGAGCCCGGCGCGAGACTGCGAACCATCCTGATCGGAGAGATTCAATGACTACCGACGCACACCCGCAGGACCCGGCGCCGGCCGGCCTGACCCACGTGCGGGCCGACGGCACCGCCCACATGGTCGACGTGTCCGAGAAGCCGGAGACGACCCGCGTCGCCACGGCGCAGGCGCTCGTGCGCACCCGCGCCAACGTCGTCGCGATGCTCGCCGACGGCTCGCTGCCCAAGGGCGACGCCCTCGCCGTCGCCCGCGTCGCCGGCATCATGGCAGCCAAGAAGACGCCCGAACTCGTGCCGCTCTGCCACCCGCTCCCGATCTCCAAGGTCACGGTCGACTTCACCCCCGGTTTCGCGGGTGACGACGCCGTCATCGCCGTCGAGGCCATGGTCAAGACCCGCGGGGTGACCGGCGTCGAGATGGAGGCGTTGACGGCCGTGAGCGTCGCCGCGCTCACGGTGTACGACATGATCAAGGCCGTCGACAAGCACGCCGTCATTGAATCGACGCGCGTGCTGGCCAAGTCTGGCGGCAAGTCCGGGGACTGGGAGGTGCCGGCATGAGCGGGTGCGAGCCGCAGCCGGTGCGCAAGGCCGGCGTCCTCATCGCGTCCACGCGCGCGGCCACGGGCGTCTACGACGACGAAACCGGGCCCGTGCTGCGCGACTGGCTCGACGATCACGGGTTCGACGTCGTCAACCCCGTCGTCGTGCCCGACGGTGCGCCCGTCGCTTCGGGCCTCAAGGCGCTGCTGGCGCTGCGCCCGCGGGTCATCTTCACAAGCGGGGGGACGGGGCTCAGCCCGGACGACGCGACGCCGGAGATGACGCTGCCGCTGCTCGACCGCGAAGTCCCGGGCGTCATGGAAGCGATCCGCGCCGCCGGCCGCGTGCACACCCCGTACGCGGCGCTTTCGCGCGGCTATGCCGGGGTGGCCGGCCAGACGTTCATTGTGAACCTGCCGGGATCTCCGCGCGGCGTCATGGACGCGCTGAGCGTCCTGGCCCCGCTGATTGACCACCTCTGCGAGCAGCTGGAGGGCGGCCATGGGCACTGAGAACACGCAGGCCGGCGTCGTCGTGTTCGCGGGGGTGAGCTCCGAGCCGATCGACCAGGCGAGCGCCTGGGAGGCCGTGGAGACTGAGGCGACGGGCGCCGTCGTCACGTTCGGCGGGATCGTCCGCAACCACGACGGCGGCCGGGCCGTCACTCGCCTGAACTACAGCGGGCACCCCACCGTGGACGCGCGGATCGCCGAACTCGCCGCGCAGGTCGCGCGTGAGCACCCGGGCACGCGCCTCTGGGTGGCGCACCGGGTCGGCGAGCTCGCGATCGGCGACTCGGCGCTCGTCGCCGCGGCCGCCAGCGCGCATCGCGGGCAGGCGTTCGAGGCGTGCCGCGCGCTCGTGGAAGCTGTCAAGTACGCGGCGCCCATCTGGAAGGAGCAGTTCTTCGCGGACGGGGACACCGAATGGGTCGGGATCGACGACCAGCGATAGCCTAGGGGCATGACCAACAGCATCGCCGTCGCCGTCCTGGGCGCCAACGGACGCATGGGCTCCGAAGCCGTGCGCGCCGTCGACGCCGCCGAAGACATGGAACTCGTGGCCGCGCTCGGCCGCAACGACCCCCTCGAGCAGGTGCTCGCCGCCGGCGCCACGCACATCGTGGACCTGACTGTGCCGGACAGCACCGAGGCCAACGTGCGCTTCGCCGTCGAGAACGGGCTGCACGCCGTCGTCGGAACCACCGGCTGGACCGATGCCCGCCGCGCTGCCCTGAGCGAGCTGCTGGCCGGCGCGCAGGGCACAGGCGTGCTGATCGCCCCGAACTTCGCGCTCGGCTCGGTTCTGGCCAGCGCGTTCGCCGCGCGGGCCGCCAAGTACTTCGAATCCGTCGAGATCGTGGAGCTGCACCACCCGAACAAGGTGGATGCGCCGTCGGGCACCGCCGTGCGCACGGCTGAGCTGATCGCCGCCGAGCGCGCCGCAGCCGGCCTCCCGGCCAGCCCGGACGCCACCGAGACTTCGCTGGCCGGGGCCCGTGGGGCCGACGTCGACGGCGTGCGCGTGCACGCGGTGCGCCTGCGCGGACTGGTGGCGCACCAGGAGGTGCTGCTCGGCAGCGAGGGGGAGCAGCTGACCCTGCGCCACGACTCCTTCGACCGGGCCTCGTTCATGCCCGGCGTCCTGCTCGGCCTGCGTCAGGTCGGCGAGCACCCGGGGCTCACCTACGGCCTCGACGGCTACCTGGACCTGGGCGCCTGAGGGACCGGCGGCGGACATCGTGAAAACCAAGTTCTGGGTCGGGGGCATCCTCGCCCTCTTCGTGTTCTACCTCTGGGCCTCTTTCGGCAGCGCCTGGCGCTTCCTCACCGCTGAGGAGCCGATCGCCAAAGCCATCGGCGCCGCTGCGCTCGTGCTCCCGCTGATCGGCGTCTGGATCCTCGTCACCGAGCTGCTCTTCGGCGCGCGCACGCAGCGCATGGCACGCATCCTCGAGAAGGAGGGGCTGTTGCCCGAAGACGACCTGCCCCGGACGCCGTCGGGTCGCATCGTCAAGGCGGCCGCCGACGAGGCCTTCGTCGCGTATCGAGTGGAGGCGGAGGCGAACCCCGAATCGTGGCGCAGCCTGCACCGGCTCGCCCTCGCCTACGACGCCGCCGGCGACCGCCGCAACGCGCGCACCGTCATGAAGCGCGCCATCGCCCGCTTCGTGCGGGAGACGCCCCGGGCTTAGCGGCACTGCGAAATCCGGGCCGGGCCGCCGCTGTGAGGGCGCTGGTAGAGTCGGGCCGATGCAGAGCGAGCAGCACCCCCGCGTCCGCCCCGGCGGGACACCGCCGGCGGGCGTCCCCGCGGCGCCGAGTGACGGATTCGTCCGGGTCCGCGGCGCCCGGGAGAACAACCTGAAAGACGTCGATGTCGACGTGCCGCGCGACGCGGTAGTTGCGTTCACCGGGGTCTCGGGGTCGGGCAAGTCCTCGCTGGCTTTCGGGACGATCTACGCCGAGGCCCAGCGCCGCTACTTCGAGTCCGTTGCCCCGTATGCGCGGCGGCTCATTCAGCAGGGGCACAACCCCAAAGTCGAGCACATCGGCGGGCTGCCCCCGGCTGTTGCCCTGCAGCAGCGCCGGTTGACGGCGACGGCCCGGTCCACGGTCGGAACCGTCACAGCCCTGTCCAACTCGCTGCGTATGCTGCTCTCGCGCGCCGGCACCTACCCGGAGGGCGCCGAGCCGCTGGACTCGGACCTGTTCTCGCCCAACACCGCGGCCGGGGCCTGCCCCGCGTGCCACGGCCTGGGCGAGGCGCATACCGTGGACGTGGAATCGCTCGTGCCCGACGATTCCCTGAGTATCCGGGACGGAGCGATCGCCGCCTGGCCGGGCGCGTGGCAGGGCAAGAGCCTGCGGGACATGCTGATCCACCTGGGCTTTGACGTCGACGCGCCCTGGCGGGAGTTGCCGGAGGGTGATCGGACGTGGATCCTGCTCACCGAGGAACGGCCCGTCGTCGACGTCGTCCCGCTGCGCGAGCACAATGCGCGGCCCTACAAAGGCACGTTCATCAGCGCCCGCAGCCACATCCTGCGCGTTCTGGCCGAGTCCAAGAGCGAGCCGGCACGCAAACGCGCCCTGTCCTTCATGCAGACCGGGCCCTGCCCGGGCTGCGACGGCGCCGGGCTCACCCGCGCTGCGCTGGCCGTGACGTTCGCGGGGCGAAATGTCGCCGAGCTCGGCGCACTGCCGCTGACCGACCTGGCCGCCATCCTGCGGCCTACGACCGAGCTGACGGACCCCGAATCAGCCACGCGGCGGCACAGCTCGGGTGAGGCCAACGAGGTCGCCGTCGCCATCACGCGGGACCTCTGTTCGCGGATCGACGTGCTGCTGGAGCTGGGCCTTGGCTACCTGGGGCTGGGCCGCGGCACCACCACGCTCTCTCCCGGGGAGCTGCAGCGGCTGCGCATCGCCACGCAGCTGCGCTCGGGGCTCTTCGGCGTCGTCTACGTGCTGGACGAGCCCTCGGCCGGCCTGCACCCGGCCGACGCCGAGCCGCTGCTCGCGCTCCTGGGCGAGCTGAAGTCCTCCGGCAACTCCGTCTTCGTCGTCGAGCACAACCTCGATGTCGTCCGTGCCGCGGACTGGGTCGTGGATGTCGGGCCCGACGCGGGCGAGGCGGGCGGGCGAGTGCTCTACAGCGGGCCCGTCGCCGGGCTCGCGGAGGTGACCGCCTCAGCGACCCGCCCGTTCCTGTTCCCGGAGCCGAAGGCATCCGCCGGGTACGACGACGGCCGTCGCCGCGAACCGCGCGGCTGGCTCGGGCTCGCCGGGGTCACGCGCCACAACCTGCGCGATCTCGAGGTCTCGTTCCCGCTCGGCGTGCTGACCGCCGTGACGGGGGTGTCCGGGTCCGGCAAGTCGACCCTCGTCGGCGACGTGCTCGCCGGCGTCGTCGGAGACCACGTGCACGCCTGGGGCGGAGACGAGGTCTCCCGCGGGGGAGTGCGGGTCAGTGGTGAGGAGCAGTTGGACCGGGTTGTGACCGTGGACCAGAGGCCCATCGGCCGCACTCCGCGGTCGAACCTGGCCACCTACACCGGCCTGTTCGACGCCGTGCGGAAGGAGTTTGCGGCGCTGCCTGACGCCGTCGCGCGCGGCTTTGGCCCGGGCCGGTTCTCCTTCAACGTCGCCGGCGGGCGCTGCGAGACGTGCCAGGGTGAGGGTTTCGTCGCTGTCGAACTCGTCTTCCTGCCGGGCAGCTACGGCCCGTGCCCGGACTGCGGCGGCTCGAGGTTCGAACCCGAGACGCTTGAGGTCGCCTACCGCGGCCGCAGCATTGCTGAGGTTCTCAGCCTTTCCGTGGACGATGCCGCCGATTTCCTGGCAGACATCCCCGCCGCCGCGCGCAGCTTGCAGACCCTGCGCCAGGTCGGGCTCGGCTACCTGAAGCTCGGCCAGCCCGCCACGGAGCTTTCGGGTGGGGAAGCGCAGCGGATCAAGCTCGCCAGCGAGTTGCAGCGCGTGCGCCGGGGCCGGACGCTCTACGTCCTGGACGAGCCCACCACGGGCCTGCACCCGGCCGACGTCGAGGTGCTCATGGTGCAGCTGCACCGGCTCGTCGACGGGGGCGACACCGTCGTCGTGGTCGAGCACAACATGGACGTCGTCGCTGCCGCCGACTGGGTCATCGATCTCGGCCCGGCCGGCGGTGACGCGGGCGGCAGCATCGTCTCGGCGGGGCCGCCGCGCGACGTCGCGGAGGCCGCCGCGAGTCGGACGGCACCCTATTTGGCGCGTCGGTTCCGGGCGAACGCGGGGGTGCCTACGTCTTGACCCCGAGCCGCCCGACTCCGGACGCGGCACGGTGCACGAGAGCCTCGAGCGGGCCGCGGACCCCGAAGAAGCGGACCGCGACGCCGGCGAGCAGGCACCCCGCTGCGAACCACACGTAGAGCTCGAGCCGGGGCATCGCCGCGGTGACGTCGCTGAACACGTCGAGGGCGATCAGGTGCGCCACGTACAGGGTCAGCGTGATCGACCCCGCGCCCGTCAGCGGCCACAGCAGCGCCTCGCCGTAGCGGCCGAGCAGCGCGGTCAGGCCCATGGCCAGCAACTGGCAGGTGCCAAGCGTCGCGAGCGCGGCGCCGCTGACGTGCAGGACGTCCAGCGGGGCCGAGGTGTGCGGCGCGGCGAGCGCGAACCACCACGGCGACTCGACGACGGGCCCGAAGTAGTAGCCCGTCTCCAGTGCGAGCGCGAACCGGGCGTCGTCGAGCCCGGCCGCCGAGGAGAGCGCGGACGCGGCTCCCGGCAGCGACAGCAACCACCGGCTCGCCGCCTCGGCAGCGACGGCGAGTCCCGCGCCGCCGATGGCCAGGGCGAGCGCGAGCGGCGGCCGCGACAAGTCCAGGCGCCCGGCCCAGAGGCCCACGAGCAGGAAGCCCACCCAGACGATCACGGGGTAGTAGCCGGTCGCGAGCAGGTCCGCGGCGAGCGTGGCGGGGCGGGTGAGGTCGGTGAAGACGGGCGATCCGCCGACGTCGGACGGGGTGAGGCGTCCGGTGAGGAACGGCACCGCCGCGTACAGCACGAGCGGAGAGAGGACGAGCCAGCCAGCGGCCCACGCGGCGAGCGTGCCCGGCCGGGCCCCCAGGAATGGGACGGCCGCCAGGAAGAGCAGGCCGTAGTGGGTGAGGATGACGGCGACGTTCGTGTCGAGCATGCCGCAGGCGAGGCCGATCCCGGCCACGATCGCCGCCCGGACGACGACGGCGCGTCGGGCGCCGGCCAGCGAGCCGGAGGCGCGCGCACCGCCGGTCGAGAGCGCCAGCCCGACGCCGGCCAGTATCGCGAAGAGCGCGGAGGCGCGGCCGGCGAACCATTCGGCGGCCCATGTGGGCGCGTAACCGGCGGTAGCATCCTGCGTGGCGAGCGGCACGATGTGGGTGGCCATCATGCCCAGCAGCGCGAGGCCGCGGGCTGCGTCGACCCCGGCGATGCGGGGTTTGCCGGTGCGGCGCAGAAGACTCATGGGCACCAGCCTAGGGTGTGCCGGGGCGACGACGCGGGCGGCCAACCTGTAACGTAAGTGGCATGTCTGAGAACGTCGCGAACACGCCCACGTACGATTACCCGTTCGGCACGCTATCGGTTGCCATGGTGACCCCGTTCACCGCTGACGGCGAGGTTGACTACGATGCGGCGGCAGCCCTCGCCAACAAGCTCGTCGACGACGGTTGCGATGCCCTGCTCGTCACCGGCACGACCGGCGAGACGTCCACGCTGACGGACGAAGAGAACCTGGGCATGTTCAAGTGCGTCGTCGACGCCGTCGGCGACCGCGCCAAGGTCTTCGCGGGTTCGACGACGAATGACACGCGCCACTCGCTGCACCTCACGGCCGAGGCCGCGAAGCTCGGCGTCGACGGCATCCTCGTGACTGCTCCCTACTACAACAAGCCGAGCCAGGCCGGTGTGCGTAAGCACATCGAGACGATCGCCGACTCGGTGGACCTGCCCGTGATGGTGTACGACATTCCGGGGCGCGCCGGTATTGCCATTGCGACCGAGACGCTCATCGAGCTGGCCGCGCACCCGAACATCGTCGCCCTCAAGGACGCCAAGGCGGACTACCAGGAGACCACCCGCGTGCTGGCGAACACGGACCTGCACGTCTACTCGGGCGACGACGGCCTGACGATGCCGCTCATGGCCGCTGGCGCCGTCGGCGTCGTGTCCGTGACGGCCCACATCGCGGCCCGCACGTTCCGCGAACTCGTCGACGCGATGCACGCCGGCGACCTCGAGACCGCGCGCGCCAAGCACTTCGAAATCGACCCGCTGCAGCGGGCAGTCATGACGCACGTCCAGGGCGTCGTCGCGGCCAAGACCATCTTGCACTGGCAGGGCGTCCTGCCGAACTCGGCCGTTCGCCTGCCGCTCGTCGCAGCGTCGGAGGAGGAGCTCGCCCCGATCCGGGCGGACCTCGCGGAGGCCGGCTGGGATCTCTAGAAGGACGGCCCGCATGAGCGAATCCCCTGCAGCCCTCGCCGACGGGGCGCGCACGAACGAACCGCCCGCGCTCGCGGACGGGACCCTGCGCGTTGTCCCGCTCGGCGGCATCGGCGAGATCGGCCGCAACATGACGGTCTTCGAGCTCGACGGCAAGCTGCTCATCGTCGACTGCGGCGTGCTCTTCCCTGAGGAGTCGCAGCCGGGCGTCGACCTGATCCTGCCGGACTTTTCGTATATTCGCGAGCGGCTCGACGACGTCGTCGGCCTCGTACTGACCCATGGCCACGAGGACCACATCGGGGCAGTGCCGTATCTGCTGCGCCTGCGACAGGACATCCCGGTTATCGGGTCACGGCTGACGCTCGCGTTCGTGGAGGCCAAGCTGGCCGAGCACCGGATCAAGCCGAATGCGCACGTCGTCGCCGAGGGGCAGAACGCGTCGTTCGGCCCCTTCGACTGCGAGTTCGTGGCGGTCAACCACTCCATCCCGGACGCGCTCGCGGTGTTCCTCCGCACGAGTGCCGGGACGGTCCTGCATACCGGCGACTTCAAGATGGACCAGCTGCCGCTGGACGGACGCATCACGGACCTGCGGGCCTTCGCGCGGCTCGGTACGGAGGGTGTGGATCTGTTTCTCTCAGATTCGACCAACGCCGACGTCCCGGGCTTCACGACAGCTGAGAAGGAGATCGGGCCCGTGCTTGCCCGGTACTTCGCCATGGCGAAGAAGCGCATCATCGTCGCCTCGTTCTCCTCCCACGTCCACCGCGTGCAGCAGGTGCTCGACGCCGCCGCCACGCACGGTCGCAAAGTCGCGTTCGTCGGGCGGTCGATGGTGCGGAACATGGGCATCGCGGCGAAGCTGGGCTACCTCGACGTGCCCGAGGGCATCCTCGTGGACCTCAAGCGGATCGGCGACGTCCCCGAGGACCGGCTTGTGCTCATGTCCACTGGCTCCCAGGGGGAGCCGATGGCCGCGCTCTCGCGCATGGCCAACGGTGAGCACGCCGTCCGCGTCGGCCCGGGCGACATGGTGGTTCTGGCCTCCTCCCTGATCCCGGGCAACGAGAACGCCGTCTTCCGGGTCATCAACGGGCTCATGCGGCTCGGGGCGGAGGTCGTGCACAAGGGCAACGCCCGCGTGCACGTCTCCGGCCACGCGTCGGCCGGCGAACTGCTCTACTGCTACAACATCGTCCGGCCCAAGAACGTCATGCCGGTGCACGGCGAGACCCGGCACCTCATCGCGAACGGTCGTCTCGCCGAGCAGACCGGCGTCCCCGCCGAACGCGTGCTACTCACCGAGGACGGCGCCGTCGTCGACCTGCGCGACGGCATCGCCGAGCAGGTCGGCCGGGTCGAATGCGGCTACGTCTACGTCGACGGCTCCCAGGTGGGGCTCGTGACCGACGACGATCTCAAGGACCGTCGCGTGCTGGGGGAGGAGGGCTTCGTCTCGGTGATCTCCGTGGTCAACCGCCAGGACGGGACCATCGTCTCCGGCCCCGACATCCACGTCCGCGGCGTCGCCGAGGACGACGACGTCTTCGAGGACATCAGGCCCAAAATCGCCGCCGCCCTCGAGGAGGCGGTCCGGAACAACCCGACGCACACGACGCACCAGCTCCAGCAGGTCGTCCGCCGCGTCATCGGGTCCTGGGTGGGCCGCAGACTGCGCCGCCGACCGATGATCGTGCCCGTGGTCCTCGAGGTCTGAGGCCCGCGTTCCGGCGCCCGGAAGCCGTGTAAATCCGGGCCGGGACGGGCCTGACGCGGTACGGTGGGCCTTATGGCGACCCGTACTTCATCCACCCGGACCGGTTCGTCGACCAAGCGCACGCCCGCTCGCAACACCTCCGCGAACGGCAGCAAGAAGTCGACGAAGCCAGCTCCTGCCGCGCCCGAGCACGAGCTGGCGTGGCCCCTGCGCGCCGTCCGCGGCGCGTGGATGGGCATCGGCCGGGTGGTCGGCGGGGCCTTCCGCCAGATCGGCAGCAAGGTCCGCCCCGAGATGGAGGATCGCCGCGATGGTACCGGGCTGTTCCTCGTCGTCGTCGCCCTTGTGGTCGCCTCCGTCGAGTGGTGGGGCCTGCGCGACGTCGGCTGGTACGGCACCGTGGTCCACAACGTCGTCGCCGGATCGATCGGCTACATGGGTGTGCTGCTGCCGCTGCTGCTCCTGATCGGCGCGTTCCGCCTTTTCCGCTACCCGGAACAGGACGCCGTGAACAACCGGGTCGGCATCGGTTTCGCCGTCGGCATCGCGGGCGGCGCCGGGCTCGCCCATACGATCGCCGGCATCCCCACGGTGGCCGACGCTGTCGAGCAGCTCTGGGCCGGCGGTGGCATCCTCGGTTTCCTGCTCACCTCGCCGTTGGCGGGCCTCGTCTCGCGGTGGGGCGCGCTCGTCGTGATGGTGCTGCTCGTCATGCTCTCGCTCATGATCACCACGGCGACCCCGCTCAAGCGCATCCCCACGCGCATCCGAACCGGCTACCGCTGGCTGCTGGGCCAGGACGACGACACCTATGCCGGTCCGCGCAGCGACCATGACCAGTCCTACCTCTACGAGGAGGACAAGAAGAAGCCCCGCCGGCCGCGGAAGAGTCTGTTCAACAAGAAGAAGGACGACGACGCCCGCGACGCCGACGGGCATGTTACCGACGGGGCGTATGAGAGCGCGGTCATCGCCGAGGCTGAGAAGACGCGCAGCCTGGAGCGGACCGCCACCATCGACCCGACCGAGGACTTCCGCGCCGGTGTCGGAACGCCGGACGACGAGGAACCGGCCGTACCGCCGGGCGTGCGCCGCCCGACGGCTGCCGAGAAGGCCATGGCGCGGGTCAAGGAGCGGGTCGGCCTCGGCGAGACCTCGTCCGCCCCTTCCGCCGCGAGCGGTGTCGAACCCGTCACCGAGGCGCTCGACGCTGCGGCCCTGCAGGAGGCGATGGCGGAGCACGACGGCGCCGCCGACCCGAACGCTACGCAGGTGTTGCCGCGCGCGGGCGCGCCGCTGCCGCCCATCCCGCAGCGCACCGAGCAGCTGCAACTGGCCGGGGACGTGACTTATACGCTGCCGCAGTCGGATTATCTGCCGGCGGGGCCGCCGTCGAAGGACCGTTCGGAGGCGAACGACGCCGTTGTCGCCGCCCTGACGCAGACGATGCAGCAGTTCAAGGTCGACGCCCAGGTGACCGGGTTCAGCCGCGGCCCGACGGTGACGCGGTACGAGATCGAGCTCTCGCCGGGCACCAAGGTGGAGAAGGTCACGGCCTTGTCCAAGAACATCTCCTACGCGGTCGCGTCCTCCGACGTGCGCATCCTCTCGCCCATCCCGGGCAAGAGCGCGATCGGCATCGAGATCCCGAACGCCGACAAGGAGGTCGTGGTCCTCGGCGACGTGCTGCGCTCCAACGCGGCGCGCAAGACGGAGCACCCGATGGTCATGGGCGTCGGCAAGGACGTCGAGGGCGGATTCGTGGTCGCCAACCTGGCGAAGATGCCGCACATGCTCGTCGCCGGCGCGACGGGCGCGGGTAAGTCGTCGTTCGTGAACTCCATGATCACATCGATCCTCATGCGGGCCACGCCCGACGAGGTGCGCATGGTCATGGTTGACCCGAAGCGCGTCGAACTCACCGCCTACGAGGGCGTGCCGCACCTGATCACGCCCATCATCACCAGCCCGAAGAAGGCCGCCGAGGCCCTGCAGTGGGTCGTGAAGGAGATGGACACGCGCTACGACGACCTGGCGAATTTCGGGTTCAAGCACATCGACGACTTCAACAAGGCGGTTCGCGCCGGCAAGGTGACGCCGCCGGCCGGTAGCCAGCGCGTGCTGAAGCCGTACCCGTACCTTTTGGTGATCGTCGACGAGCTCGCCGACCTGATGATGGTGGCCCCGCGCGACGTCGAGGATTCGATCGTGCGCATCACCCAGCTCGCCCGCGCCGCAGGTATACACCTCGTGCTCGCGACCCAGCGCCCATCGGTCGACGTCGTGACCGGCCTGATCAAGGCGAACGTCCCCTCGCGAATGGCGTTCGCGACAAGCTCCGTCACCGACTCCCGCGTCGTGCTCGACCAGCCGGGCGCCGAGAAGCTGCTCGGCCAGGGCGACGCGCTCTTCCTGCCCATGGGCGCCTCGAAGCCGATGCGCGTCCAGGGCGCGTGGGTGACCGAGTCCGAGATCCACCGCGTCGTCGAACACGTCAAGGGCCAGCTCTCCGCGGTCTACCGTGAGGACGTCGCTGTCGAGGCCCCGAAGAAGCAGATCGACGAGGACATCGGGGACGACCTGGAGGTCCTGCTGCAGGCCACCGAGCTCGTCGTCACGACCCAGTTCGGCTCCACGTCGATGCTGCAGCGCAAGCTCCGCGTCGGGTTTGCTAAGGCCGGGCGGCTCATGGATCTGCTCGAGTCCCGGGGCGTCGTCGGGGCCTCGGAGGGTTCCAAGGCCCGGGACGTGCTGGTCAAGCCGGACGACCTGCCTCAGGTGCTCGCAGCGATGAAGGGCGAGGGCACGGCGTCGACCACGGAGGCCACGCCGACCGAGGCGGCCCTTGTCGAGAACGCGAAGGCCAATCACGAGCAGCCACAGCAGGAGTACGGGAGCGCTCAGGAGTACTCGAACGACGTCCTGGCAGACCAGGAAGCCGCGCTTCCCGAGGCCGTCGACTACTACGACGGCGACGACGACAACGGATCCGACGACGCGTGGCAGCTGACGGGCAGGTAGCCTTGAGGCGTGACTAGCCCTGAAGACAAACCGGTCCCAACGCTGAACATCGCCAACGTCCTGACGACGTTGCGGATCGTCATGGTCCCGTTCTTCGTCTGGCTGTACGTGCTCGACGTGGAGGGTGGCGATCCGCAGTACGGAGGCTGGCGCTGGGCCGCCGTCGCGGTGTTTGCACTCGCGATGTACACAGACAAACTCGACGGCGACATCGCGCGGAGCCGCGGGCTCATCACCGACTTCGGCAAGATCGCCGATCCGATCGCTGACAAGCTGCTGACCGGCGCGGCGCTGGTGCTGTTCTCCCTCTACGGCGAACTCTCGTGGTGGGCCACGGGCATCATTCTCGTCCGCGAATGGGGGATCACTCTCATGCGGTTCGTCGTCATCCGCTACGGTGTCATGCCCGCGTCGAAGGGCGGCAAACTCAAGACCGTCACACAGGCGCTCGGCATCTTCCTGCTGCTGCTGCCGATCGTGGCGACCACCCCGTGGCTGAACGCCGTCGCGCTGGTCATCATGTGGTTCGCCGTGGCGCTGACCCTGTATACGGGCATCGTCTATATCGTCGACGCGGTCCGCCTGCGCACGCAGGGACGGAAGGGGTAGCGATCGTGGATCGGCCCAGCCCGGCGGGCATCGTCGCCGCCGCCACTGCGCACGGTGTGACCATCGCGACCGCGGAATCGCTGACGGCGGGGCTCGTCGCCGCGGCCATCGCGGACGCGCCGGGCGCTTCCGCCGTGCTGCGCGGGGGCGTCGTGTCGTACCACAGCGACATCAAGGCCTCTCTGCTGGGCGTGGAACCGGCCCTGCTCGCCGCACGCGGCAGTGTCGATCCTGACGTGGCACGGGCGATGGCGGTCGGTGCCCGGCGCGCCTGTGGGGCGACGATCGGAGTGTCGACGACGGGTGTCGCGGGCCCCGACCCGCACGACGGCCAGCCGGTCGGGCGGGTCTACGTCGGCTGGGAGAGCCCGTGGGGCGCGGGCGTGGACGAATTCGATTTTCTCGGGACACGGGGCGAGATCCGCCGTGCCGCGTGCGAGGCGGCGCTGGCCGCCGTCGAACTCGCCCTGCGAGGGGCCTCCGAAGGACCCGCTGTTTCCTAGTTTTTCCACAACTTGGCTCGAAGAGTGGTGACTTGTGCCTCACTCTGGATAGGGTGAAGGGGACCGGGAACAAAACGGCACGGTGGCCCGTTGGATAACATGAGGGCTTTCGGAAGCAGAAGCCCCGGTTTTCTCCGTCGATCATCGGCGGTGAATTGGACTAAGGAGAACGGCTATACCCATGGTCAAGCAACCCGTCACCATCAACGGCGTCGTCCGTTGGCGGGACGTGGGCACGGCAGATGATGAACGTCGAGACCACAAGGAGCGCACAATGGTTGTCCTACGCCACGAGATCGGCGAAGTCCTGCGTGACGTTCGCCAGCGCCAGGGGCGCACCCTGCGCGAGGTGTCGCACAACGCGCGCGTCTCGCTCGGATACCTTTCCGAGGTCGAACGCGGTCAGAAGGAAGCGTCATCCGAGCTCCTCTCCTCGATCTGCACGGCGCTCGACGTTCCGTTGTCCCTGATGTTGCGCGAGGTCAGCGACCGAGTCGCCCTCGCCGAAGGCGTCGGCGTGCCCGACACCGTCCCCAGCGAACTGACGCACGAATACGGCCGCGCACTGGCCGCCGAGTGGCGTCCGGGCGACTCCAGTCAGCCCGTCGCAAACCAACACTGACGACTTAAACCACAACGCCCCTCCCGCCATTCGGTGGGAGGGGCGTTGTGCGTGCGGGCCTACAGCGTCTCGTCGCGCTGGTAGGCCTCGTTGAGGCGTCCGAGCAATCCCGCCAGCCGGGTCAGGTCCGTGTCATCCCAGTCGCTGAGCAGCCCGTGGAACACCTGGCGCCGAGCCAGTTGCGCCTCCCGGAGCTGATCCGCGCCGTTGGGCGTGAGCGTGAGCGTCTGTGCGCGCCCGTCCGTGGGGTCTGACTGCTTCTCGACCACGCCGAGGCGCTCGAGCATGGCCACCTGGCGGCTCACGGTCGGCTTGCCGACGCCGATCTCCGCCGCCAGGTCGGTGAGGCGGAGCGAACCGTGGCGCTGCAGCGCGCGGAGGAGCCCGTACGCCCCAGGTTCCATCTCGGGGTGGACCCGGCGCGCGACCCGGTTGCCGATGGCTCGGGAGCGGCGAAAGAGCAGGCTCAGCTGTTCCTCCATGTCGATGATCGCCTGTTCGCGGTCGTCGTCGGCGTTTTCGGGGGATGGGGTCATGGAAAACATCCTAGGCGCTTCGGCGCGCGTGGTCCGGTTCGCGTCCCGCCGTGGCAGCCGTGGCAGAATGAGCGCGTGCGATTGAGTGACTTCTGGCGGCTGATGGAAGACGAATTCGGGTCCGGCTACGCCCACGTGCTGGCTGATGACCTGGTCCTGACGGATCTCGGTGGGCGGACGGCCAGCAGCGCCCTGGCCGCGGGCGAGCGCCCGAAACGGGTCTGGTTGTCGATCTGCGAGGCTCAGGACGTCCCGGAAGCGCGCCGACTGGGCCGGGATATCAAGCCGCGGTCGTAGTCGTTCGAACTTCGACCGGACACGCCGAGGCGGAGTTCGAAGATCTGTTCGCACTCGAGTACAGTGGGCGACAGACAACTTCCCATCCACATATGTTGTCCTGGTCCACAACCACCGCTCGGCCACCCAAAATGCGGGAGCCGGGCCATAGCGTGAACTCGAACGGACGACAGGCCGCACGCGGCCACTACGACTTAGAGGTGAAACATGGCTGCACCAATGGACCGCGAGAAGGCTCTGGAAACGGCGCTCGCGCAGATCGACAAGCAGTACGGCAAGGGATCCGTCATGCGTCTCGGCGACGACACCCGCGCGCCGATCGAAACGATCTCGACGAGCTCGATCGCCCTCGACATCGCTCTCGGCATCGGCGGGCTGCCACGTGGCCGCGTCGTCGAGATCTACGGCCCGGAGTCCTCCGGTAAGACGACGGTTGCGCTGCACGCCGTCGCCAGCGCCCAGCGCAATGGCGGAATCGCCGCGTTCATCGATGCCGAGCACGCGCTCGACCCCGAGTACGCCAAGAAGCTCGGCGTCGACACCGACGCCCTGCTGGTCTCCCAGCCGGACACTGGCGAACAGGCGCTGGAGATCATGGACATGCTGGTGGGCTCCGGCTCGCTGGACGTCATCGTCATCGACTCCGTGGCCGCGCTCGTGCCGCGCGCGGAAATCGAGGGTGAGATGGGTGACAGTCACGTCGGCCTGCAGGCCCGCCTGATGAGCCAGGCATTGCGCAAGATCACCGGCCGTCTCTCGCAGACGAAGACGACGGCGATCTTCATCAACCAGCTGCGTGAGAAGATCGGCGTCTTCTTCGGCAGCCCGGAGACCACGACCGGCGGCAAGGCGCTGAAATTCTACGCGTCCGTCCGCATCGACGTCCGCCGTATCGAGACCCTCAAGGAAGGGACAAACCCGGTCGGCAACCGCACGCGCGCCAAGATCGTCAAGAACAAGATGGCGCCGCCGTTCAAGCAGGCTGAATTCGACATCCTCTACGGCATCGGCATTTCGCGCGAGGGCGGGCTCATCGACATGGGCGTCGAGCACGGTCTCGTGAAGAAGTCCGGTGCCTGGTTCACCTACGACGGCGACCAGCTCGGCCAGGGCAAGGAGAACGCCCGACGCTTCCTGCGCGACAATCCGGACCTCGCCAATGAGATCGAACGCCGCCTCCGCGAGAAGCTCGGCGTGGATCCCGTCACGGAAGAAGAAGGCGGGGCGACCCTGCGGGCCGTCGGAGACGAAGGCTAGAAACCGAACGACGAATGCGGCGGCGCCCTCAAGCGGGCGCCGTTGCTGAATCCGGGGCATGGTGAACAGAGCAGATGACTGGGCCGGTCTGACGGACGCCGGCGACGGCACCGGCGCGGCTGCGGCGGGTCGAGGGAAGACAAACCCGGACGGCTCGCGCAGGAAATCCCGCGCTGCTTCCGGCGGGCCACGCCGCAACGCCGATGCGGCCCGGCCACAGGGCCGTCGCTCCGGCGATGCCCCGTCGGCGTTGACGCCCGACGCGGAAGCGTGGCTTGCCTCCGCCGGGCCGCCGCCGGACTGGGCGCAGGACATCGTGGCGGGCACTCCCGGGCCGGTCGCGGCGGAGGACCGCCCGCACCCGGCCGGTCCGGGACGCGTGTCAGCGCGTGCTGCCGCACCGTTCGAGGCTGATGCCCCGCCTCCGGAAGCCGTCCCCGACGAGGACCCGGGCGAATACCTGGAATCCGGTGCGGACGAATTGTCGGGGCGCCGCAAGCGGCCCTCGGGCAGGAAGCGGAAGGAGCCCCGAG
>MLDA01000002.1 GCA_023896275.1 Kocuria rosea subsp. polaris | reverse complement strand
ACACGCTTCACCAACCAGCCTCTTTCCGGCCGATCCGCTCAATTCGCGGCAACTTTTATATCTTACCTCAGTTGTTTCAGCTTGTCAACTCGACTCGCTGACCTTCCTGAGAAGTTCATTCGCCGTTAGCGTCGGGCTCCGTTTCCGTTGCCTTCCGCTGTGCGGCGCGGGATAAAACTATACCCACGATCCGGCGCGCACGCAAATCCGAGGCCTCCCACCGGCCTGGCCGGCGGGAGATCCCCGGAATCATGCGGAACTTCGAGCCTCGCGCCCTACTCCTGCGCGCCTTTCCCGGTCAACGGGGCCGCATCTTCTCGGGTGAAGTAGACCACACCGAGTGGCGGCAGCGATACATCCGCACAGGCAGGCTGCCCATAGTGGGCTTCGGGCTGCGCCTGCACGGAACCTCCGTTGCCGACGCCGGATCCGCCGAACTCCTCGGAATCCGTATTGAGCGCCTCCACCCAACGGCCCGCCTCGGGCAGTCCCAACCGGTATCCGTGTTTGGGCTCGCCGCCGAAGTTCGCGACGGCGACCACCGGCGATCCGCCGTCGGCCGGCACTCGCGCGAAGGCGAGCGTGTTGCCGGCCGCATCGTGCGAATCGATCCAGACGAAGCCTGCAGGATCGTTGTCCTGGCTCCAGAGCGCCGGCGTCTTCCGATAGAACAGGTTCAGCTCGCGCACGAGGCGCTGGACGCCAGCGTGTTGCGGTGTGTCCGCGAGCCACCAGTCGAGTCCGTACTGCTCGCTCCATTCCCCCTCCTGGGCGAACTCCGTGCCCATGAAGATCAGCTGCTTGCCCGGATGCGACCACATGAAGGCGAGGTACGCGCGCACCTGGGCCAGTTGGCGCCACCGGTCCCCCGGCATCCGGCGCAACAGCGATCCCTTGCCGTGCACGACCTCGTCGTGGCTGATGGGGAGCATGTAGTTCTCGCTCCATGCGTACACGAGCGAGAACGTCATCTGGTGGTGGTGGTACTGACGGTGCACCGGGTCTTGCCCCATGTACTCGAGCGAATCGTGCATCCAGCCCATGTTCCATTTGATCCCGAAGCCGAGCCCGCCGTGCGCGGTCGGGCGCGTGACGCCGTCGAACGCGGTGGACTCCTCAGCGATCATGATGACTCCGGGATACAGCCGGTACGCCGTGGCGGTGGCCTCCTGGAGGAAGGCGATCGCTTCGAGGTTCTCACGCCCCCCGTGCACGTTCGGTACCCACTCTCCGTCGTTCCGGGAGTAGTCCAGGTAGAGCATCGAGGCGACCGCGTCGACGCGCAGGCCATCGATGTGGAATTCTTCGAGCCAGTACAGCGCGTTGGCGACGAGGAAGTTCTTCACCTCGCGACGACCGTAGTCGAAGATCAGCGTGCCCCAGTCCGGGTGCTCGCCGCGGCGCGGGTCGGAGTGCTCGTAGAGGGGCTGCCCGTCGAAGTTGGCCAGCGCCCACTCGTCCTTCGGGAAGTGCGCCGGTACCCAGTCGAGAATGACGCCGATCCCGGCCTGGTGCAGGATGTCGACCAGGTACCGGAAATCGTCGGGAGAGCCGAAACGCGACGTCGGCGCGTAGTAGCCGGTGACCTGATAGCCCCATGATCCGCCGAACGGGTGCTCGGCGACCGGCAAGAACTCGACATGCGTGAATCCCTGCCAGGAAACGTACTCCGCCAGTTGATCAGCGAGCTCTCGGTAATTCAGGCCCGGGCGCCATGAACCGAGGTGCACCTCGTAGACGCTCATTGCCGCGTCGTGAGGGTTGGTCGCCGCGCGGCGTCCCATCCACTCGTCGTCACGGAAACCGTAGCTCGACTCGGCGACGATCGACCCCGTGCGCGGCGGAACCTCCGTGGCTTGGGCCATGGGATCAGCCTTGTCCCGCCAGTGACCATCGGCACCCAGGATCTGGAACTTGTAGACGGCGCCGGCTTCGACGCCGGGGACGAAGAGCTCCCAGACCCCGGTGTGTCCCAGCGAGCGCATCGCGTGCTGCACACCGTCCCAATGGTTGAACTCCCCCTTGACTCGCACGGCCTGCGCGTTGGGGGCCCAGACCGCGAAACTCGTGCCGACAACGTCACCGAGCTCCGAGTGGTAGCGGTGCACGTGTGCACCCAGCACGGTCCACAGGTGCTCGTGCCGGCCTTCGTGGATCAGGTGCAGATCAACCTCACCCAGGGTGGGCAGGTGGCGGTAGGGGTCGTCGACGGTCACGGTGGAGCCGCCGCCGTAGGTGACGTCGAGGCGGTAGTCCGGCACGTGCCCCTCGCGGTCCGTGCGCGGGAGCACCGCGACCCACACGCCGTGGTGCTCGTGCCGCATCGGCAGCGAACCGCCGCGGGTGCGCACCTCGACCGACTCCGCGAGGTGCCGCAGCGTGCGGAAGGTGACGTGTCCGTCGTCGTCCAGGTGGGCTCCCAGGACGGCGTGCGGAGCGTGATAGGCCCCGCGGGCGACGGCGTCGAGCACTTCGGGCGCGACCGGCATCGGCTCGTAGGCCTCCGCCCGGGGCGATCCGGGGTCAGTGCGTGGTGCGTCGTCGGGCGTCATGAGGTGGGCCTCCTGAGGTGGAGAATGTGGGCCGGTTCGACATGAGGGTCGAGCCGGACGTAGTTGTGTTCGCCCCAGCGCCAGGTCTCGCCGCTGAGGAGATCTTCGACCTCGAACTGGCCGTCGTCGCCGATGAGCGACGGGGTGAGATCCAATGCCTCGAGGTTCAAGGTGATGGTCGACTCGCGGGTCCCATGCGGGTCGAGGTTCACAACGACGATCACCGTGTCGGCGCTACCCGCGTCGGCCGGAGACCGGCGCTTGGTCTTAGAGAAAACGATCGTAGAGTCATCGGTCGACGAGTGCAGTTCCAGATTGGCGAGGTCCCCGAGCGCCGGGTGGTTGTGCCGGATCTGGTTCAAACGCGCGAGGTACGGAGCCAGCGAGGTGCCAGCGGCCTCCGCCCCGGCGAAGTCGCGGGGCTTGTACTCGTACTTCTCGTTGTCGAGGTGCTCGCCCGACCCGGGCCGCGCGATGTGCTCGCAGAGCTCGTACCCGGTGTAGACGCCCCACAGCGGGCTCGCCATCGAGGCGAGGACCGCCCGGAGCTTGAACGCGGCCGGCCCGCCGAACTGGAGGAACTCCGGAAGGATGTCGGGGGTGTTGACCCAGAAGTTCGGCCGGAAGAACGCGGCGGTGTCCCGGGAGACCTCCGTGAAGTAATCCTCTAGCTCGGCCTTGGTGTTCCGCCACGTGAAGTAGGTGTAGGACTGCTGGAAGCCCGCCCGGCCCAGGGCGTGCATCATCGCGGGGCGGGTGAAGGCCTCCGCCAGGAAGACGACCTCGGGATTGCGAGCGCTGACTCGTTGGATGAGCCACTCCCAGAACCAGACAGGTTTGGTGTGCGGATTGTCGACACGGAAGATCTTGACGCCCCGCTTGATCCACAGCTTCACGATCCGCAGGATCTCGCGACTAAGGCCCTCGGGGTCGTTGTCGAAGTTGAGCGGGTAGATGTCCTGGTACTTCTTCGGCGGGTTCTCCGCATACGCGATCGTCCCGTCGACGCGTTCGGTGAACCACTCCGGGTGTTGGGTCGCCCACGGGTGGTCCGGGGACGCCTGGAGCGCCAGATCAAGCGCAACCTCGAGGCCCAGATCGTTGGCCCGGTCAACGAAGCGCGAGAAGTCCTCTGCCGTCCCGAGGTCCGGGTGGATCGCATCGTGGCCGCCCTCGGCCGATCCGATCGCCCAGGGGGAGCCGGGGTCATGTTCGCCCGCGGTCAGGGTGTTGTTCGGGCCTTTGCGGTGCGTGCGGCCGATGGGGTGGATCGGCGGCAGGTACAGGACATCGAAGCCCATCGCGGCGACGGCCGGCAGCCGTTTCTCCGCCGTCGCGAAGGTACCGGAGCGGTAACGTCCAGCCGCCTCGTCGTACACCGCACCCTCGGAACGGGGGAAGAACTCGTACCAGCCGCCACGGCCAGCCAGGTCCCGTTCGACGAGCAGCGGGAAGTGCTCGCTGCTCGTGACGAGCCGCCGAATCGGACGGGCCGCGAGGACCGTACGCAGGTGCGGGGCCTCGGCAGCCTCCACCCGCTCCCCCACCGATCGCGTCGTGTCGGAGAGGAACTCCGCGACGGCGGAGTACAGTTCCGCGTCCGCGGCTACGGTCTCAGCGTCCGCCAGCGCGTCGGCCGCCGCGCGCGGTTCCCCCGAGCGCAGGTTCGCCGCCGCTTCAGAGAACAGCCGGGCGCCTTCGGCGAGCATCAGCTCCTCTTCCATGCCAGCGGCGATCTTCACCGTCGCCGCGTGATGCCACGTCCCGTAGGGGTCGTCCCAGGCTTCGATGGCGAACGTCCACGTGCCGGTCTCCTCTGGCCGGAGCGTGCCGTGCCAGGCGTCGGTTCCGGGCGCCCCGGGCGTCATGCGAACGGTCTGGCTGATACTGCCATCCGGCGCGTAGAGAATGCCCGTGACCCCGAGGGAGTCATGCCCCTCGCGGAAAGCCGTTGCGCTGATACGCACGTCCTGCCCGACGACGACCTTGGCCGGAAAAGCCCCGCCCTCGACGACGGGCTGGACGTCCGTGACCGGGAACCGGCCGAATCGAATCTTTGCTGACCTGCGTTTCGGTGTGCTGCTCACACACTAGACGCTAATCGCCACCCGTCCTCCCGCCAAGGAAACACCGGAGAAATCCCTCGTGTTCTGCAGTGTTACGCGCGGAAGACCGACACCGAATTCGGAGCCACCGTGTGCTTGCCGCCGGCCGGGCGAACGACACCCTGCTGTGCCATGCCCTGCGGATCGGTGCTGTAGCGCAGTTCGAACCGGGCGCGTTCCGGGTCCCGCCCGATGAACTCGGCCATGACGTCACCCTGGGGAAGGCGCACCTCGACGGGTTCCAACCCGCCGTTGAAGATAGCCAGCCCATCGAGTTCGCTGCTCGGCGAGCCGATCAGCATCTGCATCAGCCTGGTGTCCGGGTTCGTCCACTCGTCCTGCTGCAGCGGGTCGCCGTTGGCATTGAACCAGAGAAGGAAGCCGGCGTCGTCGTGCGCCGGGTAGCTGTAGGGCTGATCGGACAGGAACTCCTTGCGGATCCGGAACAGGTCCCGGGTCGTGCGCAGCATGCTCCGCTGATGTTCTGTGAGGTTCCAGTGCAGCCACGACATGGGGTTGTCCTGACAGTAGGCGTTGTTGTTGCCTTCCTGCGTCTTGCCCATCTCGTCGCCCGCGGTGATCATCGGGACGCCGAGCGAGATCGCGAGCGTCGCCATCACGTTCGACGCCGTCTTGAGACGTTCGACGTTGATGTCCTGGTCGCCCGTCTGGCCCTCGACCCCGTGGTTGAACGAGTTGTTGTGGCTGTGGCCGTCGCGATTCTCTTCGCCGTTGTCCTCGTTGTGCTTTCGGTCGTAGCTGACGAGGTCGCGCAGTGTGAAGCCGTCGTGAGCCGTGACCAGGTTGACGGACGCCAAGGCGCCCCGCCCGGACGAGGCGAAGAGCTCGCGGGATCCCGCGAGCGCCCCGGCGAGGCGGGCCACAGAGGCCCCCTGTTCTCCGGCCAGGAGACGACCATGGTCGGCGACCCAGAACTCGCGGACGGTGTCGCGGAACTTGTCGTTCCAGTCAGCGAAGCCGCGCGGGAAATTGCCCGTCTGCCAGCCACCCATGGACACGTCCCACGGTTCGGCGATCATCTTCACTCCGGTCAACGTCTCGGACGCGGCGATCGCGGAGAAGAAGGGATGGCTCGCCTTGAAGTGGTTGTCGGTGTCGCGGCCGAGCGCGACTGCCAGGTCGAAGCGGAACCCGTCGATGTGGAACTCGTCGACCCAGTAACGCAGCGAATCCATCGCCAGGCGGATCACGGCCGGTTCGTTGAAATCGAGGGTGTTGCCGCAACCAGTGGTGTCGAAGTAGGAGCCTTCTTCACTGTGGCGGTAGTAGTGGCGGTCCGCTAGGCCTCGCCACGAGAGGGCCTGTTGATTCTGCCCGCCCTCGGCGGTGTGGTTGAAGACGACGTCGAGCACGACCTCGATGCCGGCCGCGTGCAAGAGCTTGATCATGCCCTTGAGCTCGTCCTGCACGGCCTGCGGTCCGGCCGCCTGAGCGGCCGCCGTCGCGTACGCCTGATGCGGGGCGAAGTAGCCGAGCGTGTTGTAGCCCCAGTAGTTGGGCAGGCCCATCTCCTGCAAGTGGGGCTCGTCGATGTGGAAATGAATCGGGAGCAGCTCCACGGTCGTGACACCGATGGACTTCAGGTGCTCGATCATCGCCGGATGAGCGAACCCGGCATAGGTCCCGCGCAGGTCCTCGGGCACCTCGGGGTGCAGCATCGTCTGGCCCTTGACGTGGGCCTCGTAGATGACGGTATCGCGCCACGGCACGTGGGGCCGTGTCACGGTTCCCCAGTCGAAGTCACGCTCAGCGACGAACACGCCCCAGAAGGTGCCGTCGTCGTGCTCCTCGAGAGCGCGAGCGTACGGATCGACGAGGAGCTGACCGTTCTCCGGGTACTCCGCGCCATGCTGCCAGAACGCATAGCGGGCGCCGGGGCGTAGCCCCTCGACCACGCCGTGGTGCACGCCGTCGGTCTTGTCGAAGAGCTTGGCCCGCGTCAACTTGCCGTTGGGATCCGTGAACCAGACGTCCACGGCCTCGAGCTCGGAGGCGAAGACCGCCACGTTGACGGCGTCGTCCACCCGGGGAAGTCCGGGGACATTCGCCGCGACCCCGCGCGGGAACGGGCGTGAGAAGTGGCCGGGGCCGCTTCCCGCGTTCTGCAGTGACACCGGGACATCAGCGCTGGGCTGTGCCATAGAAACCGCCTTGATGGTCGAGGATGCGACGACGGGGCGCCGCAGCTCGCTAGCCGTTGCGTCGGCGCGAGACTTCGTAGAGGGAGATGCCGACGGCCATGGACGCGTTGAGGGACTCCATCGCCGAGTCGATCGGGATGGAGACGATGGCGTCGCACGTTTCGCGGACGAGGCGCGAGAGGCCCTTGCCCTCCGAGCCGACGACGATGCACAGCGGCTCCGTTGCGAGCTCGAGGCCCGGCAGCTCCATGTCGCCGCCGCCGTCGAGGCCGATGACGAAGACGCCCTGTGCCTTCATCTCCTTCAAGGCGAGGGTCAGGTTGGTCGCGCGGGCCACGGGTACGCGGGCCGCTGCGCCGGCGCTGGTCTTCCAGGCGGACGCGGTCATGCCTACGCTGCGGCGTTCGGGGACGATCACACCGTGGCCTCGGAAGGCCGAGACGGAGCGGACGATCGCGCCCAGGTTCCGCGGGTCGGTGATGCCGTCGAGCGCGACGAAGAGGGGCTTAGTGGCGATGTGTCCGCGGGCGGAACGTGCGACCGTCTCCGTCACCAGGTCGACGGCGTCCGGGTACTCGTACGGCGGGATCTGCAGGGCCAGCCCCTGGTGCACAGCGTCCTCGGTCATCCGGTCCAGCTCCGGCTTGCTGGTCTCGAGCACGGCGATGCCCTGCTCCGCGGCCAGCTTCAGCGCCTCGCGCACACGGTCGTCGACGTCGATGCGCGTGGCCATGTAGAGCGTCTTCGCCGGGATGTTCGTGCGCAGCGCCTCGAGAACCGAGTTGCGACCGGTGACGAACTCCTCGGAGACGCGGGAGCGGGAGCGGCCGCCGCGGCCGGCGGCCGCCTTCTCGGCGAGCTGCTTGGTGCGGTGCGCCTTGTGGTAGGTCCGGTCCTCCGCTTTAGGGGTCGGGCCCTTGCCTTCGAGCTTCTTGCGCCCGTGGCCGCCGGTGCCGACGGACGGGCCCTTCTTGGACTTGCGGACGGCGCCGGGACGCTTGCCTGTTGCCATGGTGTCATTCCTCGTGGCTAGAAATCTGTGGGGGTCGATCACGGTTGGACCGTGGTGTCCACCAAGGCCCATTTTACCGCTCCGACCAAATCGTCTTGAGATCTTGAGTTAGGGAGCCAGCGTCCAGCGCGCGCCGCCCGCCGAATCCTCCACGACGACCCCCGCCGCGGCGAGGTTGTCGCGGATCGCGTCGGCGGCCGCCCAGTCCCTGGCGGCCCGCGCCTGCGCCCGCGCCTCGATCTGCGCCGCGACGAGCGACTCGAGCGCGGCGGACGCGGCCGGGTCCCCGGCGGCGTCGGCCGTGGCGACGTCGTCGAGGCCCAGGACGTCCGTCATCGCGAGGACCGCCCCCAGCGCGGCCGCCACCGCTGACGCGTCCGCCGCGGCGAGGGCCGTGTTCCCGGCGCGCACTCGCTCGTGCAGGACCGCGAGCGCCTGGGGGACGTTGAGATCGTCGTCCATCGCGGCCGAGAACTCCACCGGCACCTCGGTCGCCGCGCCGTCGTTCCCGGTCAGGGCGCGGGCGTTGCGCACGAAGGTGTCGATCCGCTCGACGGCGGCGGTCGCCTCCTCGAGGGAGGTGGGCCGGTAGTCGAGCTGGGAGCGATAGTGCGCCTGGCCGAGGAAGTAGCGGACCACACGCGGCTCGGCCATCGCGAGCATTTCGGCCGGGGAGATGGTGTTGCCAATGGATTTCGACATCTTCTCGCCCTCGTACGTGACCATGCCGTTGTGCATCCAGAAATTCGCGAAGTCGCCCCCCGCTGCCCGTGACTGGGCGAGCTCGTTCTCGTGGTGCGGGAAGCGTAGGTCCAGGCCGCCGCCGTGGATGTCGAAGGCGCTGCCGAGGTACTTGCCGGCCATGGCCGAGCACTCGAGATGCCAACCCGGGCGGCCACGGCCCCACGGGCTCGGCCAGGACGCGCTCTGCGGGTCGGTGGCCTTGTGCCCCTTCCAGAGGGCGAAATCGCGGGGGTCGCGCTTGCCGCGCGGATCGGCATCCGGGGCGTCCTGCAGGTCGTCGACCTTCTGGCGGGTGAGGTCGCCGTAGCCGGCCCACGAGCGGACGTCGAAGTAGACGTCCCCCGAGTCGTCGAGGGCCGGGTAGGCGTGGCCGCGCTCGATGAGCTCGGCGATCAACTCGTGCATTTCGGTGATGTGCCCGGTCGCGCGCGGTTCGTAGGTCGGGCGCCGGACGCCGAGGGTGTCGTAGGCGCGCAGGAACTCCTGCTCGAATCGGTAGGCGAGCGCGAACCACTCCTCACGCTCGCGGTAGTCAGTCGGGGCGTCGAACCCCTCAGCGAAGGAGGCCGCGGACTTCTCGAGGATCTTGTCATCGATGTCGGTGACGTTGCGCACGACCGTGACCTCGAGCCCGCGGTACTCGAGCCAGCGGGCGAGGATGTCGAAGGCGATGGCCGATCGCACGTGGCCCACGTGCGGCATCCCCTGAACGGTGGCACCGCAGTAGTACAGGCCTACCCGCCCCGGCGAGAGCGGGGTGAAGTCGCGGACCTTGGCCTGGCTGGTGTCGTAGAATCGCATGCTCACCGCACAAGATTAGCCCACGCCCCGCGCCGGACGGGCGGCCCGGTTCAGGGTGTGTAGACGAGCGCGGATGCGTACGCGGTGATGCCCTCGCCGGCGCCTTCGTAGCCGAGACCGTCCGACGTCGTCGCGGTCACCGTGACGGGAGCCCCGGCCGCAGCGCTGAGGGCGGCGTTGGCCTCCTCGCGGCGCGGCCCGAACTTAGGCCGGTTGCCCACGAACTGCACGGCCACGTTCCCGATTTCGAAGCCGGCCGCGCGGACGAGGCGTGCGGCTTCGGCGAGCAGGGTCGCCCCGGAGGCGCCCGCGAACTCCGGGCGGGAGGTTCCGAAGTGGGTTCCGAGGTCGCCGATGCCGGCGGCCGAGAACAGCGCGTCGCACGCGGCGTGCGCGACGGCGTCTGCGTCCGAGTGCCCGGCGAGGCCGCGCTCGCCCGGCCAGTGCAGGCCGGCGAGCATCATCGGGCGATCCTCCGCGGTCGCGAAGGCGTGCGCGTCGACGCCGACGCCGGTGCGCGGAATGACGGGCTTGCTCATGAGTGCTCCTCCCCCGCGGCGATCAGCGCCTCCGCGAGCATCAGGTCCAGTTCCGTGGTGATCTTCAGGGCCCGCTCATCGCCCGGCACGAGGTAGACGTCTTCGCCGAGCATCTCCATGAGCAGCGCATCGTCGGTGACGGTCTCCGCACGCGCCGCCGGCCACGCGGCGACCTGCCGCTGCGCCTCGACGAGCACGTCACGGCGGAATCCCTGCGGCGTCTGCACCGCGCGCAGCCCGCTGCGCGGCGGGGTCGATTCGACGGCCTCGGCCGCGATTGATTCATCGGGCGCCGCCCGGACGGCCTTGATCGTGTCGACGACGGGCAGCGCGGGCACCACGGCGCGGGCACCGGCAGCCAAGGCGTCGACGACAGCAGCGAACACCGCCGGCGGGGTCAGGCAGCGCGCCGCGTCGTGCACGAGGACGTGGTCCGCGTCGCCGATGGCCGCGAGACCGGCTCGCACCGAGTCGTTGCGCGTGGCGCCGCCCGCGACGGCGACGAGGTTCGGTCTGGGGGCGGCGTCGTCGTGCGGATCCGCAGCGATCGTTTCGCACAGCCGCCACAGGCTGGCGTGGGCCGCGGGAAGGACGGCGACGATCTGCGCCGCAGGCAGTGCCGCCGCGACGGACGCGATGGCGCGCTCGAGCATCGGCACGCCGGCAACGGGGACCGCCGCCTTGGGCATGGCCCGGCCGAGGCGGGTGCCGCTGCCGGCGGCCACCAGGACGACGGCGGTGCGGCCGCCGCGCGGGGGGTTGCCGTGTTGCGATGGAGGTGTTGTGGGCACGATCAAACCCTATCGGGCCCGGACAGCAGAACAGCCCGCCCACCTCGCGGTGAACGGGCTGCTTGATATCGCGGGACGCAGAATCTCCGCCTTCCTGGGCGAAGCCCTAGGAAGCGAGGACCTCGTCGAGCATGCTCTCGGCCTTGCCCTCGTCCAGCTTCTTGGCCAGCGCCAGTTCGCTGATGAGGATCTGCCGGGCCTTGGCGAGCATGCGTTTCTCGCCGGCCGACAGGCCACGATCGTTCTCGCGGCGCCACAGGTCGCGGACGACCTCGGCCACCTTGATGACGTCACCGGAGGCCAGCTTCTCCAGGTTCGCCTTGTACCGACGGGACCAGTTCGTCGGTTCTTCCGTGAACTCCGCGCGCAGGACATCGAACACGTCGTCCAGACCGTCCTGGTCGACGACGTCACGAACGCCCACCAGGTCAACGTTCTCCGCCGGAACCTCAATCGTCAGATCGCCCTGAGCGACCTTGAGCTTGAGGTACATCTTCTCCTCGCCCTTGATGGTCCGCATCTTGATCTCTTCGATCCGTGCAGCCCCGTGGTGGGGGTAAACTACCGTCTCGCCAACCTCAAAAACCATTTTCGGATAATCCCCTTTCCCGTCCACTAGTTTATCACGCATCCGTTTGATAATTCGGCGAGTTGCAGCACATCGTCGCCCAGACACGTCATAATTCACCTCCGCGTAACATGCGGTCGGTTCCTACGGGCCGGTAGACCGAGGTTGGCCGCCGCCCCGGCAGGGCCGGCGGTCCGCGGTCGGGCACCACTTCGACGACGAGTAAAAGTTTGAGCCACTTTCCGAGTAGGATTGCTTCGAATGCCGTCACCACGGGCGCAGCCTGCAGTGACATGAACATCCCGATTCGAACTTGATGAGGAGTTTGTGCAGTGATCACCGCACAGAAGATCCGCGGACGCCGTGCTCTGGCCACCGCCGCCCTCGCCGTCGTCGCCCTGAGCGCCACCAGCTGCGGCGCGATCAACGACCAGGCGACCGCCGACAAGTACGCACCGAGCGACGGCGTGGTCTTCACCGCCGGCGACCTCGAGGTCCGCAATCTCATGATCGTCACCAACTCGGCTGACGAAGAGGCCCGCGTACTGGGCAGTCTCGTCAACAATGGCGAGAGCAACACCCGCGTGAACTTGAACGTCGACGGCACGGCCGTCTCCATCGCCGTCGCGGCCGGTTCCGTGACCAAGCTGGAAGACGACGCCAACAAGACCATCATTCCCTCCTCCGGCGAAGAGCCGGGCGCCCACACCGCCGTCACGGTGACCGTGGACGGGGACAGCGTCGAGCAGTCCGTGCCCGTGATCAACGGGGCCCTCCCGGAGTACCGCCAGTACCTGCCGGGCGGCTACGAGGACGGCACCGTCGAGCACCTCAAGCACGACGAAGAGGACCACGGCGGCCACTAGAACAGCCGTCGTTCAGACAAGCGAAAAGGCTGCGGCCCGGGACGTCCCGGGGCCGCAGCCTTTCCTTTTCACCGCCGGCGTCAGGCCTCGAACTTGTAGCCGAGGCCGCGGACGGTCACGAGATGCACCGGGCTCGAGGGGTCCGGCTCGATCTTGGAGCGCAGGCGCTTGACGTGCACGTCGAGAGTCTTGGTGTCGCCGACGTAGTCCGAGCCCCAGACCCGGTCGATGAGCTGACCGCGCGTGAGCACGCGGCCGGAGTTGCGCAGCAGCATCTCCAGAAGCTCGAACTCCTTGAGCGGGAAGGAGACCCGCTCGCCAGAGACGCTCACAACGTGGCGCTCGACGTCCATCCGCACCGGGCCGGCCTGCACGGTGTTCGTCACGAGCTCGTCGGGCTCGCCCTGGCGGCGCAGCACCGCCCGGACGCGGGCCACGAGCTCTCGGGACGAGTAGGGCTTGGTCACGTAGTCGTCGGCCCCCAGCTCGAGCCCCACGACCTTGTCGATCTCGGAATCCTTGGCTGTGAGCATGATGACCGGGACGCTGGAACGCTGGCGCAGCTGGCGGCAGACCTCGGTCCCGGACTGGCCGGGCAGCATCAGGTCGAGCAGCACGAGGTCCGCTCCGGCCCGATCGAACTCGGTCACGGCATCGAGGCCGTTGTCGACGACCTGGACCTCGAAACCCTCCTTCTCCAGCAGGTAGGACAACGGGTCGCTCAACGACTCCTCGTCCTCGACAACCAGAATCCGCGTCATATGGTCTCCTCTAGTTCCTAGGCGCTCTCGGCGCCAGTGGTCTCGGCGTCCGACGGCGGGCCGTCGGACGCGGTTGCTTCCTCGTAGAGCGGCAGCCGCACCGTGAATGTCGACCCCTGGCCGGGCTGCGACCAGACGGTCACCTCGCCGCCGTGGTTCGACATCACGTGCTTGACGATGCTCAAACCGAGCCCCGTGCCGCCGGTCTGGCGCGAGCGGGCCGCGTCGACGCGGTAGAAGCGCTCGAAGATTCGCTCCTGATCGTCCTGCCCGATGCCCGGGCCCTGGTCCGTGACGGAGACCTGCACGAGCCCGTTCCGCACGCGCACTCCGACCCCGACCTTGGTGCCCTCCGGCGAGTACCGGATGGCGTTGTCGATCAGGTTCCGGAACGCGGTCATCAGTAGGTCCGGGTCGCCGTGCACGACGACGTCGCTCGTCCCGCCGACGGTGACCGCGATGTTCTTGCCCTCAGCGGTGAGGTGGTTGCGATCGACGGCCTCGCTGATGATGCGGCCCAGCTCGACGGGCCGCCCCTGCAGGACGACGTCGGTGCCCTGCAGCCGCGAGAGCTCGATGATGTCCTGCACGAGCGCGGCCAGCCGGATGGACTCCTTGTGCAGTCGCTTCGTGAAGCGCTTGACCGCGACCTCGTCCCCGGCCGCGTCCTCGATGGCCTCAGCAAGCAGGGAGATCGCGCCGACCGGCGTCTTCAGCTCATGCGAGACGTTCGCGACGAAGTCGTTGCGGATGGCCTCCGTGCGGGTGATCTCTGTGCGGTCGTCCGCCAAGACGAGCACGTAGCGGTCCGCGAGCGGGGCGACGCGCACGTGCACGACGATCGCCCCCTGGCCGAGCGGGCCGCGCGGGAGTTCGAACTGCTTCTCCTCGATGACGCCGTCGGCGCGGACACGCGCGGCGAGATCGAGCAGTTGCTGGTGCACCACGGTATGCCCGCGTACCAGCCCGTAGGCGTAGGCCGCAGGATTGGCGCGGACAACGCCGTCGACCTCGTCGACCACGACGAACGCGCGGCCGACGATCGAGAGGACCTCGGCGGTGCCCTCCGGCAGCGTCGGTTCGAGAACCTCGGGCAGCACGAGCCGTCGTCGTTGGCTGGCGCGGTACGCGACGAGGCCGAAGACGCCCAACAGGAGGCCCACGAGTCCTGCGATTACCAGCCACAACGGATCATTCACGTCCACCAGCTTAGGCCGTGGCCGAAGGTGCTCGCTGACGGTTCCGTTTCCCGCCGCGCTGATTCATCCAACGTTCACTTGCCGAGAGAACGCGGTTTACTTAGTAGTGTCAATGTGAACAACTGAACGAGACCGCCTTCCCACCTCTGTCGGGCCGGATGGCAGACATGAAAGGACGACAGCATGCGCAAGGTATTCCAGGCTGAGCTCCAGACCATTGGCGAAGAACTGATCAATCTGTCGAAGCTCGTCGCGGAGGCGATGGAGCGCGCGTACGAGTCCTTCTCCAACGCCGACACGGAGCAGGCCCAGGAGGTCATCGCCGCTGATGCCCGCGTCGACTTCCTGCAGAACAAGCTCGACGAGCACGCGATCGACATCCTGGCCCTGCAGGGCCCGGTGGCGTCCGACCTGCGGATGATCGTCGGCTCGCTGCGCATGAGCGCCTCGCTCGAGCGCATGGGCGACCTCGCCCGGCACATCGCCCAGCTGACCCGGCTGCGCTTCCCGGACAAGGTCCTGCCGGAGTCGATGACGGGGACCTTCGATCAGATGGCCGACCTGAACATCCGGATCGCCACCAAGGTCGGCGAGCTGCTCGCCACGCGCGACCTGAACCTGGCCGCGGAGATCATCGACCTGAACAAGCAGATCGACGAGTTGCACGCCGGCGTCTTCCGGGCGATCGCCGCCGACGACTGGAACCAGGACGCCCCGACGACGACGGACGTCACGCTCGCCAGCCGCTACATGGAGCGCTACGGCGATCACGGCGTCTCCGTCGCCCGCAAGGTGAACTACCTGGTCACCGGCGAATGGGAGCCGCAGCTCGAGTAGCGGCGGGCGGCGCGGCGCCGTCGTCGTACCGACCGAATGAAAAGGGGCGCTGCCCCCGCGACTTGCGGGGGCAGCGCCCCTTTTTCGGCCGCTGACGCGGCCGGGCCTACTTGCGGCCCTGGTTGGCGACGGCCTTGATGGCGTCGGCGGCGGCGTCCGGGTCGAGGTACTTGCCGCCTGGGTTCAACGGCTTGAAGTCCTCGTCGAGCTCGTAGACCAGCGGGATCCCGGTCGGGATGTTCAGGGAGGCGATGGCCTCGTCGGAGATGCCGTCGAGGTGCTTGACGAGCGCGCGAAGCGAGTTGCCGTGGGCCGTGACCAGAACGGTTTTGCCAGCGGCGAGGTCGGTCTTGATGTCCGACTCCCAGTACGGGAGCATGCGCTCAAGCACGTCCTTGAGGCACTCCGTGCGCGGGGCGTCATCGCCGAGATCGGCGTATCGCGGGTCGCCGATCTGGGAGAACTCGGAATCGTCGGCGATGGCGGGCGGCGGGGTGTCGTACGAGCGGCGCCACTCCATGAACTGCTCCTCGCCGAACTCCTCGAGGGTCTGGGCCTTGTCCTTGCCCTGCAGTGCGCCGTAGTGGCGCTCGTTCAGGCGCCAGTCGCGCTGGACCGGGATCCAGCCGCGGTTCGCCTTGTCGAGGGCGATGTTCGCGGTGTTGATCGCGCGCTTGAGCAGCGAGGTGTAGAGGACGTCCGGCAGGATGTCGTTCGCGGTGAGAAGCTCGCCGCCGCGGGCGGCCTCAGCGCGCCCCTGGTCGTTGAGATCGACGTCCACCCAACCGGTGAACAAGTTTTTGGCATTCCACTCGCTGTGGCCGTGACGCAGCAGGATCAGGGTGTAAGTCATGCTCTCATCCTACCGATGCCGCACCGCCGCACGCGTAAGTTGTGACGCGCCGAACCCGCGGGTCAGGCTAGAAGTTGAAGGATCCGCCGCTCTTGCCGGAGAGCGCCGGGCGCACGTCGGCCAGGTACACAGCGGCGACGCACGCGGCGACGAGCTGGAAGAGCCCGGCGCCGCCGCCCATCACACCGAAGAAGCAGAAGAGTGCCGCGCCGGCGTTGAGCCCGCCCCAGAAGCCCTTGGACCGCTTGCCCATGCGGAGGTAGGCCTCGCCCGGGTGCCGCAACGCGTCGACGAGCGCCCACAGCGCCAGCACGAGGCCGGCGACGGCCAGACCCCGGTAGAGGGACTGTTCGATCATGTAAGCCAGTTCCATGTCGTCCAGTCTAGGACGCCGTGGGCGCCGTGCTGCTCTCGGCGCGCGCGGCCTCGAGGGCCTGGGCGAGGTCGGCCCACAGATCCTCGACGTTTTCAATCCCGACGCTCAGGCGGATCAGGCCCGGCGGGACGCTGCCCGGCTCCGCCGCGTGACGACGGCGGCGCTCGGCGAGCGATTCCACCCCGCCGAGGCTCGTGGCGGGGGTCCACAGGCGCAGGCCGGCCATGACCGCGTCGGCCGCACCGCCGTCGTCGTGCCTGAGCCCGGCGAAAGCCGGGTCGACCTCGAACGAGACGATCGAACCGAACCCGCGCATCTGCGCGCGGGCCCGGGCGTGCCCCGGGTCGGCCGCCAGCCCCGGGTAGCGGACGCGGGCGATGCCCTCGTGCCGGGCGAGCCGGGCGGCCAGCACGTGGGCGCTGGCCTGCGAGCGCTCCGTGCGCACGGCGAGCGTGCGCAGCCCACGCAGCGTCAGCCACGTCTCGAAGGGGCCGGGGATCGCCCCGTGCAGCGTCCGATAGGTGTGCAGCCGCTCGCGCAGTTCCGCGCTTGCGGTCACCACGGCGCCCATGACGACGTCGGAATGGCCGCCCAGGTACTTCGTCGCCGAGTGCACGACGACGTCGGCCCCGGCCTCCAACGGCTGCTGCAGCAGCGGGGTGCAGAAGGTGTTGTCGACGACGGTGAGCACGCCGCGCTCCTTGGCGGCGGCGACGAGGGCCGGCAGGTCCGCGACCTCGAGCATCGGGTTCGTGGGGCTCTCGATCCAGAGCATGTCGGCGCCGTCGAGGAGGGAGACCGTCGCTTCGGTGTCGGCGACGTCCGCGTGCCGGATCGTGAGCCCGGCGCGGGTCTCGAGGTCCTGGACGATCGAGAGTGAGCCGCTGTAGCTGTGCCGGGGCATGACGAGCGTCGCGTTCTGCGGCATGAGCGACATGGCGGCGGCGATGGCCCCCATGCCCGAGGCGAAGACGAGCCCGGGCAGGGCGGACGCCTCCAGCGTCCCGAGGGCCTCCTCCAGCGGGTCCCACGTGGGGTTCGTGAAGCGGGCGTACCCCTTCTCTCCCGACCCCGGTCCGCCTCGGCCGTGGAACGTCGAGGAGAGCACGATCGGCGGATTCACGGGCGCGTCGGTCTCGTGCGGGGGCCGGCCGAGGGAGACCACGAGGCTGTCGGCCGCCAGGCCGCGGGCGGGCTCGTGCGGGGCGGGGGAAGCTGGCTCAGTCATGTACAGAAGACTAGCGGCGCGGGTTCTCCACGACGCAATGAGAAGGCCGCCTCGGCAGCATTTTTGCGGATAGGCTGGAGAGGTGAGCCAGCAGCACCAGATTCCTCCGAACACCGCCGCCCCTGGGGCCCCGGGACCCGACGCGGTCGGCGCCTTCATCGTGTTCGAGGGCGGGGACGGCGCGGGCAAGTCGACGCAGGCAGCCCGGCTCGCCGAACACCTGGGCCAAGCAGGCCGCTCCGTCCTGCGCACCCGCGAGCCCGGCGGCACTGAGATTGGCGAGAAGCTGCGCGGCCTCATCCTCGACCACGGGCACGGCACCGTGGACGCCAGATGCGAGGCGCTCATGTTCGCCGCCGCCCGCGCGGCCCACGTCGACCAGGTCATCCGGCCCGCGTTGGCGTCCGGCACCGTCGTCGTCTGCGACCGCTACGTCGACTCCTCCGTCGCTTATCAGGGCGTCGGCCGCGGTCTCGGCGTCGACGACGTGCTGATGATCAACCGCTGGGCCACGGGTTCGCTGCTGCCGGATCTGACGGTGCTCCTGGATGTGGATGCGGCGTCCGGACGGCGCCGTCGTACCGCCGCCTCCGGCGCCGAGGACCGGCTGGAGTCCGAGCCGGACGATTTTCACGCGCGCAACCGCCGGGCCTTCCTGGACCTCGCTGCCGCCGACCCCGGCCGCTATCTCGTGCTCGACGCCGCCGCCGCGATCGACGAGCTCGCGGCGCGCATCGCGGACCGCGTCGACGCCCTGCTGGGCCGGGAGGCGCGGGCATGAGCGTCTGGGACGAACTACCGGGACAGGAGCACGCGGTCGCGCAACTCGCGCGCGCGGTCGAGGGCGGTAACCCGACCCACGCGTGGCTGTTCACCGGCCCGCCGGGCTCGGGGCGCTCGAACGCGGCCCGGGCGTTCGCCGCGGCACTCCAGTGCGACGTCGGGACCGGCTGCGGCACGTGCAAGAACTGCCGGCTGGTCGCCGCCTCGAGCCACCCGGACGTGGCCATGGTGACCACGGAGAACGTCACCTACGCGATTGCGGACGTGCGCGAGCTGATCGCCAAGGCCCAGGCCAGGCCCTCGGGCGGGCGGTGGCGGATCATCATCATGGAGGACGCCGATCGCATGGCCGAGCGCACGACCAACGTGCTGCTCAAGGCGATCGAGGAGCCGCCTCCGCACACCATCTGGATCCTGTGCGCCCCGAGTCCTGCCGACGTGCTCGTGACTATCCGCTCCCGCTGCCGGCCGGTCAGCCTGCGCGTGCCCAGCCGCGAGGCCGTGGCCGATCTCCTGGTCCGCCGTGACCACCTCACCGCCGAGCAGGCCGAATTCGCCGCGCGCATCAGCCAATCCCACATCGGTGTCGCGCGGCGTCTGGCCCGCAGCGAGGAGGCGCGCCTGCGCCGCGACACGACCGTCAAGCTGCCGCTGCGGCTGCGCTCCGTCTCGGACGCCGTCCGGGCGGCCGGCGAGATCGTGGAGATCTCGACGACGGAGGCTTCCTCGTCGGCGCAGGAACGCGCCGACGCCGAAACGGCCGCGCTGCGCGAGACGCTGGGCCTCGAACCGGACGCCGTCGTGCCCCCGCAGCTGCGGAGCCAGTTCAAGCAGGTGGAGGAGAGCGCCAAGCGACGCGCCCGGCGCGGAGTCAGCGACTCCCTGGACCGCTCACTCATCGACCTGACGACCGTCTACCGGGACGTGCTGGTGATCCAGCTCGGGGCGCAAACCGAGCTGGTCAACGACTATCTCGGCGAACCGCTGCGCGCGTACGCGGCACGTGGGACGCCAACGGATACGCTGGGCAAGATCGACCTGATCTCGCGGGCGAGGCAGCGGATCGCGGCCAACGTCACGCCGCTCATCGCGATGGAAGCACTCATGGCGGGCCTGATCCCGCGCCGGTCCTGACCGGCACGGGCCGCGGCCCGGCACACCGCGGATCAGACCGGAACGTCAACTCCCGTCAGGAGCGCACACGCCGCATGAGCACTGGCAGTACCCTTCTCCGCCGCACCGTTCCTCGCCCGCGTGGTGTGTTCGTGTGGGCGGTGGCGGCGATCGCGGCCCTCGCGCTGACGACGTCGTGCACGGCGCCCGAGCCGGGCGCAGACGATACGTACGCCGCCCCCGTCCCCGACGCCCTGGAGCAGTACTACGAGCAGTCCGCGCAGTGGGAACCGTGCGAAGGCGAGAGCGGACTCGAGTGCGCGAAGATCGAGGTTCCGCTTGACTACGATGCGCCCGACGAGGAACGCATCTCGATTGCCGTCATCCGGCAGAAGGCGCTCATGCCCCGCGGCTCGCTGTTCGTGAACCCGGGCGGGCCCGGTGCATCCGGGGTCGACCTCGTGAAGAACTCCGGATCCACCACCTTCTCGTCATCGCTGCGCGAGAAATTCCATCTCGTCGGGTTCGATCCGCGCGGCGTGGGCCGCTCGGCCCCCGTCGAATGCCGTTCCGACGGGCAGCTCGACGCCTCCCGCGCCGGGGATTCCCTGAGCATCGGGCAGCTCGGCGCGCTGTGCTCCGAGGCCAACGCACGGGTGCTCCCCCACGTGGACACGGGCAGCGCGGCCCGCGACCTCGACATCCTGCGCGCCGCGGTCGGCGACAAACGCCTGAATTACCTGGGTTTCTCTTACGGCACCAAGCTCGGCGCGGCCTATTCGGACCGGTTCGGCGAGAACGTCGGGCGCATGGTCCTGGACGGCGCCATGAACCCGATGCTCGGCATCGACCAAGTCACCACGGGGCAGGCCCAGCGCTTCGAGCAGGCGGTGCGCGAGTGGGTCGATTGGTGCGACGGCATCCGGGACTGCCCAGTCGACGGCGGCGGCGACGCGGGCATCGCCGAACTCGAGAAGATCATGGACCAGTTGGGGCAGGACCCGCTGACAACCGCGGACGGCCGCCGGTTCGACGACCACGAACTGGCCAACGCGCTGCTGCTGCCCATGTACGACGACGGCTGGTGGGATTCGATGGTCGCCGGGCTGATGGACCTGGAGGACGGTGACCCGGAGGCTCTCATGTCCATGGCGGATGCTCGGTCGGGCCGCCTCGACGATGGCACGTACGCCGACAACTCCTGGGACGCGTTCACGGCGATCAACTGCCTTGACTACCCGGAGCCCGCGATCTCCGGCGCCGAACTGGATCGGACGCTGGACGATGTCTCGCCGACCATCGGCTGGTACCTAGGCGGCAGCCTTTCCTGCGCTGACTGGCCCGCCGATCCGGTGGGCGAGCTGGGCCCGGCCGAGCCGTTGAACGAGAACTCCGAGGCGCTGATCGTCGGGACGACAGGCGACCCCGCGACGCCCTACGAGTGGTCGCAAGCCCTCGCGGATCAGCTCGCCGGCGAGGACCGTTCCAACGTGCACCTGCTGACGTACGACGGGGCCGGGCACACGGCCTACGGTCGCAGCAACGACTGCGTCACCCGCGTCGTCGACGAGTTCCTCCTCGACGGTGAAGCACCCGAACCCGGCAAAATCTGTTGACCACTGACCGGGAGGCGCTCGTTTTGACCTCGGCTCGAAATCTCCTATAAAGTAGACGCTCGTGGGAAGCAAAGCCCACAGGCCTCGTTAGCTCAGTCGGTAGAGCGTTTCACTCGTAATGAAAAGGTCATCAGTTCGATTCTGATACGAGGCTCAGAGCAACGGCCGATCCGCATCGCGGATCGGCCGTTTTCTGTTTCCCCTAGCGGAAGTCGGCCTCCGCCGGGTCTGCGCCGATGCGCCCCTCGGCACCCTTGTCCAGTGCATCGATCGCGGCGATGTCGTCCGCATCCAGGGTGACGCCGAGCGCCTCCCAGTTCTGCACGATGCGCTCCGGGGTCACCGACTTCGGGATGACGACGTTCCCCTTGGCCAGGTGCCACGCGATGACAGCTTGGGCGGGGGTGGCGCCGTGCTTCTCGGCGACGGCGGCGAGCGCCGACTCCGCGAGCAGCTCCGAGTTGTTGCCCAGCGGCGACCACGACTCGTGCACGATGCCCTTGGCGTCCTCGTATTCGCGAAGCTCGGCCTGCGGGAAGTACGGGTGGGTCTCGACCTGGTGGATCGCCGGGACCACACCCGTGGCGTCCTCGATCTCCCGCAGGGTCTCGACGGTGAAGTTGGAGACGCCGATCGACTTCACGCGGCCGGACTTCTGCAGCTCTACCAGGGCCTTCCAGGTCTCCACGTACTTTCCGGCCTTGGGCGTCAGCCAGTGGATCAGGTACAGGTCCACGTAGTCCAGGCCCAGTCGCTCGAGCGAGGCGTCGAACGCGGCGAGCGTCTCCTCGTATCCCTGGTCTCCGTTCCACAGCTTGGTGGTGATGAACAGATCCTCGCGCGGAAGGCCCGAGGCGGCGATGGCCCGGCCGACGCCTGCCTCGTTGCCATAGATCATCGCGGTGTCGATGTGGCGGTATCCGGCGGCGAAGGCCTCGCCGACGACCTTTTCCGCAACATCGTCCTCGACCTGCCAGACGCCGTAGCCGAGCTGCGGGATGGTGTTGCCGTCAGTGAACTTCAGAAGTGGGGACTCGTAAGTAGTCATCCGAACATCCTGCCACCCGTCTCGTGGCGCGAATAGACGTGATCGCCCACCGCGTACACGGTGGCCGCGCGGGAATAAAACGCAACGCGCCGAGGTTTGGACCGTTTCTTAACTAAGGGTCGTGACGGCGTCCTGCGCGGCGCGCACACCCGCCGCAACGGTCTCGGCACGGCGGGCCACGTTCTCGAGCGCATGCAGGTCGTTGCCGATCGTTCCCTTACCGAGCGGCTCGACCTCCAGCCGCGCCATGGCGGCCGCCTGCGCAGCCATCGCCAAGTCGTTCGCCGCCTTCGACAGCGCGCGGTGCACGACGTCGGCCCCGGCCGGGATGTTGTTGCCGGCACTCGGCTTCGCGGCCTGGGCCCGCCGACACACGTCTCGAACGGGCCCCTGCAGCTCGGCTAGCCCGTTGGCAACCGACACGAGCCCGTTGTACAGCTCGTCGCCCTCAATCCCCTCGAGGACCTGGTGGAAGCGGTCGAGGCCGCGCTCGAAACGGTCGTGGGCGCGCCGCCACACGCCCTGCCCGAGCTCCTTGTCGTCGCGCCGGGCCTCGCGCAGACCAGCGAAGAATCCCATTCGTACATCTTGCCACGGTACGACTCCGGCCTTGGGCCTCAGTCGACGACGAGCAGGACCTTGCCCCGGTGCTCCCCCGAGTCGAAGTACTCGTGCGCCTCGCGAGCCTGGCTCAGGCCGAAGACCCGGTCGGTCGTCACCGTGAGGTGCTTGTGCGTGATCATCGGCCAGACGTGCTCGCGCACCTCCTGCATGATCCGCGCCTTCTCCTCGACAGGGCGGGACCGCAGGGTCGTGGCGATGATCCGGCCGCGCCGGGCCATGAGCTTGGCCAAGTCCAGCTCGGCCCGGGCACCGCCGCCCAACCCGATGACCACGAGCCGCCCGCCCGTGCCGAGCGCGTCGACGTTGCGCCCGAGGTACTTGGCCCCGACGACGTCGAGGATGACGTCCGCGCCTGGTTCGTCCTTGTCCTTGGTCGCCTCGCGGATGCGCTCGACGAAGTCCTCCGCGCCATAGTCGATGACGACGTCGGCGCCGAGCTCGCGCGCGTACTCGAGCTTTTCGGCCGTACTGCCGGTGACGGCCACGTCGACCCCGTAGGCCGTCATGATCTGGATCGCCGCCGAGCCGATGCCGCCGGAGGCGCCGTGAACGAGCAGCCGCTCCCCCGGCGCGATGCCGGCCTCCATCACGAGATTGGACCAGACGGTCGCCGCGGCCTCGGGCAGTCCTGCGGCGTCGACGAGCGAAACCCCCGCGGGGACCGGGACGGTCTGCGCGACGGGCGCTACGACATACTCGGCGTACCCGCCGGCGGCGAGCAGCGCGCATACGTGGGCGCCGTCGTCGTACCCCTGTCCGATCTGGACGCCCGGGCCGCGTTCGACGACGGTCCCGGAGACCTCGAGGCCCGGGATGTCGCTCTCGCCGGCGGGCGGCGGGTAGAGGCCGCGGCGCTGGGCGACGTCGGCCCGGTTCAGACCGGCGGCCGCGACCTTGATGAGGACCTCGCCGGGCCCCGGCTGGGGGACGGGGCGGGTGGCCACCTTGACGACGTCCGGCCCTCCGGCCGCGGTGTACTCGATGGCCCTCATCGTTTTCTTCACA
This sequence comes from Kocuria rosea subsp. polaris, assembly GCA_023896275.1. GTDB lineage: Bacteria > Actinomycetota > Actinomycetes > Actinomycetales > Micrococcaceae > Zhihengliuella > Zhihengliuella polaris_A. The sequence continues at coordinate 185,208 of MLDA01000002.1, read as the reverse complement.
GGTGCTCCTCGGATCGCGGGGGTGCTTCCCTTGCCACGGTAGCCCACCGCTTTGGCGAGAATCGCGGTCAGCACCTAAGGTTAAGACTCTGGATGGTTGTCCGAGCGGCCTAAGGAGCCGGTCTTGAAAACCGGTGTGCGGCGACCCCGTACCAAGGGTTCAAATCCCTTACCATCCGCATCAACGAAGGGGAGCGGTGCCAACACGGCGCCGCTCCCCTTCGTCGTGAAGACTGTTTCACTCGTCATGAAATGGGATCAGTTCGCGCCCCGCCCGGCCGGCAGAATCAGCGGGCGCTGGGCTTGTGCATCTGCCGGCAACCGTGACGCAATGCACAGTTCATGAGATTCTGGTGAAGTATCAAACGTTTGCTAAACGCTTTCCCACCAGAGGAAGAACCAGTGCGCCCACATCATCTCGCCCGCCCATCAGCAATCGCGGCGGCCCTTCTAGCCACGGCCCTCGTCGCCCCGGCCGCAGCCGCCGCCCCGGTGGGCACCGTCGACGACGCGGCCGGCGTCGTCATCAACGAGGCCTACCTCTCCGGCGGCAGCGCCAATGCCGTCTACACCCACAAGTTCGTTGAGCTCTTCAACCCGACCGACGAGGCTGTCAGCCTCGACGGCTGGAGCCTGCAATACCGCTCGGCTACCGGCGACTCCACGCCGCACGGCTTCACGGAGCTCTCCGGCACCGTCGCCCCGGGCGGCCACTTCCTGATCTCCGGTGGCTCGAACGGCGACAACGGCGCCGAGCTGCCCACCGCCGACGTGGTCGCCGGCGGCGGCTTCAACCCCTCGGGCAGCCGGGGGACGATCGTGCTGGCAGAGACCGACACTCGGCTTTCCCTGCCGACGGGCTCGATCATCGGCGTCGAGGACGTCGCCGACGTGCTCGGCTACGGTGCGACGAACACCTACGAGACCGCGCCCGCGACCGCCCCGAGCGGCAACTCGGACCCGAGGTCGCTCAACCGCGCCGGCGGCGTCGATACGGACGACAACTCCGCCGACTTCACGCTCAGCGGCTCCGTCACCCCGACGTCTTCCACCGGCGCCGGTGAGGAACCCGGCGACGGCGGAGAGCCCGGAGACGGCGACGAGCCGTCAGGTCCCGCCGCCGAGGTCGAGATCGCCGAGATCCAAGGTGAGGGAGCGCGCACTCCCCTCGCCGGCGAGCGCGTGAAGACCCGTGGCGTCGTCACGGCCGCGTTCCCGACCGGTGGACTCGACGGCTTCTTCATCCAGACGCCCGGCACTGGCGGCGACATGGAATCGAGCGCGAGCCACGGCGTGTTCGTCTACGCCCCGGCCCTGGTCTCCGAGGTCGCCGTGGACGACTACGTCGAGGTCACCGGCACCGCGACCGAGTACTACGACCTGACGCAGGTCGACGCCACCGCCGGGGCCGTCTCTGTGCTCGCCGAGCCGGCCGCGGCCGTCAAGCCACTGACCGGACCGTGGCCCGCAGCGGAGGCCGAGCGCGAGAAGTTCGAATCGATGCTCTGGCAGCCCGAGGGCGACTGGTACGTCGGCGACAACTACTCCCTGAACCAGTACGGCGAGGTCGGCCTGGTCTTCGGCGAGAGCGAGCTCGTCGCAGGTGAGCGCCTGCTGCCCCAGCCGACCGACGTCGCGCCCGCCGGATCCGAGCTGGCCGCAGCGGTCGAGCTCGAGAACGCCCAGCGATCGATCACTCTCGACGACGGTTCGACCACCGACTATGTGCGCAACAACGCCGCGAAGGGCAGTCCCCTTCCGTACCTGGACGCCGCCACCCCCATCCGGGTGGGAGCCGAGGCTACGTTCACGGCGCCGGTCGTGCTGCACTACGGGTTCGGCGAATGGCGTTTCCAGCCGCAGGAGCAGGTCACGGGCGCCGACCACCCGGCCGTTCCGGCGTCGTTCTCCGACACCCGGACCGAGGCACCGGCCGAGGTCGGCGGCGACGTGAAACTCGCCTCCTTCAACGTGCTGAACTACTTCCCGACGACGGGCCGCGAATTCGTGGACGAGCTCGGCGGAACCTGTTCGTGGTACACGGACCGCGACGGCGCCCCGGTGACGACCAACCGCTGCAACCCGAACGGGCCGCGCGGAGCGGCGGACGCCGAGAACCTTGCGCGGCAGGAGGCCAAGATCGTCGCGGCGATCAACGCACTCGGCGCCGACGTTGTCTCCCTCGAGGAGATCGAGAACTCGGCCGCTTTCGGCAAGGACCGAGACTTCGCGCTCGCGACCCTGACCGACGCGCTCAACGAGGACCTCGGCTCGGAAGCATGGGCGTTCGTGCCCAGCCCGGCCGAGCTGCCCGCCGAGGAGGACGTGATCCGCACGGCGTTCATCTTCAAGAAGGCTACCGTCAAGCCGATCGACGAGTCCGTCATCCTCACGGACTCCGATGCGTTCTCCAACGCCCGCGAGCCGCTGGCCCAGGCTTTCCAGGCCAGGCACGGCAACGCCGACACGCGGTTCCTAGCGATCGTGAACCACTTCAAGTCGAAGGGGTCGGACCCGAAGGATGGGACCGGGAACGCCGACTCGGGTGACGGGCAGGGTGCCTGGAACGCGGCGCGCGTCGGGCAGGCCGAGGCCCTCGTGGCCTTCGCTGACGGGCTGAAGCAGGAGCGGAACACCGAGAAGGTGTTCCTCACCGGCGACTTCAACTCCTACACGCAGGAGGACCCGATGCAGGTGTTCTACGAGGCTGGCTACGCCAACCTCGGCGCCGAGACGGAACACACGTACCTCTTCGCGGGGCTGGTCGGCTCGCTGGACCACATCCTCGGTTCCGAGGCGGCCGTCGCCGACGTGACCGGTTCGGCGGTGTGGGACATCAACGCCGACGAGCCGATCGCGCTCGAGTACAGCCGCTACAACAACAACGTGACGGACTTCTACGCCGCGGACCCCTACCGCGCGTCCGACCACGACCCGGCGATCGTCGGGATCCGGGCCCCCGCAGCCGGCGGCGGCAACGCCCCCGCCTGGGAGAAGTCCGCGACGTACCGTGCCGGAGATGCCGTCTCCCACGCGGGCGCCGAATTCGAGGCCCTGTGGTGGACGCGCGGCGAGGAGCCGGGCAGCCGGGCGCACGGCGCCTGGGCCGAGCAGGGCGAGGCCCTCGCCTGCGCCGCGGTCGACGGCGAAGCCAACGCCTGGACCGCGACTGCGGTCTACCGCGGCGGCGAGACGGTCGTCTTCGACGACCGCGCCTACGAGGCCAAGTGGTACAGCCGGAACCAGGCGCCGGGCGGCACCTGGGGCCCGTGGTCCTCGGTGGGTGCCTGCTAGCGCGCCAGGCGCAACAGCTCCACGGCAACGGCGTCCGCATCCGCGAGGGTGCGGGCGCCGTCGTCGTACGAGCCCCCGGCCTCGGCCGCGATCGCGGTGCCCCACTGCACGCCCGAGAGCTGCAGGCCGAGCACGAAGATCGACCGGTGGGCGATCCCGCTCGCATCGACAAGGCGGTACGGGGTGCCGACGACGTCGAAGCCCGGCCCCGGGACCGTCTCGCCGTCCTCGGTGGGGATCGGGATGGGACGCGCGAGACCGTCGGCCTGCAGGCGCTTGAGCAGCGGCGAAGCCGTCTGCGCGACACGGTTGGCCGGCATCATCGCCTCGAGCATGTGGTGGGCGGTCACGGGTGGGGCGTCGACCCAGCGCGAGGAGGCGGTGAAGACGCCGGAGTACTCGCCCTCGTCGTCAAGCGTGAACACGGGGTCCGGCCCCAGAAAGGTGACGACGCCGGCGCGCGCGAGGGCGGCGAGCTCCTCGATGCGTCGCAGGGGCGGACCGCTGGCCGCGCCCTCGACGAGCGGTTCGAACCACTTCTGCACCTCGTCGGTGCGCGAGACCTCGTCGATGAGCGACTCGGCGACGAGCCGCTTGGTCAGCAGGCGGCCGGCGTGCAGCGCCCCGATCGCCATCTTCAGCGGGTCGTCCTCCCCCGCGGCCGAGCCGGCCGCGTCGGCCTCCAGGTACTCGAGCACCGCCTGCTGGTACGCGTCCGCGCTCGTGAAGCCGCGCTTGGCGAAGGGCGCCCCGAGCGCGGGCACGTCCAGCCAGCCGACCTCGGGCGCCATCTCCTCCACGAGGTCGGCGACCTGCGAGCGCCAGACCTCCTGGCCGTGCACGGGGGTGCCCTGCACGTTCTGTTCGGGGTGGATCTGCGCGTCCAGCAACACGTCGAGGCGGGTTAGGAACTCGTCGGCGTCGCGGAAACGTTCCGGGGCCACTCGCGCGGCGACCCGGTAGTACGTGCGCAGCACGTCGCGGTGCAGCAGCGGCCAGATGTGCGCGTCGAACCCCACCTTGCCGCGGGGTTCGCCGGGCGCGCCGGCGGCGGCGAGCGCGTGCACGCGTTCGAAGGTCAGGTAGACGAGCTCCACGCTCGGCGGCACGAACGCCGGCACTTCGGCCTTCGCCCGGTACGGCGCCCCCCGCCGGGATGCGGCGAAGATCTTCGGCTCGCGCCCGCTGCCCCGGTAGTCGAGCGCGCGGCCCGGGCCGGCGCCGGTGGGCACGAAGTCGCCGCCGCGGGCGGTGGTCAGCTGCGCCAACGCGTCGAAGAAGTTCAGCCCGAGCCCGCGCACGAGCAGCGGTTCCCCGCCCGGAAACGCCGCCCAGTCGACGTCGGAGGGTACGTTGGGGCCCTGGTAGGTCAGCCCGAGCTCCTCGGCCCGGCGGCCGGCGGCGGCCTGCCGCGGGTTCAGCTCCGCGGGCACGTGCCCCACGGCCAGCACGACGGCGTCGCTCGCGACGGCCTCGGGCACGTGGGAGTCGACGCCTGCCGCGCCCGGGCGCCGGTCGCTCAACCCGGCCGTCGGTGCGATGCGTCCGCGGGAGGTGCGCACGGCGTCGTCGTGTGCGGTCAGCTCGATCCGGTAGTCCGCGCTGCGGCGCTCGATGCCGACGGCGCTCGCGCGGAGGTGCTCGACGGACTCGACGTCGGGGTGGGCGCGGAGGCGGGCGACAACGGCGTCGTGCACATGTTCGAGATAGCGCCCGTAGAGGGCGCGGGAGGGGTAGTCGCCGGGGCCGAGGTCCTCGAGCTCCCGCTCCTCCACGGGGGCGAGGACCGCGCCGTCGCCGCCGAGCCCGCGCCACTGCTCGAACGTGAGCCCGGGCCCGTCGCCCTCGCGCGGCGGGGCGACCGTCGGATACATCGCAGGGGTGTTCATCAGGAAGAGGCGCGACTGGGCGCTCGACCACACATGACCGGAGCCCGGCCGGTAAGGCTCGACGATCTGGATCGCAAGGCGGGCGGGTGTGCTCGCGGCGGAGCCTTCGGCGCGCGGTTCCCCGTCGTGCGGCGCCAGCTCGCGGTCGCGCCGATCGGCCTCGAGGCGGGCCAGCAGGCGTTCGAGCACGGACGTGCCGCGCGGGCCCGCCCCGATGACCGTGACGACGTACCTCTCGCGGGACAATGGGGCTCCTCCCTGCCCGAGCGCGGGCATGCTGACGCGTCGAATCTCCTCAGCCGCCGTCCCGGATGGACACGGCGGCAACCCCTTCAGCCTAGCGCGCCGCGGGAACCCTAGACTGAGCGGATGACCGAGACGACGCACCCGACGGACCCGTACACGTGGCTCGAGGACATCCATTCACCCGCGGCGCTGGACTGGGTGCGCGAGCGCAACCGCGCGACCGAGGCCTGGCTGCACACCCCCGCCTTCGAGGCTCTGGAGTCGTCCCTGCTCGAGGCCCTCGACGCCGAGGACCGAATCCCGGGCGTCGTCAAACGCGGGGAGTTCTACTACAACTTCTGGCGCGACGCCGAGAACCCCAAGGGCCTCTGGCGGCGCACGAGCTGGGATTCGTACCTGCGCGACGACCCGGACTGGGAGATCCTGCTCGACGTCGACGCCCTCGCCGCCGCGGAGGGCATCGACTGGATGTATGCGGGAGTGACGATGCTGCGGCCCGCGCCCGGGCAGGAGTACCGGCGCGCGCTGGTCAAGCTCTCCCCCGACGGCGGTGACGCCGTCCGGGTCCGCGAGTACGACGTCGTCGACCGCACCTTCGTGGACCCGGCCGCCGGAGGGTTCGACATCCCGGTGGCGAAGACCAGCCTGTCGTGGGCGGGGCCGGACGCCATCTATCTCGCCACCGATTTCGGACCGGACGCCGACGGACAGCCGACCGTCACGAAGTCCTCGTACGCGCGCACCGTCCGCCGGCTCGAGCGGGGCCTGGACCCCGCGGACGCGCCGGAGGTGTTCTCCGTGTCCGCGGACCACGTGATGGCCGTGGTCAGCCGGGACTCCACTCCGGGCTTCGAGCGCTCCTTCGCGTTCGACATGATCGACTTCCACCACTCCCGCGCCCACGTCGAGGTGGACGGCGAATGGCGGCTCATCGACGTCCCGACCGACGTCGATGTCGACGTGCACCGCCAGTGGGTCCTTTTCAGCCCGCGCACGGACTGGGACGCTGCCGGCACCCTCGTCCCGGCCGGTTCCCTGGCCGTCGCCGAGCTCGAGGCCTACCTCGCCGGGGAGAGAACTGTCCGGGTGGTCTTCACTCCCGACGAGCGCACGTCCCTGCAGTCGTACGCCTTCACCCGCGATTACCTGGTGCTGACGGTGTTGCGCGACGTCGTCTCCGCCGTCCTCGTCGCCTCCCCCGCTGGCGCTTGGGAGCTCACCGAGCTCGACGCGGGCGGCTCGCTCGAGACGGTCGCGGTCGGTGTGGTCGACGACGAGGACGAGCACGCCGGCAACGACCTCTGGTTCACGCGCACCGGTTTCACCACCCCGTCGACCCTGATGCGCGGCACGCTGGGCGTCGGCGACGGCACCCCCGCCCTGTCCGGTCTCACCGCAGTGAAGCGGGCCGTCGAACGTTTCGAGGCGGGCGGGTTGATCGTCGAGCAGCACTTCGCCACGAGCGACGACGGGACCGCCGTCCCGTACTTCCAGGTCGGCCCGGAGAGCCTTGCGCTCGACGGCGCCAACCCGACCCTCATGAACGGCTACGGGGGCTTCCAGGTGAGCCTGACGCCGTCGTACTCGGCGGCCGTGGGCCGCGCCTGGCTGACCCGCCGGAACGACGGCGGCCGCACGGGCGTGTACGTGATCGCCAACATCCGCGGCGGCGGCGAGTACGGGCCGCGCTGGCATCAGGCCGCCTTGAAGGCGAACCGGCACCGCGCTTATGAGGACTTCGCGGCGATCGCGCGGGACCTCGTGAGCCGCGGCGTCACGAGCCCGGAACACCTGGCGGCCTCGGGCGGCAGCAACGGCGGGCTACTCATGGGCAACATGATGACCGGCTATCCGGAGCTGTTCGGGGCGATCTCGTGCGGCGTCCCGCTGCTGGACATGCGCCGCTATACGCAGCTCTCCGCGGGGCACTCGTGGATCGCGGAGTACGGCGACCCGGACGTGCCCGAGGAGTGGGAGTTCGTGCGGACGTTCTCGCCCCTGCACCGGCTGGACGAGATGGACCCAGAGGCCGTGTTCCCGGCTTCCCTGATCTGGACGGCGACGAGCGATGACCGGGTCGGGCCGGTCCAGGCGCGAAAGATGTACGCGAAGATGTCCGACCGCGGGGCGGCGAACGTCTGGTATCACGAGGACCTCGAGGGTGGGCACGCCGGCGCCACCGACAACCGGCAGACCGCCCGCAAACAGGCCACCAGCTACGAATTCTTATGGCGTCACGTCGCCGGCTGACTGGCCCGGCGGCGTCAGCACGGTGCCGGGAGAGCCCCGTTTTGATCGGACCGGGCGGATTCGCTAGTCTTGTCTAGCTGGCTTGCCAGCGGTCTGGACACGTGCCGGAGCGGCCGAACGGACTTCACTGCTAATGAAGGGTCGGGGTTAAACTCGACCGGGGGTTCAAATCCCCCCGTGTCCGCCAAAAACCCCCTCGTCAGAGGGGGTTTTTTGTTTTCATCTGGCGGAGGATCGCAGCACTGGGCCACGGGATCGTGGAAGACTCTCCCTATGGCGAATCTGCTCGAGGAGTTCATGGTCCGCCGCGCGCGCACCGAGGACCTTGACGCGCTGCACGCGATGCAGGACGCCGCGGGTCACCCGCGCTGGGGCGACGACGACCTGCAATCGAGCGGTCATCGCGTTGTTCAGGTCGCACTCCTCGGCGGGGACCTCGTGGGCGCGGGCAAGACGCACCTGCACCGCGAGCCCGACGGCCCGGCGCCTGCGGGGCACTACCTGGGTGGCGTCGTCGTGCACCCGCACTTCCGGCGGCGGGGTGTCGGTACCGCGCTGACGCTGGCCCGCCTGGACTGGATCTGGGAGCGCGCCGCATCCGCGTACTACTTCACGAACGAGCGGAACACCGCATCGCTGCGGATGCACGCGGGGCTCGGCTTCGCCGAGGTCGCCCGCCGGCCGTCCTTTCACGGGGTGCCCGCGGACGATCCGCTCTCGCAGCTCGTGCTGTTCCGCGCCGCGCGCTGACGCCACAGCCCCCGGACAGGGTCACGGCACCCGTTGACCGCCCGCGGACACGGCGTCGGCTGCCGGCGGTGCGTCGTCGTGCCCGCCGCGACCGCGCCGAGGGTGGGCCCACAGCACCAGCGCGCCCGAGAGAACGACGCCGAGAACGGAGACCGCGATCATGGTCCCGAAACCGCCGGTGCCCTCGATGAGCGCCCCGCCCAGCAGCGGGCCGAGCGCGAAGCCGGACCCGATCATGAGATTGCTCGTGTTCATGACGTGGCCACCGCCACCGCCGACGTCGGCGAGCGTCGAGAGCAGGTACGGCAGGATGAACGTCCACGCGAATTTGAAGACGACGGCCGCGAGGGCGAAGCGCAACAGCCCGGGGCCGCCGGCCAGCAGGGCGACCGCGAGCCCCATCGCCGCGTATCCGCCCGCGAGGTAGGCCCACCGGTGGGGAGTATCGCCACGGATCGAGGCGAACAGGGCGGAAGCGATACCCGCCACCGTGGCGATGGCGAGCACTAGGCTGGTCGGGTCCTCCCCGATCCCGGCCGCGGTGGCGATCTGGGCCATGAACGTCCAGGTGCCGGAGAGCGCCACGTAGAAGGCGAAGAGCGCGGCGAGCGCCAACGCGAAGCCGACGCGCGACGCGTGCTGTCCCGCGGTGGGGGCGCCCGCTTGCTCCGACGCGGCGCGGCGGAGAAAGTCCCCGTCGAGCAGCCGGGCCGCCGGCAGGCAGCACAGCACGAGGACGGCCAGCGTCCAGTACACGGCGGCGACGCCGACGCCGGCGAAAAGCACCGGGAACACGGCGAGGATCAGCGCACCCATGGCCAGCTGGGCGACGACGAACACCCCGAACGCCCGGCTCGGGTTGCCGGCGCGCGAGCACCGGCTCAGCAGAATCACCGTGATGGAGCCGGCCGCGAGCGCCGTGAAGAAGCGGGCCGCGAGCAGGGCCGGGTAGGCGTCCACCATCCCGGAGACCGCGTTTCCGGCGGCGACCGCGAGCGTGCACCCGATCGTCACGTATTTGAGGTTGGCCCGGCGCAGCCAAAGATAGGCGGGCACGGTCGCGAGGCTGAACGCGCCGAGTTCGAGGGAGAAGACCAGCCCGACCTGAGTCGGCGTGAGCTCGAATTCGGCGATGAGCTTGCCGGCGATGACGGGTGCGATGAGCAGAACGGAATAGAGGACGGCGGAGTAGGCGCCGACGAATACGAGCGAACGCAGGTCGCCACTGGTGCGGAGCGATGAGGTGGTCATGGTCTTCCTTGCGCTGGGTGGGTTCACTTGGTGTAGACGGTTTCGCCGGCGAACCACGTCTGGGACGCGCCGAAGCGCGGCAGCCGGTCGATATCGACGTCGTAGGGGCTCTCGTCGAGGACGACGAAGTCGGCGGAGAGCCCCGGGGTGAGCGTTCCGGTCACGTCGTCGAGGCCCATGGCCCGCACACACGAGGTGGTGTAGGCGGCGATCGCCTGCGAAAGGCCGATGCCCTGCTCGGGCCACAGCGTCCCGGGGAAGCGGCCGGTCGGGTCCTGCCGGGTCACGAGCCCGTAGACCGCCTCCCAGGGGTTGGGGCTCTCGGCGACGGGCCAGTCCGATCCGCCGGCCAGGACCGCGCCGGCGTCGAGCAGGTCGCGGTTGGGCTGCATGCGGGTCGCCCGTTCGGCCGGCAGCACCGTCGCGATGGCCTCGGCGATGACCCCCGGGAACCAGAGCGCCGGCGAGAGGTCCGCCTCGACCCGGAGCTGCGCGAAGCGACCGATGTCGTCCGGGTGCACGAACTGGCCGTGGGCCACGTGGTAGCGAGGCCGGTCGAAGCCACGCTTGCGCACCTTCTCCACGGTGTCGAGCACAAGCCTGACGGAGGCGTCGCCCGTGCAGTGGATCTTGGCCGAGATGCCGCGCTCGGCTGTGGAGAGCAGCCACTCCTCGAGTTCGGCCGGGTTCATCGTGGTGTGCCCGCGGTGGTCGCACCCGTGCAGGTCGTCGGGGAGGTAGGGCTCGAGGAAGGCGCCGCTGCGCGTCGGCGGGACGCCGTCGAGGAAGATCTTGATGAAGTCCGGCCGGTGGTGCGGCGAACGGTACGCCTCGCGCCACTCGATGATGCCCTCGCCGAGCGGCTCGACGCCGAAGATAAAGTCGTTCGCGAGCATCGACGTCACAACCCAGGCCTTCAGCCGACCGTCGTCGTCCAGGTGCTTGAGGCCCTCGAGGAGCTGCAGCGAGGCTCCGGCGTCCTGGAAAGCGGTGATGCCGTGGGAGTGCAGGATCTCGATGCCGCGTTCCGAGGCGCGGGCCGTCCGTTCGACCGAGGCCTGCCCGGCCGCCGACCGGGCCGCCTCGACCGCGAGACCTCCGGCTTCGATGAGGACGCCGGTGGCGCGCCCCCGCTGGTCTCGGAGGATCTGCCCGCCGTCCGGGTCGGGTGATGCGTCGGTGATGCCGGCGGCGGCGAGCGCGGCGCTGTTGACCCAGCGGTTGTGTTTGCTGTCGTCGCGCAGCATCGTGGGCCGGCCGCCCGTGGCCTCGTCCAGGCGTGCGCGCGCTTCGGTGGTGTTGATCGTGTCGAGCAGCCCGCTGCCCCAGTTCCCGCCGACGACCCATTCGTCCGCACCCAGCTGCGCCGCGTGGGCGGCCAGCCGGTCGAGAAACTCGTCCAGGCCGGCCGCGGGGCTGATCTGGAGTTCAAAGAGGTCTGCCTCGCCGGCCAGCAGATGGTGGGTGTGGACGTCGGCGAAACCGGGCATCACGTAGCGGCCGTTCAGGTCGACGATCCTCGTGTCGGGTCCTCGGTGCGCGCCCAAATCGTCGCCGAGGGCCGTGATGCGGGAGCCGCAGATCGCCATCTGGGCACTGGTCGCTCCGCCCGATCCGTCTGGATCGATGCGGGCGTTGGTGATGAGCACTTCGGCTGCGCCGTCCATGCGTGGTCCTCCCCGGTTTGCGGACACCGTTTTTCACGGCTGGGAGTCACACTATGATCTGCGCCACGTTCACTGATTGGCGCACGGCGCACAGCAGTTGCCGCTACGTGCCGGTCTCAGCCGGCCATTCGTAGTCGGTCAGGTGTTTTCGGCCCCACGGCCCGGGGGCTCAGCGCCCGTCGTTGAAGGAGGAGAGCACCTGGCGGACGGCGGCCTCCGAGAGTCCGGTGGACTCGGAGACGATCCGGCCGGCCTCCTCGAGGCGCCCCTCGGCGAGGTGTTTGAGGAACGCGGCCCGCTCTTCCTCTGGCAAGTTCGCCGAGTTGAACGAGATGCGCCCGTCGGGCCCCTCTCCCTCGAACCCGAAGTCCGTGGCTCCGCCCTCCGGGATACCGCGGACCGAATCCGGGGCGGACTCGAGCAGGGGCTCGATCTTCTCGCGGGTGAGCCCGGAGTAGTTGGCCAGCAGGTCGGCCGCACCAGCGAAGTTTCCGTCGCGCATGAGCGACTGGAACTGGTCAGCTTCCGCCGGGGGCAGGTCAGCGGTGCTGAATTCGCGCGTCTGGCCGTCGACTTGCTCGGTGATCTTGTAGGTCGCGATCCTGCGCCCGGATCCGCCGCCGAATTTCTGGGTCCAGTCGTCGGGGACCACGAAACCGTCGGGCAGTGATCCGGCCCCTTCGACGAACTGATCGTCCGGCGTCGGCCCCTCGGTGCCGACGGCGCTCTCCGGCTCGGCTCTGCGCTGGACGCCGTTGCCGGCGACTTGGGGATGTGTCTCGAGGCTGCGGACCGCGACGATGCACTCTTTGAAGCTGCGTGTCCCGGTGGCGTTGCGGTACTCCTGCACGGCGGCGAGAAAGTTCCCGGCGGCCAGATTCCGATACACCGCGCGGTGCTGCTCGGGCGTCAGGCGCGCGGCGGCGGCTCGGGCCGACTCGGGCGTCACGGCAGCGGCCACCTGATGGGCGTTGCGCCTCCGCAGGCTGGTGATCCACCAGTAGCCGAGCGTCAAGACCAGGATCGGTAGGAGTACCCAGAGCAGCGTTTCCAGCATGGGGTAAGTCTAGTCCTCGACGCTGAGAGCCGGTTCCCCCTACGCGTTCAGCGCAAGCGCGAACGGCAGCACGGCGTCAGCCCCGGCGCGGCGCAGGGTGCGCGCCGCCTCCGTCATCGTCCAGCGGCTGTCCGCGAGGTCGTCCACGACGAGCAGCGGTCCGGGTGCCTTGGCGATGTTGGAGGCCATGTCGGCGGGGACTGCGAACTGTTCCCACACGTCGGCGAGACGGAAGGCGCTGCTGCCACCCGGACCGTTCCTGGGACCTTCCTGCGCGTAGACCAGCTCACCCCCGTAGGGCAGTCTGCCGACGCGCGCGAGGCCCTGAGCGAGCGAGCGCACGAGCTCGGGCCGACGGCGAGAGGGCAGGTTGACCACGGCGACGGGCCGGGAGTCCCAGCCCCACTGGGACAGCACCTGCACGCACGCGCCGAGCATGTCCTCGGCGATGGGCGCATCTGCTCCCTGGCCCTCGAAGATCTCGCGCAATCGCGACCCCCAACCGAGGTCGGTCAGGCGGGCCAGCGCGCGGCCAGAGCTCATCTGCTCCTCGGGTTTGATCTTGCCTTTGACGGGAACGCCCAACCGGTCCATGCCGGAGGGCCACATGGCGCGCGGCTCGAGTTCCACGCCGACTCGACCCAGCGCGGCCTGCGCCCCCTGCTGGGCGGTCTCCTCGATGCCCGTCGGGTACCAGACGCCCGCGCAGTTGTCGCAGCGGCCGCACGCCGCCGCGGCCGGGTCGTCCAGCGAGCGGGAGAGGAACTCCATGCGGCAGCCGTCGGTGTGCTCGTAGTCGAGCATGGCGTTCTGTTCGGCGACGCGCGCCGCGGCGACCCTCGTGTAGCGCTCCGCGTCGTAGGCCCAGGGCACGCCGGTCGATGACCATCCGCCCTGGACCCGCTCGACCGCTCCGTCGACCGCGAGCACCTTGAGTAGCAGTTCAAGGGGACTGCGGCGGAGGTTGACGCTTGCTTCGAGCTGCGGGGCAGACATCGTTCCGTTCTGCCCGAGGGCGGCCAGCACGGCCTCCGCGCGTTCCTGATCCGGCATCGACGACGTCGCGAAATACTGCCAGATCGCCCGGTCTTCGGGCCCGGGCAGCAGCAGGACGTCTGCGTTGTCCGTGCCGCGACCGGCACGGCCGACCTGCTGGTAGTAGGCCACCGGGGAGCTCGGGGCGCCCACGTGGACGACGAATCCCAGATCCGGCTTATCAAAGCCCATGCCGAGCGCGCTGGTCGCGATCAGTGCCTTGACGCGGTTGCCTTTGAGCGCTTCCTCGGCCTCGGCCCGCTCCTGCGCATCAGTGCGCCCCGTGTACGCGCGGACGTCGTGTCCAGCCTCGCGCAGGGCTCGGGCAATGTCCTCGGCGGCGGAGACGGTCAGGGTGTAGACGATTCCGCTGCCCGGCAGCTTTCCCAGGTTGGAAAGCAACCAGGCCAACTGAGCCCGAGGACCCGAAAGCCTCAGAACACCCAGACGCAGCGACTTGCGCGCGAGCGGCCCGCGCAACGAAAAGACCTCGCCGCTGCCGGCTGCCAACTGCTCCTCGACGTCGTGCACCACGCGCTCGTTGGCCGTCGCCGTCGTCGCGAGCACGGGAACGGACGTCGGCAGCTCGCGGATCAGGTCCTTGATCCGCCGGTAGTCGGGCCGGAAGTCGTGCCCCCAGTCGGAGATGCAGTGTGCTTCGTCGATCACGAGCAGACCCATCCGCCGCACGAGGTCCGGCAGCTGTTCGGCCCGGAATCGCGGGTTGTTCAATCTTTCGGGGGACACGAGCAGGACGTCGACGTCGTCGGCCTCGAGGCGTCCCCTGATCTCGCCCCACTCCACCGCGTTCGCGGAGTTGATCGCGGCGGCGCGTACGCCGGCCCGCTCGGCGGCCGACACCTGGTCACGCATGAGGGCCAGCAGGGGGCTGACGATGAGCGTCGGCCCGGCTCCGCGAGCACGGAGCAGAAGGCTGGCGACGAAATACACGGCCGACTTGCCCCAACCGGTGCGCTGCACCACGAGCGCCCGCCGGCCGCCCTCGACGAGCGCCTCGATCGCCTCGAACTGCCCGTCGTGGAAATCGACGTCGGGCCGTCCCACCAGACGCCGGAGGACGTCCGTCGCGTCACGTCGCAGTTCGGTTTCGGGCCTTGCTTTCGTGTTCTCCACCATGCCCGCCAGTATGTCAGGCGGCAACCGCACGTTGCGGCCGTCACGTACCGATTGTGGACAACTTCCGCCTTGCTGAAAGGCACGCAGTGCACTATCATTCATACTAAGCGTGCGGGAGGATTTCCGGCGCCGACCGAGTACAAACATCGAGCATCCGAAGAATGAGGGATGATGGGGATCGAAAACTGGGCCATCTCGGCGATCATGCTGCTGCTGATCGCTGTTGCGGCGGGAGTTCTGTACTACACGGCGATGCGGTCGCGGCGTGCGCCGGACCTGGAACGAACGGGCGATTCCATCTGGGATACGAGCGAGTCCGAGCCCGCCCGATCGAGTCTCTTCTAGGCGCCACCGGACCCGTTAAGTCAAGTTTACAAGGATTAACCAAACTGGGCCCGGCCAATCGAGTCTCCGCCCCACCCGTCCCCCACGCGACGCTGGTCTGGCGCTAGGCTCTAAGACGTGAAAACCAACGTAGATTTGATGGACGCCTTCAAGGCGTATGACGTTCGCGGTCTGGTCGGCGAATCGCTGACCGCAGAGTCGGCCGAGGCCGTCGGAGCCGCGTTCGTGGACGTACTCGGGCTGTCCGGGCAGACCGTACTGGTCGGTCGGGACATGCGGCCGTCGTCGCCGGAGTTCGCCGACGCGTTCGCCCGCGGCGCCGCGGCCCGCGGCGGCCGCGTCGAGCTGCTCGGCCTCATCTCGACCGACGAGCTCTACTTCGCATGCGGCGTCCGGGACGCGGCCGGCGTCGTGTTCACCGCGAGCCACAATCCGGCGCAGTACAACGGCATGAAGATGGCCAAGGCCGGGGCCGTGCCTGTCTCCGCCGATACTGGGCTCTACGACATCCGCGACACCGCGATGCAGTACCTCGCTTCCGGCCTGCCCGGCGCGGTCGAGGGGGGATCCGTCTCCGAGGTGGACGTCCTGGCGGACTACGCCGCGTACCTGCGCTCGCTCGTGGATCTCTCGGGGATCCGCCCGCTGAAGGTCGTGGTCGACGCCGGCAACGGCATGGGCGGGCTCACGACCCCGGCCGTGCTGGGCGACACCCTGCTGCCCGGGCTGCCGCTCGAGATCGTGCCGATGTACTTCGAACTCGACGGCACCTTCCCGAATCATCCGGCGAACCCGCTCGAGCCGGAGAACCTGCGGGACCTGCAGGCCGGCGTGCTGGAGCACGGAGCCGACCTCGGTCTCGCGTTCGACGGCGACGCCGACCGCTGCTTCGTCATCGACGAGCGCGGGGAGCCCGTGACGCCGTCGGCGATCACCGCGCTGGTCGCCCGCCGCGAGATCGCCCGCGCCCAGGCCGCCGGCGAAACGACTCCTGTGGTCATCCACAACCTCATCACCTCGCGCGCCGTCCCGGAGCTTGTCGAGGCCGAGGGCGGCCGCGCCGTCGTGACCCGCGTGGGCCACTCGTTCATCAAGGCCGTCATGGCCGCTGAGCAGGCTGTCTTCGGCGGCGAACACTCCGCGCACTACTACTTCCGCGACTTCTTCAACGCCGACACCGGGATGCTCGCGGCGATGCACGTGCTGGCCGCCCTCGGCGAACAGCAGAAGCCGCTCTCCGAACTCGCGGCGGAGTTCAACCCGTACTTCGCTTCGGGCGAGATCAACTCCGAGGTCGTGGACAAGGGCGGCGCGACGGCCGCCGTCGTCCAGCACTTCACGGGCAACGGGGAACGTTTCGGCAAGGTGAGTCTCGACACCATGGACGGGACGACCATCGCCGCTACGGACGGCTCGTGGTGGTTCAACCTGCGCCCGTCGAACACCGAACCGTTCCTGCGCTACAACGGCGAGGCTGCCGGACATGACACCATGGAATTGATCAGAAACACCGTGCTCGACATCGTCAGGAGTCAACCATGAGCGAAAACCGCATCGCCGAGATCGGCGCCGCGGCCCACGACGAATTGAACCGCCTGCTCGGCACCTCGCTGGGCATCGCGCGCGAACAGCTCGAAGCGCACGGCGTCTTCCTGCCGTTCGCCGTCGGTCTCACCGCGGCGGAGGACGACGAGGGCGAGATGCGCCTGCTCGCCGTCCAGCCGGCCGAGGACGCCGAGGACCCGGAGGCGGACATCGACGCCGACGCCATGATGGACGATCTGGTCAGCCTGCTCTCCGAGCAGAAGGACGACTTCCGTGCCGTCGCGATGATCTCCGACGTGACGCTGCTCGAGAACGGGTCCGACGCGATCCACGCCGCCGCCGAGCACAACCTGGGCGGGGCCGTCGCCGTCATCCAGGCCTACACCGCGCCGTCACCCGACGAGGAAGAGCCCGTCTGGGCCTTCGCCGAGCCGGCCACCGAAGCCAGCGAACTGAAGGTCTGGGCTTAGCCTCCCTCTGGCGCGCCCGCCAGGGCACCCACGACGACGCCGGCCGGGCGCGAGCACTGCTCGTCGCCCGGCCGACGTGTTTCTGTCTCTGCCGCCGGCTCTGGGGGCCACGCAGCTTACGCGGGGTCGGCCAGCCGGGGATGCGCCTCGTGCCGTTCAGCCCAGCGGCGCACGGCCGCATTGAACAGCAGCGGCTCTTCCAGATTCCAGGCGTGGTGCATCCCCGGTGCGATGCGCACTTGCGCGTGTTCAAAACGACCGTCCAACGAATCGAGTCCCTTGCGGATGTGCGGCGGCTCCTTGGCACCAGCGGCCAGCAGCACGGGGCCGTCGAACTCGTCGAGCCCATCGGGCAGGACCACCGCGGCCAGGTCCTGGGCGACGGCGCGAGCGGTCTCCGTGGAGACGTCGTCGTTCTCCGCGGCTTCGAGGACACCGAAGGCGCCGGCCTGCATCTTGGCGAACCATTCGCCACCCCAGATCCGCAGCCGCGCAGCGGCACCGGTGCGCGCGGGCGCAGCCGGGGCAACCGTCGGCACACCGGAGAGGATCGCGCTGTCGATCAGCTCGGGGTGGCGTGACAGGACGTGCAGCCCGACCAGCCCGCCGAGCCCGAGCCCGACGAGGTGAACGCGCCCGGCTTCAACCCGATCGGCGATGAACGCCGCGACGTCGTCGGCCGCGCTGTCGAACCCGTTCCAGTCCTCGTCGCGGCGGGTGCCGTAGCCGGGCAGGTGCGGGGTCAGGACCCGGTAGTCGCCGAAAGCCTCGACCTGGCGGTGCCACGACCAGTTGCCGGTCATGCCGCTGTGCAGGAAGACGAGGGTCTGCGTCCGCTCCCCATCCGGGCGGGGGCGCCGCGAGGCGTGCACCTCCGGGTAGTCCGCGCGCTCGCCCTCGACGCGGTCGGCTTTCTCGCTCACGGCATGCTCCTCTCGACGGTGCGCAGCCATTTGAGCTCAGCTTCGGTCCGGCTGACCTCGCGCTCCAGCGTGGCCGCCATCAAGAAGGCGCGGCGGTCGAAGCCCGAGACGTCGCCGAGCCCCGCCCGCTGCGCGCGGTAGTCCTCGAGTCGGTCCGTCACCTCTGAGCGACGGGCACGCAGGATCCGGAAGACGTCCTCCCGTTCGAGCTCGCCTGAGAAGAAGAGCCGGGCCAGGAACGGCTCACGGACCGGTTCGGGGTCGAGCCCGGTCTGCAGCCAAGCGGCGAGCTCGGCGCGGCCGGCCTCCGTGATGTGGTGCTCCTGGCGGTCGGGGTAGTTCTCCTGCGCAACGACCCGCACGACGGCGAGCCCGTCATCGACGAGCTTGTTCAGCGTCCGATAGATCTGGGCCTTGTCGGCGTTCCAGAAGTGATTAATGCTGGAGTCGAAGTGCTTCTTGAGGTCGTACCCGGTCATGGGCGCCAGGGTCAGGAGACCGAGGATCAGCCGCGCGAGAATCATGGCCCCATTCTGCCACCAACTAGGTGATTCGTCGCCTAGCCACGCTGCCCCGGCCTGGCAGGGCCTCCGGACGCGCGAGGGCCCCGGACCGCTGGTCCGGGGCCCTCGTGCCAGAGCGTCAGGCGCCGAGGCGTTCCTTCAGCCCGTCGAGCTCGTCGCGCAGCGACGCCGGCAGGGCTTCGCCGAAGTTCGCGTACCACTGCTCGATGCCGTCGATCTCGGCCGTCCACTCGTCCTTGTCGACGTTGACAGCGGCCTCGACGTCGGCCGCGGTGTAGTCGGCCAAGCCGGTCAGGTCGATCGAATCGCCCGTGGGGACAAAGCCGATCGGGGTTTCGTTGGCGTCAGCCGTGCCCTCGATGCGCTCGACGACCCACTTCAGCACTCGCGAGTTGTCGCCGAAACCGGGCCACGCGAACCCGCCGTCCTGCGTGCGGCGGAACCAGTTCACGAGGAAGATCTTGGGGCGTCGCTCCGCGGAGAGCAGGCCGGAGATCTTGTCCCAGTGGTTCAGGTAGTCACCGGCGTTGTAGCCGATGAAGGGGAGCATGGCCATCGGGTCGCGGCGCACCACGCCGACGGCGCCGGCGGCCGCGGCGGTGGTCTCCGACGAGAGCGTCGACCCCATGAAGACGCCGTTGGCCCAGGAGCGGGCCTCGGTCACCAGCGGGATGGTGGTCTTACGCCGGCCGCCGAAGAGGATCGCGTGGATCTCGACGCCGTCGGGGCTGTAGTACTCGTCGGAGAGCATGTCGATCTGGCTGATGGGCGTGCAGAAACGGGAGTTCGGGTGCGCTGCCGGGCGCCCCGACTCCGGCGTCCAGTCGTTGCCCTGCCAGTCGGTCAGGTGCTCCGGGACCTCGTCGGTCATGCCCTCCCACCAGACGCCGCCGTCGTCGGTGAGGGCGACGTTGGTGAAGACGGAATTTCCCTTGGCGATGGCGCGCATCGCGTTCGGGTTCGTGGACCAGCCGGTGCCGGGGGCGACACCGAACAGGCCGTACTCCGGGTTGACGCCGCGCAGCTCGCCGTCCTTGCCGATGCGCATCCAGTTGATGTCGTCGCCGAGGGTCTCGGCCTTCCAGCCGTCGATCGTCGGGTCGAGCAGCGCCAGGTTGGTCTTGCCGCACGCCGACGGGAAGGCGCCCGCGATGTTGTAAGAGCGGCCCTCGGGGCTCGTCAGCCGGAGGATGAGCATGTGCTCGGCCAGCCAGCCCTCGTCGCGGGCGATGACCGAGGCGATACGCAGGGCGTAGCACTTCTTGCCGAGGAGGGCGTTTCCGCCGTAGCCGGAACCGAAGGACCAGATCGAGCGCTCCTCGGGGAAGTGCACGATCCACTTCTCCGGGTTGCACGGCCAGGCGACGTCGTCCTGGCCCGGCGCCAGCGGTGCGCCGACGGAGTGCAGCGCCGGCACGAAGAACGCGTTCTCGGCCTCCATCTTGCGCAGCACGTCGGTGCCGATGCGCGCCATGATGCGCATGGAAACGACGACGTAGGCGGAGTCGGTGATTTCGACCCCGTACTGGGGCTGCTCGGCGTCGAGGGGTCCCATCACGAATGGGATCACGTACATCGTGCGCCCTGCCATTGCGCCGGTGAAGCGCTCCGTGAGGACGCCCTTCATCTCCGCCGGGTCCATCCAGTTGTTGGTGAAGCCGGAGTCCTTCTCCTCCTTCGAGCAGATGAACGTCCGCTCCTCGACCCGGGCGACGTCGGCCGGGTCGGAGAAGGCGGCGAAGGAATTGGGGAACGTCTCGTCGTTGAGCCGGCGAAATGTTCCAGTCTGGACGAGCTCAGCGGTCAGCCGGTCGTTCTCCTCCTGGCTGCCGTCAACCCAATACACCTCTGCAGGATTCGTCATCTCGGCAACCTCGGCCACCCAAGCGGACAGAGCCGCGTGAGAAGTAGGCGCCGTGGTCCGCGCGTCGTCGACCTGCTTGGTGGAGCTCTCGCTCATGTCCATTCCCTCCATTGGGCTGTTACTGGTGTATCGATGCTACGGGCGCAGCTATTGCCTCGAATGTGATGGACTTCGCACTACCGGCTGGTACCGGGACTCCCGGACGGGCACTCCCCCGGATTTCCGGGGTTTCGCACAACCCAATTGTGATTAAGGTCACATAGACCGGTCTAGGGGAACCAGCATAGGGCGACAAATCAACGCCTCGTGGGCCACGAGAGGAGGCATCCGATTTTGCACCCCAAAAGAGCGTGTGTATAGTTGAACAGGTCGAACGCACGGCGGGCGGCGAAAACAACAAAATATGCGCCCATAGCTCAGCTGGATAGAGCGTCTGTCTACGGAACAGAAGGTCAGGGGTTCGAATCCCTTTGGGCGCACAAGAATCAGGAAAGGCTCCGCTTCGGCGGGGCCTTTTCTGCGTTCAGCGGCCGGTTGCGCCGCCCACCACGGAGCGAACGGTGCAGCCTATGGTCGCGGCACCGCGAACCGGGTGACGCGTGCGTCCCGGCCGTCGAGCTCGGCCCACGGCTTGGTCGCCTCCAGCAGCGTCAGCCCGAGCGGCGGGTACTCCGTCGCCAGGTCCATCACGGCGGACTCGTCCGACTCCTTGGACGCCAGATTCATAGCGAGCTCCTGGACCGTCGGCAGGTGCCCGATGACCAGCAGCGTCCTGACGGTCTCCGGAGTCTCGTTGATGATCGACAGCAACCGGGCGGGACCTGCACCGTAGACACGCGAGTCGATGTACGGCGTCGGACCAGCCTCGCCCAATTCACTCGAGACCCACGCGCACGTCGAGCGGGTACGGAGGGCATCCGAGCAGACGATGTAGTCGGGGACCACACCGTTCTCCACCATCCAGCGGCCGGCGAGCGGAGCGGCCGCATCACCGCTGGAGCCCAGCGGTCGCGAGTGGTCGTCAACGCCGAACGGGAAGGCGGCCTTGGCATGCCTCAGCAGCAGCAGGCGCTTGATGTGGTGGTCGCTCATGCCTCAACCCTATCCGCGCAGAAGATCCGTTAAGCGACTCGCGGCCGCTCCCCTGATGGGGAACGGCCGCTGCGATGGCTGATTCTAACTAGATGGAGTACTCCGGGGCGGCCCAGACGACGACCTCGGGGTGCTCGTAGAAGCGGTAGCCTTGGCCGCGCACGGTGCGAACAGTGTTGGCCAGGCGCCCGAGCTTGGAGCGCAGACGCCGGATGTGCACGTCGATGGTGCGCTCGTTCGGGATCTCCTCCGCATTGCGCCACAGGTTGGTGAGCAGCTCCTCGCGGCCGACGGTGCGCGTGCCGTTCTCCACGAGGTAGTTGAGCAGCTCGAACTCCTTGTAGGTGAGGTTGAGCGACTCGCCGTCGAGGTGAACCTCGCGCCGGGAAAGGTCAATGAGTACACCGGAGGGCCGCGGGGCTGCCTGCTGGGCACGGGCCGCCTCTGCGCGGGGCCGGCGGGAGACCGTCGGGTCCCCGAGCGCCTGGCGCACGACGTCGATATTGTCGCCCTGCGCGTCGGCCGGAGCGAGCGCTACGGCGGCATGGGTCTTGGCGTCGGGGGCCAGCGTCTGCAGGAAGGCGCGCACCTGTGTGGCGAGCTTGCCAAGGGACGTGCCGGCGGCCTGGGCGGTCGCCTCGTCCATGCCGACGTAGAGGACAAAGCCGCGCGCTTCCGTATCACTCTTGACCGCTTGGGGGCCGCGTGCCTGGCTGTTCTGCGAGACGACGGGCATCGGCGCGGTCATGGGCTGCCGCTCCTGAATACCCGGCACAGCGTGCAGCGGACGCTGCGGCGCCGCGGCACCGTAGCCAGCATGACTGGAGGCCTGGCGCTGTGCTGCTGCGGCGCGGTTCTGGGCATTGCGAACGGAGATGTGGACGTATCCGGAAGTGACGGACATCTGTAAACCTCATTACTGTGCGGTGAGCCGGCGCGTCGAGCCGGTCAGGGTCCACTTCGGTCCGCGTGAAGAGCCGAGGTGAGTCCTGTACCGATCAACGATCACATTGCCCAGTGTGACGTGCGGCAAAGCCGACCCGCAAGTAATATTCGCCCGGGCCGTCCATCATGTGAGACAAGTGGTGCATTTTGTGACCAGGATCACTAGTGGCACATTTCCGCATCATTCGCTTCGGGTCGGTCGAAATGCTCACAGAAATCACTCAAGGTTGTTAGATCTGTTCAACGCACTCGAAACGTCCGCACCTTTATGAGTACTAACGAATACTTATACGTTGGTGCAGGTGGTGTCATACTCCGGGTTCTCGGCCGGGATGCTTGACGCCGACGTGCTAGAGCGTCGACTGACTTCCATACTTTCACAGTCTCCGCACAGGCCAGACCTAGATTCGGCTCACACTGCCGAGGCACAGTAGAGGTATGACCCCGGAGAACTTCGCCCCGCACCAGCTGCCACGCCTCACCCACCCGGACGGCTCCCCCGTGCGCGCGCTGGTCGTGGACGACGAGCCATCCCTCGCCGAACTCGTCAGCATGGGCTCGCGGATGATGGGCTGGGAGACGCGGATCGCGCACGACGGTCCCGACGCCGTCGCCGCCGCCCGCGAGTTCACGCCCGACGTGCTGATCCTCGATTGGATGCTGCCGGGCTTCGACGGCCCCGAGGTCCTCGGAAAAGTCCGTGCCTTCCTCCCGGACGTCCCGGTCCTTTTCCTCACGGCCAAGGACTCGACGGAGAACAAGATCGAGGGCCTCGCCTCGGGCGGCGACGACTACGTGACGAAGCCGTTCAGCCTGGAAGAGGTCCTCCTGCGCCTGCACCGCCTGGTCGAGCGTTCGGGCGTGACCGCCTCGGATGCAGCAGAGATCGTCGTCGGCGATCTGGTGCTGGACCTCGATTTGCGGGAGGCACGGCGCGGCGGCGAATCGATCACTCTGACCGCGACGGAGTTCGATCTGCTGCGTTTCCTGATGGAGAACGCACGCCGCGTCATGAGCAAGGGGCAGATCCTGGCCAACGTCTGGGAGTACGACTTCGGCGGCCAAGCCAACATCGTCGAGCTCTACATCTCCTACCTGCGCAAGAAGATCGACGCCGGCCGCGAGCCCATGATCCATACCGTCCGTGGGGCGGGATACGTTCTCAAGCCCGCCGCATGAGCCTTCGCACCCGCATGCTGCTGGCGCTCGTCGCCATGCTGGCGCTGATCTGCCTGGTCATCGGCCTGATCACGCAGGCGGTCATGCATTCGCAGTTGTACAGCCAGCTCGACGCCGAGGTCACGAACGCCGCTCAACGCGCGCAGGACCATCAGCGCAGCTCGGGCAACAACAACCCGCTCTCGGCCCCGGGCCAGGCCTCGGGCACACTGAGCTTCCTCGTGGTCGATGACCGCCTCGCTGTCGGCGGCGTCCTGGACTCGACGACGGGCGAGCACCACACCGTCTCGTTGCTGTCCCCGCAGGACACACAGGCCCTGCTGAGCACGGCCCTCGGCCGCCAGCCTCAATCGCTCGAGCTCAGCATCGGCGACTACCGCGTCTCCGCGGCCCGGCTCGACGACTCGGTGCTCATCACGGGCCTCCCCGAGGAGCGCACGCAGGCCACGCTCAACCAGCTGACCTGGACGATCGTGATCGTCTCGTTCGCCGGCCTCGCCGCCACGGCCCTCATCGGCTCCGTCATCGTCCGCCGCTCCCTCAAGCCCCTCGAGCGGGTCTCAGCGGTGGCCACGCACGTCTCCACCCAGCAGCTCGACGCCGGCCGCGTACAGGTCGCCGAGCGCGTTGCCGCCCACGACGCCGTCCCTGGCACCGAGGCCGGCAACGTCGGGCACGCGCTCAACGGCCTGCTGGACAACGTCACCAGTGCTCTGGAGGCACGGCAGGCGTCGGAGGAGAAGCTGCGCCGGTTCGTCGGCGACGCATCGCACGAACTGCGCACCCCGCTCGCGGCGGTGCGCGGCTACTCGGAGCTCGTCAACGCCACCGAACACCTCAGCGACGACGGGCGCACCGCCATGAGCCGCGTGCTCGACCAGAGCCGGCGCATGGGCCGGCTCGTCGACGACCTGCTGTTGCTGGCTCGCCTCGACGAGCGGAAGGCGCGGCACGACGACGCCTCCGCTGCGGCGAGCAGCCCGGGCGGCGCCGCCGTCGTCGACCTCTCGCGCCTGGTGGTGGAGGAGGCGGCGGACTTCCAGATGACCGCGCCGAGCCACATCTGGGAGCTGGACGTCCCGGCCGAGGCCGTCGAGACGCTCGGTGACGAGGTCCAGCTGCGGCAGGTCGTGTCGAATCTGCTCGCCAACGCCCGCAAGCACACCCCAGAGGGCACACGGGTGACGGTGCGGCTCGCGGTCCGCGGCGACGGGCCGCTGACCCTGACGGTGAGCGACGACGGCGACGGCATCACCGAGGACTTCCTGCCGCATGTCTTCGAGCGCTTCACGCGCGCGGACGCGGCCCGGTCGGGCTCGGACGGCACGACCGGGCTAGGTCTGCCGATCGTCAAGGCGATCGTGGAGGCGCACGGCGGATTGATCGATGTGAAGAGCCGGTGCCGCGAAGACGGCCGGCCGGGCCGCACGACGTTCGAGGTCCAGCTGCCGCGCGCAGCCTGAGAACTACGGGCTGAGAGTTACTGCGCCAGGCCGTACAGGCGATCGCCGGCGTCGCCGAGGCCGGGAACGATGTAGGCGTTCTCGTCGAGCTTCTCGTCGAGGGCCGCGAGCACCAGTCGGATGCGGTCGTCGTCGCCGTGCGTCTCCTCGAGCCGCGCGATGCCTTCGGGGGCGGCGATGAGGCAGATGCAGGTCACGGACTCGGCTCCGCGGGCGAAGAGGAACTTGATGGCCTCGACGAGCGTGCCGCCGGTCGCGAGCATCGGGTCGAGCAGGAAGACCTGGCGCCCGGTGAGGTCATCCGGAAGGCGTTCGGCGTAGGTGACGATGTTGAGCGTTTCCTCGTCCCGCGCCATGCCGAGGAATCCGACCTCGGCTGTCGGGACCAGGCGGGTCATGCCCTCGAGCATGCCGAGGCCGGCGCGCAGGATCGGTACGACGAGCGGCGTGGGCTTGGCGAAAGCGGTGCCGGTGGTCGTGGCGACGGGCGTCTCGACCTGGACCTCGACCGTCTTCACCTCGCCCGTGGCCTCGTACGCCAGCAGCGTCACCAGCTCGTCGGTGAGCTGCCGGAACACCGGCGAACTGGTGTTCTTGTCACGCAGGACGGAAACCTTATGGGCGACCAACGGATGGTCCACAACCTGTACTCGCATGCCTCAAAACTACCAGCCGCGCGAACCGGGTGGACTAGGATTCAGGCGTGATCTCCCGCGCTTCGAACCACGACGAGTGGATGGGCCTCGCCCTCGACGAGGCGCGCGCCGCCCTGAACACCCACGATGTGCCGATTGGCGCCGTCGTGCTGGATCCCGACGGGCGCGTGCTCGCGACTGGCCGAAACCGGCGCGAGGCGGACGGTGATCCCACCGCGCACGCCGAGGTCGAGGCGATACGCGCCGCGGCCGCGGCCCTGCGCGCGACCGGGAACGACGACGGCTGGCGCCTGGCCGACTGCACCCTGGTCGTGACGCTGGAACCGTGCGCGATGTGCGCGGGGGCGATCGTGCTGGCGCGGATCCCGCGGGTCGTGTTCGGCGCGTGGGACGAGAAGGCCGGGGCCTCGGGCTCGGTGTTCGACGTGCTGCGGGAGCCGCGGCTCAACCACTTCGTCGAGGTCTTCCCCGGGGTGCGCGAGGACGAGTGCGGCCAGCTGCTGCGTGACTTCTTCCAGGCCAGGCGCTGAGGGCCCGGGCCGATTTGAGCGTGCCGCGTCGACTCCGGTACAGTGGTCCAGTCTGGTTTCGTGCAAACGAATCCATGTCTGGTGACGTGTCCGAGCGGCCGAAGGTGCAACACTCGAAATGTTGTGTACGGTAACCCCGTACCGTGGGTTCAAATCCCACCGTCACCGCCAGAGCAGCCCCGTAGATCCCTTGATCTGCGGGGCTTTTTCTTTGCCGTCCACCAGCCATGTTGGCGAGAACCCCACATTTGTTGGCCAGATGATTGGGGAGCCCAAGGGCCAGTATCCGAGTTCGAGACCGCGCCGACGGCGGCCGTACCTACTACCTACACAGTCGAACGGCGTGGCCCATGGATGGTCAGCAGTCGCGCGGCTACCGCGACGAGAGAAAGGCTGTAGAGCCGAAGGACTTCCTCGACACGAACGGGAGCAGCTTCAAGCTGGCCAACGAAGCAAGGGCCGGAAGAATTCGAAGGCTCGGACTCGACGACGCCATCCGCGCCGCGCTCGCCGACGATAGCAATCTGTCGACTGCACGGTTATCTGGGTGCTCCTGCGGTTGTCATCAAGCCTCGGTGGGAGCCGGGGAACGCGCTACCCGGGCAAACTAACTCACCCCCTGCGGGACATGGGGCACTCTCCTCGGCACGCTGCATCTCCTCCGGCGGGCCGCCCGTCTATGCCAATGCCCTCGAGGGTGCGCTCATCGACCTCAGCATCAACGTCGATGCTGCATCTGGAATACGCGGATAACGCCGAGCAGACGCGGCGGACGCTGGCGAGGATTCTGGAAGGTTGGCGCGACCATCGAAGCACCGAACCTCGAAGATGCCGAGCCGGACCGCGATCTTGCACCAGTCGAGACGGGGGCCAACACGCTGGCTTCGGTATCCGCCAGTACAAACACGCTCCCGCGGACGAGCACAAGGAGAACCGACGCGGACCAGCACTCAAACGCACAGGTCACCCTCCTGTCGTTGGCGTGTGTCGGCAGCTTCATTCCGAGGCCTCACGCTCGCGTAGCCTTCGGCGTCTTGCTGCCGCTATTCACGCCTCGTCATCATGAGCGGGAGTTGCTCTCCGGTTGCGAGGTCGACTATCGGGCCGAGTACTCGACAGTGAAGTTCTAGGCAGCTAGCCTCGCTGCTTCGTTGACTTTGGCCGCGAATGTCTTCGCCTTGGCATACTGGCCCCGCTTGACGAGTACCATCCAGGCAAAGTCTGGCCCCTCTATCGCCAAAAAGGACTCCCCGCCTTGCTTCTTGCGCCAAGCCAGAGCAAACGCCCCGGTAGCCACTAGCCGGGTCAGAGTCACCCGCTTCGATAGGGCCTCTCCTGTATCAACAGTGGCCTCCACTCCTTGGAGGGGGTAGCTGCCCTTATCGGCCCCTGACAGCATTTGCACCCTATCTTTACGCAAGACCACCTTGTCGAACATCGCAACGGGGGCATCCTTCACCCAATCTTTGAGTCCCATGGGGTGACCCTACGTGGCAAGCAAGGCGAATCGTAGGGGCGTCTAGACGATATGAAGTGGGGCCGGTCCTGCACGTAGGACTGGAACCTCGCGTTCAAAGCATCCACGTGGGTTGCCGGTCCTGTTCCCATCCCGCCGTGGCGGGTGTGGACTGGTAGAGCCACATTTGAACGTCTGGAGGTTCCAGTCATGAACCAGCGTACCTACGTCGGATTGGATGTCCATGCCCGTAGCATCGTCGGCTGCGCGATCGATCAGCGCACCGGCGAGATCCTCCGACAGCGACTACCAGGGAACAACACCGGGGTCGTGGACTGGGTCAAGGGACTGGGACCACCGGTGCGCGTCGTCTACGAGGCCGGCCCGACCGGGTTCGGACTCGCCCGGGCCCTGGAAGCTGCCGGCTTCACATGCGTGGTCGCCGCTCCGTCGAAGCTCCAGCGCCCACCCGGGGACCGAGTGAAGACCGACGCCCGCGACGCCGAGCACCTCGCCCGGCTGAACCTGCTGGACCAGATCACGCCGGTGACAGTACCGGGAACCCGCCGCGAAGCGGCCCGGGACCTGGTCCGCGCCCGTGAAGACGTCCGGGCAGATCTGATGCGGGCCCGGCACCGGCTCTCGAAACTGCTGCTGCGCCACGGCATCGTGTACTCGGGCGGACGGACCTGGACGAACGCCCACCACGCATGGCTGCATCGACAACGCTTCGAGGACCCGGTCCTGCAAGCAACGTACGACTCCTGCTTGGAAACGGTCGAGCTCACGCTCGCTCGCCGCGACGGACTCGACCGCCGGATCACGGTGCTGGCGGAATCGGAACCGTACGCGGAGATCGTGCACGCACTGATGTGTCTGCGCGGGATCAGCGTGTTGACCGCGTTTGGTCTCACCGTCGAGGTCGGAGACTGGACCCGATTCACTGGAAAGACCATCGGCGCCTACCTCGGCCTGGCACCGTCGGAACATTCCTCCGGCGCGACGCGGGCCCAGGGCCCGATCACCAAAACGGGGAACACCCACGCCCGCCGGCTCCTGGTCGAAGCCGCCTGGCACCACCGGCGCAGATACCAGCCCTCGCGAGAGATGCAGGCCCGCTAGGACCGTGCCGACGAAGTCTCCCGCGTCCGCGGACACCAGGGCAACCACCGACTGCACCGGCAGTGGGAGAAGTTCGAGGCCCGCCGGAAACGACGCGTGATCGCGAACGTGGCCGTGGCCCGCGAGCTCGCCGGTTGGTGCTGGTCCCTGGCCGCACCCGTGCAACAGGAGCACCCATGGCCGGTTGAGTAGAGACTTCCCGTCGGCACTGATGACCGATCGGTCCCGGCAGCGTGGAGGAAACCCGCGATACATCTATGAGCAGCCAGCAGTGCTGGCCACGCCCGGTACCTAGACCAGCGGTCACCCTCCAGCCGAACACCTCGTCCTGCGGTAACCAACCCGCGCATATCAGTCTGACAACGCCGTCGAACACGACGCGCCGGCCCCGGCCACCACAGGCTGACGGGAACAAAGAAGAGCGGTCCACGACAACCAGTCGCGGACCGCTCAGCTCTGCCTCTTGACAGGAATAACCTACATATCAGATGTGGAGCACGCGGAATGGTGTAACGAATCAGGGCTCATGGACATTAATGTGTTGCCACACCGCTAGATCCACTTCAGCAAACGTTCACGCCTCTATCCGTAGGGGTGCTTGATTCCACCGGTGAATATGCTCTGCTGCGGCCCGTTCCAGCGCAATGGCAAGACCGGTGCGTCCCCGGGTCTGCTGTTGGCGGCGCCGAAGAGCACGCGGCTGTCCTCCAACGCAGTACTGCACACGGCGCATGACCAGCACCACGCCGTTCACGCCCGGTTCGCCTCACCCCTGGACTACGTCAACGGCGAGCTCCCGGAAGCAGATCTGGTCCGGCAACCCAGCCCCGTAGATCCCTTGATCTGCGGGGCTTTTCGTTGCCTCAGGCCCGGTTCGGCAGCGAGGCAGTTCTCCCGCAGTAGCATCAAGGAATGCTGATCGACGAAAAAACAGTGGCCCGCGCCGCCGACACGCTACGCGCCTGGGCCCTCGACGAGGAACTCAAGGCCCGCGTCATGGCCGATCACGGCCAGGCGTCTCTGGCACGGCGCATCGCCCGCCGCTACACGGCCGGGGAGACGATCGACGGCGCCCTGGCCCTCGTGACTGCCAACGCCGCCCGGGGTCACCGCGGCAGCATCGAGTGCGTCGGTGAATCCGTGCGCGACGCGGAAATCGCCGCTCGGGAAACACAGGAATTCGTCAGTCTGGCCCGACTGCTTGGAGCGGCCGATGAGCCCGCCACCCTCTCCTTCGACCTCTCCCACATCGGATCCGTGGTCTCGCCTGACTTGGGTCTGGCGAACGTCACCTCCATCGCCCAGGCCGCGCGCGAGGCCGGTACGTCCGTCATGATCTCCGCGGAAGGTTCGGACCGAACCGATCTGGTTCTGGATATCTATGAGCGGGTCGCCTCGAACTTCCCGGAAACGGGAATCACCTTGCAGGCGCGGTTGCACCGCACTCCGGAGGATCTTGCCCGTTGCCTGGAGTTGCCGGGTCCCGTTCGTGTGGTCAAAGGCGCGTTCCTCGAACCGGAGGCCGTCGCCTATCCCCGCGACTCCGAGCCGATGACAGCGGCCTACCTGTCGATGGCCACCACCCTGGTCAGGGCCGGTCATCGCGTCAATCTCGCAACCCATGATCCGCAACTCGTGCACGCCTTGACGTCCGAACTCGGCGAGGACCTGCGCGGGGCACACGTCGAGTTCGAGATGCTCCAGGGACTCGGAAACGGCCTGCTGGACACGCTGAACGCCGAGGGCTACGCCACACGGGAGTACGTCGTCTACGGTCCACAGTGGTGGCTCTACGTCCTCAACCGGATCGCAGAGCACCCGGAGCGCGCGCTGCTGGCCCTCGCCGATCTCAACGCGTCGACCGACTGATCACCGACGGGCGCAGGACTATTGTTGGACGGTGTTCGACTCAGGCCAACTCACCGACGACGTCAGCCTGCGCCTCCTCCGCCCGAGTGATGCCCCAGCGTTGGCAGCCGCGTCCCAACGTAATCGTCAGTACCTGGCACCTTGGGAACCGGTACGTCCCGACGCGTACTACACCGAGCCCTGGCAAGCCGACGACATCGACCGGCGCCTCGCTCGGCACTCGACCGGAGACGAATATCCGCTGGGGCTGTTTGCTCACGACGAGCTCGTCGGCCGGTTCAACCTGGCCGGGATCGTGCGCGGTCCGTTCCAGAGCGCCGGCCTGGGGTACTGGGTGGACAGCCGGTACGCCGGGCGCGGCCTGGCATCTGCGGCTGTGCGTGAAATTGTCGCAACAGCGCACACCGGCCTCGGACTGCACCGCATCGAGGCCAGCACCCTCCTGCACAACATCGGTTCACAGCGAGTCCTGCTGAAGGCAGGATTCCAGCAGATCGGGATGGCCCCGCGCTACTTGCAGATCGCCGGGACCTGGCAGGATCACAACCTCTATCAGCGGATCCTGCACGACTAGCGCCCGTCGCCAGCGTCGCGAAGGCGGCGTGAGCAGACGTCGTTTAGGAATGAGCAGAACGACGTCGACTCACTGGGCGCTTCAACGGGAGAGCGTCTCGTCCCAGAAGGCGCGCAGCTGCTCGCTCTTGCGGAAGACGATCGTGTCCCACTCCTCCGCCGTCGTCGTGCTGTCAGCGAAGTCAGACGGGATCTTGAAGATGCGCAGCGGGACGTCAAAGCGCGCACACACGCTCGCGAACGCGTACCCCTCCATGTCCACGAGCTCGGCCCCGAGCCCAGCGATGCGGGCGCGCTGGGCGTCGTCCTGCACGAAGACGTCCCCGGTGGCCATTGTGGCCGTGGGACCACCGGCCAAGACCTCGCCAGCGGGGTGCAGCACTGGCGAGGGCAGCGAGAAGTCGTGCTGGAGGAGCGTGGTCACCTGGTAGACCGTGTCGAGGTCCAACCGGGAGTCGCCGTCGCCGATGACGCCCGCGGTGCCCAACACGAGCACCTCGTCGACATCGCCGTCGGCCAGCGCGCGGCCCAGCGACGTCGCCGCATTGACCTTGCCGATGCCGCTGACCAGGTGCTCCACGTCGGCGAACGCACTCGCCTCGTCGCGGTGCGCGAAGACCAGCAGCGTGTTCCGATTCGTCATCGTGTTCCTCTCGCTCGAGTGGCCTCCCGGCCCATGTTCTGCGCGTCAACACTAGCGTTAGACTGGCCGCATGAATGACGTCGAACTTGCCGAAGTCGAGAGCTTCTCACTGGACCACACCAAGGTGAAGGCGCCTTACGTGCGCCGCATCGGGGTCGAACACGGCCCCCACGGCGATGCCATCTCCAACTACGATGTCCGTCTGGTCCAGCCCAACGAGGGCGAGATCCCGACCGCCGGGCTGCACACGATCGAGCACACGATGGCGGCCCTCCTGCGCACGCGCCTCGACGGCCTCATCGACTTCTCCCCCTTCGGCTGCCGCACCGGCTTCCACCTCATCGCCTGGGGCGAGCCGACGCCGGAGACCATCGCCGCTGCGGTCAAGTCTTCCCTAGAGGACCTCGCCGAGCGGATCACCTGGGAAGACGTGCCCGGGACGGAGGCCGTCAGCTGCGGCAACTACCGCGACCATAGCCTGCACTCGGCCAGAGAGTGGGCCAAGGTCGTCCTGGATCAGGGCATCAGCCTGGACGCCTTCGACCGCAGCGTCCTCGCCTAGGTCCCCCGGCTCACCCCTTCGCGGAGCCCGCCAGCAATCCGCGGACAAAGTAACGCTGCAGGCTGAAGAAGACAATCAGCGGCACCACCAGCGACACGAAAGCGCCAGCGGTCAGGCGTGCCCAATTCTGGCCGCGCGATCCGGCGAGTTCCGCCAGGCGCTGCGTCAGGGGTGCGGTGTCTGCGGTTCCCGAGGAGAACACCAGAGCCACCAGCAGATCGTTCCAGACCCAGAGGAACTGGAAAATCGCAATCGATGCCAGCGCTGGCAGAGCCAGAGGCAGCACGATCTTCATGAAAATCTGCGCGTGGCCCGCCCCATCAACGCGAGCCGCCTCAATCACCTCGCCGGGGATTTCTGCGATGAAGTTGTGCAGCAGGAAGATGGCCAACGGCAACGCGAAAATCGTATGCGCGATCCACACCGGCAGGTACTGCTGATCCGGGATGATCGGCACCGCATCTCCGATGGCGCCCATCAAGGGGTGCAAAAAGGAGACCGTGAGTTGGAGAAGCGGGATCAGCGCCAGCTGCAGTGGGACGATTTGCAAGGCGAAGACCATCACGAAGAGCGCTGATGATCCTTTGAATTTGATCCAGGCGAACGCGTAGGCCGCCATCGCCGCGAGCACCAGCGGGAACAAAGTCGCCGGGATCGCAATGAAGAGCGAGTTGACGAAGTACTCACCTAGCTGGGGTGCCGACGACGATCCGGACAGCAGGACTTCCTGATAGTTGCCGAACGTGAAACCCGGGTTCTGGAACAACGTCCACCAGCCGCTGGATTCGATCAGTTCGCGTTCCCGGAATGACGAGACGAAGAGCCCAAAGGTGGGAATGGTCCACAAGGTCGCGATGACCAACGCCGCCGCCGTTGCAATCCGGGTCGACAGCTTCGTCTTGACGCGGGTGGTCTTTGCCGCCAGCCGGGCGATGCGTTCAGGGCCGGAAGGGGGGACTGCTGTCTGCTGGCTCATCGGATCTGCCTCTGCTTCATCAGGACGCGGACGTTGTAGATGACGATCGGCGTGACCATCACGAACAGGATCAGAGCCAGCGCGGCGCCGCGCCCCGGCTCGCCGGCGCGGAACGCCTGCGTGTACATCTCGTTGGCGACCACCGAGGTGTTGAAATTTCCGGCCGTCATGGTTCGGACGACGTCGAAGATCTTCAGCGTGGCGATCATGATCGTGGTCACGACAACCACCAACGAGGACCGAATCCCCGGGACGGTGACTTGGAGGAACCGTTGGTACGCCGACGCGCCGTCGAGCTCAGCCGCCTCCAGTTGTTCAGCGGGGACACCTTTGATCGCCGCTGACAGGACGGTCATCGCGAAACCCGTCTGGATCCAGATCATCACCACGATCAACGCGAGCGTGTTGCCCGGCCACGACTGCAGAATCTGCTGCGGCTCCCCGCCCAGACTGACGATGATCTGGTTGACCAGACCGTACTGCTCGTAGTTTGCCGAGCGGTATGCGTACATGAATCGCCAGATGATGCCGGCACCGACGAATGAAATCGCCATGGGCATGAAGACCAGCATCTTGAAGTACTTCTCACCACGCGATTTATCGATCAACACGGCATAGATCAAACCGATCGTCGTGGAGATGATCGGGACCAAGACGATCCAGACGAAGGTGTTCAGCAAGGTGATCAACGCCTGATCTTGCGTGAACATCCAGACGAAGTTGTCCCACCCATTAAATTCGCCAGCACGGTCCGTGAAAGCCAAGAAGCTGGTGCGAATGGCCGGGTAGATCAGGCCAATCCCCAAGAGCGCCAGCGCCGGGCCGAGGAACAAGCCCAACTGGAGTGTCGTTTTCTCCGCTTTGGCGCCGCGATCGAGTAGGAACAGGATGAGAGCCACCACAATGGCAAAAACCAAAAGTCCGGTGGCGAACTGCAGGAAC
Organism: Kocuria rosea subsp. polaris; assembly: GCA_023896275.1. Lineage (GTDB taxonomy): Bacteria > Actinomycetota > Actinomycetes > Actinomycetales > Micrococcaceae > Zhihengliuella > Zhihengliuella polaris_A. The sequence goes on along the minus strand of MLDA01000002.1, from coordinate 150,954 downwards.
TTTCCCAGCAGGTCGAGTGATGTCATGTTGTCTCCAGAGTCCATCGCCCCGACCGGTGACCGGCAGGGCGTGAAAGACGAGGCGGGTGGGGCTTTGCCAGCCCCACCCGCCACACGCCGCGGGTTAGTTCCAGTTGTCCTCGACGCGTTTCAGGACAGTTTCCGTATCGTCGCCGGAGACCCAGTCGACCAGGGCGCTCCAGAAGCTGTTGGCGCCCACGGCACCGGGCATCAGGTCCGACCCGTCGAACCTGAAGGTCGTGTCCGGGTTCTGCAGCAGCGCGATCGCGTCGACGAGCAGCTGTCCGGATTCTTCAGCGTTGGCGGGGTCAACACCGTTGTTGGCGCTGACAACGCCACCGAGGCTGACGCGATTATTGGCCCAGGTGTCCGTCGCCAAGAACGTCTGCACGGCGGTGATCTCCTCCGACTCGCGGAACGCACCCACGAATTCGCCGCCGCCCGTCACGGCCAGCTCCCCGTCCGCAGATTCCTGCGGCGTCAAGAACGCGTAGACGTCTCCGTCTTCGGCGATGGTGGTTCCCTCGGGCCAGAAGCCCGCGTAGAAGGAGGCCTGGTGGTGAAGCGCGCACTCGCCGTCCAGAATCGGCAACCCGGCGTCGCCGAAATCGGTGCTGGTGATGGTGCTGATGTCACCGAATCCGCCGTTGACGTAGTCGGGATTCTTGATGATGTCCCCCACGCGATCCATTGCTTCCACAATCTGCGGGTCGTTGAACGGGATCTCGTGGTTGACCCACTGATCGTAGACTTCAGGGCCGTGCAGGCGCAGGACGTAGTCCTCTAGCCAGTCAGTGCCGGGCCATCCCGTGGCTGATCCGGAACCGAAGCCAACGCACCACGGCGTCGTACCGTCGTCCGCGATCTGGGCGGTCAGCTCGTCCATTTCATCCAGCGTGGTGGGCGCCTCATAACCGTTCTCCGTGAAGAACGACGGCGAATACCAGACGTAGCCCTTGATGTTCGCCATGAGCGGGGCGGCGTAGAACTCGCCGTCAACCGTGCCGTAGGTTTTCCAGTCCTCGCTCCAGAACTCGTCGGCGTTGGCTTCAACCGACTCGGCAGCGGGGATGATGTGTCCTTGTTCCACCAGGGTGGAAAGCAGGCCGGGCTGCGGGAAGAACGCCAGGTCCGGAGCGTTGCCGCCCTGTGCGCGAACGTTGACCTGCTCTTCGAATTCGCTGGTGCCCTCGTAGGCGATGCTGATCCCGGTGCACTCTTCGAAGTCGGCCCACGACTCGTTCAGCAGGTCCGCCTCGAGATCGAGGATAGATCCGAAGACACTTACTTCGGCACCTTCGAAGGTGCCGTACTGCTCATAGACGCTGCAGTCGGCTTCGTCGCCGCCCTGCCCTTCCATGTCCCCCACGCACCCGGTCAAGGCGAGGACGCTGACGCCCACGATGCCCAGTCCGGTGGTGAAGCGACGCTGCGAATGTCCCACGACGTGTTCCCCTTTTTCGTCTCCTGAAAGTGCTGATGATGACCCCGGTCCACGCGACCGCAACCGGTTCCATCCGTGAACCGTAACGCACATCACACTTGCTTCCAAGTCCCGTTGTCGAACTGAGACCAAACGTCCATGCCCTGTGCCGCCGGGGATAGACTCACCCTCGACAACCGCTGCTCCGAGGAGGACCGCGCCCATGGCGACCCTAGCCGACGTCGCTCGCGCCGCGGGCGTTTCCAAGTCGACAGCGTCGCGCGCGCTCTCCGGGCGTCTGGTGGCCAGCGGAACTCGCGAACGCGTGCTGGCAGTCGCCCGGGAACTCGACTATGTGGCGTCCCCGGCGGCAGTCAGTCTGGCCACCGGAAAATCCGGAATGATCGCCGCCATTGTCCCGGCCTGCAACACGTGGTTCACGGGTACCCTGCTCGACGGTGTCGCTGAAGCCGCCCTCGAACTCGACTTCGACGTCGTCCTCTACAATTTGGGCGACGTGGGTACCCGGCGCCGCAGGGCGTTCGATCACTTCCAGCGGCGCAAACACGTGGATGCGGTGGTCTCAGGAAACTTCGCGCTGACTCCTGACGAGATTAAACAGCTTCGCGAGATGCAACTGCCCGTGGCAGGAGTCGGGGAAGCGACCGACGGCATTCGAACGTGGTGTCTGGACGATGTCGCTGCGGGCCGGATCGCGACGGAACACCTCATCGCGCTCGGGCATCAAGAGATACATTTCGTCGGGGGCCGTCGCGCAACCGACCTTTCGCTCTACGCGGCCGAGGATGCACGCCACCGTGGCTATGCCGCCGCTTTGGCCGGAGCCGGCCTCGCTCGCCCCCAAGAGCTGCGCCTCGACCCCGACTTCACATCGGCCTACGCCGCCGGCCGTGAACTTTTCGCTTCCCCGCATCGTCCACGTGCGCTCTACGCCGCGACGGATGACATCGCGCTCGGCCTCATCCTCGCAGCGCGCGACACCGGTCTTGATGTTCCAGCCGACGTGTCTATTGTGGGGACCGACGACCAGCTTCTGGCCACCCCCTTCGGCCTGACCACTCTGCGTCAGCGTCCCGCTGAACAAGGCCGCGAGATCGTGCGGTGGCTCGCGGGAGAACTCGACCATCCGACGCATCGGCATTCGCACACCTGGGTCTCACCCGAGCTCGTCGTCAGGAGCACGACGGCGGCGCCGTCCGAACGCTGACGTACCCGTCGCCCTCCTGCCGCTTCAGATTGACAGGTGATGCACATCATCCGTAGGTTTTTGGTTTTGTCCGGCGGGGTTGTCGCGGGCGCGTCCGCGCGCCTCGACTGAAACCAGGGCCGAAAAAGCTCCGGACCACTGCATGAATACCGCCTCCCGGATGGACCTGTTCGCCTACCGAGGAGGAACCGTGGACGCGCCACGGCCCACCAGCACGCCCGTCGACACCGACTATCCGCACGACACCCACCCCGGACTCGTCCCCGGCATCTCCGTCGACGAACAGCGGGTCCGCTACGGCACCGACCGCCTCGTCTTCGGCATCGCGGCGGTCCTGATCGTCGGGTTCATCATCTGGGGCGTCACCAGCACGGAGTCGCTGACCGCGGTCTCCGGCGTCGCGCTGACGTGGGTCGTCGCCAACACCGGATGGCTCTTCAACATCCTGGTCGCGATCGTCCTCGCCTTCCTCATCTACCTGGGGCTGAGCAAGTACGGTCGAATCCCCCTCGGGCGCGACGGTGAGAAACCGGAGTTCAAGACGTTCTCGTGGATCACGATGATGTTCTCCGCAGGCGTCGGGATCGGCATCTTCTTCTTCGGGCCCTACGAGCCCCTCTACTACTACATGAATCCGGCGCCCGGCGCCGCGGACCCGGAAACGATCGAAGCCATGCACAAGGCCATGGCCCAGACGCTGTACCACTGGGGGTTCCACGCCTGGGCCCTCTATTCGCTCGTGGGCGCCGCCGTCGCCTACGGCGCCTACCGCCGCGGCCGCGTGCCGTTGATGAGCTCGATCTTCACGCCGATCTTCGGCAGGGACCGCGTCAACGGGTGGCAGGGCAAGGCCATCGACATGCTGGCCATCGTGGCGACGCTGTTCGGGACCGCGGCATCGCTCGGCATCGGCACCCTGCAGATCGGCCGCGGCGTCGAGATCGTCTCCGGCCTCGGAGACATCGGCAACTCCGCCCTGATCGTGATCATCATGGTGCTGACGATCGGGTTCATTCTCTCCGCCGTCTCCGGTGTCGGCCGCGGCATCCGCTGGCTCTCCAACATCAATATGACCGCGGCCTTCGGCCTCGCCGTCTTCATCTTCGTGGCCGGACCGACCCTGTTCCTGCTGAACTTCCTGCCCTCGGCGACGTTCGAGTACTTCGGCGACTTCTTCGAGATGATGACGCGCAGCGCATCGTGGGGCGAGGAAGCGGCGGCGTTCTCCGAGGCGTGGACCGTCTTCTACTGGGCCTGGTGGGCCTCCTGGGCGCCGTTCGTCGGCATCTTCCTCGCCCGGATCTCGCGCGGCCGCACGCTCAAGCAGTACATCTTCGCGACCCTGGCCGTACCCTTCATGGTGTGTGTCCTGGCCTTCGGCACATTCGGCGGCACAACACTGTGGATGCGTGCCAACGGCAACGACTCGATCACGGCGGACACGTCGCCGCAGGACCTGCTGTTCGAGGTGCTGCATGCCCTGCCGCTGGGCTCGATCACCCCGTTCATCGCGATGTTCTGCCTGGCGGTCTTCTTCATCACCTCCGCCGACTCCGCCTCGTTGGTGATGGGCACGCTCTCGCAGCGCGGCAATCCCGACCCGGACAAGAAGGTCACCATCTTCTGGGGACTGGCGATGATGGGCATCGCCGTCGTCATGCTGCTGATCGGCGGCAACGAGGCCCTCTCCGGCCTGCAGAACCTCATCATCGTCTCGGCGCTGCCCTTCGCGGTCATCCTCCTGATGATGATCGCCGCGTTCTTCAAGGACCTGCAGACGGATCCGGCGGTCATCCGCACCGAATACGCGCAGACCGCGCTCGAGAACGCGGTGCGCTCCGGCATCGACGAACACGGGGACGACTTCGCCCTCTCCGTCGAAAAGGCCGCGGAAGGTGAGGGCGCCGGCGCCGCGTTCGATTCGAGCGCCGACGAGGTCACCGAGTGGTACCAGCGCTACGACGAAGACGGCAATCCCGTCGACTACGACTACGAGTCCGGCGAATACGCCGACGGCTGGACCCCGGAGACGGGAGCCATCCGTGCGGTCGCCCCGGCCGCCGAACAGAGTCCCCGCTCGCCCGTCGATGCGGACCACGACGGCGACCAGCAGCCCGCTCGCTGACGGCGGCCAAAACGCGGGGGCCGGCTGGCAGGCTGACCCTTGAGAGGATAGGGACATGGGAATTCGGGTTCTGGCCATCGGTAAGAAGCACGAGTCGTGGGTGAGCGAGGGGATTGATCGCTACGCCAAGCGCATGAAGAAGCCGTACGACGTCACGTGGCAGTTGCTGCCGCACTCGTCGCGCGAGGCGGACGCCGCCCGTTCCGAGGAGAGCGAGCGGCTGCTCGCCAAGATCGGCGCCCAGGACCACGTCGTGCTGCTCGACGAGCGAGGACGGAACATCGACTCGCCGGACCTGGCCGCCAGGCTGCAACGGCAGTTCGACTCGTCGAAGCCGATCACCGTCATCATCGGCGGCGCGTACGGTGTTGCGGACTCCGTACACCAGCGGGCCGACTTCGTCTGGAGCCTCTCCAAACTGGTCTTCCCGCACCAGCTGGTCCGGCTCATCCTGGCCGAGCAGCTCTACCGCGCGCAGGAGATTTCCGGGGGCCGCCCGTACCACCACACGTGACTTCGGGTAGGTTGTGAGTAGGACGTCTGGAGGAAAACCGTGAAGATTCGCCAGCTGGTCGCTCTCGCCGCCGCGGCCGCCGCGGCGCTCCTCCTTGCGTCGTGCGCGAGCACCAGACCCTCCCCTCCTGAAGGACGGTCGGAGACGGATCCCAGCGCGTCGGCGGACGAAGAGTTGCTGGAGGTCGGGCCATATCGGATTCAGTAGCGCAGACGGCGGTCCTGGACCGCTTCACACCCGCGACCAGAGAATGGTTCGCGGGCGCCTTCGCTGCGCCGACCGCCGCCCAGGCCGGCGCCTGGGACGCGGTCTCCCGAGGTGAGAACGCCCTGGTCGTCGCGCCCACCGGCTCCGGAAAGACGCTGTCCGCGTTCCTCTGGGCCCTCGACTCCCTCGTCCGCGGCGGAGCCGGCGCGGACGCCGACGCGCAACCGCTGCCCGAGTTGCCGGCGAAGGCCGAGCGGAAGCGTTCGACCCGCGTCCTCTACATCTCCCCGCTCAAGGCGCTCGGCGTCGACGTCGAGCGCAACCTGCGCAGCCCACTCATCGGGATCACGCAGACCGCGGCCCGCCTCGGCGCATCCGCGCCCGAGATCCGGGTCGGCGTCCGCTCCGGCGACACCCCGGCCAACGAGCGGCGAAAGCTCCAGACGAACCCGCCGGACATCCTCATCACGACCCCCGAATCGCTGTTCCTCATGCTGACGAGCCGCGCCCGGGAGTCCCTCGCCGGCGTCGACACCGTGATCCTCGACGAGGTGCACGCCGTCGCCGGGACGAAGCGCGGCGCCCACCTCGCGGTCTCGCTCGAGCGCCTCGACGCGCTGCTGCCGGCCCCGGCCCAGCGCATCGGGCTCTCCGCGACCGTCGAACCCCACGCCGAGGTCGCCCGGTTCCTCGGCGGGTCCCGTCCCGTCACCGTCGTCGCACCGGAAAGCCGCAAGAAGTGGGACTTGACGGTGTCCGTGCCCGTCGAGGACATGACGGACCTGCCGGCGGCCGCCGGCGCCCACGACATGGGTCCGGCCTCCGGCCTGCAGCCGCAGGCAAGCATCTGGCCGCACGTCGAAGAGCAGATCGTCGACCACATCGAGGCCAACCGCTCCACAATCGTCTTCGCCAACTCCCGCCGCCTCGCCGAGCGCCTGACCGGCCGGCTCAACGAGATCCATGCCGAGCGCCTCGAACTCTCCAGCGGTGGCGACGAGTGGGGCGACGGCCTCGCCGCGGTGCGCGAGCAGGCTCGGGGCTCCGCCCCGACGACGCGCACTCCCGCCGAGATGATGGCCCAGGCGGGACAGACTTCCGGCGCCGATCCCGTGCTCGCCCGCGCCCACCACGGCTCCGTCTCCAAGGAGCAGCGCGCCGACATCGAGGACGGGCTCAAGTCCGGTCGGCTGCGCTGCGTGGTCGCGACCAGCTCGCTGGAGCTCGGCATCGACATGGGCCTCGTCGACCTCGTCATCCAGGTCGAGTCCCCCAACTCGGTCGCCTCCGGCCTGCAGCGCGTCGGTCGCGCCGGCCACCAAGTCGGCGCGGCCTCCGCCGGCTACTTTTTCCCCAAACACCGCGGCGACCTGCTGGAGACCGCGGTCACCGTCGAGCGCATGCTCGCCGGGCGCATCGAGCCCCTGCGCATCCCCGCCAACCCGCTCGACATCCTCGCCCAGCAGACCGTGGCCGCGACCGCGCTCGGCGAGATCGACGCGGAGGAGTGGTACGACGTCGTCCGGCGGGCCGCCCCGTTCGCCGCCCTGCCCCGCTCTGCGTACGAGGCGACGCTCGACCTGCTGGCGGGGAAGTACCCGTCCGACGAGTTCGCGGAGCTGCGCCCCCGGATCGTCTGGGACCGCGACGCCGGCACCCTCGCCGGCCGCCCCGGTGCCCAGCGGCTCGCCGTGACCAGCGGCGGCACGATCCCCGACCGCGGCCTGTTCGGCGTCTTCATCGTCGGCACCGAGGAGGAACGGCCGGGCGCCGCACGGACGGGAGGCCGCCGCGTCGGTGAGCTCGACGAGGAGATGGTCTACGAGTCGCGGGTCGGCGACGTCTTCGCGCTCGGCGCCACGAGCTGGCGGATCGAGGACATCACGCACGACCGCGTGCTCGTCACGCCCGCGTTCGGCCAGCCCGGCAAGCTGCCCTTCTGGCACGGCGACGGTCCCGGCCGCCCCGTCGAACTCGGCCACGCCGTCGGCGCGTTCCGCCGCGAGGTCGCCGCGCTCGACGAGGACGACGCCGCCGCCCGCCTCGCGTCCGCAGGTCTCGATGCGTGGGCGGTCGCCAACCTCCGCGGCTACCTCGCCGCACAGCAGGAGGCCACCGGCGCGCTGCCGACCGACCGGGCCCTCGTCGTCGAGCGGTTCCAGGACGAGCTCGGCGACTGGCGGGTCGTGTTGCACTCCCCGTTCGGCATGCCCGTGCACGCGCCGTGGGCCCTCGCCGTGGGTGCCCGGCTGCGCGAGCGCTACGGACTCGACGGGTCCGCGATGGCCGCCGACGACGGGATCGTGCTGCGCGTGCCGATGATGGAGGACGAGCCGCCCGGCGCCGAGCTCTTCGACTTCGAGCCGGACGAGCTGGCCGAGATCGTCACCCGAGAGGTCGGTGGCTCCGCCCTCTTCGCGTCGCGCTTCCGCGAATGCGCGGCCCGCGCCCTGCTGCTGCCGCGCCAGAACCCCTCCAAGCGCAGCCCGCTCTGGCAGCAGCGCCAGCGTTCGGCCCAGCTGCTCGACGTCGCCAAGAAGTTCCCGACGTTCCCGATCATCCTCGAGACCGCCCGCGAGTGCCTGCAGGACGTCTACGACCTCGACGCTCTCTCCGCGATCGCGGCCGCCGTGCAGTCCCGCAGCATCCGGGTCCTCGAGACGACGACGCGCTCGCCCTCCCCGTTCGCCCAGTCCCTGCTCTTCGGCTACGTCGCGCAGTTCCTCTACGAAGGCGACTCCCCGCTGGCCGAGCGCCGGGCCGCCGCACTCTCGCTCGACCCGACGCTGCTGGGCGACCTACTCGGCCGCACCGAGCTGCGCGAGCTGCTCGACGCCGACGTCATTACCCGCACCGCCGCCGAGCTGCAGCGCACCGCCGACGGGTACCGCCTGCGCGCGGACACGGACGAGCGCGGCGTCGAGGCCGTCGCCGACCTGCTGCGCCTGCTCGGCCCGCTCGACGCCGCCCAACTCGCCGAGCGCCTCGAGCCCGCCGGCATCCCTACCGAGCAGGTGAACCGCTGGGCCCAGGAGCTCGTGCGCAGCGTCCGCGCCCTGAAGGTCCAGCTCTCCGGGCGCGAGGTGTACGCCGCGATCGAGGACGCGGCCCGGCTGCGCGACGCGCTCGGCGTCGCCCTCCCGATCGGCGTCCCGCTGGCGTTCGTCGAGCCCGTCGACGACCCGCTCGGCGATCTCGTCGGCCGCTACGCGCGCACCCACGGACCCTTCACCGCGCACGAGGCGGCGGCCGCGCTGGGCCTGGGCGTCGGCGTCGTGCGGGTGGCCCTGCAGCGCCTTGCGCAGGACGGGCGAGTCTCCGACGGCGCCTTCCGCCCGCCCGAGCTGCTCGCCGCCGAGCACCACACACCCGCGGGGCACGACGGGCTCGACGCCGATTCCGCCGGGCTCGAGTGGTGCGAGCGGGAGGTCCTGCGCCGGATCCGCCGCCGTTCCCTGGCGGCGCTGCGCGCCGAGGTCGAGCCCGTGCCCGGCGACGCCTACGCCCGTTTCCTGCCCGAATGGCAGTTCGTCGGAGACGGCGCGTCGACGGCGCCGGCGTTGCGCGGGATCGACGGCGTGGCCACGGTGCTCGAGCAGCTCGCCGGCTACCCTGCCCCGGCGAGCGCGTGGGAGTCCCACATCCTGCCCTGCCGCGTCGCCGACTACCAGCCCGGCTACCTGGACGAGCTCCTCTCCACCGGGGAGGTCCTGGCGACCGGGGCCGGCGCGCTGGCCGGCACCGACGGCTGGGTCGCGTTCCACCCGGCCGCCAGCGCGGAGCTGACCCTGCCCGCCGCGGACGCGGAGCCGGAACCCACGGCGGTCCAGTCCCGGCTACTCGAGACGCTCGCCGGCGGCGGCGCATACTTCTTCCGGCAGCTGGCCGAGGCTGCCCCGGACGTTCCGCAGGGCGAACTCGTCGAGGCCCTCTGGGAGCTGTTCTTCGCCGGTCGGGTCACGAACGACACGTTCGCCCCCGTCCGCGGGCTGCTCGACGGCGGCAAGACGGCCCACCGTCGTCGCGCATCGACCCCGCGGGCGCGCCTCGGCCGGCCCACCCGGCTGTCCCTGCGCTCAGGGCTGCGGAACCGCCTGGCCGAGCAGGCCGAATCGGGCCTACGCGCCGGCGCGAACCCGGCCGACGCGCTGGCCTCCACGACCGGGATGCTCACTCCGGCGCAGGCCGCGAAGGCCACGGGCCGCTGGTCGCTCGTGCCGCGCGGCGAGGCCGATCCGACGATCCGCACGCACGCCACCGCCGAGCTGCTGCTGGACCGCTACGGGGTGCTCACGCGCGGCCCGGTCATGAGCGAGGACGTCGCCGGCGGCTTCGCGCTCGTGTACAAGGTGCTGGCCCGGCTCGAGGAGTCCGGCCGTGTCCGCCGCGGCTACTTCATCGAACACCTCGGCGCAGCGCAGTTCGCGCTGTCGGCGACGATCGACCGCCTCCGCACCCACGCCTCAGGGCACGACGACGACGCCACCGCTCGCTCCGGCCGCCGCCGCGCCGTGGCCCTCGCCGCCACCGACCCGGCCAACCCGTTCGGTGCGGCCCTGCCGTGGCCGGAGCCGCCCGAGCCGGGCGCGGAGGCAGCCGGCGCCGCAGCACCCGAGGCCGCGGGCGGGCGCGGGCGGCACCGCCCGGGCCGGAAGGCGGGCGCCGTCGTCGTCCTGGTCGACGGGGAGCTGACGCTCTACCTCGAGCGCGGCGGCAAGACCATGTTGAGCTTCAGCACGGAAGAAGCGGCGCTCGACGCCGCCGCAACCGCGCTGGTGGGCGCGCTGAAACTGGCGCGCATCGAAAAGTTGGGGATCGAACGAGTAGGCGGGCAGCCAATCGGCGGCACCGCACTGGCCGACGCACTCCGCGCGGCCGGATTTTACGCAGCACCGAACGGGGTGAGATTCCGTGCCTGAGGGCGATACTGTATTCCGCACCGCACGCATGTTGGACGCGACGCTGACCGGACATCAGTTGACCAAGAGCGATTTCCGGGTCCCGCAATGTGCGACGCTGGATTTGACCGGATACCCGGTGGAGTCGGTCGCTTCGCGCGGCAAGCATCTGCTGATCCGGGTCGCGGACCTGACCGTGCACACGCACCTGATGATGGACGGGAGGTGGGACGTGTACGCGCCCGGCGAGCGCTGGCGGACGCCGGCGCACAAGGTCCGATGCGTGCTGGCGAACGACTCTTTCGAGGCCATCGGCGTCGACCTCGGGCTGCTGCGGGTGTTCCCGACGCGGCTCGAGCACAAGGCCGTCGGTCATCTGGGACCGGACCCGCTAGGGCACGCCTGGGACCCTGAGGAGGTGCGCGAGCGGATGCTGATGCGACCGGACCTGCCGATCGGACTGTCGCTGATGGATCAGCGGAATCTGACCGGCATCGGGAACATCTACCGGTCTGAGACCCTGTTCATCACGAAGACGCACCCGCTCATGCCGGTCAGCGCGGTGCCGGACCTGGCCCGGATCATCGAGCGCTGCTTCCTGTTGCTGCACGCGAACAAGGACCGGAACCGGCGCAAGACCACACCGACCGAGCTGACCGACCCGTACTGGGTCTACCAGCGCACGGGGCGGCCGTGTTACCTGTGCCAGACCCCGATCCGGCAGATGCCGCTCGGACCACCCGAGAACGGTCAGGAGCGACTCACGTTCTTCTGCCCGTCGTGCCAGCCAGTCCCCTACCGCGAGCAGACGGAGCCCGCCGCCGCCACCACCGTGTGATGTGCGGGCGGGATCGCCACCGAACCCACAGGAGGGCCACCCATGCCGACCATCGGAATCATGGCCGACCCGGGCCTGCCGGAAAACGTGTGCCGGCGGGCCCGCGACGTCGTCGAGCAGCGCCTCGACGAGGCCGACGGCGAGGACTGGACCGTCGTCGTCGAGCGCGGCGCCCTGCCGCTGGACTCCGACGGCGACATCCGCCTGATGGGGCGCGCCGGCGGGCTGGCCGCCGAACGCGACTGGGATTACCTCGTCTACGTGACCGATCTGCCGCGGACCTACGACGGACAGCCGCTGGCCTACGAACTCGACCGTGGCGCCGGGGCGGCGCTGTTGTCGCTGCCCGGGTTCGGCCTGTGGCGCCTGACCGCCCGGCTGCGCACGATGCTGACGGACCTCGCTCTGACGCTGCACCGCAGGCAGGGACCGGAGGACGAAGGCGACCAGGACGGCGAGGTGCGCACCCCAGGCGTGCGGACCGCGCACCACGTGCCCGGCGACGGCAGCCTCTTCGTGACGCTCGACTCGCGCTTCTCGGCGTTGCGGTTGTGGGCGGGCATGGTCAGGAACAACCGGCCCGGCCGGCTGCTCACCGCGCTCTCGACGTGCATCGCGACGGCGGCCGCAGCCGGGGCGTTCGGAATCTTCTACTCCAGTATCTGGGACATGTCCGACGTGCTGCCGACCCGGCGTTTGCTGCTGATCAGCATCGTCGCCGTGTTGACCTTGAGTACGTGGCTTATCGTGCGCAATGGCCTATGGACGCGACGGTCCACCATCGAACACGCCGGCTCGGGACGCGTCGGCGTGGGGTCCGCGTCGAACCAGGCCGCCCTCGACAACGCCGCGACCGTCACGACCGTGGTGCTCTCGGTGGCCCTCATGTACGCGGTCATCTACCTAGTCCTCTTCGCCGGCTCGCTCGCGATCGTCGACACCGCGTACTTGGAGTCACAGCTCGGTCACCCCGTCGGGCTCAGCGACTACGCGGCGCTCTCATGGCTCGCCGCCTCCCTGGGCACGATGGCCGGCGCGCTGGGGTCGAACTTCGACAGCGACGACGACATCCGCGAAGCCACCTACAGCCGCCGCGCCCACCAGCGCCGGCTCCTGGGCAAGGAGGAGAGCACGGACCAGCGCGCCGACGGGTGACCCGGCCTCGTGAGAGACTAGTGCGGTGGCCATGAAGTCTCCCCTCCCAGTGCGCAACGGGGTCGGCGCTACCCGCCTGCACCTGCCAGAGAGTGGCTGGGACACCGTGCTGGACTACGTCATGCACCGATTCGGCCACGTCGACCCGGACGGGCTGCTGCGCCGTTTCGACGACGGCGAGGTCGTCGGCATCGACGGCTCCCCCATCCGCCGGGAGACCCCGCTGCGCGAGCACGAATTCCTCTGGTACTACCGCGAGGCGCCGCGCGAGGAACCGATCCCCTTCACCGAGTCGATCGTGCACCAGGACGAGCACTTGCTCGCCGTCGACAAGCCGCATTTCCTGCCGACCACACCCGGCGGGCGGTTCGTGCAGGAGTCCGCGCTGGTGCGGCTGCGCAACCGGCTTGGCATCGACCACCTCATCCCGATGCACCGGCTGGACCGGGCGACCTCCGGGATCCTGCTCTTCTCCACCAACCCGGCCACCCGCGGCCTCTACCAGACGCTGTTCGAGCGGCGCGAGATCCGCAAGGAGTACGAGTGTGTCTCCGCGCTCGACGCCCCCGCGGCCGGGGCCGATCAGCTGCGCGCGGCGCACGGGTTCCCGCTCGTCTACCGCAACCGCATGACCAAGGTGAAAGGCCAGCTGCGGGCGATCGTCGAATCCGGGGAGCCGAATGCGGAGTCCTGGATCGACGTGCTGGGCACGGGAGTGAGCGCCGGCTCCCACGCGGGCGCCACCGTCGGACACTTCCTGCTCAAGCCGCACTCCGGCAAGACCCACCAGCTGCGCGTGCACATGGCCGCGCTCGGTCTCGGCATCCTGAACGACGCGTTCTACCCGCGGCTCTGGGACAAGGCCCCCGACGACTACGCCCGGCCCCTGCAGCTGCTGGCCCGCGGCATCGAGTTCCGCGACCCCATCACGGGCGCCGACGTCCGGTTCGACTCGCGGCTTCAGCTCTCCGAACGCCCTACTGACGCGCCCCGTGCCTGACGTGCTCGGCGGTAACGCCACCCTGTACTACCTGATCACGGCGTTTCTGGTCGCCTTCGACGCTCCCTTCCCGCCCGTGCCGTCCGAGCTGTTCGTGCTCGGCTCGGGCCCCATGGTGGCGGCCGGGCACCTGAACCCCGTCTTCGCGTGGGTCGCCGCGGCGGGCGGCTGCTGGCTCGGCGACATGGGACTCTACTGGGTCTTCCGCCGCGGCCTGACGACGTGGCTCGACCGCTTCCGGTGGGGCCGCTGGGTTCACCGGAACACGGTCGCGCTGATGAACCGGGTCGGCCGCGAGACCACGTACGCCTCGCTGCTCGGGCTCCGCTTCGTGTCCGGCGGCCGCACCGCCTCGGTCGCCGCCGCCGGCATCGCGGGAGTGACGCCGGGGTCGTTCGCGGCGCTCGCCGGCCTCGGCGCCGGCCTCTGGGCGGCGTGGATGATGCTGCTGGGCTACCTCACGCAGACGCTCACGGGCTGGCCCACGTGGTCCGCGACGCTGCTGTCGATGGGGCTCGGCGCGCTCCTCGGCTTGGCCCTCGCCGCTGTCCTCGCCCGTTCCGAGCGCCGCACGCGCGCCTGAGGCCGGCGCGGCCGCCCGCGCCCGCCCGTATGCTGTTGGTATGAAGCAACCGATCAACAACGCCGAGGCGTCCTGGCGGCAGTGGCACCGCCTCCGCGAGGAAGGCCTGGCCGCGGAATTCGGCTGGCTGACGCTGACGTCCTACCAGTGGCTGCCTGCCGTGCCGGGCCCGCTCGAGCTCGTCCCGGGCGAGTTCGCCGTCTCGCACGGCGCGGCCGTCTACACCCCCGCGCCCGACGCGACGGTCCTCGACTACGACGCCGGCACACCCGTGACCGCGCCGCTGACCGCTTCGGTGGGCGAGGACGAGTCGCGCTACTGGCTGCGAGTACCCGCGACGAACGACGGCGGGACGGACGAGACCGTCGTCGAACTCGGCGTGCGCGGCGGCCGCTACATGATCCGCACGCGCGCCCGCAGCACGCCCGCGCGAGACGCCTTCGCAGGCGTTCCGACCTTCGAATTCGATCCGGCGTGGGTGCTCGCCGCCCGCTTCGAACCGTACCCGGCACCACGCACGGAGACGATCGGCAGCTTCCGGGCCGACACCATCCTGACAGCAGAGATCGCCGGCGACGTCGTCTTCATCGGCGGACCCGCCGACGGGCAGCGGCTGGCCGCCGAGCAAGGGGCCGACGGCTCCCTCACGCTGCTCTTCACGGACCGGACCAACGGCGAATCGACGCCGGCGTGGCGCTTCGTCACTATCCCCGCCCCGGCGGTCGACGGGAGCCTGCTCGTCGACTTCAACCGCACGCTCGTCTTCCCCTTCGCGTTCTCGGACCATGCCGTCTGCCCGGCACCCCCGCGGGGCAATGTGCTGGAGATTCCCGTGACCGCCGGCGAACGCGGCCCCGCCGCCCGCACCTGAGCCGCACACGCTCTGTCGACTCAACACTCACTCCACCGCGCACCGACCAGAAGAGGCCCCCCGTGATCAACGCCGTCCGCTTCCCGCTGACCGCACTCGCCGCCGCCGTGCTCGTGGCGACGACCGCCCTCGGTTCTTCGGCGGCCGCCGCACCGGCCCCGGAACCGGGGCCCGGGCTGGAGACCGGACAGGAGACGACAGCCCCGCTGTCCCAACCGTCCGCCACGCCGGCCGACAGCGCCGAGGAGCTACCGTCGCCGACCGCGGTGGAGACTCCGTCGTCGAGCGCTGACGACGCGGCGAGCGCCGCCATCGCGATCTGGGAGGCCTTCAGCGCCCGGACCGTCAGCAACACCCTTCGCACGGGCCTGGCCGCTGACGCGTACTCGGTCCTCGGCCTCCCGGGCACGGATCTGGGCGCGACGCAATCCCGCCTCGCCGAGACCGGCGACGCCACCGTACCCACGCGCAGCGAACTGCTCGCGTACGCCGAAGGGCTCGCCGAGATCGCCGGGGAGGACGACGCCGTCGCGGCGGCGCGCGGCGCCTTTGAGCGCAGCGCGCCCGCCAAGGCCCTCAGCACTCGGACGAGTTACCGGCCGCCGGGCGTGCTCGGCATCGACGTCTCGAATCACCAGGGCACCGTCGACTGGAAGTACGCGTGGGGTCAGGGCAGCCGGTTCGCCTACGTGAAAGCAACCGAGGGCACCCGCGCGCAGAACATCAAGAACGCGCACTTCAGCACCCAGTACGCCGGTGCCGGCCAGCAGGGCATGCTCCGCGGCGCCTACCACTTCGCGCTGCCCGCCTCCTCCTCCGGTGCCGCCCAGGCCGACTACTTCGTCGCCAGCGGTGGCGGCTGGAGCGCCGACGGGAAGACCCTGCCGCCGCTGCTCGACATCGAGACCAACCCCTACTCAGCCTCCCTGCACCCCGACGGCAAGGGAGACCGCTGCTACGGCATGACGTCGGCACAGCTGGCGAAGTGGGTGCGCGACTTCGGCGAGCGCGTGAAGTACCGCACGGGCCGGCTGCCGATGATCTACACCGGGCGAGACTTCTGGGACAGCTGCCTGACCGGGGACACCAGCCTGCGCAGCTGGCCGCTGCACGTGGCCGCCTACCCGGAAAAGACCAACCAGCCGAAGAACCCCCGCCAGCTGCCCGCGGGCTGGACGACCTTCGCCATGTGGCAGTACACCGACAAATCGGACCTCGGCGACCGGACCCAGCCCTTCGACGCCAACGTCTTCAACGGGGACCTGCAGGGGCTCAAGGACTTCGCGCAGAACCGCCGCAGCACGCCCTACCGCATGACGACCGACTACCTGGGCGTCGATCTCTGGGACGCTTCGCTCCAAGACACGATCACCCGCATGGGCTCGAAGCGGCTCTACGGCGACACCCGCTACAGCACCGCGGCAGCGGTCTCGAAGCAGACGTTCCCGTCGGGGGCGCGCAACGTCGTCGTCGCCTCCGGCCAGGACTTCCCCGACGCGCTCTCCGCCAGCTCTCTGGCGACCCGGTTGAACGCTCCGCTGCTGATCGTGCAGAAGTCCGGCGTGCCGGGCGCGACGATGACCGAACTGAAGCGGCTCAAGCCGTCGAACATCCACATCGTCGGCGGTCAGGGTGCCGTCTCCGGGGCCACGGCGACGAGCCTGGCCGCCGTCGCACCCGTGAAACGGCACCACGGCGAGACCCGCTACGAGACGGCGGCCGACGTCGCCTCGAACTTCCCGAGTGCCGGGACGGTGTACCTGGCCACCGGCAAGGACTTCCCCGACGCCCTGTCGCTGGCGGCGGTCGCCGCGAAACGGAAACTGCCCCTGCTGCTGACGTCCACCGACAGTCTGCCGAAGGCGACGGCCGACCAGCTGCGCCGCCTGAAACCGACCCACGTGGCGATCGCCGGCGGCACAAGCGTCGTCTCCACGAGCGTCGAGGCGCAGGTCAAGAAGATCCTGCCGAACGTCACGATCGTGCGCTTCTCCGGGGCCGACCGGTACGCGACGTCAGCGGTCATCGCCAAGAGCTACTGGCCGAACACCGCGAGCCACACCAGCAACGGGGCGCAGCGCCAGTTCTACGCCAACGGCTCGTCCTTCGCCGACGGCCTCACGGGCGCCGTCGCCGCCGCCTACAACGACGCTCCGCTGATGCTCGCACGCAAGTCCTGCCTGCCGGCGTCGATCGCGTCGGCGCAGGCGAGCATGAACGGATGGACAAGCGTGCTCGTGGGCGGTCCGGCCGCGCTTTCGGCGACGGCGGTCTACGGCACCGACGGGCAGCTCAAGCGCTGCTAGCGGTCCGGCGGCGCGCGGGGCACGGAATACGCGCGGCGCCTCGGCGGTTGGGCTCGACGTGAGCATTCTCTTCGAACCCGTGACCCTGTCCACCAACAACGGAGGGTTCACGCTGCGCAACCGCGCGGTGGTGGCCCCCATGTGCCAGTATTCGGTCGACGCTGAGGATGGCGTTCCGACCGATTGGCACCTCTCGCACCTGGGCGCCCTGGCCGCCGGCGGTTTCGGCCTGGTCATCGCCGAGGCGACCGCCGTGAACCCCGCCGGCCGCATCTCCCCGCGCGACACGGGCCTGTGGAATGAGGATCAGCAGGATGCGTGGGCGCGGATCGTCGATCTCGTGCACGCCAACGGCGCGGCCGCCGGCCTGCAGCTGGCCCACGCCGGAGCGAAGGCCTCCACGTGGCCGATGCTGCCCGGCTTCGAGGACGGCTCGGTCCCGCAGGCCGACGGCGGCTGGACGACCGTCTCCGCCTCCGTCACCGACATCTTCGGCTACGCGGAGAACCGCGAGCTCTCGGCCGAGGAGATCGCCGGGATCGTGCAGGACTGGGCCGACGCCGCCCGCCGCGCCGACGCCGCCGGCTTCGACATGATCCAGATCCACGCCGCCCACGGATACCTGCTGCACCAGTTCCTCTCCCCGCTCGTGAACCGCCGCACGGACGAGTACGGCGGCTCCTACGAGAACCGCACGCGTCTGGTCAAGGAGGTCGTCGCGGCGGTGCGCGAGGTCTGGCCCGCGGAGAAAGTGCTCGGCATCCGCTTCTCCGGCACCGACTGGGTCGACGACGGCTGGACGCTGCGGGAGACCGTGCAGCTCTCCCGCGAGCTGCGCGAGATGGGTGTCATCACCTTCGACCTCTCCTCCTCCGGCATCGGGCCGTACCGCGGTCCGCGCACCGGGCCGGGCTACCAGACGCCGCTGGCCGCGGCCGTCAAGGAGGGCCTCGAGGGCACCGACGCGTTCGTCACCGCCGTCGGCGGCGTCACCACCGGCATCCAGGCCGAGCACATTCTCGCCACGGGTCAGGCCGACGGCGTGGCCATCGCCCGCGCCGCACTGGTGAACCCGCACTGGGCCGCCGTCGCGGCGAGCGAGCTGGAGGTGCCGCGGGCGGAGAATCCGCGGGCCAAGCAGCTCTGGCGCGGTCGCTGGTAGACCGCGGCCACGCAGCTCAGCACGCTGCACAACGACGAGTGGTTGCCTGAAACTGAATTCAGGCAACCACTCGTCGTTGCGTACTGGGCCGGGGGTGTTGAGCCCGCCTAGTGGGCGGCTGGCACCGCCTGCGAGTCGGCGAGTTCCTCGTAGACCGGCTTGCGCATCAGGAACGTCAGCGCGAAGACCCCGGCCGCGAAGAACGTCGCGGCGAGGAAGCCGGCCTGATAACCCTGCACTGCGGCATCGAGGTCCCCGACGCCGGCGGCCATGGCCGAGGCCGTCCCGGAGGCCATGATGCCGACCAGCAGGGCCGTGCCCGCTGCGCCGCCGAGCTGCTGCAGCGTGCTGAGAACGGCCGAGCCGTGCGAGTGCAGGTGGTGCGGCAGCGGGTTCAGACCGGTCGTGAAGGCCGGAGTGAACAGCAGGGCGAAGCTGAGCGACATCACCAGGTGCGCGACGACGAGCATCCACACCGGCGTCTGCGCGGTCAGCTGCGTGTACCCGGCGAGCACCATGACGAGCAGCGCACCGCCCGGGATCATGAGCGGGCGCGGGCCCACCTTGTCGTAGGCGCGGCCGACGAATGGCGCCAGCAAGCCCATCAGCAGCCCGCCCGGAAGCAGCAGCAGGCCGGTCGCCAGCGGGTCGAGCCCGCGCACGGTCTGCAAGTACATCGGCAGCAGGATGATGACGCCGAACAGCGCCACCATGGCCATGACCATGAGCAGCAGCGAGACCGTGAACGGCCGATAGCTGAACGGGCGCAGGTCCAGCAGCGCGCGGTCGGAGCGCTGCAGGCGCAACTGCATGAAGGTGAACACCGTCAGGCAGACGAGAGCGATGCCCAGCGCGATGAACGGCGTGGCACCGGGGCCGGCGGCCGCCGTCGTGCCGCTCTCGGCTCCGTGGCCACCGCCCAGCGAGCTGAGCCCGTAGACGAGCAGGCCGAAGCCCGGAATCGCGAGCAGCAGCGACGGGAAGGACAGTGGGGTCGCTGTCTGCTGGGTTTCCTCGGTCATGCGTCCGAGCATGCGGGCGCCGAGGACAAGCGTGACGATCGCGATCGGCAGGACCACGAAGAAGATCATGCGCCACTGCATGTACTGCAGGATGAGGCCGGAGATGGTCGGGCCGATCGCCGGGGCGACCGAGATGACGATCGAGACGTTCCCCATCATCACGCCGCGCTTGGCGGGCGGGACGATGTCGAGGATCGTGGTCATCAGCAGCGGCATCATGATCGCCGTTCCGGTGGCCTGGATGACGCGGCCGAAGACGAGCACCCCGAAGATGGGCGCGAGCGCGGCGATGAGCGTGCCGGCGGAGAAGAGCGCCATCGCGAGGATGAACGCGGTGCGGATGGAGAGCCGGCGCAGCAGGTAGCCGGTTGTCGGGATGACGACGGCCATCGTCAGCATGAAGGCGGTCACGAGCCACTGGACGGTGTCGGCGGTGACGCCGAACGTCTCCTGCAGGCGTGGCAGCGCGACGTTCATGATGGTCTCGTTCAGGATCACCACGAATGCGGCGATCAGGAGCACGAGAATCGTGGTCCGCGCCGCCGGGGCCAGCTTCTGGTTCTCAGGAGCCGCGGCCGCCGGGGCGTGACCCGATGCGACCGGGTGCGGCGCGGTGGTTTCGGGTGCGGAGTCGTTGTGCACAGGGGTCCTTAAAAGTACGACGCCGGCTCTCCGGTTTCAGCGGAAGGGGCGCCTCGGGGTGGTGACGGATTGCGTCTACGCGCGCAGGAGCTCACGGTATCGCATTCACGTTCAACAATAGACCACCGATTCGTATTCCCCAACCACTCAATTCGTCGCTCCTACGGGGCGGCTGATGCCCGTTCGCTGCCGAATGCGCTAAACATGGAGTATGAGCGTACGCACCCCTGACCCGTATCCCGGGTGGCTATCCGACGAAGACCTCTTCGAGGCTCGCCAACGGCTGCCCATCGCCTACGTCGAGGCGATCCCGGTCCGCGTGGACCCGCTGGGCTACGTGACGGACATCGGCCTGCTGTACACGGCGAATGCCGAAGCCCAGTTCAAGTTCGCGTTCGTCTCCGGCCGCGTGATGTACCGCGAGACGGTGCGCGCTGCGCTGACCCGGCACATCGAGCAGGACTTGGGGCCGCTGGCCATGCCGCAGCTGCCGCCGTCGCCCGCTCCGTTCACAGTGGCCGAGTACTTTCCCTCCCCGTCGGAGACGGGTTTGACCGACGAACGCCAGCACGCGATCGCGCTCTGTTACATCGTCCCCGTACGCGGCGAGTGCAACCCGCGCCGGGACGCGCTCGACCTGAACTGGATGAGTCCGGAGGCGGCGCTGAGCGTGGACGTGCAGTCCGAGCTGCCGGGGGGCCGCGGGAACATCATCAAGCAGGCACTGGCCCACGTGGGCTGGTGCCCCTGAACCGCCCCCTCAACACCATGCAGGACCTCATGCCGCAGCGCCGCACCCCGCCCCACGAGCCCGATCAGCCCGCCGTCCGCGTCCGCAATGTCCGCGCGGAGCAGGTCCGCGTCGGCGACCGGTTCATCACCCGCCACGGAACACCCAGCGCTGAAGTGAAGAAGCTCGGCGTCGTGACCGACAGCTTCGGCACGCCCGCCCTGGTGGAGGCGACGTTGGCCAGCGGGCAGAAGGCGACGATCGCCTACGGCTCGTCGATCCGCGTGCACACCTCGGCTCCGGCGCCGCAGTTGAGCTTCGACGACTTGCAGTCACTGCCCGTCGAGCCGGAGTCGCCCGAGGCGGTCCTGCTCTCGATCGCCGAAGGGTACCCGGACGAGCCCCGCGTGCTCGAACCGACGGCCCGGCTGGCCCGCGGCGTGAACCTGAAGGCCGGCGCCCATCTCGAGGCGATCTACGCGCTGGCGCAGCTGTTCGTCGTCGATCTCGACGACCGGGCAAGCGCCTGGCGGATCCTCGAGATCCTGACCGAGCTGCCCTTCGATGGCAACTTCGGTCGCTGGAAGTGGGTGGAGTCCGCGCTCGCGTTGGCGGCCTTCATGGCGTACGACGGCGGCGACCTGGACGCCGCCGAGCGCTACTCCGTGGCCCTGCGTCAGACGGACCACGAGGAGTCGGACCCGGTCCAGGCCAAACTCACCGCCGAGCTGCGGCAGCGTCAGCTGGACGAGCCCAACCTCTTCGACCGGGAGATCCACCGCGCCGTAGCCGCCCGCAACCCGCGGACGGAGCGCGACTGGCGGCTCCAACGCCTAGGCACGCTGCTGTACCTGCTGGCCCACGGCGGCTCCCGCACGCTGGACGCGCACGAACTCCGCCGTCGAATCCAGCACGAGCTTTCCGCCCTGCGGCCGGGCGGCACCCGGGCCACCTGGCAGCAGTCGTCCTAGGTATGATCTGGAGATGAGCACTCAGAGCATCGCGGCCACGGAGTATCTGAAAACCCGGACGATCGTGGCCCTCGTGGCTGCCGTCGTCGTGCCACTGGTCGGCATGATCATGGGCGCGATGCTCACCTACGATTTCCGCGCCGACGGGCCGCACCCCGAGCCCACGGTCCGCAACCGCAAGTATGCGCAGATCGCCGCCGGCGTGGGCGCGGTACTCACCGTTCCGCACCTCATCCTCTTCGCCGGCGAGTTCGGCGGCATGATCATCTCACTCCTCCCCTAGCTGCCCGCAGCACGGCCCCTCAGACGGCGGCCAAAGGCCGAACCAGCCAGGACCACCGTGATGCCGACGGCCGCTCCGATCGCCGTCTCGATGATGCGGTCGTACAGCAGGCTTGTCTGCAGCCCCTGGGCGAGCGAGACGCCCGTCAGGGCCAGCGGCGTGACGCAGACCTGGGCCCAGAAGTAGTTGCGGATGATCAGCATCTCCGTGCCGAATTGCAGGAGCCCGATCAGCAGTAGCAGCACCCACGTCGGCGGCGCCCACCAGATGATCGCCGCCATGACGCCGAGCCCCACGACGGTCCCCAGGACGCGGTGCACGCCACGCGCAACGCGGTCGCGGGTGGTGTGGCCAACGAGCGGAACGACGGCGGCGACCATCGCCCAGTACGTGTGGTCGGTCGAGAGCAACGGAGCGAGCGAATGGGCGATAGCGCCCGCGACCGCAGCCGCCATGACGTACCCGATCGACTCGATCCAGATCGCCTTGCGCACCACCGGCTTGAGCGGCTGTTTCGCCGGATTCGGCTGGGCCTCGCCGCGGCGGCGTTCGGACTCGGGCTGCCGCCACCGGCCCACCTGGCCGATCGCCAGGCCCAGCGCGAAGGTGGCGGTCGCCGTCGTGACGGCCTCCCACCAGGTGACGTCAAAGGGCAGCGTGGCGATCGCTGCGAAGGCGAAGATGTGGAAGAGCGAACCCGCCGGCCGGATCTGCAGCAGTCCGGTGGCCACCGAACACGCGCCCGCGATGACTGTTGTCAGTGCGATGGCGGCCCACATGCCGGAGTCGGTGCCGACGTCCAGGACGCTCCCGGCCAGCAGTGCGAGCAGGATGACGAGCCACATCAACCCGCCGCCGCGCACCTGGGCCTGCAGGCGTCGGCTGTAGCTCGGGCCTCGCCCGTAGATGTTGGTGAAGGCCGCGAAGACGGCGAAGAGAGCCAAGTCGGTACGGTCGAGACCCACGATGACGACCAACGGCAGAAAGACGCCAAATCCGGCGCGCAACGCCGCGCGATGATCATTCTGGGCAGGGCCGAGCCTGAACAGCTGCTTCCAGTGCAGGGAATCATCCATGCTCCCAGTTCTACCCGCTCGCGCACCCGCGTCGGTGCATTCGCGGTCCGCATGTGAAGAACTCCACGGCGCGGGCCGGCGCAGGAGGTCCCCTCGCGTGGGGCACACTTGTTCTCATGAGTTCGCCCGCACAGTCAGCCACCCCCGCTCCGCTGCATCCCGCCGCCCCGGGGACCACACCCGAGGCCACTCCCGTGAGCGCGGACGTCCCGTCGTCGCACCCGCGGCAGGGAGAGTTCGGTTTCACGGTCGGCGCCCGGCTCGAAGGCACTCGGGCACGCACGGGCGTCATCCGCACCCCGCACGGCGAGATCGCCACGCCCGCCTTCATCGCGGTCGGCACCAAAGCGACGGTCAAGGCCGTCACCCCAGAGGCCGTGGCCGACTTCGGCGCTCAGGCCGTCCTCGCGAACGCCTACCACCTGTACCTGCAGCCCGGCTCCGACGTGCTCGACGCCGCCGGCGGCCTCGGCCGGTTCATGAACTGGCCCGGCCCGACCTTCACCGACTCCGGCGGTTTCCAGGTCATGAGCCTCGGGTCCGGCTTCAAGAAGGTCATCGACATGAAGGCGACGACGCCGTCGGGCTCCGACGACGCCGTCGCGCCCGGCAAGGAGCGCCTCGCCAACGTGGACGACGACGGCGTCTGGTTCAAGTCCCACCTCAACGGCGACGTGCACCGCTTCACGCCGGAGGTGTCGATGAACGTCCAGCACGAGATCGGCGCAGACATCATGTTCGCGTTCGACGAGCTGACCACGCTGCACAACTCGCGCGCCTACCAGGAGGAGTCGCTGGAGCGGACGCGGTTGTGGGCGGAACGGTGCGTCAAGGAGCACTTCCGGCTGACCGACACCCGCGTCGGCAAGGATTACCAGGGCCTGTTCGGCGTCATCCAGGGTGCCCAGTACGAGGACCTGCGCCGCAAAGCCTGCCGCGACCTAGCCGCCATGCCGTTCGACGGCTTCGGCATCGGCGGGGCGCTGGAGAAGGAGAACCTCGGCACGATCGTCGGCTGGTGTGCCGACGAGCTGCCCGACGACAAGCCCCGGCACCTGCTCGGCATCTCCGAACCCGACGACATCTTCACGGCGATCGAGAACGGCGCCGATACCTTCGACTGCGTCTCGCCCACCCGCGTGGCCCGCAACTCGGCGTTCTACACGCAACACGGCCGCTTCAACCTCTCGGGGCAGCGCTACAAACTGGACTTCACACCCCTGCAGGCCGGCTGCGACTGCTACACGTGCCTGCACTACACGCGCGCCTACATCCACCACCTCCACAAGGCCAAGGAGCTGCTCAGCCACACGCTGATCTCCATCCACAACGAACGGTTCGTGGTGCGCATGGTCGACGAGGCCCGGGCGGCGATCGAGAACGGGACGTTCTTCGAGCTCAAAGAGCGCGTCATGGGCGAATACTACGCCGGGAATCCGGACCCGCAGGGCGCCTGACGCCGTCGTGTGTTACACGTGCGCGCCGCTCTGTCTTGCATCGTTACGCCCGAGCATGTGAACTGACTCATCAATCGCGCATTCTTGGTAGCGTGAGTTCCGATTCAGCGTGACGACGGGGTCGCGGAAGTCATCCAGCAAGGAGATTCCCATGCCCCAGGCACCTAACGGCGCCCTGACCGAGGTCGACGCGCACACCCGCGCCGCCGCCTCCCACGAGATCCCCGATGCCATGCGCCACGACGTCGGCCTGCTCGGCGGGCTGCTCGGCCGCGTCCTCACCGAGTACGGCTCAGAGGGCCTGCTCGATGACGTCGAGAAGCTGCGCTCCCTGGCCATCTCGGCCGTCGAGGACTCCTCCGGCGACAACCTCGCCGCGGCGGAGGAGCTCGTCACGTCCTTCTCCCCCGAACGTGCGAAAGAAGTCGCCCGCGCGTTCACGTGCTACTTCCTGCTCTCGAACCTGGCCGAGGAGCAGCACCGCATCCGCACCCTGCGCGCCCGCGACGGCTCGGTCCCGCTGAGCGAGCAGAAGCCCGCCGACTCGATCGCGTCGGCCTTCAATCACCTGGCTGGCGAGGTCGGCGAAGAGGAGGCTTCGCGCCGGCTGGCCGAGCTGCGCTTCCATCCCGTTCTGACCGCGCACCCGACCGAGGCCCGCCGCAACGCGATCTCGTCCTCCGTCCGCCGCCTCGGCGACCTGCTCGACGAGCGCGACGACCCCCGTATGGGCGCCGGAACCCTGGCCAAGAACGAGCGCGACATGCTCGCGGAGATCGACAACATGTGGCGGACCGCGCAGCTGCGCGTCTCCGCCCCCTCGCCGCTCGACGAGGTCCGCACCGCGCTGAACGTGTTCGACTCGTCGTTCTCGAAGGTGTTCGTCGAGGCCTACCGCCGCATGGACGACTGGCTGCAGGGTGAGGACCGTGGCGCGAACAAGCCCAAGGCCCCCGCGTTCATCCGCCTGGGCTCCTGGATCGGCGGCGACCGCGACGGCAACCCGAACGTGACCGCGTCGGTCACGCGCGCCGCCGTCGGGCAGGCCGCCGACCGCGTCCTGACCGAGCTCGAGAACCGCGCCCGCACCGTGGGCTCCGCGCTGACGCTCGACGACCGCTACGCCGCCCCCGACGCCGCACTCGAGGCGCTGTGGTCGCGGCAGCGGCAGCTCTCCGAGGAGCTGACCGAGCAGGCCGCGCAGCACTCCCCGCGCGAACCTCACCGTCAGGTGCTGCTCGCGATCTCCGGGCGCATCGCCGCGACCCGCACCCGCGACGCCGACCTCGCCTACGGCGAGCCGTCCGAGCTGATCGCCGACCTGCGCATCGTGCAGGACTCCCTGGTGGCGGCCGGCGCCAAGCGCGCCGCCTACGGCGACCTGCAGGACCTGATCTGGCAGGTCGAGACGTTCGGCTTCCACCTCGCCGAACTCGAGGTGCGCCAGCACTCGAAGGTGCACGCCCAGACGCTGAAGTGGCTGGACGACCCGGAATCCGTCGAGAAGATGGCCGTGCCGGGCGAAGAGGTCATCGAGACCTTCCGCGCGATCGCCTCGGTGCAGCAGCGTTACGGCATGTCGGCCGCGCGCCGCTACATCGTCTCCTTCACGCAGTCCGCGCAGAACCTCGCCGACGTCTACGAGCTGGCCGAGCGCGCGCTCGGCGGCGCGGAGAACGCCCCCGTCCTCGATGTCATCCCGCTCTTCGAGACCTACGAGGACCTGCAGAACGCCCCGCGCATCCTCGCCGAGATGCTGGACCACCCGACCGTGCAGCGTCGCCTGAACGAGACCGGCCGGCGCATGGAGATCATGCTCGGCTATTCGGACTCGGCGAAGGACGTCGGCCCCGTCGCGGCGACGCTCGCCCTCTACGAGGCGCAGGAGAAGATCGCGGCCTGGGCGAACGAGAACGACATCGTCCTGACCCAGTTCCACGGCCGCGGCGGCGCCCTCGGCCGCGGCGGCGGACCCGCCAACCGGGCCATTCTGGCGCAGCCGCCGCACTCGGTGGACCTGCGCTTCAAGGTCACCGAGCAGGGTGAGGTCATCTCCGCCCGCTACGGCAACCCGGAGATCGGGCTGCGCCACATCGAGCAGGTCGCCGCGGCGACGCTCATGTCCTCGGCCCCGTCGGTCGAGCAGCGCAACGCGGCGGCCGCCGAACGCTTCGCCCCGCTGGCCGCACGAATGGACAAGGTCTCGCGCGAGCGCTTCGCCGACCTCGTCGGCGCTGACGGGTTTGCCCCGTGGTTCGCCCAGGTCACCCCTCAGGACGAGGTCGGCTTGCTCGCCCTTGGGTCCCGCCCGGCCAAGCGCGGCCTCTCGGTCGAGTCGCTTGAGGACCTGCGTGCCATCCCGTGGAACTTCGCGTGGGGCCAGGCCCGCATCAACCTCACCGGCTGGTACGGCCTCGGTTCCGCACTCGAAGCCGTCGGCGATCTTCAGACGCTGCGCGACGCCTACGCCGACTGGCCGCTCTTCCGCGCGCTGATCGATAACATCGAGATGTCGCTGGCCAAGACGGACCGCCGCATCGCCGAGCGCTACCTGTCCTTGGGCGACCGCGATGACCTCGCCGGGCACGTCCTCGAGGAACTCGACCTGACCAGCAAGTGGGTTCTGGCCATCACCGGCCAGGAGCGGCTGCTCGAGGGTCGGCGGGTCCTCGGCCGTGCGGTCCAGCTGCGCAACCCCTACGTCGACGCGCTCTCGCTGCTACAGCTCCGCGCCCTGCGTGCCCTGCGCACCGACGAGAACCTCGACGAGGCCGCCCTCGCCGACCAGCGCAACCTGCTGCTGATCACGCTCAAGGGCGTGGCCGCCGGCCTGCAGAACACCGGATAGTCACCTCCCGCACCCGCACGGCGCGACGCCGGCACCCCATCCGGGTGCCGGCGTCGTGCCGTTCTCAGGTGTGCGAGCTGCCCCGTTTTCGCAGCCGCTGCGCAGCCATCAGATCGCGTCGACCCTGATCAGCTGGCCGCACCGCGCAGCGCAGCCGCGGAAAACGGGGTAGGTGGCACGTGCTTCAGCTCGCGGCGGCGTAGGAGGGCTCGCGGCGCTTGAACCAGGCGATGACCGTGGTCGTGACTGGCACGAAGAGGACCTCGACCGCCGTCTTGTAGAGGAAGCCAACGATCACGTAGTTGGCGAACGTCGGCGCATCCGAGATGCCGATGACGGACGCGGCGATCGAGCAGAAGATCAGCGTGTCCGCGAACTCCCCGACGCCGGTGGAGCCGAGCAGGCGACCGACGAGCGCCTTCTCGCCGAAGTGGGCCTTCATGCGCACCAGCACGTACGAGTTCAGCAGCTGCCCGACCGCAAATCCGAGCAGGGACGCGGCGACGATCTGCCACACCGGACCCAGCGTCGCTGCGAGCGCCTCCTGCCCGTCGTACCATTCGGCCGCAGGCAGGGCGATGACAATCCAGAAGCACAGCGTCGCGAAGGCCGAGAGCGCAAACGTCGTGATGATCGCCCGGCGCGCGGCCTTGAACCCGTACACCTCGGAGACGACGTCGCCGAGGATGTACGCGAGCGGGAACAGGAAGAACCCGCCGTCGGTGACGATCGGGCCGAACGTCACACCCTTGGTCGCGCCGATGTTGGAGAGCACGACGACGATCGCCATGAGCGCCAGGACGCTCGAGAAGTAGGGGCTGCCGGTGGCCGCGAAGGCCGCATTGCGCACGCGGGTCCCTGCCTCCGGGGCAGGGGTGGATTCGGAGGCTGCTGAAGCCATGGGTGTCTCTCGATTCGTTGAGAAGTGGTTCGCCTCGGCCGCCGGAGTCGTCCCGGGCGCGGCCGGCTGTATTAGCACTTGCCCTTTCATTCTCACACGGTCCGCAGAAAACCGGCGCGAATCGCCTGGATCGTGCCAATTTTTTGAACATGTTCAAAAATGGATAGACTGGCGTAGTTCCCAGTAGATCAAAGGGGTGAGCACGTGCAGCAGGAGCCGAAGGCGGCCCGGACCCGCGCCAAACTGAAAAGTGCAGCGTTCAATCTTTTTCGGAGTGAGGGTTTCTCCAACACCACTTTGCGCGCCATCGCCGCCGAAAGCGGGGTTTCGCTCGGCAACACCTACTACTACTTCGATTCCAAGGACGACCTGGCGCTCGAACTCTTCGATGATCTGCTCGCCGAGCATCGCGCCCGCGTCGCCCCCGCTCTGGCCACCGGCAACACTCTCGAGCACAACCTGCGCACCCTGTGGGACGACCTGCTCGACACTCTGGAGCCCTATCATGACTGCGGCACTGCGTTCCTGCGCGCCGGCGGCCTGCCCCTTCCGGACGACGACGGCCCGCTCGTCGCCGCGATCGAGCTCTCCCGCCCCCAGGCCCCGCTGCCGGTCCGGCAGGGGCTCCCGGAGCTCGTGCACCTGATCACCCGGGCGATCCTCGCGTTCTGGGCCGCCGACACCTCGCCCGACCGGCGGCGCTCCCGCCTACTCGTCACCCGCGCCGCGCCGCTCACCGCCCGGATCTCGGTGCTTTCGCGCCTTCCCGTGGTCCGCGCCATTTTGGACGAGATCCTCGGGCTCGTCCGCGCACTGGAACCGGGGCACGACGCCGGTGCGCGGCGCGGCGCCGGCACCGACGGCGGCCGGGCGGCGTAGGTCGGCCCGGCGTCGTCGTACCGGCGACCACGGGTCCTAAAATGGTGGGCATGACTTCCACCGATTACGCACCGGCCCCCGCCATCACGCTCACGATCGCCGGTTCGGAGGCGACCGGCGGGGCGGGCGCGCAGGCCGACCTGAAAACGTTCCAGCAGCTCGGTACGTACGGCATCGTCGCGCTGACCTGCATCGTGTCGTTCGATCCGAAGAGCGACTGGGGCCATCGATTCGTTCCGGTCGAGCCCGGTGTGATCGCCGACCAGCTGGAGGCGGCCCAGGCCTGCTACGCGGGCGCCCTCGACACCGTCAAGCTCGGGATGATGGGGTCACCAGCCACCATCGACACCGTCGCCACCGCCCTGAAGAGCCAGTCGTGGCGGCACGTCGTGCTCGACCCGGTGCTGATCTGCAAGGGCCAGGAGCCGGGCCACGCGCTCGACACCGACCAGGCACTGAAGGCCAACCTGCTGCCGCTGGCGACCTTCGTGACGCCGAACCACTTCGAAGCCGAACAGCTCTCCGGCATCGCCATCACCGACGAGGCGTCCTTGATCGAGGCGGCCAAGCGCATCCACGAGATCTCGGGGGCCGCCGTCCTCGCCAAGGGCGGCGTGCGGCTGAGCGGGCAGGACGCGATCGACGCCTTCTACGACGGCCAGACACTCGAGGTCCTGCGCGAGGAGAAGATCGGCGAGGTCGCGGTCTCCGGCGCCGGTTGCTCCCTCGCCGCGGCCGTCACGGCCGAACTGGCCAAGGGTGCCACGCCGCTCGAGGCGGCCCGCGCGGCGAAATCGTTCGTCACCCGCGGCATCCGCCGCCGCGTGGCCTCGGCGGCGCCGTTCGACGCGCTCTGGCAGGGCTAGAGACCCTCCGCCGCGGGCTCCGTGACGGGAAACGTCACCGTCCAATTATTTAACAAGTCCTTGACAAGTTGGTCGTCTCACCTAGGCTGACAAAGTGAGACGCGCGTCACCTTCGCGTCCAGCTACCGACATCAAGGAGCACCCATGAGTAACTCGCACCGATACCGGCTGTCCAGAGCCGTCGTCGCGGCGTCCGCTGGTCTCGCCCTCGCGGCGACCGCGGCGCTGCCGGCGGCGGCCACGACGTCGTCGCAACCGCTCGCGGAGGCCTACAGCGGGACCTCGCTGTCCGGCACCGATCTGAAGATCGCACCGTCGCTGGCCTCGGCCACCGGAGAGGTCTCCGTCTACGTGCAGTTCGCCGGCGAGGGCGCCTACGAGCAGACCCAGCCGGCGGCCGTGACCAAGAGCAACGGCAAGCCCGTCAAGGCGAAGGAAAAGGTCAAGAAGGTCCGCAAGGGCATTGAGGCCAAGGGCCGGTCGGCCGCGGCGCAGGCTGCCGCCGACGTCATCTACACGACGACGAACGCGCTGCCCGGCGTGGCACTGCGCGGCAACGCGAAGAAGCTGCGCACGCTCGCCGAACGCGACGACGTCGTCAAGGTCAGCGCGATCTCGCCGAAGGAGCCGTCCAACGCGGGCGCCGTGATCGACACCCGCGCGATCAACGCCTGGCAGGATCTGGGCGAGACCGGCGAGGGCGTGAAGATCGCCGTCCTCGACACCGGCGTCGACTACACCCACGCCGGCTTCGGCGGCCCCGGCACGCGCGAAGCGTACGAAGCCGCCCAGGCCTCGGAGGAGCTGCCCACGGCCGATTCGGGCCTGCTGGACCCCGCCAAGTTCATCGGCGGCTGGGACCTGACCGGCGACGATTACAACGCGAACCCCAACGCCGACTCGTACCAGCCCGTGCCGCACCCGGACCCGAACCCGCTCGACTGCGCCTCGGCCGGCCACGGCTCGCACGTCGCTGGTTCGGCCGCCGCCTACGGCGTCGACGCGGACGGCAACACGTTCGACGGCGACTACTCCTCCCTGACCGAGGCCCAGGTCGCGGAGATGAAGGTCGGCCCGGGCACCGCCCCGCTGGCCGAGGTCATCGGCATCCGCGTGTTCGGCTGCGAAGGCTCCTCCGCCGTCGTCGGACAGGCCCTCGACTACGTCCTGGATCCGAACGGCGACGGCGACTTCTCCGACCGCGCGGACATCGTGAACATGTCCCTCGGGTCCAACCACTCCCCCGTCGACGACCCCGAGAACGACATCGTCGATGCCCTCAGCGAGCTCGGCATCCTGTCCGTGATCGCCTCGGGCAACGCCTCCGACGTCACCAACGTGGGCGGTTCACCCGGCAACGCGGCCTCGTCGCTGACCGTCGCCAACTCCGTCGGCTCGACCGTCACGCTCGACGGCGCCGAGGTCCTCGCCCCGGCCGCCTCCGCTGGCCGGGCCGCCGGACAGTACTCGGTGAACTTCGACTACTCGGCCGCCTCGTCCGAGCAGCTGCGCGGCACCGTCAAGATGGCCCCGGCCGACAACCGCTTCGGCTGCAACGCGTGGCCCGACGGGACCGACCTCGGCGGCAGCTGGGTCTGGATCCAGTGGGAAGAAGACGGCGACTTCCCGTGCGGCTCGACCGCCCGGTTCAACAACGTCGAGGCTGCCGGCGGCGCCGGCGTCGTGCTCGACTCTCCGCGTCTGGTCTTCTCCTCGGGCATCGCCGGCAACGCAACGATCCCGGGCATCCAGCTCAACCAGGCCCACTCGGACGCGCTGCGCGCGGACGCGGAGGCAGGCACCCTCGAGCTGCAGCTCGACCAGGAACTGATCGGCTCGACCAAGGGCGCCTCGGGCGCGCTGGACACGCTGAACCCCAGCTCCTCGCGCGGCGTGCACGGCTCCGACGGCATCGTGAAGCCTGACGTCGCAGCCCCGGGCACCCTCATCGGCTCGGTCGGCGTCGCCGCCGGCGACGGCGCGGCCGTCATGTCGGGCACGTCCATGGCGACCCCGCACGTCGCCGGCCTGGCCGCCCTCGTCTACGGCGCGGGCGACTACACCCCGTACGAGGTCAAGTCCCGTCTGATGAACACCGCCACGGCCGACGTGATCGCGGACAACGGCGCGGTCTTCGGACCGAACCGGGTCGGCTCCGGCCGCGTGATCGGCAGCGCCGCTCTCGAGACCGGCTCGATCGCCTACGCGAGCGATGCCCCGGAGATGACCAGCGTGATCTTCGGCGTGATCGAGCTCGGTGCCGAGACCTACACGGCTACGAAGGCCGTCACGGTCGAGAACCAGTCCGACGCCGCCGCGACCTACGCGGTCGCCTACTCGCCGACGTCGGAGATCCCGGGCGTCACCTACACCCTGAGCACCGACGAGGTCACGGTACCGGCCGGCGGCACCGCCGAGTTCGAGGTCACCCTGACCGTGGATCCGGCCCAGTTCGCCAAGACCATGGACCCGACCATGGAATCGTCGCAGTCGGGCCTCGCCCGGCAGTGGATCGCCGACGCGACCGGCCGCATCGAGCTATCGGCCCCGGACGCACCTACCCTGCGCGTTCCCGTCCAGGCCGCACCGAAGCCGGTCGCGGACATGACCGCACCGAAGAAGGTCAAGGTGCGCGACGGCGCGACGTCCATCCCGCTCTCCGGCCGCGGCGTGGACGCGGGCGAGGGCGCCGAGAACATCACCTCGCTGGTCTCCGCCTTCGAGCTCGGCGCCACCTCGGGTGAACTCTCCGACACGACGGCGGCCGGCGTGGCCGAGATGGATCTCGCCTACGTCGGAGCCAACTCGGACGCCGCCACCGCAGGCGTCGCCGACGGCGTGCTGAACTTCGGCGTCGCGACTCACTCCGACTGGGCACACCTGGCCGGCGGCACGGAGATCGAGGTCCAGATCGACGTCGACGGTGACGGTTCCGCCGACTTCAGGACGTACACGACCCGCTTCGACGGCATCGACCTGGACATCGCCTCGACGGTGAACGCTTCCACGGGAGACAGCGTCGACGCGTGGCCGGTCAATGTCGTCATGGGCGACACCGATTCGAACCTGTTCGATTCCAACGTGGCGACCCTGCCGGTCTCGCTGGCGGCGCTCGGGATCGAGGACGAGACCGAAATTTCGTACCGTGTGGCGACCTACAGCTACTACCACACGGACGATTCCGGGAACATCATCCCCGTCGACAGCACCGAGTGGATCGGCTACAACCCGGTGAACCCGAACGTCTCGTTCGCCGGTGACGGCCTGGTCTTCGCCGACCAGCCGGGCACCGCGCTCGAGGCCGACGTGGCCACCGTCGGCAACGGCAAGAAGGGCAAGGGCAAGCAGAAGCCGGTCGGTTCGGCGCTGCTGCTGCACCACCACAACGCGTCGGGCGACCGCGCGCAGGTGGTCTCCTTCAAGTAGCAGGCACCGCACTGGCGGCGGCCGGGTCCTTTTCGGGCCCGGCCGTCGCCGTTTTTGCACCTGACCGAGGACGACGCGTCAAGCCGCGCTCACGCGCACCCTCCGCGGGGACTGCCTGGCCGACATCGACCGGCTCCGTGCAGATCGCCACAGGCATCGAGTCGAGCTTGGCGATGGCACTGCATTCCCGGTTGTCGCCGAACCGTGGCTTGAAAAGGCGCTCATCAGCAAGACGGTGTGGACAAAAGACCTATGGAAGTGGGGCCCGGCTCTCAAGGTGGACCCCACGTGGTGGGGACGATACATAGGTTCAGCGGCACGCTGGGCAGCATTCTCAGAGACTCTCGCGACGACGACGAGGAAAGGCTGGCCAACCCATAAACCGCCTCGATGAAGAACCAGTTTTGCTGCCACTTTGATGTCGTCAGCCTTCGCGCCCCGATCAGGGAATACTGGGGGTGGACTCAAAGATCCCTCACCGAGGTATGCGGGATTCATCAGACATAGCTGCAACTAGGAGAATATATGTCGCAACGTGCGGTGAAGGTATTTGGACTTCTCGGAGGCTTGGTCCTGCTCGGGCTCAACACGGCTGTCATAGCGTTCTATTCGTTGTGGCAGATCGCTGACAGCGCCGCCATCAACCGTATGGAGTCGGACTCCGGCATGGATCCGACGCAGATTCTCCCGAACGCGAACTTGATGTGGGTCGCCGCACACGGATCGGTATCGATGGTCCTGGCCTTGGATGTGCTCGCAGTCATCCTCGTGATTAAGCTGGTGACGTCCCGCCGCAGGGCTTCGAGTGCTCGCAGAACCCCCGCGTCGGTCTAGTTCCGTTCGTGCCTACCCCTTGAAATTCAAGGTGCGGCCACAAATCGTTTACGTCGTACTTCGATCAGCGCGGGCGTTTCAGCATCCCGGGCCCATCCAAATCGCCACGGATGCTACCAGCAGACGATCGTCGCAGCCGGTCTTGCGGCATGCAGAATGTCATGCCCCATCTGTCCAGGCCTCGTAGAGATCTCATAAACGAGACGAGATCTAACCTCACCTGAGCTTGGTTGCGATTTGCTGCTCGAGTGCGTGCAAGGGCTGTGACCTGCAGTGATGGGTCTGGTTGGTGTCGCTCTAAGCCAGACCGATATTCAACCGGAGCAAGCGTTGACGCGCGCAGGTGGTCTCCTTCAAGTAGCAGGCACCGCACAGGCGGCGGCCGGGTACTCTTCGGGCCCGGCCGTCGCCGTTTTCACGCCTTCGCGACCGGAAGGTCCTTCCAATCGGTCGTGTACTTGGGTGAGGAGTACTGCCGCTTCATGCTCCAGTCGGCCGGGGCCTGGACCCCGCCGGCGCCCAGCCCGATCGCCGCCTGCCCGAACCGCGCTTTCACGTCCCCCAGGAGCGACCCCAGGTTCGCCGTGGCTTCCGCCCCGCGCCCCACGGCGGGGCCGCCGTCGTCGTCCGGGGTCCCGAAGAGGTCGAGCTCGCCCTGGCGGGCCGCGCCGGCCCGGGTGAGGCCCGAGAGTACGACGCCGGCGCGCACGTAGCGCACACCCGGCACCAGACGCGCCTCGAGCCCGGCGACGGCGGCACGGACGATCGCGATGGGATCATCGGTGGGCTCCGGCAACGGCACCGAGACCGACGGGTTCGAGGCCTCGCCCGCGGCGAAGCGGCTGGTGCCGGCGAACGCCGTGACGACGGCGGTCTGCAGACCCCGCGCGTTCAGGCGCGATGCGGCGGACTGCGCATAGACCGTCATGACGTCGGCCATCGCGGCGACGGTCTCGACGGGGCTCGAGAAGGAGCGCGAGAACATGATCTGGTGCGCGTCGGCGCGCTCGTCGATCGGGGCGATGCACGCGGTGCCGCGCAGCTCCAGGACCGTGCGTTGGAGGTTCACGGAGAACTTCTTGCGGATGCGCGCCGGGTCGGCCGCGGCGAGGTCGGCGACGGACTGGATCCCCTGGCCGGCGAGCTTCTCACCCGTGCGCGCCCCGACGCCCCAGACCTCGGTGACCGGCAGGCGCGCGGCGAGGCGATCGAGGTCCGCGGCCGGCAGGGAGCCCAGCGAGCAGACGCCGCCGAGGTGCTCGTTGCGCTTGGCGATGTGGTTGGCGAACTTGGCCAGCGTCTTCGACGGTGCGACGCCCACGCAGACCGGGACGCCCACCAGCCGGCGGACGGCCTCGCGGACGGCCCGGGCGGTCTCGGCGAGCGCGGGCTCCGTAGCGGCGGGCAGGCCGAGGAACGACTCGTCGATCGAGTAGACCTCCTGCCAGGCCCCGAATCGGCCGATCACCTCCATCACGCGCGCCGACATGTCGCCGTAGAGCTCGTAGTTGCTTGAGCGGGCGACGAGGTTCATGCGCTCGGCCTCGGGGGCCAGCCGAAACCACGGAGTGCCCGTCTTGATGCCGAGTTCCTTGGCCTCAGCGCTGCGCGCGACGACGCAGCCGTCGTTGTTGGAGAGCACGACGACGGGGCGGTCCGCCAGGCGCGGGTCGAAGACCCGCTCGCAGGAGACGTAGAAGTTGTTGACGTCGACGAGCGCGAACCGGTGCCCCGTTGTCGCTTCGGTTCCGAGGCTCATAGCCGGTGCAGGCTCCGGGTGACCACGCCCCACACGTCGAGCTCGTCGTCGACGCGCGTGCGGACGGGCGGGTTCGGTGGCAACGGCTCGGTCTGCAGGACCGGTCCGGCCGCCTCGAGGCGGAGCCGGCGGACCACAAGCTCGCCGTCGAGAACCGCGACCACGACGTTGCCGTCGCGCGGTGCCCGCGCCCGTTCGACAATGAGTTCATCGCCATCGGCTGCGCCCGCGCCCGCCATCGAATGGCCGGACACACGCATCACGAACGTGCTGGTCCGGTCGGGGATGAGGTGCCGGTTGAGGTCGATTCCACCGTCGTAGTAGTCCCCCGCCGGCGACGCGAATCCGGTGGCCGGGCGCGGGCGGACAACTCCGGGCGCCTCCGCACCATCGATCGACTCGGACATCACCCCACCTCACTTTGCCGAACAAGTCTTCGAGGTTCAGTCTATCTCCCCTGCGGGTCACAAGGCAGCGGCGCAGGGCCTAAAATGGTTGTAGCCGCCGAGACCCCGTCAGGAGGGCGCACGTGAGCGACACGACGCCGAATCCCGAGCCGAACGACCCGCCGATTCCGCAGAACCCGTACGCATCGCGCCCGCCGGAGCCTTCGAGCCCGGAGCAGGCGCAACAGCCGCGCCCGGAACAGCCGCCACAGCAACAGCGTCCCGACTACTCCTACCCCGGCACCTGGCAGCAGACGCCGGACGGTCGGCCCTGGCCGCCGCCGGCGATGCCCGGACTACCGGGCACAGTACCGCCCAAGGCCAGCGGTCTGACGATCGCCGCGCTCGTCCTCGGCGTGGTTGCCGCGTGCCTGTCCCTCGTCCCCTTCGTTCACTTCGCGGCGTTCCCCGTTGGCCTCGCCGCGGTCATCGTCGCCGGCATCGCGATGGGCCGAAAACTCCACAGCCGCGCGCTCGCCATCGCGGGGCTGTGCACGGGCATCGCGTCGCTCCTCTTCGCCCTGCTGTGGACTCTCGCCTTCGCGGCCGTGTTTACCGCGTTCGACAGCTTCGACGACGAATTCGGCGCGCTGCGCGACTGGACCGGGCCGGGCGAGGTTGAGACCTACACACTCGAGGCATGGGCCGACGTCCCAGCCGAAGTCGAGATCTACACGGGTCTCGCGGGCGACGGCTACCGGACCGAGGAAATCGAGGCGGGCGAGCAGTTCTCCGAGGTCATCGACATCGATGTCGCCACCGGTAGCGTGACCGTCATCCACTACGGCGACTCTCCGGGCGAAGTCGGCTGCCGCATCCTCGACGGAGACGGCCAGATGGTCTCCGAGGACACGGCTAACTCCGCGACGTTGGGGGCGATCTGCTGGCCCGATGGGACGGTATTCGACGATCTCGACGGAGAAGACCCGCTCGGCGCCTGACCGCGTGAGGCCCGAGCCCCCTCTACCGAGTCGCGGCCGTCCTGATAGCGGCGAGACGCGATTCAACGCGGCTCACGAGCGCCTCCGCGGCGTCGTCGATCATCTCAACCGCATCGACGCGGTCGTCGTCGTAGACCATGATGAAGACGCCGTCCAGCATAGCGACAGCGAAATGCGCAGTCTCCGCGGCGAGGCGCTCGGCGATCGCTTCACCTTCACTCGCGTAGCAGTAGGCGATCCACTGCTTCACGTACGCGATACTCATCTGCATTCCGGCGTCGGCCTTGGCATTGAACTTCTCGGCCAGCGGCGCGCGACGGCTGAGCCGAAAGCGCAGCTGCAGCTGCAGGAACTGGCCGTTGCGCGGCTCCTCCAAAAGCCAGGCTCCAATGGAGCGGACGAAGCGGCGCAGCTTTTCCGCGGCGGCTTCCTCGTTGTCGCCGTGTTCCGGGAATGAAGTGAAGAACTGTTGCCCGCCCCGCTCCATGACCGCCTCGAGCACGCCGTCTTTCGAGCCGAAATGCCAGTAGATCGAGCTCGCCGGCAGCCCCGTCTCCTTGCACAGCGCGGACATCGCCGTCCCTTCGAAACCCCGCTCCGACATGAGCCGCACCGCGACGTCGAGGATATGCTGCCGGGAGGCCTCGCCCAGTTCGCGGCGGCGGGCATGCATCGGCAGTGGGGTTTCGTCCATGCGCAAAGAATACCCTTCGCGCGCACCGCGCGCTCGCGGGATTAACTGCGACGACGCCGAGCGGGCACCTCGTGTTCGGCCAGTGACTCGCGCTCGCTGGCAGTCAGCGACCGCGAGGTCGTCCGGTCATCCGCGAGCGGGACGATCACCGTGCTCCCGTCGAACACGGTGCGCCCACCCTGCAGGCCGATGTGGCGGATCGTGAACGACTTGGTCCCGATGCGCTCGATGCCGAGGCGAACCACCATCTGAGGCACGTACTCGCCCTGCGCCACGTAGTCGACCGACAGGGAGGCGACGACGGCACCGCCCAGCCCGCGGAACGTGGCGAGCCCCTCGAGTCCGCGCATCCAGCGTACGCGCGACTCCTCCATCAGCGTCACGATCCGGGCGTTGTTGAGGTGCCCATTGGCGTCCTGGTCGGACCAGCGCAGGGCGATCGGGATATCGGTGAAAGCCATGTCGGCATCCTATGCGCCGCGCCCCGTGCCCGGGTCAGTAGTTGATGACCTGCGGCGCGCCGAGGTGCTTGAGGCCCTCGACGCCGAACTCGAGCCCGAAGCCGGACTGCTTCATCCCGCCGAACGGCATACGGGGATCTACGGCGCCGTGCTTGTTGATCCAGACGGTGCCCGCCTGGATCCGGGACGCGACCTCGATCGCGCGGTCGCGGTCCGCGCTCCAGACGGAGCCGCCGAGCCCGACCTCGAGCGCGTTCGCCTGCTCGATGACCGCGTCCAGGTTCGAGTACTTGATGATCGGCAGCGCGGGACCGAACTGCTCCTCGGCGACGAGCGGGTTGTCGTTGTCGATGTCGGCCACGAGGGTCGTCGGGTAGAAGTATCCGGGCGCCGACTCGTCGGGGTCACCGCCGAGCAGCACTCGGGCCCCCGAGTCTT
Source organism: Kocuria rosea subsp. polaris (assembly GCA_023896275.1). Taxonomy (GTDB): domain Bacteria; phylum Actinomycetota; class Actinomycetes; order Actinomycetales; family Micrococcaceae; genus Zhihengliuella; species Zhihengliuella polaris_A. Next base: position 111,950 of record MLDA01000002.1, on the reverse strand, counting down.
TGGCCGCCTGGACGAGGTTCGCCACGATGTCGTACTGGGACTTGTTCTGCAGCGGGCCGAGCACGTTGTTCTCGTCGAGGCCCACTCCCATGGGCACGTTGCGTGCGACCTCGACGAGCGCCGCGCAGACGTCGTCGTACACGTCCTCGTGCACGTAGAGGCGCTTGAGCGCCGCGCACGTCTGGCCGGTGTTGATGAACGCACCCCAGAAGAGGTCCTGGGCGATGGCCTGCGCGTCGACGTCGGGGAGCACGATGCCGGCGTCGTTGCCGCCGAGCTCCATGGTCAGGCGCTTGACCGTGTCGGCCGAGTCCTTGATGATCTTCTGGCCAGCGCCCGTAGAGCCGGTGAACATGATCTTGGCGATGTCCGGGTGCTCGACGAGCAGTGCCCCGACGTCGCGGCGGCCGGCGACGACGTGCAGCAGGTCGGCCGGCAGCGCCGTGTTCATGACGTGCGCCAGCGCGAGCACGGACAGTGGCGTGTTACCAGAGGGCTTGACGACGACGGTGTTGCCCATGCGCAGGGACGGGGCGATCTGCCAGACGGCGATCATCATCGGCCAGTTCCACGGGCCGATCGCGCCCACGACCCCGAGCGGTCGGTAGTGCAGCTCCGCACGGCCGCCCTCGTCGTCGAACAGGACCTCGGGCTCGAGCTCGAAGGACGCGGTGGCGCGCAGCCAGGCGGAGCAGGCCCCGACCTCGAAGCGGGCGTTGGGGCCGTTGAGCGGCTTACCCTGCTCGCGCGAGAGCAGCTCGGCGAGGGCCTCGGCGTTGGCCTCGATGGCGTCGGCGGCGGCGTTCATGGCCGCACCGCGCTCGGCGTGGGTGAGCGCGCCCCAAGCGGGCTGCGCGGTGCGGGCGGCGGCGATGGCTGCCTCGAGGTCGGCGGCCGTGTGCTCGGGGGCCCGCCCGACGACGGCGCCGGTGGCCGGGTCCAGCATCTCGCGGCCGCCGGTGGCCGGCTGAACGGCGTCGAGCAGGTCGGCTGCCGTGGCGAAAGTCGCGGTCTCTACGGTCATGACAACTCCTTTGTCGTATGTGACGTGTGTTGCCTCCATCCTGCCGGACACCGTGACGTCCGCCTTGTCCCTGCGCGCGGGACTGTTGCCAATCTGCGCTACCGGTCGCCGCGGCGGTACTGCGCCGGCGAGCACCCGTAGGCGGAGCGGAAGGCGCGGCTGAAGTGGGCGGCGTCCGGCAGCCCCCAGCGGGCGCCGATCGCGCCGACCGGGGCGTGGGACTGCAGGGGATCACTCAGGTCACGGCGGCAGTTCTCGAGCCGGCGTTCGCGGATCCACCCGGCCACGGTGTGCCCGGAATCGGAGAAGAGCTTGTGCAGGCTGCGCGTGGACATGAAGTGCGCGGCGGCGATGTCGCCCGGGGAGAGCGTCGAGTCGGCGAGCTGGGCGTCGATGAAATGCTGGATGCGGCGCAGCTGACGCGCCCGGTCGAGATCGCCGGTCGGCGCGCGCTGTCCGATCTCGTCCGCCAGGAGCGTGGCCAGCAGGTCGACCGTGTTCATCGCCAGGCGGTGCCCGATGGGCCCGTCGATCGTCGGCAGCAGGTCCGCGATCTCGCGCAGGAACGGCAGCACCGCGCGGCCGAGCCGCTGATCGGCCCCCATGCTCACGGCGGTCAGCTCGGACACGTCCTCGGGTGAGAGCCCGAGCATCTGCTGCGGGAACATCATCACCAGCGTCGAAAAATCCTCCTCGAACGCGAGGGAGTAGGGTCGCTGGGTGTCGTAGATCGCCAGCTCGCCGGGGCGCAGGATCGCCTCGCGGCCGTCCTGGGCGAGAATACCGTGGCCGGACATCTGCACGCCGAGCTTGTAGAACGCCCCCTCGGTGCGGGCGATGAGGTTCTCGGTGCGCACGACCTCGTGGGCGGAGGCGGTGACCCGCATGAGCCCGACGTCGAACACGGTGCCCCCGCCGACCTGGCCGGTGAACGGTCCGGACTTCACGGCCTTCGCATCGAGCGGGACGAACGAACTGGAGACGACCTGCTTCCACGAAGCGAAGTCGTTGGCGTACTTGACTTGATACATGACACTTCCTCAGGCGGCGGGCACGGGCCGTGACGTGGTTCACGATCCCCGACCAGTTGGGCCTAATGTAGGCCCAACGGCGACGAATGTCACGCGACCGGAAACGGCTGCGTGCGCGCCCGGGCTGTCTCAGGGGCGGAAGCCGCGCAGCTGCACCTCGAGCTGGTCTCGCAGCTGACGTGGGCCGTTGTACTCGGCGTCGATCACGCCGGCGCCCTGCGCGCCGAGGAGGAAATTGAGCAGCGATTCGACGGCGGCAGCAGGGTCGAGGTCCGGGCGGATCTCGCCGTCGTCGACCCCCTCGGCGAGCCAGCCGCGCATCGACGAGCGCCACGACAGCATGGCCCGGTCGTTGACTTCGGCCTGGTGCGGATCATGGACCGCAAGCTGCCAGAACGGCAGGACCACGCGGGCCTCGTCGAGCCGGGTGTCGTCGAGCGGGAGCACCTCGAGCGCGAAGGCCCGCAGCGCGGCGGTCCCACGTTTTCCGCGGGTCGCACTGTCGATGCGCTGCCCGGTCTGCCGGAAGACGCGCGAGAAGGCCGCCTGGGAGAGCGCCGCCTTCGTCGGGAAGTACGGCTTGAGTGCGCCGTTGGCAAAGCCGATCTCGGCGGCGACGTCGCGCAGCGTGAGGCCCTCGAGCCCGCTCCTGGCGACGACACGGCAGGCCGCCCGGGCGATCTCCTCGCGGCGGGCGTCATGGTCGACGATCTTCGGCATGGCGCCATCCTATCGATTCGCCGTTGCAGCCACGGCGACGGGTGTGACGGTGGGCGCCACTAAATCTCTACGCCCCGCCCTCTTGTGGGACAGCTCACGATCAGCTTATTCTCTACGTTAAGAGAAAATAAAGTGGGGCGCCTCACAGCGCCCCCTCGATTGACGAGAGCCTCGAGGACCCCATGAACCAGCCGACCGCCTACGCGCTGCCGACCACGGATGAGATCAAGACCGTCACCGCGCTCCTGACCGAAGCCGGCCACCTGTCCGAGACCTCGCGGGTCGCCTACCTGGGCCTGCTCGACCCGCCGCGCGGCACAGCATCCGGCGCCCGGGCGGACCGGCGCTTCCGCGTCTTCGCCCTAGACACCGCCGGCGGGACTCCGATCGACGCCACGGTGAACGCGAGCACCCGGGCGGTGGAGTCCGTCGTCGCACTGGACACCATGGAGACCGGTGAGCTGCCGGTCATGGAGGCCGAGTTCGCGGCCGTGGAGGAGGTCCTTGCCGAGGACGCCCAGTGGCAGGCGGCGATCGCCAAGCGCGGGCTGGAGCTGGAGAAGGTGCGCGTCGCGCCGCTCTCGGCGGGCTTCTACGACTACCCGGAGGAGCGCGGGACGCGGGTTTTGCGCGGCCTCGCCTTCTACCAGGAGCACGAAACCGACAGCGCCTGGGCCCACCCCATCGACGGGCTGGTCGCGTACGTCGACGTCGCGCGCCGGAAGGCCACCCGCATCCTGGACCTCGGCGTCGTGCCCGTGCCCGCCGAGCACGGAAACTTCACCGATCCGTCGCTGACCGGCGAGCTGCGGACGACGCAGAAGCCCATCAGCATCACCCAGCCGGAGGGGCCCTCGTTTGAGGTGACGGGCGGCAACCACGTCGAGTGGGAGCGCTGGAGCCTCGACATCGGCTTCGACATGCGCGAGGGCCTGGTTCTGCACAACATCGCGTTCGACGACAAGGCGCCCGACGGCGAAACGCGGCGGCGTAAAATCCTCAACCGGGCCTCGATCGCGGAGATGGTCGTCCCGTACGGCGACCCCTCCCCCGTGCGGAACTGGCAGAACTATTTCGACACCGGCGAGTACCTCATCGGCTCGTGCGCCAACTCGCTGCAGCTCGGCTGTGACTGCCTCGGCGAGATCACCTACCTCTCCCCCGTCATCTCCGACAACTTCGGCAACGCCCGCACGATCCAGAACGGCATCTGCATGCACGAGGAGGACGCGTCGATCCTGGCGAAGCACTCTGACCTGTGGAGCGGCGTCGACTACACGCGGCGCAACCGCCGCCTGGTGATCAGCTTCTTCACGACCGTGGGCAACTACGACTACGGCTTCTACTGGTACCTCTACCTCGACGGCACGATCGAGTTCGAGGCCAAGGCCACGGGCATCGTCTTCACGTCCGCGCAGCCGGAGGCCGGGGCCGACGGCGAGCCGTACCCGTACAGCTCCGAAATGGCCCCCGGGCTCGGCGCCCCGTTCCACCAGCACCTGTTCGGGGCGCGACTGGACTTCGCGCTCGACGACGGGCCGTCCCGCGTCGTCGAGGAGGAGGCCGTCCGCGTTCCGCTGGGCGAAGCGAATCCGCGCGGCAACGCGTTCACGCGCAAGCACACGGTGCTCGCCAGCGAGAAGGCGGCCGTGCGCCAGACCAGCATGGAGACGGGGCGGTCCTGGATCGTGCAGAGCACCAGGGAGCGGAACCGCCTCGGCGCGCCGGTCGGCTACAAGCTCTTGCCCGAGGGCAACCCGACGCTGCTCGCCGATCCCGAGTCCTCGGTGGCCCGCCGCGCCGCGTTCACGACCAGCTCGCTCTGGGTGACCCCGCACGCCGAGGAGGAGCGCTACCCGACCGGCGACTTCGTCAATCAGCACCGCGGCGGCGGAGGACTTCCGGCCTGGATCGAGGCGGACCGCGGCCTCGACGGCGAGGACGTGGTCCTCTGGCACACCTTCGGCCTCACGCACTTCCCGCGGGTCGAGGACTGGCCGATCATGCCCGTCGACACCACCGGCTTCAAGCTGCGCCCGGACGGCTTCTTCGACCGCTCCCCCGTCCTCGACGTGCCGGCCCCGACCCCGGGCGCCTGCCACACCGACTCGGGCTGCCACTAGCGATCATGCGTACGACGGCGGCACTCGCCGCGGCCGTGGCGGCCCTGCACGCGTGGGTGCTCGCCGCCCACGCGGGCTCCCACGGGATCTGGCTCTCGGCAGCGCTGCTCGTCATGACCGCCCTCTGCCTCAAGTGCGCGGCGGGGCTGTGGCGGGCGCGCTCGCGGCGGTCCTGCCGGGCGGAACTGACCGTGCTGCTCGCGATGTCGGCCGCGATGGCCCTGGCCCACATGGCGCTCACGCTCGGGTTTCCGGGCCTCGGCGGCGGGCATGCAGGCCACGGCGCGGCCGCGGCGGGGGCAGCTGCCCCGGCGTCGTCCGCTCTCATGCTGGCGGTGGTACCGCTGGAACTGGTGGTTGCGGCGGCAGCGGCATCGTGCCTCCGCCGGCTCACCCGTACCTACGTGGACTCCGCAGCACCTCCGGCTCCGGCGGCGCTCGAACTCGCCCGCTGAGCACCCTCACCGCACCGCACTTCGCCGACCGCCACGACAGGGCGCGGACGGCGCGGTAGCGGGCTCGGTTCAGCCGTGCAGGAGATCCAGCAGCGCGTCGACCTGGGCGTGCAGCTGCCGCGGGGCGTTGTGGCGGGCCTCGCCGATCGCGGCAGCCTGCGTGCCGGCGATCCAGTTCAGAACGGTCTCGGTGACGACGTCGACCGGCACGTCCGCGCGGACGTCGCCGTCAGCCATGGCCTCGCGCAGCCACGTGCGCAGCAGCGTGCGCCACGCATCGGAGGCGGCCGCGCCCGCGGCGGCAAGCTCGTCGTCGTGCAGGGCGAGCTGCCAGAACGGCAGCAGCACGCGCGCGGCCGCGACCTTCGACTCGTCGTCCGGCAGGACGGCCATGATGAACGCGCGGATGGCGTCGACGCCGTAGCGGCCATCGATCGCGACGTTGACTGCCGCGTTGGAGCGCGCGAACACGTGCGTAAACGTGGCGCGGGCGAGGGCGGCCTTGGTCGGATAGATCCGGGCGAGCGAGGTCACGTCGACGCCGGCCTCAGCGGCCACGTCGTTCAGGGTCAATTCGTCGAGGCCACGGCGGGCGACGACGGCGGTGACCGCGTCGGCCATTTCCAGGCCTTCCATTTCAGCAACAGGCATGCCGGACATCATATCCCGGCCGGATGTGAGCCCTCACATCACCCCCGTCCTGTTGCTGCGCGTGATCAGGTACACGAGGTACGGTGCACCCAGCACACCCGTGACGATGCCCACCGGGTAGCGCGCCGGCAGCAGGTTCTGCCCAGCGAAGTCCGCGCCGAGCACGAGAACCGCGCCGACGAGGGCCGCCGGCAGCAGCAGCGACCGGCCATGGCCAACGAGCCCTCCGGCAACGGGACCCGCGAGGAACGCCACGAACGCGATGGGCCCCGCCGCCGAGGTGGCGAACGCGACGAGCCCCACGGCGGCGAGCACCACGAACAGCCGGGTCCGGCCGACGTCGACCCCGAGTCCCGCTGCGGTGTCCTCACCGAGCGCCATCATGGACAGGGGACCGGCCTGCGCGATGAGCAGCGGGCCGAGCAACCCCAGCGCGGTCGCGACGGGCAGCACCTGCTCCCAACCGACGCCGTTGAGGCTGCCGGTCAGCCAGCGCATGGCCTCCTGCAGGTCCCAGTCGCCGGCCTTGGACAGGACGTAGGTTGTCAGCGACTCGAGCATCGCCGCGACGCCGATGCCGATGAGGATCAGGCGCGTGCCGGTCGCGCTGCCGCGCGCGGACAGCGCGTAGATCACCGCGGCGACGACGAGGGCGGCGACGACGGACAGCCCGGCGACCGCGGCCCCCGACAGTCCGAAGAACACGATCCCGAACACGGCCGCGGTGCTCGCTCCCGCGCTGATGCCGATCACGTCCGGGCTCGCAAGCGGGTTACGCAGCAGGGTTTGAAAGCAGACGCCGGCCAGCCCGAACGAGGCCCCGGCGAGCAGCCCGAGAGTCGCCCGGGGCAGGCGCAGCCGACCGACGGTGAAACTCGCGCCGTCGACGTCGGAGCCGAGGGCGACGGCGACGACGTCCGCCAGCGGATAGAACGTGCGGCCCACCATGAGATTGAGCAGATACAACACGACGACGGCCGCAATCAGGATGAGCGTGACCGACGCGGCGCGGGTGCGCGACGACGTCGTGCTCACAGCTCGCGCACCTTCTGCCTCCGGACGATGTAGATGAAGAACGGGGCGCCCACGAGGGCGGTGACGATGCCGACATCGATCTCGGCGGGGCGCGCCACGACGCGGCCGACGACGTCCGCGGCGGTGAGCAGCGCGGCCCCCGCAAGCGCGGAGAGCGGCAGGAGCCACCGGTGGTCGGAACCGACGAGCAGCCGGACGACGTGCGGGACGACAAGCCCGACGAACCCGATCGGCCCGGTCAGCGCCGTGACGGCGCCGGCGAGGACAATCGCCCCGAGCGAAGCCAGCCCGCGGGCCAGGCCCACGCGTTCGCCGAGGCCGGCCGCGAGCTCATCGCCGAGTGCGAGCGAGTTCAGCGCCTTCGCAGCGAGCATGCTGATCGCCAGCCCTCCGACGAGGAAGGGCGCGACCGCGGCCATCGAGCCGAAGTCCGCCCCGCCGACGCCGCCGATCTGCCAGGAGCGCGCACTGGAGGCGATGTCGTTGCGCCCGAGGACAACGGCGGACACGAACGACGCGAGCGCCGCCGAGACCGCGGCCCCGGAGAGGGCCAGCTTGAGCGGCGTGGCGGCGCCCGCGTGGAATCCGTTCGGCCCCAGCGAGGCGATCGCGTAGACGATCAATGCGGCGAGTGCGCCCCCGGCGATCGCGACCCAGATGAAACTCGTCGCCGAGCGCAGGCCGAAGTGGGCGATACCGACCACGACGGCAAGGGCCGCCCCCATGTTGACGCCGAGGATGCCGGGGTCGGCGAGAGGATTACGGGTCACACCCTGCATGACCACCCCGGATACGGCGAGGGCCGCCCCGGCCACGAGGGCCAGGAGGGTCCTGGGCACGCGCTTGGCGACAGCGGCCGCACCGAACCCGTCGACGGACCCGGTGAGCCCGGCACGCACGTCGTCGAAACCGACGACGCGCGCGCCGAACGCCACGGACAGCAGGGCCAGCACGGCGATCGCGCCGAGCAGGGCCAGCGCCCACGCGCTCCGCCGCACGCCCGGTCGGGCGTGGACGGCGGGGCTACTCAACGGCGTCGGAGAGCAGCTTCAGGTAATCGTCCAGGAACCATGGCAGTGACAGCGCGGTCGGGTTGGCGGCGTTGCCGATCGGCTGGTCGCCGGGCAGGGCGACGACGGCCTTGTTCTCGACGGCGGGCATCTGCGAGAGGATCGGGTCGGCCTCGAGCGCATCGATCAACTCCTCGCCGCCGTAGGTGACGATCAGTTCGGCGTCGGCAAACTCGTCTGCGGTCTCCGCGGACTGTTCGACGGCGAAGGTGCCGTTGGCCTCCGACTCGGTGATGACGCTCGCAGGCGAGGTCAGGCCGAGGTCCTCGAAGTACTTCACGCGGGTGTCGAGCGTCGAGTAGTAGCTCACCGTCGACAGGTCGGATTCGTCGACGTGGGTCAGCAGCATGGCGGCCTTGCCGGCGAGTTCCGGGTGGTCGGCCGTCTTCTCGTCGATGAGGTCCTCGTACTCGGCGACGAGCGCCTCGCCCTCCGCGGCCATGCCCATGCCGGCGGCGTTCATCGTGATCGTCTCGCGCCAGTCGGTGCCCCACGCGTTGTCCGGGTAGGCGACCACGGGTGCGATGTCCTTGAGGGTGTCGTAGTCCTCCTTGCTCAGCCCGGAGTACGCGGCGAGGATGACGTCCGGGTCTGAGTCCGCGACGGCCTCGAAATCGATGCCGTCGGACTCGTCGAAGAGGACCGGTGTTTCCGCGCCGAGTTCCTCGAGCCGCTCCTCGACCCACGGCAGCACGCCATTGCCGTCGTCGTCGCCCCAGGTCGTTGCGGCCATGCCGACAGGCACGACCCCGAGCGCGAGGGGGACCTCGTGGTTGCCCCACGCAACGGTCGCGACGCGCTCGGGCTTGCCGTCGATCACGGTCTTGCCGAACGCGTGCTCGATCGTCGTGGCCCCCTCCGACGGCGTATCGTCGCCGCCCGGCGCCGCCGCGCCGGGAGCGCACGCCGAGGCGAGCAGCACGACGGCTGCTGCGGCGGCCAGGAGACCGCCGCGCCGTGAGTTGCGAGGAGTAGAGGTGTTGCCAGCGCGCAGCGGGGCGGGTCGATCGAGGGGCATGGTGACCTTCCGGAGTGATAGGGAAAACTTCATAAGCATAATTCGCTTATGTAAGCCTTACCTTACCAAACTAGCGACACGTCGACGCACTATCAATGTGACCTCAACCACCCTCGGCCGCCGGCCGCCTAGCCGAGGGCGTCGAACGCCAGCGTCGGCACGTCCACGATGTGCGCACCACCGTCGGCGACGATCGTCGCCCCGGTGATGTAGGACGAATCCGCCGAGGCGAGGAAGGCGATGACCCCGGCAATCTCGGCCGGCTCGGAAGCCCGACGCAGCGGAACGTTCTCGGTGACGAGCGCGTATGCCTCCTCGCGCCCAGCAATTCCGGCCGCCTGCGCGAGCTCGTCCATCTCCGCGTCCGCCATGGGCGTGCGCACCCAACCCGGGCAGACGGCGTTCACGCGCACGCCACGGGGGCCGAAGTCCCGGGCCATGGAGCGGGTCAGGCCGATGAGTGCGTGCTTGCCGACGGTGTATCCGGCGACCGCTGGCCCCGCGCGGAGCCCGGCCAGCGAGGACATGACGACGATCGCGCCCGCACTCCGGGCGAGCTCGGGCAGCGCGCGCCGGCACACCGTGAACGCGGTCGTCAGATTCGCATCGAGACTCGCGCGCCAGGCGTCGTCGTCCGTGTCCGTCACCGCGGAGAAACCGTGGCCCCCGGCGTTGGCGACCACGACGTCGAGCCGGCCGTACGCCGCGATCACCGCGTCGACGACGCCGGCGACGCTCGCCGAGTCCGTCATATCGCCGGGCAGTGACAGGGCGCCGATGCGCTCCGCCACCTCGGCCAGTGGGCCTTCGCGCCGGCCCGTGACGGCGACGCGGTAGCCGTCGGCGGCCAGTCGTTCCGCCGCCGCGGCACCGATACCGGTGCCGCCGCCAGTCACGAGCGCGACCTTGGGCGCGGTCATGGCCGCACCGCCCGTCCGCCGGCGCGGGCGCCCAGATAGTCCGCGGCCATCCGCACCACGAAAGGCGCGACGCGCTCGGCGATGAATGTCGCCTCGACGTCGCCGGAGCGCTGCCCGGCCCAGCCGAGATAGGTCATGGCCCGCGCGAGCAGGAGCGTATCCCAGGCCGCGAAGAATTCGGTCGGCACGCCGCGCACCGCCTCGTACCCGGCGAACAGCCCGGCGCGGAAATCCTCGAAGCGCGGGTGCCGCGTGTAGAAGAACAAGACGGTGGCCAGGTCGAACAGGTGCCACCCCTCCCCGAAATCGTCGAAGTCGATGAGCACCATGTCGCCCCCGCGAACCAGGACGTTCTCCGGCGTCAGGTCGGCGTGGATGACGCCGAAGTGCTGCTCGTCGCGCGGCAGGTCGCCCAGGTCCCGCTCGAGCGCGGCGAGCGCGGCCCCGAGCGTCTCGGCGTCCGGCGCGGAGAGGCCGTCGACGCCGCGGGGGTCACCCCACAGTGGATCCGTTCCGGCGAGACCCGCCGCATCCCAGGAGCCGCGGCGATAGCCCGGCAGCCGGCCGAGGTCGATGAGCGCAAGATGCAGCTCGCCGAGCCGCTCGCCGAGGGACCGAAAGTCGGCCGGCGCCAGAGTGCTGGTGCCGTCGAGCCCGGTCGCGATGTCGCCGAGGGGCGTCGCGCCCTCGACCCACTCGAGGACGTCGACGAAGACCGTCTCCCCGTCGAGCTCCTCGGCGCACACCAGCTCGCCGTCGAGCGTGCGCACGAGGTGCGGGACGGGCAGCCCGCGCTCGGCCAGCGCGTCGAGGTACGCGATCTCGGTGCGGATCTCCGCAGCGTTGTGATAGCCGACGCGGTGCACCCGGATCGCAAAGGAGCCGGCGGGCCGACTGAGCTTGAAGACGTAGTTCTCGCGGTACTTGACCAGCTCGATATCGCCGTCCCCGCGGAGGCCGTAGCGCCCGAGGGCCCGCTCGACGAGTTCGGTGGCTGCCTGCAGTCTCATGCGACTCCTTGTGTATGGTCCGGATCACACCAAGGTAAAAGTGAACGTCGCGTATGTCAACTGAACACGACTGTTCATTTTTTTGCCGTTGGCGTCTATGCTGGGTCCGACGGAACCGATAGAGGAGGAAACATGAGCACGACGACGGCGCCACTGCCCCTGCGGGAGCGGAACCGGCTGCGCACCCGCGCCGACATCCTCGACGCGGCCGCCGAGGCTCTGGGCGACGGAGGCTACGCCGCCACGACGCTCGAGGAACTCAGCCGCCGCGCCGGCCTCGCCCGGGGCACCTTGTACGCGCACTTCTCCGGCGGCCGCGAGGAGATCGTCCGCGCGGTCTACCTGCGCGTCGCCGAGGAGGTCGACGAGCGCGGGCGCGCCCTGCGCGACCTCGAGCACGGCGCCCCCGACCGGATCGCGGCCCTCGCCCGCGCCCTGACGGAACGCACCGCTTCACCCTCAGGGCGCTTCTACGGCAACACCGCAGCCGACGTCGTCCCCCTCCTGGACGGCGTGACCGGCGGGACCTCTGCGGCGTTCGAGGACCTCATCCGCGCAGACCTAGCTGCCGAGCGCGACGCGGGACGGCTCGCCGCCGGCGCCGACCTCGACGCCCTGACCACCGCCTTCTCCGGCGCATTGCGCGCCTCGGCGGCCCGCTCGGCCGTCGCCCCCGAGGTCGTCGAGGCCCAAGTCGACGCCATCCGCCACCTCGCCCGCGGCCTGATCGCCGCCGAAGACACCCGTTAGCCCGTTAGAAAGGACCGTCATGACTGACGCCGACACCGCAGATCTGCTCGCGCGCCGCTACGCGACCCTCGGCGAGCACTCCCCGCTCTTCTACCGGGAACCCCTCGAGCTGGTTTCGGGTCAGGGGGTCTGGCTCACGGATGCGCAAGGGCGCACCTACCTCGACGGGTACAACAACGTCCCGCACGTCGGGCACGCGAACCCCGTGGTCGCGGACGCTATCAGCGGACAACTGCGCACGCTGAACCTGCACACGCGCTACCTCAACCACGTCGTCGTCGACTACGCCGAGGCGCTGCTGGGCACGTTCGCCGAGCGGCTCGACCGGCTCTTCCTCGTCAACAGCGGCTCCGAGGCCAACGAGCTGGCCCTGCGTCTGGCCCGCCAGCACACGGGCAGCACCGGCGTCCTCGTGTCCGACTTCAGCTACCACGGCAACACGACCTCTTTGGCGGAACTGACCACGGGCCTGGCCGTCCGCGAGCCGCTCGGCGCCCACGTCCGCGCCGTGCGCATCCCGGACGGCACCGGCCTGAGCGAGGCCGAGGCGCAACAGGAGTGCACCCGTGCCCTGGATGAGGTCGACGAGGCGATCGCGTCGCTGCAGGAGGCCGGGTTCGGGGTCTCGGCCACCCTGTTCGACCCGCTCTTCTCGACCGAGGGTCTGCTCACCCCTCCCGCCGGCTATGTCGAAGGGCTCGCGGCCCGCGTCCGCGCGGCCGGAGGACTCGTCATCGCCGACGAGGTGCAGTCCGGTTTCGGCCGGCTCGGCGACGCGATGTGGGGTCACGAGCTCTTCAGCCTCTCCCCCGAGCTGGTCACGCTCGGCAAACCCATGGGCAACGGCCACCCGGTCGGCGCCGTTGTGACGACGGCGGAGCTGCTCGACGAGTTCGGCCGGCACAACATGTACTTCAACACCTTCGCCGGCAGCCCCGTCTCCTCGGCCGCCGGGCTGGCTGTGCTCGAGGTGATGAACAACGAACGACTCATGCCACGCGCGCACGAGACCGGAGCGTTCGTCGCCTCCCGCCTGCGCGAGCTGGCCGCGGAGCACCCGCTGGTCGCCTCGGTGCGCGGGCACGGGTTGTTCTTCGGCCTCGATCTGGTGCACGACAACGGGTCGCCGGCCGCCGACGCGACGCGGGCCCTGACCGAGAAGATGCGGGAGAAAGGTGTCCTGATCAGCAAGATCGGTCGCTACGACAACGTCCTGAAGATGCGCCCGCCGATGGTCATCGAGCAGGACCAGGCCGAGATCCTCGTCGACCGCCTCGCGGAATCCCTGGCCGAGCTGACGACGATTGGCTGACGTCACTGGCCGTCGGGAACAGCCCTGCAGGATATGAGCGGCCATGCCTCACGGAGTCTTTACTTCCGGGGGCAGGGGGTGGAGAGTTGTCATCATGATGTTCGATCATGATGACCCGGTCCTTGTCCTCGACGATGAACAGTGCTGGAAGTTGCTTGAGCACACCCAGCACGGTCGCTTGGTCCTCAACGCTGCGGGCGTGATGGACATCTTCCCCATCAACTTCCGGGCGCACGACGGGCGAATTCTCCTGCGCACTGCCCCGGGCACGAAACTCGCGGAACTGACCATCAACGAGAACGTGGTCTTCCAGGCCGACGGCATCACCTCCGACGAGGCCTGGAGCGTCGTACTCAAGGGCACCGCGCGGGTGCTCGAGCACAGCGCTGACATCGCGGCGGCAGAAGCGCTCAACCTCAAGACGTGGATTCCTACGTACAAGGACTTCTACGTGGACATCACTCCGTCGACGATCACTGGACGACACTTCAAATTCGGCGAGCAGCCCGAGCGCTACTGAGCTCCGCCCGTTAAGCGACGAAGCGCCCGCCCCGGATTCCTCCGGGACGGGCACTTCGTCCGTCGTGACCTACGCGTCGACGGTGATGACCGTGAAGTGCGGGCGGCGGCGGATCGCGCGATCCGCCCAGCGCACCAGCGCCTGCGCGATCTGCTTCTCCGCCTCCGGGCCGGTCTTCTCCTTCAGGCGCGAGAGCGCCTTCTCGACGATGCCGACGGCCTTCTCGATCTGCGCGTCCGTCAGGTCGAAGCCGACCGGGAAGAACTCCGGCTCGTCTTCCATCTCGCCGGTGTCCGGGTCGATGATCGCCAGCACGGTCACGGCGCCCTCTTCGCCGAGGCGCACGCGGTGGGCGAGCTCCTCGTCGGTCGCGGCACCGGCCACGTTGTTCTCGACGTACACGTACGACGCCGGCACCGAACCGCTGATGCGGGCCACACCGTTCTCGAGGTCGACGGTGACGCCGTCCTCGATGATCAGGGTGTTGTCCCGCTCGACCCCCGTGCGGATCGCCAGTTCGGCGTTCGCCTTGAGGTGGCGGTGCTCGCCGTGCACCGGGATGACGTTCTTCGGGCGCACGAGGTTGTAGCAGTACACCAGCTCGCCGGCGGAGGCGTGACCGGAGACGTGCACCTTGGCGTTGCCCTTGTGCACGACGTTGGCGCCCAGCTTCGTCAGGTCGTTGATCAGGCGGTAGATGCCCGACTCGTTGCCCGGAATGAGCGAGGAGGCCAGCAGGACGGTGTCGCCCTCGACGAGGTCGACCATGTGATCCTGGTTGGCCATGCGAGCCAGCGCGGCCATCGGCTCACCCTGCGAACCCGTGCAGATGATGACGCACTTGTGCGGCGGGAGCTTGTCGAGCTCCTTGAAGTCGACCAGCACACCCTTGGGGATGTTCAGGTAGCCGAGTTCGCCAGCCAGACCCATGTTGCGGACCATCGAGCGGCCCAGGAACGCGACCTTGCGGCCGTACTTGTGGGCGACGTCGATGACCTGCTGCATGCGGTGCACGTGCGAGGCGAACGAAGAGACGATCACACGGCGCGGGGCCGTGCGGATCACGTTGTCGATCGCCGGAACGAGGTCCGCCTCGGCGGCCATGAAGCCCGGGACCTCGGCGTTGGTGGAGTCCGGCAGGAACAGGTCCACACCCTCCTCGCCGAGGCGCGCGAAGCCGGCGAGGTCGGTGATGCGCTTGTCCAGCGGGAACTGGTCCATCTTGAAGTCGCCGGTGACCAGCGAGGAGCCGGCGGGAGTCTTCACGGAGACGGCCAGGCCGTCCGGGATGGAGTGGTTCACGGCCAGGAACTCGAGCTCGAACGGGCCAAGCTTGCGCTTGTCGCCCTCGCGGACCTGGTTCAGCTTGACGTTGTTGATGCGGTGCTCGGTCAGCTTGTTCTTCAGGAACGCAAGCGTCAGCTTGGCCGAGTAGATCGGGATCTCGCGGTGCTCCTTGAGCAGGTACGGGACACCGCCGATGTGGTCCTCGTGGCCGTGCGTGAGCACGAGGCCGACGACGTCCTTCCAGCGACCGCGCAGGTAGCTGAAGTCCGGCAAGATCAGGTCGACGCCGGGGTGCTGCTCCTCGGGGAACAGGACGCCGCAGTCGACGATGAGCAGCTTGCCGCCGTATTCGAAGACCATCATGTTGCGGCCGATTTCGCCGAGGCCGCCGAGAGCGACCCAGCGCATCGCGCCCTTCTTCAGCTGCGGCGGAGTTTTGCGGGGGTGACGTTTTGTCATCTCATCCTTTATTGGATTTTCAGTGGAAAGCGGCGACGCAAATCGCCCAAGGCGCGCCGAATGACGCGGAAAGTCTGTTCCCAGCCTATCAGCGCGAACGGCACGCGGCACCAACACCCCTGCGCCCGACGAGTTCACCGCACCCCGAGGAGAGTCCGTCGCGGATGAGTACGACGACCCCATGCCCCGCACGCGCTCGGCCAATCGCCGGGGCAGGTGGGCGGCCCACCGAGCTGACAGTTGCCTTGGCTACCTCGGCAGTTCGACGGCGGAATCCAGATCCCGGGGCAAGCGATGCTTGGCCACGCGCTGGCTCGGCGTCAGCGGCATCTCGGGGACGACCTTGATGTATCGAGGAACCTGGAAGCGCGGGAGTTGCCCGGCCCCCCATTCCAGCAATTCCGCGGGATCGGCCTCGTTCCCCTCGGCCCGGGTGACCAGCAGCAGGATCTCCTGCTCACCGATGTCGGCCTCGACGCCGACCGCCGCGCAGCGGTCGATGCCCGGGTGCAGCGCGAAGACGTTCTCTACCTGCCACGCGGAGACGTTCTCCCCACGGACCCTGATGCTGTCGCTGCCGCGGCCCAGGAAGTGAAGCCTGCCGCGGCTATCGAACCGACCGTGATCCCCGGTGCGGAACCACTGGCCCCGACGAGCCGATTCCGTGGCCTCCGGCCGGCCGAGATAGCCGGGGGTCAACAGCCCTTCGATGCGGCCCTTCACGAGGATCTCGCCCCCCTGGGCCGGCCCGGTACCGCTCGCGAGACCGGCGTCGTTGACGACGTCGATGTCGACCCAGGGCAGCGGGTGGCCGATGCCGCCGTCGGACTCGTGGCGGTTGAACGTGACGATGCTGGACGTTTCGGTCATTCCGTAGCACTCGTGCAGAGCGAAGTCGTAGCGCTGCGCACACGCCGCGCGGACTTCCACGGTGGCGCCCGCACCCCAGGCCACGCGGACACGGTTGTCCCGCTCCGCGTCCGTCACGGGTTGCTGCAGCAGGATCTGAAGCACTCCGCCGAGATAGTGGATGTGTGTGACGGAGAAGTCCACCACGTCCCGCCAGAAGCGCGAGGCACTGAATTTCGGGGCCAGCGCCAAGGTGATCTCCCGGTACAGCGGGACGAACACCACCTGGGCCCCGCCGATGTGAAAGAGGGGCTCCCACACGTAGAACACGTCACCCGGCTCCGGGCCCGTGACCTCGATTGCTCCCAGGACGGCGGCGCGCAACATCGTCTCACTGACTAGCACCCCCTTGGGCGGCCCGGTGGTCCCCGAGGTGTACATCAGCAGTGCGGCACCGCGACGATCTCCCTGTCCACCGGCCGGGGCCGCGAGGCGGAAGATCGTCAAGGGTCCATCGGTCGCCCCCGGCAGTGCGACGTCGGCCGTCTCGGTGTCCGGCAGGTGACCCGCAAGGAGGCCCCGAGCCTCCACGACGACGTCCGTCGCCTGCGAGTCCCCCAACTGGTGCACGAGCGGCTCGCCCTTGAGCTGTGTGTTGAGCGGTATCCACAACGCGCCGAGACGCAGCAGCGCGAAGATGAGCACCACGTGATCTACCCCCACCGGGAGCGCGATGGCCACTCTGGACGTCGCGATCACGCCGAGCTCGGCAAGCCGCGCGGCTGCGTCGTCGACCCGGCCGTTGAGCTCGGCGGCGGTGACGGACCGCTCGCGGTCTCGCAGGTAGACCCGGTCCGGCGCGGTGCGGGCAAGCCGCTGAAGCGCCTCCGCGAGCCCGGGGCCGTGAATGAACTCCTGTGCCTCTTCGACAGTGGTCGTGTTTTCGCCCACCGCTGCTAGGCCCCCTTCTTCGAGACGAAGTCCCCCGCGGTGCGCTGCGGTTCTCCGTCGCCGTACGCCTGCTGGTCGATCGCGAGGGCGGCGTCGAACGCCTCCTCAAGGCCTGGCATGAGCGTGTCCCGGATGCGCCTCTTGGTGGACGAGAAGGCATGCTTCGGCAGCGCCGCCAGTTCTCTGGCGAGTTCGATGCTGCGGGGAAGAACGTCCGCGGCCGGGTGAAGCTCGGCGATCAGTCCCAGCTGCTTGGCCTCGTCCGCATCGAGGAGGCGGCCGGTCAGCATCATCTCGGCGGTTTTACTGTGGCCGAGCGACTGCCAGGTCAGGTACAGGCCGGTGATGCTCGGGATCCCCGACTTCACCTCGGGCTGACCGATACGGACACCGGGGTGGGCGATCCGCAGGTCGCAGAGGAGCGCGAGCTGGTAGCCGGAACCGGCTGTCACACCGTTGAGCGCGGCAATGACCGGCTTCGAACAAGACAGGACGGCGTCATAGACCTGGTAGAAGATGCCCAGCCACTCCTCGACGCTGTCTTCGGTGAATCCGGCCACCTCCTTGAGGTCCTGGCCCGCGCAGAAGGCGCGCTCTCCCTCGCCGGTGATGACGACGGCCTCGACCGCCGGATCGGCGTCGAGCTCCGTTAGCGCGGAAGCCATCCGGCGCTGCATGTCTTGGGTCCACGCGTTGAGGGCGTCCGGATTGTTGAGCGTGATGATGCCGATTCCGTCAGTGACGTTGATATCGAGGCTGGGCATGTCGGTTCTCCTTCTCCGCGGGTCGGACCGCGGCTGTTGTGCGGTGCAGCAGGTGGCGCCGCACCGGGTTAGTCAGTCGCGACGGGTGCTATTTGGCCGTCACGACGTCGAAGCTTCCGGTAACGGCCTCGTTCTGCTGAGGTCCGAAGCGGTTTCCGATCCACAGGCCGAGCAGGCCGGCGATGAAGCCGGGGATCAGTTCGTAGAGTCCGATGGTGTCGAACTGGCGGTAGAGGGCGACCGTGGCGCCGCCGGCGATGATGCTGAGCAGGGCACCGAACCAGGTGGTCCGGCGTGAATAGAGCGCGGCCAGGAGGACGGGCCCGAAACTGGCCCCGAAGCCCGCCCAGGCGTAGCCGACGAGGTCGAGGACCTTGCCACCCTGCAGCGCGACGACCACGCCGATCGCCGTGCAGAGCAGCACTGCGACTCGGCTCAGCCAGATCAGCTGCTTCTCCGGCGCCTCGCGATTGATGAAGGTCCGGTAGAAGTCCTCGGTCAGGGTCGCCGACGCCACGACGAGCTGAGAGTCGGCGGTGCTCATCACGGCCGAGAGGACACCAGCCAGGAAGATCCCGGCGACCCACGTCGGCATCAGCTCCGCGACCAGCGAGATGTAGGCGTCCTCCGGGTTGGCGAGGTCCGTCCCGAAGATCGCGATCGCCGAGAAGCCGATGACAGCCGCCGAGCCGAGCAGCGTGATCGACAGGAAGACGCCCACACGGGCACCGTTTCGGGCAGATTCGACTTTCCGCATACCCATGAACCGGGCGAGGATGTGCGGCGAGCCGAAGTAGCCGACGGCCCAGGCGAGGCCGGAGACGACCGCCACGAAGGACACGGAGCTCACCGTCTGCCAGCTGCCGTCGACCAGGGCGACTCCGGCGAGAGCCGACCCGAGATCGGGATTCTCGGCTTGCACCGCGTCGACGAGCCCGCCGACGCCGCCGACCTTGGCGATGGCCACGGTCGACAGGATCATCAGGCTGAAGAACATGATGAATCCCTGAATCACGTCGGTATAGCTGCTGGCCAGGTAGCCGCCGAGCGACGAGTAGATCATGACCACCGCCGCGCCGACGAGAGTTCCCGTCGTCGTCGAGGTACCGAAGATCTTCGAGAAGATCACGCCGGTGGCGATGAAGGCTGACCCGAGGTAGATCACGTAGAAGAAGATGATCGCGAGGGCCGAGACCCAGCGGAGCGAGTTGTGGTGGAACCGGTTCGCGAAGAACCCCGGGAGGGTCACCGACTCGCCGGCTTCGTTACTCCGCCAATCGCTGTACTTGGCCGAATACTCCCGCAGCCTGCCGGCGAGGACCCGCCAGCTGAGATAGAAGCCGAGCGTCAGTCCGACGATCAACCAGATGTTGCTCATCCCCGACAGGTAGAAGGCTCCCGGCAGGCCGAAGAAGACCCACTGACTCGAGTCCGTGGCCTTGGCGCTGACCGCCGTGACGAACGTGCCCAGGCGGCGGCCGCCGATGGCGAAGTCGCTCATCCCAGCGTTCTTGCGGTAGGCCCACGTGCCGATCAGCAGCACGGCCAGCAGGTAGACAAGAAAGACGATGACTGTTGATGTGTCCGCTGTGGTGGACATCGGGGCTCCCTGGCTTCGTCATGAGGTGCGGTGATGTGATCTGGGTATCAACCCTCCACGACGGCGTCGGGCCGTACCAGCCAGGTTGGATAAGAGATGAGACGCCTGTCCCCCAGATGTGCTTATGCTCACACCATTTCGGCGGTAGGCTCGCCCGGTGGCCATCGACACCAGAACCCTCAAGACCATGCACGCCGTGGTTTCCACCGGCTCGTTCGCCGCTGCCGGGCGGGAGCTCGGGTACACCGCATCGGCGGTCTCGCAGCAGATGTCCGCCCTCGAACGCTCGCTCGGCATCCGGCTGTTCGAGCGCGAGGCCCGAAGGGTCATCCCGACGGAGGCCGCGCTGTACCTCCAGCACCGCGCGGCGGAAGTCGTCGACCTGCTCAACCAGGTCGAGATCGACATGGCGCGACTCGGGGCCGGCCAGACCGGGACGCTGCGCGCGGGCACCTTCGATTCGGCAGGTGGGCCCATTCTCGGTCAGGCCATTGCCCGGTTCCTCGTCCGCCGACGCGACGTGAAAATCACCCTCGACGAGGGCGAGCCCTACGAGCTCTTCCCCCGAGTCTCGGATGGCAGCCTCGATATCGCCCTGGGCTTCCAGTACGACCTGGTTGCCCCCGACTTCCCGACCAATCTCCAACTCACGGAGGTCATGACCGAGGACCTGTTCCTAGTGGCCCCGGCGAAGCACCGCCTCGCCCGCAAAACATCCGTAGACCTCGGCGACCTCCGTTCCGAGCGCTGGGTCGCTCACCGCCCCGAGACGCCGTCGCACCACTGCCTGCTCGCCCTGTGCGGGCGGCACGGATTCACTCCGGACATCGCCTTCCGGAGCAATAATTTAGGCACGGTCAAAGGGATCGTCTCGGCCGGGTTGGCCGTCGCCATGGTCCCGGAGATTTCGCTCCAGCACGGTCGCGAAGGCATCGTCGCGCTCCCCGTCGCGCAGCCCATGCCGAGACGGAAAATCGTCTCCGCCACCAGGGCCGGCGCTGATAACCCGTTGGTCGAGCCGTTCTTGCACGCGCTGCGCGCAGTGGCCGGTACGTCCCGCCGCGGCGAAGCGGGAGCCACCCACCCGCTCTAGATCCAGCGGTACCGGTGCTCGGGCCGTCCCGCCGAGCCGTAGCGCGGCCTCAGCTCGGCCTGCCCGCGCCGCGTCAGCAGGTCCAGGTAGCGCCGCGCGCTGACCCGTGAGATCCCGCACGCCTCCCCCACCTCGGCCGCGGAAACGTCCTCAGCGGCGCCCTTGACGGCGGCGGCCACGAGGTCGAGGGTTGGCTGCGAATAGCCCTTCGGCAGCGTGGCCGCGGGCTGCACGACGGCGGCGGGCGCCGTCGTCGTCTCCCCCATGAGCGCGTCGATCTCGGCCTGCGCCAGCCGCCCCGGATCCTGCTGACGCCCGGCGCGGAAGGCGGCGAGCCGGCGGCGGAAGTCCTCGACCGTGAACGGTTTGACGAGGTAGCCGTCGATCCCCCGGCCGATCGCCGCGCGCACGGTCGCGGCCTCGGCCGCCGCGGTGATCATGATGACCCCAACGTGCGGGTGCCGGGCGCGGAGCTCCGTGAGCACATCGACGCCATTGCCGTCGGGGAGGTGCACGTCGAGCAGGACTAGGTCGATGTCGGGCGCGGCCTCCAGCCGGGCCGTCGCTTCGGCAGCGCGGGCGGCGGTCCCCGCGACCTCGAAGCCGTCGATGGACTCGACGAAGAGCCGGTGCATGCTCAGCACGTCGGGGTCGTCATCGACGATGAGCGTGCGGATCTGGTGGTTCATGGCCTCACCTGTTCCTTCCCTGGGTCCCCTGCGGGCCATGCAACGGCGAACTCGGCCCCGCCGAGGTGTGAGCGGCCGACGTCGACCGTGCCCCGGTGCCGGGTGACGATCCGGTCGACGAGCGCGAGCCCGATTCCGTGCGGCGCATCGGTCTCGTCCTTCGTGGTGACGCCGCGCGTGAAGACGGACTCGACGTCCTCGTCGGCGATGCCGGGGCCGCTGTCCCCGACCCGCAACGTGACGCCCCGCCCACCCGCGGCAAAGTACACCTCGACCCGGCCGCCGTCGCCCGCGGCCTCGATCGCATTGCTGAGCAGGTTGGAGAGCACCGTGAGCGCGTCGTCATCGGCCGTCCAGCCGGGTTCGGTGCGAGAATCCGGATCGGCGCGGAACTCGACGCCGTGCTCGCGCGCGACGGCCGCGTTCGCGGCGAGCACCCCGGACACGCCCGGCTCGGAGACGACGGCGGCCGTGACCTCCGCCGGCCCGGCGATCCGGCGGATGTACTCCTGCGCCTCCGCGTGCGCGCCGACGGAGAGGTAGCCCGACAACACGTGCAGCCGGTTCGCGAATTCATGGGTCTGCGAGCGCAGGGCGTCCGCGAGCCCGCGCTGGCCGGCCAGCTCGCGCAGGGTGGCCTCGAGCACCGTGCGGTCCTGCAGGGTCAGCGTGTAGCCGACCTCGGCGCCGCGCACTGAATCGAAGGCCGTGCGCCGGGAGACAACCAGCACCCGCTCGCCGACGAGCACCTGCCGAGCGCCATCGTCGTCGTGCAACGGGCCGAGGAGCGGGTCGAGGACCTCAGCGGCATCGCGCCCGATCGCCTCGTCGCCGAGGCCCAGCAGGCGTGCGGCCTCGGCATTGAGCAGCGTGATGGCACCGGTCGCGTCGACGCCGACGACGCCGTCGCGCACCGAATAGAGCAGTGCGTTCTGCGACTGCAGCAGTGCGGCGACCTCGTCAGGCTCGACGCCGAAGATGCGGCGGCGGATCGAGCGGGCGGCCGCAAGACTCACGAGCGTTCCGACGCCGGCCGCGCCGAGGATCCAGGGGGCGAAGCCAAGGACGACGGCGGCCAGGTCGGCGCGCACCTCCGACTGCAGGATGCCCACGGAGATAGTGCCGACGATTTCGTCCCCGTGGTAGATCGGCTCCTTCACGCGCAGCGTCACGCCGATCGTGCCGCGCTCGACACCGCGGAAAGAGCGGCCCTCACGGACGAGTGCGTGATCGGTGGAGACGGGCTCGCCGATCCGCTCCGGGTCCGGGTGCGCGACGCGGACGTCATCGAGCCCGACGACCACCACGTAGTCGACGCCGGAGGCCTCCTGCGCGAGGCGGGCCAGCGGCGCGATCACGTCGACGGCGGCGTCGGTGTTGAGTGCCTCGTACACCTCTGGCTCATCAGCGACCTCGAGGGCGACGGTGCGGGCCCGCTCGTACGCGGCGTCCTGAATGCGCCGGTCCTCGAAGACCATCACGACGGCGGCCACCGCGACGACCAGCCCGAGCACGATCGCGATCTGCAGGCCCGCCAAGCGGGTCCTCAGCCGGCGCCGCTGTCTGCTCTGGATCACGAGACCCACCGATACCTGTGCTCGGGCCGCCCGCCGGATCCGTAGCGCAGGCTCAGCTCGGCGCGGCCCTCCGTGCAGAGATGCTCGAGGTACCGCCGGGCCGTGACCCGCGCGATGCCCGTCTGCTCCGAGACCTCGACCGCGGACAGGTCGCCGTCGGCACCGCGCAGCGTTTCCGCCACCCGCGCGGCGGTCGCCGACGTCAGCCCCTTGGGCAGTTGGGCGGCAGCGCGCGGGCGCAGCATGCCGAGCACTGCGTCGATGTCCCCCTGGACGGCGTTCTGCAGGGAGTCGAGCTTCTTCTGGGCCGCCGCGTAACGCTCCAGCTGGTCCCGGAGCGTCGCGAGCGAGAACGGTTTGATGAGGTAGTAGACCGCCCCGCTGTGCAGTGCGGAACGCACATACTCGATGTCGCGCAGGGCAGAGACGACCAGGACGTCGACCACCCCGAACTCGGCTTCACTGCCGGGGCCGCGCAATTCCTGCAGCAGCGACAGCCCGAACCGGTCCGGCAGGAACAGGTCCAGCAGCACGAGGTCGGGCTTTTCGCGCCGCACGGCCGCGAGGGCCTCGGCCCCCGTGTGCGCGACGTCGGCCACGACGTAGCCCGGCAGGGACTCCACCAGCTCGCGGTGGTTCCGTGCCACGCGGACGTCGTCGTCGACGATGAGGACAGTGATCACGACTGCCGCCGTTCGCGCGCCGGGCCGCGCGGTGGCTCCTGGGTCCCGCCGGCGACGGGGAGGAACACGCTGAAGGTCGTGGCGCCGTCGTCGTCCACCTCGACCGTCCCGCCGCGCCGGACACACATCTGCCGCACCAAGGCCAGCCCCAGCCCGCGGCGATCGGTACCCGGGGCGTCCTTGGTGCTGGTGCCGGCGGCGAACACGGCCTCGCCCAGCCCTGGCGCGATGCCGGGGCCGGAGTCGGTGACGCGGACCTCGATCATCCCGGCCCCGCCGTCCACGTCGTGCCACAGGACGAAGAGCTCGACCCAGCCGCCGGGCCCTGCGGCGTCGACCGCGTTGTCCACGAGGTTCCCCACGACGAGCAGGACGTCGTCGCGCACGGCGGGCGGCAGCCCCTCGGGCAGGCTGCTCAGCGCGGAGACCTCGAAGTCCGTGCCCTGCTCGGCCGCCTGCACGGACTTGGCCAGGACCAGGGCGCTCACGGCCAGGTCGCCGATCCGCTCGGCGATCTCCGCGGCCGTGCGCGTGGTGGCCACCGAAAGCTCGGTCAGGTAGTCCTTCGCCTCGTCGACGGCCCCGAGCTCGAGGAGGCCGGCGGCGGTGTGGATCCGGTTCGCGAACTCGTGCCGCTGCGCCCGCAGACCGTTGGTCACGGTATGCGCGCCGTCGAGCTGATCGGTCAGCCTCGCCACCTCCGTCTGGTCCCGCACGGTCACGACGACGCCGCCGCCCGCGTGCACGGGGCGGCGGTCGCAGACCAGGATGCGGCCGCCGAGGGCCAGCAGCTCGCCGTCGGCCGCGTCCGTCCCGCCCAGGATCTCGCGGGCGCGGGGCTCGAGGCCGAGCTCGGCGACGGTCCGGCCGAGGTGGGCCGCCGGAAGGTCGAGCAGGTCGCGCGCGGAGTCGTTCGCCAGAACGATCCGCGACTCGCGGTCTAGGCCGATCACGCCCTCGCCGATCGAATAGAGCAGCGCTTCGCGGCCGTCCAGGAGTGCGGCGATCTCCTCGGGCTCCAGCCCGTGGGTCTTGGCCTTGAGGCGGCGGGAGAGCAGGTAGGCGCCGGCGCCGCCGAGCCCGACCACCAGGGCGGCAGCGCCCAGGATCAGCGGAATCGACTCGACCGACGCGACGCGGACCTCGGAGGCGAGGATACCCGCGGAGACGTAGCCAACGACGTCGTCCGTGCCGGCATCCCGGACGGGCACCCGGGCGCGGAGCGTGAGGCCCGCGGGGCCGCGCTCGACGCCGGTCCACGTCTGGCCGTCCAGCACCGGGCCAGGGTCCATGCGCGGCGGCTGCCCGATCGCTTCGGGGTCGGGGTGCGAACGGCGGATCCCGTCCGCGTCCACGAAAACGATGTAGCGCATGCCGGACGCGCGGCGCAGGGTCTCGGCCAAAGCGGCGAGCTCCTGCTCGGGGTCCTCCCCGGCCAGCAGGTCCTGCACGGTGGGCAGCACGGCGACGGACTCGGCCATCGTGAGGACCTGCTGCTCGTACTGGCTGCGGCTCTCGCGGTAGTCGGTGACCGCCCAGATCGCGCTCACGACAACGACTGCGCCGGCCAGCAGGATCAGATTCCATCGGAACAGGTAGCGGGCCAGGGGGACCCCGCCCCGCCTCTCCTCCGCCATGTGGCTCCCGTTCCTTCCATTATTCGTCTGCGTGAGCACCCGTTCGTGCCGCTCCGCGCACCCGTGCGTTGCCGTCGGGGCAAGCCCACATCATGACCAATACGACCAATACGAGGCAAGTGTGAACAAAGCAAATGTGACCGCGGCCATCACTCTACGCTGTAACGCAGGCCACACGCAGGCCCCCACCGGCCTGACCTCGACTCCAGGAGTGAAGCATGCTCAGCCTTATCGGACTAGCCGTGATCGTCGTGATGACGACCCTGCTGATCCTCGGCCGGATCGCCCCCGTCGTGGGGCTCACGGCTATTCCGCTGGCCGGCGCCCTCGTCGCCGGCTTCAGTCTCGCGGACATCAGCGAATTCTTCGAGACCGGCATTGGCGACGTGACGAACGTCGCCGTGATGCTGGTCTTCGCCATTCTGTTCTTCGGCATCATGAACGACGTCGGCCTCTTCAACCCTCTGATCCGGCTCACGGTGCGACTCACTCGCGGCAACGTCATCGCCGTCTGCGTGGGCACCGTCCTGTTGGCGACGATCTGCCATCTGGACGGCGCCGGCGCCTCAACGTACCTCATCGTGCTGCCCGCCCTCCTGCCGCTGTACAAGCACCTCGGCATGAGTCCGTACCTGCTGCTCCTGCTCTCCGGGACCAGCATGGGCATCCTCAACATGCTGCCGTGGGGCGGCCCGGTCGGGCGCTCCGGCGCCGCGCTCGGCATGGACCCCGTCGCCATCTGGCAGTCGCTCATCCCGGTGCAGGTACTCAGCCTGGTGCTCCTCGTCGTCATGGCCGTCCTCCTCGGCCACCGCGAAAAGCGCCGCATCGCGGCCAGGCACGAGGCCGAGCTGGAACGCGTCGAGGAGTCCGAGCTGGTCACCGCCGGCGCCGGTTCCAGCACGACGACGGGGCGGGGCGCCTCCGCGGGCGACACGGGTCAGGGGCCGCGTGAGTTCAGCGCCGCTCCCGCTGACGATATCTTCGGCGGCCGGATGCCGGCCGAATCCAATGAGGGTCCCCTCTGGCGACTCTGGGCGAATGCGGCGCTGGTCTTCGCCACGCTCGGCGTCCTCGTGGCGGACATCGTCCCGCCCGGCCTGGCCTTCATGCTCGCCCTGGCCGCGGCCCTGCTGCTGAACTACCCCAAGGTCTCGGACCAGATGGCGCGCATCCGCGCACACGGAGGGGCCGCCGTCGGCACGGGCGCAATCATCCTCGCCGCCGGCTGCTTCCTAGGCATCATGAGCGAGTCGGGCATGCTGGACGCACTGGCGAGCGACGCCGTCGGACTCCTTCCGGAGAACTCGCTTCCCTTCGTGCACATCATCGTCGGCGTCCTCGGCATGCCGCTCGAGCTGCTGCTGAGCACGGACGCACACTACTTCGCGCTGCTCCCGGTCGTCGACGGCATCGCTGCGCAGGCCGGGGTCGGGTCCGAGGCCGTGGCGAACTCCGTGATCGTCGGCAACGTCATCGGTACCTACATCAGTCCGTTCAACGCCTCGCTGTGGCTCGGTCTGGGTCTCGCCGGCGCCGACATGGGGCGGCACATCCGGTACTCCTTCTTCCCGATGTGGGCGTTCAGCGTGGTCGTCCTCGGCTTGTCCCTCGTCCTCGGCCTCATCCCGTTGCGTTAGGCCATCCCGCGCCCCGGAGGCTGCAGGGCCGCCGATCGACGAATCGATCGGCGGTCCTGCTTTTATTTTTCTTATCACCACTATGACCCAAAGCCACTTGAGGGTGTGTTGGAGATCACTTTCCTGCGAAAGTAACTTGTGACTGACCCGGTCACACGTGACCGATCACCATCCCTCGACCTTACGGACACCTATGAGCAAGCAGAACATGAAGCAAGTGACCTTCGGCGTCGCCGTCGCAGCCGTCACGGTGCTCGCGCTCGTGAGCGCGGCATCGTCGGGCGGCGAAGCGACGGCCCGCTCGAAACTCGTCCTGATGGCACCAGCCGGACCCGGCGGCGGTTGGGACGGCTTCGCCCGCGAGGCGCAGCAGGCCATCAAGTCGGACGGCATCAGCAACAACGTGCAAGTCGTCAACGTCCCCGGCGCCGGCGGCACCATCGGATTGAGCCAGTTCGCGCAGATGCAGGGTCGGTCAGACATGCTCATGGTCACCGGCGGCGTCATGATCGGCGCGATCGAGCTGGCCGACTCCGGAACGTCGCTGGACGACGTCGAGCCGATCGCTCGCCTCGCCGACGACTATGCCGTGATCGTGGTCCCGGGCGACTCGGAGATCGAGACGCTAGAAGACTTCGTCAACTCCTGGAAGAAGGATCCCGGCGGCACCTCGATCGCCGGCGGCTCACTCGGTGGAATCGACCACCTGCTCATGGGGATGGCCGCGGAGAAGGTCGGCATCGACCCGAAAGACGTCAACTACATCCCGTACTCCGGCGGCGGCGAGGCCATCACCTCGGTGCTCTCGAACACGACAAAGGCCGCAGTCTCCGGATACAACGAGCTCTCCGACCAGATCGAGAACGGCACGTTGCGCGCTCTGGCGATCTCATCGGAAGAACGACTTCCCGGCGTGGACGTGCCGACCTTCAAGGAAGCCGGAGTCGATGCATCCATGGCCAACTGGCGCGGTTATGTAGCGGCCCCGGGCATCACCGACGAGGAGCGCGCCGAACTGGAAGCGATCGTGACGGAGTTCCACGCGTCCGAGCAGTGGAAGGACGCGGTGGAACGCAACAACTGGACGGACAGCTTCATGGTCGGCGAAGAATTCGAGGCCTTCCTGGCCGACGAGATCGCGACCACCAAGGAACTCGTGGAAGGACTGGGGCTATGAACGCCGCCACCGAAGGCGCACCGCAGCTAGACGCGACCCGAGAAACGGAGACCGTGCGAATCACGAGCTTCTGGTCCGGGCGCAGCGAATTCGTCGTCACCGCACTCATCCTGATTCTTGCCGTCGCACTGACGATCGGCACAGCCACCATGAACGTCGTCGGCGACACCATGCCCGGGCCGCAGTTCTTTCCGACCCTCACCTGCATCCTGCTGTATGCGCTGGCGATCGCGCACGGTATCTCCGTGCTGCGCACCCGCCGCTTCCCACATGGCGGCGACGGGCACGATCCGGCGTTCTCCGCAGACATGCTCGCCGAATTCGGCGGCTCGGACCGCAAAGAGGTCACGGGAGCAACTGGTGAACGACCTCGCGCGACCGGTCGGGTGCGGTCCTACTCCGATTGGAAGACGATCGGCTGGGTCATCGGCGGCGTCGTGCTTTTCATCCTCACGTTGCCCGTGCTCGGCTGGGTGTTCGCCGCGGCGGGCCTCTTCTGGGTGATTTGCAAGTCATTCGGCAGCACCCGCCCCGTGTTCGATGTCGGCGTCTCCTTGCTCTTCTCCTCGCTCACCTACCTCGCATTCAACGTCGGCCTGGGTCTGAACCTGCCCGCCGGGTTCCTAGAAGGGGCGCTCTGACATGGATCAGCTCGTAAGCTTGACGGAGGGCTTTGCCGGCGCGCTGACGCTCGCGAACCTCCTATGGGTTGTCATCGGCGCCCTGCTCGGGACGGCTGTCGGCGTACTGCCGGGCCTCGGGTCATCTATGGCCGTCGCCCTGCTGCTGCCGGTCACGTTCAGCCTCGACCCGACCGCAGCGTTCATCATGTTCGCCGGCATCTACTTCGGCGGCATGTTTGGAGACTCGACCGCTGGCATCCTGCTCAACACGCCGGGCGCGTCCTCGGCCATCGCCACGACGTTCGAGGGCCACCGGCTGGCCAAGAGCGGCCAAGCCGCGCGGGCGCTGGCAACGGCGGCGATGGGCGCCTTCATCGGCGGCCTGATCGCGAGCGTCCTCGTCGTGTTCTTCGCCCCGTCACTCGTCAAACTCGCCACCGCGTTCGGTCCGGCCGAGTACTTCGCCTTGGCGATCTTCGCGTTCGTCGCAATCTCCTCGGTGGTCTCCGACTCGATCATCAAGGGTCTGACGGCCCTCGGCATCGGTCTCGTCGTCGCCCTCATCGGCGTCGACGGCATCTCCGGAACAGCCCGCTTCACTCTCGGCTCGCAGCAGCTCTTCGACGGCCTCTCGATCGTGGTGATCACCGTCGGCCTGCTGGCTCTCGGCGAGGTCATCCACGTTGCCTCACGCATCCACCGCGACCCTCACGCGACGCGGATCCCGTCCAGCTCCCGGGTGATGCTGAGTCTCGCTGATTTCCGTAAGGCGCTGCCTGCCTGGATGCGCGGCACCGCGTTCGGCATTCCGTTCGGCGTGATCCCGGCCGGCGGCGCCGAGATCCCCACGTTCCTGGCGTACGGCACGGAAAAGCGCTTGGCCGCGAGGCGCGGGGACAAAGAGTTCGGCACCACCGGCTCGATCAACGGCGTCGCCGCCCCGGAGGCCGCCGGCAATGCGACGGCGGGCATGGCAATGGGTTCCCTGTTGGCCCTGGGACTGCCGGTCTCGGCGACCGCGGCCCTCATGATCGCCGCCTTCCAGCAGTACGGCCTGCAGCCCGGGCCCTTGCTCTTCGAGCGCTCAGGCGATCTGGTCTGGACGCTGCTGGCCTCCTTCTTCATCGGCCTGGTGGTCCTGCTGGTCATCAACATGCAATTCGCCAGCGTGTGGGCCAAGCTGCTCTTGATTCCCCGCCACTACCTGTATGCGGGCATCACGGTCCTTTCGGTCCTGGGTGTCTACGCGATCAGCTCGTCAACCATCGACCTCTGGTTCCTGCTGGCCATCGGCATCCTGGGGTTCATCATGCGCCGTTATGAGTTTCCGGTGGCGCCGGTGCTCATCGCTGTGATCCTTGGCCCCCTGGCCGAGACGACGCTGCGTCAGGCTCTCACGGTCTCTGAAGGAGACCTGTCGTACCTGGTCTCGTCGCCGGCGACGGTCATCATGTACATCCTCCTCATCGTGGCGGTCGTCTACGCGGTGTTCAAGCACGCGGCGGCCCGGAAGGCCGAGCGTAGCGGCGCGAAAGTGTTCGAGGACGCCTGATCCGCTGATTCAACGGCACGACGCCGGCGCGCCCTGGTGAGCTCCCGCTCGCCAGGGCGCGCTGTCGTTTGGTGCCGCGCCGATCGCAGCGCGGCGGCGTGAGCGAAATTTCTCCATCACACCCCCTTGTGTCGAGCGTCACACCATGTAATAGTGATTGCGAACTATTAGTTATTCGGATTGCTCGCACTCACCCCGGAGAGACCCATGTCCCAAAAAGCTCCCACCTCGACCGCCCCGCGCTTCGGCGTGCGCTGGTCGAGCACACCACCGCTCGGCCAGACCCCCACCGAACCGAAGAGCCTCGCTTTCATCGTCGCCCTCTGCTTCGCCCAGCTCGGCTTCTTCATCGCCCTGCTCGGCCCCGTGATGGTCTCGATGGCCGTCAAGGTCAGCACCCTGACGGACGACCCCGTGGCGCGGACCGGCATGATCGGTGCCGTCCTCGGCACGGGCGCCATCGCCGCGGCGATCGGCAACGTGTTCTTCGGCCGTCTCTCGGACCGCACGATGTCCCGCTTCGGTCGCCGCCGGCCGTGGATCGTCGGCGGCGTCGCGGTCATGGCCGTCGGGCTCTTCCTGATCAGCATCTCGACGACGCCGCTCATGCTGACGGTGTTCTGGTTCCTCACCCAGCTCGGCGCCAACGCCGCCTTCAGCCCCTTCATCGCCACGCTCGGCGATCAGCTGCCGCAAAAGCAGTACGCCAAGGTCTCCGCGCTGATCGGCATCATGCAGAACGTCGGCATCCTCGGCGCCATCTGGCTCGCGACCCTCTTCACGTCCAACATGCTGCTGCTGTTCATGGTCCCGGCCGCGATCGGCGTCCTTGGCATGGTCGTCTACGCCGTCGTGCTGCCGGACCCGGTGCGCACGGACCGCCCGCCGAAGCTCGACCTGCTTGAAATCCTGCGCTCCTTCTGGGTCAACCCGATCAAGCACTCGGACTTCGCCCTCGCCTGGTGGTCCCGTTTCCTCCTGATCCTCTCCGCCTTCCTCTTCACGACGTTCCGCCTGACCTACGTCCAGGAGCGGCTCGGCGTCGAGGAGGCGGCAAGCCCCGGCATCGTCCTCAACGGCGTGCTCGTCTACACGATCGTGCTCGTTCCCATCGGCTACCTCGCCGGCTGGATCTCCGACCGCACGGGCCGCCGCAAGGCCCTCGTCGGCCTCTCCGCCGTGCTCTTCGCCATCGGCACGTACCTGCTCATGCACATCGACTCCCCCTTCGAGTTCTACCTCGTCGAAGCCCTGCTCGGCGCCGCCTACGGCGTCTACATGGGTGTGGACATGGCCCTGGTGCTCCAGGTCCTGCCTAACAAGGAGGACACGGCCAAGGACCTCGGCGTATTCAACCTCGCCAACGCCGGCCCGCAGTCCCTCGCCCCGTACCTCGGCGGCGCCCTGCTGGTCATGACCAATGTCGCCGGCGAATCGAACTACGGCCTCATGCTCGGGGTCGCCGCCGCCGCGGCCGTCATCGGCGGACTCGTCATCATCCCCATCAAGAAAGCGAAGTAATCGTGACCGTCACCACCGAAGCAAACACCGACTACGCCTCCCTGCTCGCCCGCCTCTCCCTCGAGGAGAAGGTCGAGCTGCTCACCGGCGAGACGGCGTTCACGCTGCCGGGCAACGGCGGGATCGGCCTCGCCCCGCTCGCCTTCTCGGACGGCCCCACCGGGGTCCGCGGCCTGAAGTTCATCGGCGGCGACGCCGTCGCGCTGTTCCCGAACGCAACGTTGGTCTCCGGGGCCTGGGACGACGACGTCGCCCGCCAAGTCGGCGAGATGCTCTCCGAAGAGGCGCGCCGTCAGGGCATCCACGTCGTCCTCGGCCCGACGATCAACCTGCACCGCACCCCGCTCGGCGGCCGCCTCTTCGAGGCCTACTCCGAGGACCCCTATCTCACGGGCCGCACGGCCGTGCACTACGTCAAGGGTCTGCAGGGCGGCGGCACGGCCGCGTGCCTGAAGCACCTCGTGGCCAACGAGTCGGAGGAGCTGCGCAACTTCATGGACTCCCGCCTGAGCGAGGAGGCCCTGCGCGAGGTCTACCTGCTCCCGTTCGAGATGGCCGTCGACGACGCCGACGCATGGTCGATGATGGCGGCCTACAACGACGTCAACGGCGTCCCGGCCACCGAACAGGATGAGGTCCAGAACCAGATCGTCAAGGGCGAGTGGGGCTGGGACGGGCTCATCATGAGCGACTGGTTCGCGACCAAGCGCACGGCCGAATCCGCCAACGGCGGCCTCGACCTCGTCATGCCCGGCCCGGACGGCCCGTGGGGCGCCCACCTCGTCGCCGCGGTGCGCAACGGCCGCGTCTCCGAGTCCACTGTCGACGACCACCTCACGCGTCTGCTGCGCCTGGCCGACCGCACCGGAGGCCTCGACACCGGCGCCGGCCACCGCCCGTTCGACGAGGTGCTCCCGGCCCCGGGATCGGACCTTCGCGCCGAGCAGCTCAGGAAGATCGCCGCCCGCGGCATGGTCGTCGTCAAGAACGACGCCGCCACCCTGCCCCTGGGCGAGGCCGTCACCGCCGAGACCCTCGCCGTCGTCGGCCGCCACGCGCTCGAGACCCAGGACATGGGCGGCGGCTCCGCCCAGGTCAACGCTCCCTACTACGCGTCCGTGGCCGAGGGCGTGCGCGCGGTGTACGGCGACGGTGCGATCGTGCTCGACGGCCCCGGCGTCCGTCGCCGCCCGCTCGACCTCGACCCCGCCGCGGCCACGCACCCCGAAACGGGCGAACCCGGCGTCGAGATCACGCTCGAGGACGCCGACGGTCGGATCCTGAAGCAGTACACGAGCAGCGTCAGCATGCTCACGGTCGGCTTCGACGACGACTTCGAGGGCAGGCCCGCCCGCGTCACGCTGCGCACCCGCTACCGGCACGACGGTGGCCTCGCCGACCTCGGCGTCGTCGGCACCGCACGCTGGAACGTCTCCTACACCGACCCCGCCGGCCAGGAGCGCTCCCTCGAGGTCGACCAAGAGTTCGCCGGCATGGATCCGGGCGAGGGCGTGCTGTGCCCGCCGGCGACGAAGCGGACCGTCGAGATCGCCGCCGACTCCGTGGTGACCGCCGTCGCGGAGCTCTACGACATCGACTGGGCCGGCAAGCTGCTGCCGCGCACGGAACTGAACCTCGCCCCCGAGTCGCACCTGCTGGCGGTCGGCGGTGGCGGCAAGCTCGCGCTGTCCCTCGCCCCGACCGAAGCCGACGCCGACGAGCTCATCGCCGCCGCCGCGGAGGCCGCCCGCGCGGCCGGCACCGCCGTCGTCGTCGTGGGACTGACCGAGGAGGATGAGACCGAGGCGAAAGACAAGACCACGCTCGCGCTGCCGGGCCGCCAGGACGATCTCGTCGCTGCGGTGGCCGCGGCGGCCGAGCGGACCGTCGTCGTCGTCAACGCCGCGACCCCCGTCCTCATGCCGTGGCTCGACGACGTCGACGCCGTGCTGATCGCCGGGCTGCCCGGGCAGGAAGGCGGCCACGCAATCGCCGCCGTGTTGACCGGCGAGCTCGAGCCGACCGGCCGCCTCGTGACGACCTACCCTTCGGCCGACGGTGCCGCGCCCGCGTGGAACACCACCCCGGGTGCGGACCTCACCCTCGACTACTCCGACGGCGTCGCGATCGGCTACCGCGGATTCGACGCTTCCGGCGAGCTGGAGCCGCTGTTCTGGCTCGGCCACGGCCTCGGCTACGGCTCGTGGGAGTACGACGGCGTCGCGCTGGCCGACGCTACGGGCCCCCTCGCCGTGGACGTGAGGATCCGGAACACGTCGGAGCGCGACTCCCGCGAAACGGTCCAGGTCTACTACCGGCCCGCCGACACCGCGCAGCCGGTGCGCCTGGCCGGCTACCAGGGCGTGCAGGTCGCGGCCGGGGCGAGCGCGAGCGTGAGGGTCGAATGCGACGCGCGACTGTTCCGCCGGTGGGACGCGCGGGCAGGAGCGTGGGCGGAGTTGAACGGCGGCGAACTGATCGTCGCGCGCGGTCTCGGTGACGTCCGCGGGCGCGTCGAACTCGGCTAGAAGGGGCCGGCCGGCCGGGCATTGGCTATGGTGGTCGCGGGGCGCAAGCCCCGCGACCACCAGTTTTCGAGAGGACCACGACGTGACCCCGCCCCGCCCGCAACGAAAGAGCGGCCGTCCGCCCGGCGCCGATCCCGCCGCACGGCGGGCCGAGATCCTCGACGCGGCCGAAAAGCTCTTCTCGACGGAGGGGTACCGCGGCGTCTCCATGAGCCTCGTGGCCCGCGAGTCCGGCATGAGCCAGACCGGGCTCGTGCACCACTTCCCGACGAAGGACGAGCTGCTCAAGGCCGTGCTCGACCGCCGCGACGAGCGCGACTCCGCCCAGATCAACCTGGGGACCGAGCAGGCCGGGTGGGACTTCGTGCGCACGCTCGTGGACCTCGTCAAGCACAACGAGGGCCAGGAGACGATGGTCCGGCTCTACGCGTCGGTCTCCGGCGAGGCCGTCACCGCAGGGCACCCGGCCAACGACTGGCTGCGGGGTCACCACGGGACCTCCCGCGCGATGATGGAACGCTCCGTCGCCGAGGCCGTCGAGCTCGGCCAGCTGCGGCCCGACGCTCCCGCCGAGACGATCTCCCGCCTGCTCATCGCCGCGATGGACGGGCTGCAGCTGCAGTGGCTCTCCGACGCGGACTATCCCACGATGACGGCGGACTTCGCCACCCTGGTCGATACCCTCTACGCACGCTGGAAGGCCTGATCCCGACCCGCGAGGGCTGCCGAAGTCACGGGAGCACCACACCCGGGGTACAGCCAGACCACAGTCGCACTGCCTAGGCTCAAGAGCGTCCACACGACGACCAGCAGAGGATGCCGCCATGTTCCCCGTCCGCTCCGGCAAATGGTTCGGTTCCCGGCGGCTGCCCCGCCCCGAGGAGGACCTCGAGGACCAGGGCCTCAGCTTCGACGTCGCCACGCTACTGGAACGACGACGGGTACTCTCCCTGATCGGTCTCGGCGCGGCGGCTTTCTCCCTCGCGGCCTGTGAGGCGGCCACGACGGCAGGGGCGGCGTCGTCGTCCGGACTCGAGGAGGTTCCGCAGGAGACCGCGGGCCCGTTCCCGGGCAACGGATCGAACGGCCCGGATGTGCTGCAGGAGTCGGGCATCCTGCGCAGCGACATCCGCTCGAGTTTCGGCACGGGCAGCGCGACCGCCGACGGCGTCCCGATGACGCTCGAGCTGACGATCCTGAACGTCGCGGACGGCACGCCGCTGGCCGGGGCGGCCGTCTACGTCTGGCACTGCGACCGCGACGGGAACTACTCCCTCTACTCCGACGGCGTCGAGAACGAGAACTACCTGCGCGGCGCGCAGGTCGCCGACGACGAGGGTCGGGTCCGATTCACGAGCATCTTCCCCGCCTGCTATTCCGGGCGGTGGCCGCACGTGCACTTCGAGGTGTACCCGGACCAGGAGTCGATCACGGAGCCGGCGAACGCGATTGCGGTCTCCCAAGTGGCGCTGCCGCAGGACGTGTGCGAGGCCGCGTACGCGAGCCGGGGCTACGAGCGCTCGGTCAGAAACATGGCGACGCTGAGCCTGGAGACGGACATGGTGTTCGGGGACGACGGCGGCGCCAGCCAGCTCGCCGCTGTCACGGGCGATGCGGCGTCCGGTTACGTCGTCGAGCTCACCGCCGGCGTGGACCCCACCCGATAGCGGCGGCTCCGGGCCCGGCCGGCTGCTAGGAGCTGGCGGCCCCGACCATCAGCTCCCGCGTCATGAAGACACTGTTGGGGTCCAGCGCGTAGGAACCGAAGGGCTCGCAAGCGGCGAAACCCTCGGACGCGTAGAACGCGCGGGCCGGGGCGAAGTAGTCCTCGGTCCCGGTCTCCAGCGAGAGGCGCCCGATCCCGCGCTCGCTCGCGTCGGCGACTAGGTGGTGCAGCATCCGGCGCGCGAGCCCGCGGCCGCGAAACGCCGCGCGGGTGCGCATGCTCTTGAGCTCCTCGTGCCCCGGAGCCACCGCGGCGAGGGCGCCCGTGGCGGCGAGCACGCCGTCGTCGTACAGGACCCACATGCGCACGGACGGGCGGTCGAGGCCGGCGAGGTCGAGCGCGTGCACGCTCTCGGGCGGCGACGTCGCGAGCATGTCGGCGAGGTGCTCGCCGAGGAATTCCTCGAGGCGGGGGTCGGCGAAGTCGGCGCGGAGGATCTGTTGGTTCACGGATCACATCCTATGCGCGCCGGATGACGGCGGTGTTACGCCTCCTGCACGGCCGCGACCGCTCAGAGATCGCGCTCGGCGAGCCAATCGTCCGCGATGGTCGCGGCCGGCAGCTGCTCGTCGACGCTGCGGCGATTCAGCTCGAGCAGCTCCTCGCCGGTGAGCGCGGCGCTCACGGCGTCGACGACGGCCGCCGCGTCCTCGCCGACCGCGTCGCCGGCGACCGGCACCACGTGCGAGGCCAGGAAGAGCCCCTCGGTGTCCTCGAGCGCGACCAGCCCGTTCTTGGCAATCGACGGATCCCCCGTGTAGATGATCGCCAGCTGGACGTCGTCATCGGTGAGCGCCTTGACCGTCAGGGGGCCGCCTCCGTCCTCGATGGGGGTGAAGCCGACGTCGACGCCGTACGCCGCGGCGAGACCGTCGGGGCCGTTGGGCCGGGATTCGGCTTCCGAGTTCGCGCCGAGTGTCATCTCGACGTCGACCTTGGCGAGGTCACCGATGGTCTCGAGCCCCCACCGTTCGGCGAACTCCTCCGTGACGACGTAGGCGTCCTGGTCGGTGGCCGGGGCCTGATCGAGGACGCGCAGCCCGTCGGGAGTGGAGTCCGCGAGTTCGGCGTAGACGTCGTCCGCCAGACGCGCCTCGGTCTCCGGCTCCCAGTACTGCAGCAGCGGTCCGGTGTATTCGGGGAAGAGATCGATCGCTCCCGACTCGATCTCGGGAAGGTACGCCTCGCGCTGGCCGATGCGGAACTGACGCTCCACCTCGATGCCCGAGGATTCGAGCGCCTGCGCGTAGACCTCAGCGATGATCTCAGACGAGTAGTAGTCCTGCGAACCGATCACGAGCGGGGCACCGTCTTGCCCTGCGCCGGCGGTGGCGCCGGAATCGGTGTCGTCGACGAGTGGGTCCGCGTTGCCGCACCCGGCGAGGGCGAGCGCGGACACCGCGACGACGGCGGTCAGGGAGAGCAGGCGTTTCATGACGGTCCTTTCGTGGGAACCATGGGTGTTGAGGACTGAGATCGTCCGGTCGCGGGGCGGGCCAGGCGCTGGGCGCGGCGCTGGAGCGAGGCCAGCACGATTTCGAGCAGGAGGGCGAGCAGTGTCACCAGCAGGGCTCCGGCGAGCATCTGCGCGTAGTCCCGGGACTTCAGCCCGTTGAACAGGTAGCGCCCCAGCCCGGTGTTCGCGAGGTAGGCCGCGAGCGTCGCCGTGGCGATGACCTGCAGCGTCGCGGCCCGGACGCCGCCGAGGATGACCGGGGCCGCGAGCGGCAATTCGACGCGGGTGACGATCTGCCACTCGCTCATGCCGAGCGCTCGTGCGGCGGACGTCGTCGTGCGGTCCACCGATTCGACCCCCGAGTAGGCCCCGGCGAGCAGCGAGGGAACGGCCAGGACGATGAGCGCCAGCAGCGGCGCCCCGAGCCCGATCCCCAGCCACAGCCCGAGCAGCGTGAGCAGGCCGAGCGTCGGGATCGCGCGGGCGGCCCCGGCGAACGCGACGACGGCGGACCGCCCCCGCCCGGTGTGACCCACCCAGACGCCGGCGGGCAGGGCGACCGCTGCCGCCGCGGCGACAACGACGAGAGTCACCCACAGGTGTTCGAGGGTCCGCGTCGGGACCGACCCCGGGCCGCTCCAGTGCGCGGGGTCGGACAGCCAGGCGGCGGCGTCGAGAATCAGGTTCATGTGCCGGCTCCCGCCGTCGCCCGGTGCCAGGGCGTCAGCGCCCGTCCCGCGAGCAAGCACAGGGCATCGAGCGCGAGGGCGACGACGACGGTGGCGACGAGGCCGGTGACGACCTCGGCGACGATGCCGCGCTGGAACCCGTCCGTGAAGAGGGTGCCGAGGCTCGGGACACCGATGAGCGCTCCGATCGTCACGAGCCCCACCGTGCTCACAGTGACGACGCGCAGGCCGGCCACGAGGACCGGCACCGCGAGTGGCAGGTCCACCTTCCAGAACAGTTCCCGGGGCGAATGCCCGAC
Source organism: Kocuria rosea subsp. polaris (assembly GCA_023896275.1). Lineage (GTDB taxonomy): Bacteria > Actinomycetota > Actinomycetes > Actinomycetales > Micrococcaceae > Zhihengliuella > Zhihengliuella polaris_A. The sequence continues at coordinate 73,511 of MLDA01000002.1, read as the reverse complement.
GGCGAGCGCGGCCTGCCGCACGTGGGGATCGACGGACGCGAACGCGTCGGCGGCCGTCCGGACCATGAGCGCGGCGCCGTAGATCGTGAGCGCGATGATGATCGTCGCCGACGAGCGCAGGGGGACAGCCAAGATGGCGGGGACGATGATCAGCAACGGCAGGGCCGGGATCGCGTAGAGGAGGCTCGCGCCCGAGAGCAAGGGCCCACCCAGCCGGGGGCGCCGGAAGGCTAGCCTCCCGACCGGCACGGCGATCGCCGCGCTGAGCACAATGGCCGGCAGGCTGAGCCACAGGTGCGCCCACGTCAGTTCGAGCACCCATCCCCACGTGTGCGAGAGCCAGGTCATGCCCCGGCCACCGGTCCCTCGCCCAGCAGGACGCCCACCGGCCGGCCGTCGTCGTCGACGAGAACGCGCCTCCCGCCGACGGTGGCGGGCCGGAGGCGGCGCTCGGCACGGTCTGCCCCGATGAAGGAACGCACGAACTCGTCAGCGGGGTGGGCGAGGATCTCCGCGGGTGTGCCGGACTGGGCGGTGACTCCCCGCTCCTTCAGCACGACGACCTCGTCCCCCACTCGGAAGGCCTCGTCGATGTCGTGGGTCACGAGCAGGATCGTCTTGCCGAGTTCGCGCTGCAGCCTCCGCAGCTCGTCCTGCAGCTCGCGCCGCACAATGGGGTCGACCGCGCCGAACGGCTCGTCCATGAGCAGGATGTCAGGATCGGCAGCGAGCGCTCGGGCGACCCCCACTCGCTGTTGCTGGCCGCCGGAGAGCTGGGCCGGGTATCGCGTGGCGAGCGCCGGGTCGAGCCCGACCCGTTCCATGAGCGACGCGACGGCGGCGCGGGCCTGACGCCTGCCGACGCCATTGAGCACGGGCACGGTCGCGACGTTGTCGGCGACGGTGCGGTGCGGTAGCAGCCCGCCGGCCTGGAGAACGTAGCCGATCGAGCGCCGGAGCCGGACCTTGTCCATGCTGGCGACGTCACGACCGTCGATCAGCACGTGACCGCTCGTGGGCTCGACCATCCGGTTCACCATGCGCAACAGCGTGGTCTTGCCGGACCCGGAGGAACCGACGAGGACCACGAGACTATTGGCCGCGACCGTGTAGCTGAAGGTCTCGACGGCCACAGTGCCGTCGTCGTACGTCTTGCCGACCCCACGGAATTCGATCACGCCGTCCTCCTCATCTCGAGTTCCGCTCCAGCCTATAGATTCCGCTCAGGCAGCGGGGCAGAAGCCGTCAGATTCAACTATTTCCCGGCCGACACTCAGGATCACAGATTACGCTGGCATTCGGTGACCGGCGCCACATTTCCCCGCGCCGTCCCGCACCAGCTCGACGCAGGGAGACTTTCGATGCAGACGGCACAATTCGCACAATACACGGACGACCACCACGGCCCCGCCGACGGCGAGGACTGGCGGGCCCAGCGCGATCGCGCCCAAGGCGCACTCGTCGCCGCGGCAGCCGGTGACGCCCTCGGGGCCGGCTACGAGTTCGGCCCGCCGATGGGCACGGGCGGAACCATCGCGATGATCGGCGGCGGCCCCTTCGGATACGCCCCGGGCGAATGGACGGACGACACCTCCATGGCGGTCGCGATCGCGCGCGAGCTGGCGGCCGGACACCGACTGGAGGCCGAGGGAACGCTGGACCGGATTGTCGCCGCCTGGCACGAATGGCACCTAGTGGCTCCTTCGGTCGGCGCGCAGACCCGCCGCGTCCTGGGCGGCCTGCAGGAGGCGACCGCCCGCGAGGCCTGGGAGGCTTCCCACCGGCTGCACATCATCACCGGCCGTTCGGCCGGCAACGGCTCCCTCATGCGCACCGCGCCGCTGGCGCTGGCGTTCCTGGGGACCGGTCAGGAGGAGGCACTGGCGACCGCCGCGAGGCAACTGTCCCAGGTCACGCACTGGAGCGACGACGCCGGGGACGCGTGCGTCCTCTGGTGCCTGGCCATTCGCAAGGCGGTCCTGACAGGGCAGCTGAACCTGCGCGACCAGCTCTACTGGCTCCCCGCCGAGCGGCGCGACGTGTGGGCCAAACGCATCGGGGTGGCCGAGGCGAAACAGCCGGAAGACTTCCCCCACAACACGTGGGTCGTCGAGGCCTTCCAGGGTGCCTGGTCGGCGATCCACCACGGGTTCTGCCTCGAGGACGTGTTGCAGCGGGCGGTGCGCGGCGGAAACGACACCGATACCGTGGCCGCGATCGCCGGCGCGCTCAGCGGAGCCGCGCACGGTGCAAGCGCCGTGCCCGCACAGTGGCGGGAGGTTCTGCACGGCTGGCCGTCGCTGCGGGCCGCCGACCTCGCCGAGCTCGCAGTGCGGATCCTCGAAGGCCCTCCCCTGCCCCGAGCGCGAGCAGCTTCTCAGTGACCGCACGGCGGGCGACCTGGGCATTCAGCCACGCACGGAGACCGCTTCGTCGATGAACGCGATCGCGTCTTCGATCACTTCGTCCCGGTTGGTCTCATTGAAGATCTCATGCCGGGCGCCCGGGTAACTCTTCCGCCGGCCCGCCTCGCCGATGAGGCGGGGCACGACGCGGCCGGCCGGTTCGAACGGGACGATCGGGTCGTCTTCCCCGTGCAGCCACAGAGTCGGCAGCCCGGCGAAATCCGGCCCAGCGGCGACGTCGTCGAGCGCGTCCCGGATCGCCAGCAGCGTCTCGCGGCGGAAGGCCCCGTGATGGACGAGGGGGTCGTCGAGATATGCACGCCCGGTGGCCGGATCGCGCGAGAGCCCCTCGGTGTCGATCGGGACATCGGGAAGGGGATCGTGCTGGAGCAGCTCCATCAGCGGGCTGCCGCCGAGGAGCGGACCGCTGAGCACGAGGGCACTCAGGGCACCCGGGCCCACGCGCTGGATGTAGCGCGTGGAGATGGCGCCACCCATCGAGTGGCCGATGAGGACGACGGGCAGCCCCGGGTGCTGCCCGCGGGCCCGGTCGACGACGTTCTCCAGATCGATCGCGTAGTCGTCGAACCGCTCGATCAGCACGCGCTCGCCCTCGGACCGGCCGTGACCGAAGTGATCGGGCGCGTAGACCTCGGCGCCGGCGGCGAGCAACCGTTCCGCGACGTGGTCGTAGCGGCGGGCGTGCTCGCCGTAGCCGTGCGCGATGACCGTGACGAAGCGCGGGGTCGTCGCCACCCAGCGCCACACGCTGATCCGGCCGAGGGTACCGTCGACGGAGATGGATTCGGGAGGAGTAGACACGAGAATGCCTTTCGGTGCGCCCGTAGGGTTCAGGATTCGGTGGCCGCGAAGTGCTCATCGTGGCGGGCGGCGAGTTCGCGTTTGAGAATCTTGCCGCTCGGGCCGAGGGGGAACTCGGCCACGATCTCCACTCGGCGGGGGTACTTGTAGGCGGCGAGACGCCCCGCGATCCACTCCTTGACCGCTGCCGCGTCGAGCCCTGCGGCCTCGTCGACCGTGATGGCCGCGGCCACCTCCTGGCCGTGCTTCTCGTCCGGGACGCCGTAGACGGCGGCGTTGGTGATTCCCGGGTGCTCGAGCAGCGCCTCCTCGACTTCACGCGGATAGACGTTGTAACCGTTGCGCAGGATCATGTCCTTGGTGCGGTCGACGATGCGGACGTAATCGTCGTCGTCCTTGGTCCCCAGATCGCCGGTCCTGAACCATCCGTCCACGACCGCCTCCGCGGTGGCTTCAGGCCGGTTCAGGTAGCCGGAGAAGAGATTGTGGCCGCGGATCACGATCTCCCCGAGCTCACCCCGCGGCAGCAGTTCAATGCGGCCGGGGTTCATCGGGTCGGCGATCTCGACGTCGACACCCCAGATCGCCGTGCCGACGGTTCCGGGGCGCGGGACGCGGCCCACCCGGTTGAAACAGGCCACCGGCGAGGTTTCGGTCAACCCGTACCCTTCGTGCACCTTCGCGCCGAACCGCTCCTCGAAGGCGTCGAGCACGGCCACGGGCAGGGACGCCCCACCGGAGACTGCGTACCGCAGCTCTCTCGGACGCTCGTCGCGAGCAGCTGCCGCTTCGAGCAGCGCCACGTACATCGTCGGGACGCCGAAGAAGACGTTGACATCGTTCTCCAGTACCAACTCGAGCGCCGCGGCCCCCGTGAACCGGGGCAGCAGCAGAATCTCGGCCCCTGCCCGCAGCCCGCAGTTCAGCACCGCTGTTTGGCCAAAGGTGTGAAAGAGGGGAAGCCCGCCGAAGAGCCGGTCCCCGGGGCGGATGTCGAGGGTGTCGAGCAGCATAACGTTGGTCTGCTCGACAAGCGCCAGGTGCGTGCCGAGCGCGCCCTTCGGCTTGCCGGTCGTGCCGGAGGTGTAGAGGATCGTCGCGATGTCCTCCGGCCGCCGGGGCGTGTACGTGTCGACGGGCGTGGCCGCTGCCGCGCGCGACTCCAGGGCGTCGGTGGCCGAATCCGCCGGGGCCAGAACCGAGAGCACGGGCACTCCCGAGAGCTCGGCTCCGGCCGCACCCTCTCCCAGCAGAGGCGCCGCGCAGATCAACAGCTTCGCCTCCGCGTCGTCGAGCACGTAGGCGATCTCGTGGCGCTTGAGCAGCGCGTGGATCGGAACGACAACGGCCCCGAGGCTCAGGACCGCATAGTAGACGCGGGCGAAGTCCGCGACGTTGGGGACGAGCACGGCGACTCGATCACCGTCACCGATGCCGACGTCGCGCAGCGCTCCAGCGTAGCTGCGCGCCTGCGCCCACAGCTCGCGGTAGCTGGTGCTCTCGCCACCCACGCTGACCGCGGCGCGGTCCGGATACCTGGAGGCTGATTCGGCCAGGATCGCAGCGACAGAGATCGTGGCGTTGGGGGTCGTTGCGGTCATGGACGGGCTCCTCGGATGCGGCGACGGGTCGTGACGGGGATCACACCAAAAGACTAGCCGCTTTGAAACCTAGTCTCAATCCCTGGAACGCCGTTCCATCTGTCGCGCGGCCCACTGCGCTGGCACCGGGCCGCCAGTCGGCGGCGGCTCCGACTTCCCCGCTACCTATGCGGTGCGTCGGCGCTGCTGCCGGATCACGAGGTACATCAGGTACGGCGCCCCGATGACCGCCGTGGCGACGCCGGCCGGCAGCGCGACCTCGAAGCTCCGCGCAGCCAGCAAGTCGGCCAGCAGCAGGAAGAGCGCGCCCACCAGCGCGGCCGCGGGCACCGGCGGGATCGTCCCGCGGGTCATCATGCGCGCGATCTGCGGGCTGGCCAGCGCGACGAACGCGACCGGGCCCGCGAGCACGGTCGCGGCCACGGCCAGCAGGGTCGCGAGCGAGAGGATCCACACGCGGGTGGTATTGATCCGCAGGCCGAGCGCGACGGCGGTATCCGGGTTCAGCGCGATCATGTTCAGCCCGCGCCGGGAGGCCAGGGCCGCGCACACACCAACCAGGATGATCGGCCAGAGCGGGGCGACATGGTTCCAGTCACGCCCGTTGATGGTCCCCGACATCCAGGTCAGCGCCTTACCTGCATCCTGGACGCTGCCGAGGGTGAGCATCCACGTGGTCAGGGCGGCGGCGAGTCCACCGACGCCGAGGCCGACGATGATCACGCGATTCGATTCGAGCCCGCCCTTCCACGCAAGCAGGAAGACGAGCGCCGCGGCGGCGAAACCAGTCACGGCGGCCGCGGCCGGCATTCCGAAGGCCGCGGCCGCCCCGGAGACGCCGCCGGCGCTGCCCGCTAGGACGGAGACGCCGACCGCACCGAACGCCGCGCCGTTGGTGATCCCGAGGACATCGGGACTGGCCAACGGGTTGCGAGCCACAGTCTGGGTCAGCGCCCCCGCCGTGCCCAGCGCGACACCGGCGAGGACGGCGGCGGCCGTGCGGGGCGCACGAAATTCGAGGACGACCAGTTCGGTGCGCGCATCCGGTGCCATGCCGAGCAGGCTGGCCGCCACGTCGAACATCGGGATCAAGGAGCCGCCCACGGCGATGTGCCACGCGGCGACGGCAAACGTCGCGAGCCCCAGCGCCGCAGTGACGACGACGGCGTAACGGCGGCGCGCCGTCGTCGTGCCGTGCGCTCGTGCCGGGGAGGGCGCCGCAGGGCCGGACGTCAGAAGGGCACTGGCGGCGGCGCGGGGTTCGGCGATCCGGTCGTCCGGAAGGAGACGCTGGCTCATGCGGAGACCACCCGTTTCCGGCGCGCGATGTAGACGAAGACGGGAGCGCCGACGAGGGCGACCACAACCCCCACGGGAAGCTCCCCGGGACGGGCGATGATCCGGCCGAGGGTGTCGGACAGCAGGACGATCGCGCTGCCGATGAGCGCGGACGCGGGCACGAGCCAGCGGTAGTCGGCGCCGATGGCCCACCGGGCGACGTGCGGCACGAGGAGCCCGACGAAGGCGATGGGGCCCGCAATCGTGACAGCCGCGCCGGCAAGAAGGACAAGTGCGGCGAGCCCGACGCCGCGGGCGCGTGCCGTGGTCACGCCCAGGCCGGTCGCGGCGGCTTCGCCGAGCGCGAGGGCGTTGAGCTGAGTCGCGTTCAGCCAGGCCAGCAGGCCGCCGACGACGAGGACGGGCCAGAGGAGCTCGAGCGCCCCGGACCGCCCGGCGACGGAGCCGACCTGCCAGAAGCGCAAGGTCTCCAGGGCGGCCTCGCTGAGCAGGACGATCGCCGAGACGAGGCCGAGGCACATCGAGGTCACGGCGGCACCAACGAGCACAAGCGTCGTGGGTGAGCCGCCGCGGCGATCCACGCTGCCGATGCCGAACACGATGAGGGAGGCCACGAGCGCGCCGGCGAAGGCCAGAGACGCCTGCGCCGGGAAGGCCAACGGGCCGACGGCCGCCGTCGTCGCGACGATCGCAAGGGCCGCTCCGTGGTTGACGCCCAGCAGCCCGGGCTCGGCGATCGGGTTGCGGGTGTGCCCCTGAACGAGGGTGCCGGCGACGCCGAGCGCCGCACCGACGGCCAGCGCCGTGATGGTCCGAGGGACGCGGATGCCGCGGATCGTCAGATCCATGACGGTCCCGCTGTAGCTGGCGAAGGCGTGCCAGAGATCAGCGGGCGTCGAGCGGGCGGACCCGACGCCGACGCTCAGCACGACCCCGACGACGACGACGGCCGCGAGGACCGCCAGCGTCCGGGTGCGCGCCGCCGTCGTCCAGCGGGCGGCAGCCGGTTTCGGCGCGGCCGGCGGGACCGGCGCGAGGGCAGAAATCTTCACATGTTCTCCAAGGTGTTTCCACGATGGTACCGTTCTGACTCGACAACTAGGTAAGCCTCACCTAATGAGCTTCAGTAACGGAAGAATGTCTAAATGACCATGACTCGCACACCCTCCCGTTTTCGGGCAATCGCCGGCGCCGCTTCCGCGACGCTCCTGCTCGCGCTGACCGCCTGCGGCGGCGGCGCAGACACGACCGAGGGACAGGACGGCAGCGCCTCCGGCGAGTACCCGAAGACCGTCGAGCACTTCCGCGGATCCGCCGAGATCCCGGAGCAGCCGCTGCGCATCGCCGCCCTCGACCCGAGCTACATCGACGCCACGATGCTGCTGGGCGCGGAGCTCGTCGCCTACACCGAGTACCGGCCGGGCAAGAACCCCTTCCCCGAATACCTGGGTGACATCACCGAGCTGACCGACGAGGCCGTCAACGTCGGCACGATCGCCGAACCGGATCTCGAGAAGATCGTCGAGGCCGAGCCGGATCTGATCATCTCGGCCGACGTCCGCCAGGGCGAGATGTACGACCAGCTGAACAAGATCGCGCCGACGATCTTCTCCGAGTCGACGGGACCGACGTGGAAGGAGAACGTCGTCCTGCTGGGCGAGGCCCTCGGAAAGAAAGACGAGGCCGAGGCCAAGGTTGCATCCTACGAGGCTCGCGCCGCCGCCGTCGGAGCCGAGATCCTCGAAAAGGAGCCGGAGACGACGTACTCCTTCCTGCGCTTCGTGGGTGAGGACACGCTCCGCCTGTACTCCTCGAACTCGTTCATCGGCGAGATCATGGCGGACGCCGGCATCCCGCGCCCGGAGGGGCAGCCGGACACGGACGAGAGCATCCTCGTGGAGCTCTCGCAGGAGAACCTGCTCGACGGCGACGCCACGTTCATCATGGAGTCCATGTGGGCCCCCGAGGGTGAGGAAGGCGACGCCGCCCGCGCCCAGCAGGAGAAGTTCCACAGCAACCCGCTGTGGGACGAGCTGACCGGCGAGATCGTTGAGGTCGACGACTCGATCTTCGCCTCCTCCGTCAGCATCCAGGGCGCCGACGCCGTCGTGACCGAGCTGGCCGAGCACTTCGGCGTCGACCCCCACCTCGAAGACTGACCCCCCCCTGCTTGCTCCGGGGCGGCGCCTGCGTGTTAGAACGCAGTCGCCGCCCCTCCGCGTTTCGGCTCGCCGCCTCCTAGACTGAGCGCATGGCCACAGCACTGAAGGACCAGCTCATCAACCGCGACAAGGTCGCGATCGTCGCCGCCGACCTGGCGGCGGCCAGCCACCGGGCCGGCCACCGGTTCGACGCGGAACTCTTCACCGCTGAGTGTGCTGCCCGCTTCCCCGAACTCGAGCTCAAGGCGCGCATGACCTGGATCGTCGACCGCCTCCGGGCCCATCTGCCGACGCTCGCCGGAGCGGACCCGGCCGCCGTCGCGGCGTCGGTCGGCATCCTGCTGGACGCGCTCCCTCCAGAGCTCGACCCGGGCCGCTCCGACGACGACTTCGGCGACTTCATCCACCAGCCCTACGCCCAATTCGTCGCCGAGACCTGCCGGACCGATGAGCTGATCGGCCTCGGCCTCGACGCGCTGCATGAGATCACGCGACGGTTCTCCGCAGAATTCGCGCTCCGCTTCTTCCTCAACGACTTCCCGGAGCCCACGCTCGCCCGACTGGAGACCTGGTCGCGCGATCCCAACTACCACGTGCGCCGGCTCTGTTCCGAGGGCACCCGGCCCCTGCTGCCGTGGGCTCAGCGCCTCGCCCTCGACACGGCGGCCGCGGTACCGCTGCTCGACACGCTCGCCGCCGACCCGACCCGCTACGTCACGCGCTCCGTCGCCAACCACCTCAACGACATCGCCAAACGCGACCCCGACCTCGTGGTCTCGGTCCTCTCACGGTGGCGCGGCGAGTCCGCCGCCGGCCGCGACCTGCCCGACCTCGACTTCATCACCCGGCACGCGACCCGCACCCTCGTTAAGACGGGCCACTCCGGGGCGCTCTCACTCCTCGGGTACGACGCCGAAGCGCGCCTCACGCTTGCGGAGGTCGCCGTCCCCGAGCTGGTCGCCCTGGGCGAGAACCTGGACCTCACCCTCACCCTGGAGGGCAACGGTTCGGCGGTCCCGGTCGTCGTCGACTACGCGATCTGGCCGGCGGACGCCGTCGTCTCCGCGACAACCGGACTGCCCCGCGGGCGCAAGGTCTTCAAGCTGAAGCAGTCCGTGGTTCCGGCCGACGGGACTCTACGACTGGCCAAGAGCCACCCCCTGCGCGCCGCCATGACCACACGCCGGGCGACGACGGGCCCGCACGTCGTCGAGTTCCTCGTGAACGGCCGGCCCCGCGGCCGGGCCGAATTCACGATCTCCCGCTCCGATCGGTAGGAGCGAGCACTTCATCAGGCGGGTTGCCCCGGGCGGCCGACGCGGCCGCCCGCAGTTGGCGATGGGGAGTCCTCCCCATCGCCAACTGCGGGCGCTGCCCGATAGCGTCGTCGTACCGGGTGATCCTCGACCATCCCGCCTGAGGACGACGAACGGAGAATCGGATGCGCTACCGCTTGGAGCAGCCAGCTTTCAACCAGCTCCTGCGCGACTGCGACGACGTCGTCCTGGATCTCCCCGAACACGTCGTCGGGCTCGAAGACGCGATCGCGGACCTCAAGATCGCCCTCGACGATACGGACTGCGCCGGGACCGTCGAGACCTGCGGCGCCGGCGTCCTCCTGCCGGACGCCCGAGCCACGGTGGTGCGCTGCGAGAACGTGATCGGCGCGGGCTGGGGCATCAGCGAGGCGATTTCGAACGGCGACGAGCAGATGGCTGACGACGCGAGGTCCAACGCGAAATGAGCATCTTCTCGATCAACACGTCGGGGTTGGCGAACCTCCCGAAGAACACCGAGGGAATCCGTGCCGCCGCGCGAGCGGTGCAGAGCGCCGCCAAGAGTTTCGAGGACGAGGTCACCACAGCCAAGAGCACGTGGAACGGCATGCGGCCGCTCTACGAGGGGCCGGGTGAACAGACCCTCGCGACGTCCCTGGCTCCGGCCGTCCTCGACGCCAGCGAGCTCAAGGAAAGCACCGAATCGATCAAGAAGGCCGCCATCACACTGGCGGAGGCCATCGACGATCTCAACAGCCGCAAAGGGACCTTCTGGGACAGCACCGTCCCGGCCCAGGAGACGAACTACCAGGACAACTACACCGGCGCCGCGGCGAGCCGCCAGTACCCGCATGCCAAGGCGACCCTGCAGCGGGAGCTCCAGGGCGACTTCAACGCGATCGTCGACGACTGGGTGGCGGCGCAGGAGGCCTTCAACACCACCGTCGGCGGAGTCGAACGCGTCAGCACGAATACGCGCGCCCACTTCGACTACGGAACGAATTCGACGCGCGTGAACACAGCGGCACGCCTGTATCGCATCGCCATGGGCGAGGGAGCAACGGCCGAAGACGTCGAGGCCTACTACGCGTATCTGGGCAAGCTCTCACCTCAAGAGATCGAGGCGCTCGCTTCGACGCATCCCGAGGCACGGACCACACCGCCGCCAGTGTCGGGCGCGCCGCCCGCCGGGGACGGCTACCCCTCCGGCAGGCACGGGGCGGCCTGGTGGGACGGTCTCAGCCCCGAGCAGCAGACCGCGCTCACCGCCATGCTCCCGGCCCTGGTGGGCAACACCAACGGCGTCCCGTATTCGGACCGCCACCGCGCGAACGTCACCACGCTGAACCTCGTCCGCAACGACCCCGCCTACACGGACAAGCAGCTCGAGGCGTTCGAATCGATCGCCGACGCACTGGCGGAGAGCTCCGGAGGCAGCCTCGACGGGAACTCCGGCAAGCGTTTCTTGAATCACTTCATCCCCGTGGACCCCATCTCCGAGCGCCCTCTGGCCTCCATCTCCATCGGCAACCTGGACACCGCTGACGACGTGACGGTCTCCGTGTCCGGCATGGGAAGCGGAACGCACAACATGGACGGCGAAGTCGGCAAGGCCCAGACGCTCTACGACAAGATGCAGGGCAACCACGCCGTGGTCGCCTGGATCGGCTACGACTCGCCCGACCAACCGCTCGAGCTGGCCAAGGACAAGAACCTCCTCCCCCGCCCGTGGGAGGTCGTCGGAAACGAACATGCGGAGAGGGGCGGCACCCAGCTGGCCATCTTTCTGGATGGGCTGCACGAGACGCGCGACGCGCGCGGAGACGTGCCGACGACAAACGTCACGGCGCACTCGTACGGGACGACGACGGCGGCCGTCGGCCTCACTCAGACGCGGCACGACGTCGACCGGTACGTCATGTACGGTTCGGCCGGTATCGACCCCGCGGTGGCTGATCACGCATCGGACTTCAACGTCAAGGCTGACAAACACGGCAACCCGGCCGTCTACGCCACGATCGCGTACGACGACCCGTGGGCGCCGCGCGGACAGATCCCGTCCGGCCGCATCTCGCCGACCGCGGAAGAATTCGGCGCCTACACGTTCTCATCCGACGGCGAAGGCAACGTCCCCGGTGAAGCGGGTACGGGCCACGGTCAGACCGAAGGGTCGAGCAGCGACACCCAATACGGGTACCTCGAGCGCGGCAGCCAGTCTCTGAACTCGATGAGCGAGATCCTCAACGGCAATCCGGACGAGATCGACTACCTCAAGGAGAGCAGGTACGACTCCGACCCGAAGCTCGAGCACCAGGTCATGGAGAAGGGACGCGACGCCTACGACGATGTCGTCGACGGAGCCGAAGCAGCCTGGAACTGGGCCGGCGACCGCAAAGACGACATCGTCGATTTCGCTGGCGATGCCAAGGACGAAGTTGCCGAGCGCGCCAACGACGTCAAGGACGCCGTCGGCGACGCCTGGGGCTGGGCCAAAGACAAGTTGCCCTGATGCCCGTTCTCACAGCACGTAGGCTGAGTTCATGAAATGCGCACTGCTGGCGGTCGCCGTCGGCTTCGTAGCAGCGGCGGCCCTCGCGGGCTGTGCGCCGGCGACGACCCCCACCACATCGACTTCGGAACCAGGAGCATCAGTGACGCAGGACAACGAGCCCACCGTCGATGAACTACGCGACGACTCCAAGGCCGTGGTCGCGGCCGTCCACCCGATCATTCCGAAGGCCGGCGAACTCGATCAGCTGCTCTCCGCAGTCGAGGCGATCACGCCCGCACCCTGCCCCGAGGACGGTTTCTGGCGGCTGACGCCATCTTTCCAAGGAGCGGGAGTTGAGGACCCCGAGGCGTTCATCGTCGAAGCCGAAGACGTACTGGCCAGCTTGGGTCTGCCGTCCGATCCCTCGCGCCGGAACGGAGTCGTCGGCGGGACCGCCTACGTCAGCGCAAAGGACGATGGCGGCCGTCTGATCGCCATTGAAGCGGGCGAAGAACGCACACTGGTGCAGTACACGACGGTCTGCTCCTCGGACCAAAGCCTCCGCGACGCGGTGGACGAAGCCCGAGACGAGGCGCTGAGCGGCGGCGCCCCCGACCCCGCGACGCTGAAGAAGTCCCGCTGGGGGGTCCGCGGCTGAGCGGTCCACGCCGTGAACGCCCCGTGACTACTTGTCGCAATGGCCCGGAACACCGGACTACGACTCACGGGGCGTTACCCTACAGCGCTCGCGTCTCAGTCCTCGGCGGCGTCGTGCGCCGGGACCCACGCCGGAAACGGGTCCGGGAAATTCGCCCACGTCTCGAATCCGGCGGAGAACTCCGCGTCCGTCAGCAGCGCCGACTCGAGGAGCCCCCTCAGCCGCGCCTCGTCGAGGTCGATTCCCGTCAGGACGATGTCCTGCCCCAGGCACAGCAGTTCTTCTTGATCCGCGTCGTCGCGCGTCAGCGGCACCAGATCGAACATCTGCCCCACATGCTCCCACAGGGCAGTGACCTGCGGCCGGGTCGCCAGTCGCGCGAAGCCCGCAGACCGGACCAGCTGACCAGCCCGAGCTGAGCTGACATTCTCCAGCGCCTCGCGCAGGCGCCCCGGGTGGAAGGGCCGCACCGAGGAGAAGCGGACGGACGAGACGCGGGGATCGAGCATGCGGGGTTGCCAGCTCGGGTGCTCGTTGAGCCGCTGGACCCACCCGGGGCGCTGGCCGGCGCCGGTGATCGGGCCACCTGCTGCTCGTCCTGTACCGCGATCCTCGAGCCACCGCCCGACGTCGAGGTCAAGGTGCGCGGTGGGGTTCAGGTGGCTCAGGAGTGAGAGCGTGCTGGAGAGCTGCGGCGCGTCCAGCGCGGACCAGTTGGTCACGATCACGACGGAAGCGTGCTCGATCTGATGGACCGCCAGCGTCGCCCGCGCGACGAAACCCGGCAGGTAGTCTCCGTCGGCTAGATCTTTTCCCAGGTGCGTGGCGTCGACGACGCAGACGACGTCGGCGAGCACCGCCGCCTGCTCGCTACCGACGAGCCCCACGGCATCCGTGACGGGGACATCGAGCGGGATATCGGCGACCACGTCTTGGCCGACGGACTGAATGGTCACGGCCATGTCGTCCAGGAAGTCCGCCCGCTCGGCTGCGCTTCGCCCAAGGGACCGGGCCGGGTCCGTGCGGAGCGCGACGGCGCCCGTGGCCTCGGCGATGACGCGGAGATGTTCGCGACGTTCGGGGACACATGTCCCGCACACCAGCGTGACGTTGGCCTGATTCATGGTCCTCCTCGGGCGTCGGCAGGCCCATGCCGGGTTGCATTTGCCTGCGGCACCCCATCCAACCATATAATGAGAATCATTCGCAATTAACGGATCGGGAGAAATCATGAAGGTACGCAACTCACTCAAGGCACTCAAGAAGATCCCGGGTGCGCAGATCGTGCGACGCCGCGGCCGAGTGTTCGTCATCAACAAGAAAAATCCGCGCATGAAGGCCCGTCAGGGCTGAGAACCCGCGCGTGACGCCGTCGGCGCGCACTACGACGGCGTCGCGCAGGGCGTGCTCTCCTCCCACCCGCGGCGGAAGTACAGCAACTGCACAGCAGATGCACGGCTGGTTCTAGGCGAGATCGCGCCGCGTCGGGCGTTGAACTGGGTAAGACAACCGAGTCGGCCCCAGGAGGAATCATGCTGCTCACCCACCCCGCCACTGCCGCGCCCGCCACGAAGCCCGACAGGGCCGGTACCCGGCATCGGGCCACCGTGGCGATCGTCGGCATCGACGGATCCGGCAAGACGACGGCGGCTTCCTACCTCGCGGCGGGCCTCGACGACGCCGGAACGCCCGCACAGCTGCTGCGCAACCCGTCCGGCCGCAGCTGGCTGGGACGCTGGAGCGCACGCTCGGGCTACGCTGTGCCCTCCGCCCTGGCCGAGACCATCGAGACAGTACTGCGTGGGGCCAACGTGGTTCGCTCCCACGCCCGCGCCCGGGCCTTCAACGGGCTGACGGTCATGGACCGCCATCTTGTCTGCCAGGAGGTGACCCGCGAGACTCGCGGCCTCGACCCGAACGGTCTCCTGGCCCGCGGACTTCGATGCCTTCGGCGGTCGCTCAGGGAGCCGGACCTGACCGTTCTGCTCGACGTCTCCCCAGCGACGGCACTGGGCCGCATCGACGAACGCGGCCTCGATACCGAATCGCTTGCGTACCTCGAGGCGGCCCGCGACGCCTATCTCACGTGCGCCATCACCGAGGGCTGGGCCGTGATCGACGCCGAGGCCGACGCGTTCTCGGTGGTCATGAGTCTCCGCGACGTCGTGAACGAGCACTTTTCCCAGCCGGCCGCGGGCTAGTCCGCGCTGGCCGGGCTCCCCGGACGACACCTGGACGCCTGCGCGAACAGCCACGCCACCGCGACTCCCACGGCAGCACCGACCACGGCGCCCGCCAGCCGGTCGAGAAGAAGGGACAACGGCTCAGCAGGGCCGGCCAGATCGGTCATCAGCAGGACCAGAGGCGTGAAGAAGCCCAGGGCGAGCCCATAGTTCCGGGCCATCAGCGCCTCCGTGGGGAACAGCAGCCACATCACCAGCACCGCCTGTGCCGTCACCGAGAGTTCGGGGACGAGGACGGCGCCGGCGAGGACGAGCCCCAAGAGGGTTCCGACGACGCATTCGGCGCCCCTGAACGCCTGGGCGCGCAACGTCGACGCGGCGAGCGGGATCGTCGCGCCGGCCGCGGCCCAGCCGGCGTGACCGATGCCGAGCAGGAGCGCAATGCCCGAAGCGGCGGCCACGGCGACCGCATAGCCGAGCGCGCGTCGTCGTGCGGCCGCGGCGTCGACGCCCCGGGCGGCCCCGGACGCCGGCAGGATCCGCCGAGTGCCGAGAATGTTCACCCTGCTCAGCTGGCCGACGAGCAGACACAAAGCGGCCGTCGCGCCGTAGATGACCAGCGCGTATCGGACATCGGCCTCGCCCGGGGGCAGCGTCGCGAACGTCCCGAGAGCGAAGATCCCGAAGAAAGGTCCGGAGGGGCTCAACCCCACCCGCTCGGCGGCCCACGAAGCGAAGGCCGCGAACGCCACAGAACACAGGGCGATGCCCCAGAGCGGCGCGCCGCCGGCGTTGAGGGCGAGCCCGGCGGCGATCGCCAGACCGAGCCCGAAAGCCGCCCAGCCCTGCTGGCGCAGCCGGACGGCCGGCGGCTGCCCGCGACCGTACATGCCGACGAACGAACCGAAGACCGCATAGACCAGCAGGTCCGGACGCCCCGCCGCGAGGAGAAGGACACCCGGAACGGCGAGGCCGATCCCGACCCTGAGCGCCGGCCGGTGGTCCGCCTGGATGAGTGGCCCGAGCAACTGGCCCCAGTGCTGTCCGGGCCGTCGCCGCGAATCGAGGGCGGGCGGCGGAGTACCTTGGCCGATGAGCGTCCTCCTGAGGTGGGGCTAGGGCGGGCCTGCCTTCACCAGTGCCCCAAACGCTCTCTAGCCTCTCGAAGTCCGCTCTTCCCGTCCAAGACTCATTTCCGATCGCTTGATAGGTCGCATCGATCGATCTTCACCATGTAAGCGGCACAACTGCTTGATCCGCAGTGCGGCCCGCGGCGAGTCAAGCGGTGGATTCGCGAAACCGGTCCACGGTGCCTGCGGCCTCGAACAGGGCCCGGGCCAGGACGGAAGCCGGTTCCGCCGCATGCGATATGAGCGCCATGTGCGCGCCAATGGCCGGGCCGTCCAGGGACATCGTGCGCAGGTCCTGCGGCAGGGCGAGCCCCGGGAGCCACTGCTCCGGCACCACACTGGCCCACCGACCAGTCATCACGTGCGCGAGCAAGGCAACGATCGAGTCCGCCTCGATCTGCGGCCTGACAGTGACACCCCGGTCGGCGAGCGCATGATCCAAGACCTCGCGTCCTCGCATCCCCCTCGGCAACAGGCACAGCGGCAGATTCGCCGCGTCGGCCCATGTGCACGGTTCTCCCGCGTCCAGCAGCAGCCGTTCGGACGCGATGAGAACCAGGCGCTCCCGGTACAGCGTCTGGACGCGCACCCGGTCCGCCGTGTCCTCGTCGAGATAGACGATGCCCGCGTCCAGTTCGAAATCCTGCACGCGCTCGACGATATCGGCCGAGCGCAGGTTGGTCTCCAGCGAGAGCTCCACCCGGGGATGCGTCGTGCAGAACGACTCGGAGATCAGGGCGGCCGCGCTCGTAGCCGCCGGGTTGACGCCCAGACGCAGCGTTCCAGTCAGACCGGCGTGGAGTGCGGCGACTTCGCCGCGCAGGGCGTCGTGGTCGGCGAGGATTCGGCGCGCCCAGAGCAGGACGCGTTCGCCTTCGGGCGTCAGCCCCTGAAAGCTGTGCCCGCGCCTGACCAGCGGGACGCCGAGCTCGCGTTCGAGCTTTCTGATCGCCTCGGAAAGCGCCGGTTGAGAGACGAAGCAGACCTCGGCGGCACGCGCGAAGTGGCACTCCCGGGCGAGCGCCACGAAGTACTCGAGCTGACGGAACAACATCCTGCTATTGGACCATGGGGCACCACGCCGGCCTCAGCCCGCGCGCCGACCGCCGGGCGACCGCCCGGCTACAGGTGCGGCGTCCCGTAGAGCCCGACGAGGGTGTCGACCGCCTCGTGCACGGTCGAAGGGCCGTCGACGACCTCGACGATGTGCCGGGTCAGCCGGGGTTCGTGCAGGATCTCGAGGATGAACGCGGCGACGTCGTCGCGCTGGATCTGCCCGTACGGAACCGCAAGACCCGAGCGCACGCGCCCGTTGCCGTCGTCGTCAGTGAGTCGCCCCGGCCGGACGATCACCCAATCCAGCCCGGAACTCGCCAGCGTCTGGTCGGCTTCCTTCTTCACCGTCAGGTAGTGCTCGAACGACTCGGAGATCTCACGCCCGCGGCCCGACTCCGGCATCGCGGAGATCAGAATCATCCGCGGGACCATGGCCGCGTCAGCCGCGACGATGGTCGACTCGACGCCTTTGCCGTCGATCAGCGAAGTCTGGTCCGCGCCCGTACCGTGCGCACCGGCGGCGAAGACGACGGCGTCGTGTCCGCGCAGCGCGTTGGCCAGGACTTCCGGCCCGTCGGCGACCAAGTCGTAGTGCACGGGTTTCGCGCCCGAGGCAACGACGACTTCCTCCTGTTCGACTCGGCGGAAGAACCCGGTGACCTCGTCACCGCGGTCTGTGAGTTTGCGTGCCAGCCGGCGCCCCACCCCTCCAGCCGCTCCGATGATCCCGATTCTCATGACGACCTCCCTGGTTGTCTCCACTTTCAGATCACCACCTACCGGCCCGTAAGGCAAGAGTTGTTGCTCCTCGACTGGCGGCACGGCGCGGCTCCCCGAGGCGTTGGATGAGCCTCGGGGTACCGGCGTATCCTTTCGGAGTGAAAGAGCGCATTGCGGCGTCCCCGCTCCTGCCGATCCTGCTGGTGCTAGTCAGCATCCTCGGCCAGCAACTCGGTGCTTCCCTCGCCGGCACGCTGTTCCACCGGGTCGGGCCTCAGGGCATGGTGCTGATGCGGCTCCTCTTCTCAGCTGTCATCATGATCGCTATTCTGCGCCCCTCGCTTTCGCGGCTCGGATGGACCGGCTGGCGGACCATAGTCGGGCTCGGGGTCACCATGTCGGCGATGAACCTCATGATCTACGAAGCGTTCGACCGGATCCCCCAGGGGGTCGCCGTGACGTTCGAGGCGCTCGGTCCCCTGGCGCTTTCCGTGATCGCCGGGCGGCGTTGGATCGGCCTGCTGTGGGCGATGCTCGCGTTCGCGGGCATCGTACTGCTGGGCCGGGACGGGTTCGCCGCCGACGGCCTCGACCCGATCGGCGTCGGCTTCGCCCTGGGCGCGGCCGCGTGCTGGGCCGGGTTCATCCTGATGAACCGGGAGGCCGGACGCCACTTCCCCGGAGTCGCGGGCCTCGCGCTGGCGATGTGCGCGGGAACCGTCGTCGCCGCCCCGTTCGGAATCGCGACCGGCGGCACGGAACTGCTCGACCCCTGGGTCCTCGCGATCGGCGTCGGCATCGCCCTGCTCTCCTCGGCCATCCCCTACGGCATCGAAACCCACGTTCTCCGCCTGCTCCCGGCGTCGACGTTCAGCATGCTCACGTGCCTGTCGCCGGTGATGGCGGCGCTGACCGCGTTCGTGGTGCTCGGCCAGCAGCTGGGGCCCGTGGATCTCGCGGCGATCGGTTGTGTCATTCTCGCGTGCGTCGGCGCCGTCCGCACTCGGCCAGCCCTATGATGGTGAGCATGCCGGAGACACCAGGACCCACGCAGCCCCACGGCTTGGTTTGGGGCATCAGGAAGAGTTTCGTCGAGTACGTCGGTTCGCTCGACGACGGGACCATCACGGCGCGCAGCGGCGCCCTGACCACCGACGACGGCGCATTCTCGTTCGCCGCGGGCGAGGTCGACCTCGCACCGGACCTGTCGACCGGGAAAATGTCCTTCACCGGCGACGTGATCCTCTCGGGTCATGAGGGCATGATGCACGTGCGGCTGCTCGATCCGGCGATCGAGTTGGTCGGAAGCCACGCGGTGCTCTCGGTCGCCGCGGACACCGTCGAGGGCACGGCACCCGAGCAGGCGCGCATCGTCATCGCGCGCATGTACTCGGGCGGTTTCGCCGATCAGGGCGACACCCTCCAGTGGCGGGTCAACACGGTCCTGCTCACCGACGAGGGCGCGGCCCTCTTCGGCAAGCAGTACCCGAGCGGCCAGATGATGGACGAGATCGTCGCCCACATCCCCAAGCCGTCCGCCTGACGAAACCTGGCGGCGGGAGCTGCAGTTACTCGCTCGCCGCGTCCTCCGGCACCGGCACGTCGCAACCAACAGTGGCCCCTGGTCCACGCGCTGGGACCGCCGAGGCGGAACTCTTCGCCAAATACATCGGAGAAATCCCGCGCCCAGAGCCAGGCTATCGCGGCTCGTCGGCCACCCAAGCCGCGGCGACAAGTGCCTGGGCCTCGGCAAGGCTCAACCCCCGGCCGCGAGCGGACCGCACGAGGTCGGAGGCCAGCGCGAAGGCGTCCGCGCCGTCGTCGTGCCCCGGATTGACGCGCGTGCCCGCGGCACGGGCCGCGCGCACCAGGCCCGCCTCCTCCAGTTCCTTGTAGGCGCGGGCGACGGTGCCGGCGGCGACACGCAGGTCGGCGGCCAGCTGGCGGACGCTCGGCAGGCGCTCGTCGGCGGCGAGCGCACCGGAGCGGATGAGCGCCTCGAGCTGGCCGCGAATCTGCTCTGCCGGCCCCAGCGGAGAGGTCGGATCGACGGAGATCACGCCGGCTCCCGCACGCCGAACGCCTGCGTCATGCGCCGGGAGCAGGAGGCCAGCAGCATCACGCCGACCACCGTGAGCACGAGCGCGATCACGATCATCGTGAGCGAGGCCGTCAGGAACTGGGGATCGAAGGTGATGTCGGCGGCGTCGATGGGCTCGCCGACGACGAACCGCGTGCGCTGGGCCGCTGAGAACTGCGCCGTCGCGGCCATGAGCCCGACGACGGCGCCCTGGAAGGCGAGGAACGCCGTCGACAGAGTCGCAACCGTGTAGGCGACGGCGGCACGGACGCCGTTATCGAGGCGGAAGAGCCGGAAGTCGCGTGGGCGGGCCCGCCGCGCGTTGCGCGCCAGGACGATGAGCGAGGCGATCGCGGCGAGAAACGCGACGACGAGGATGACGCCGCCATAGTACCAACCTGGGTAGGGACCGGAGGCCCCGACGCCTGAGAGCACCTCGGTGACCAGGCCGGACTCGTCCAGTTCGGCGCCGCCCTGGAACTCGTAGCCGAGCTGGCGTAGGCGGCCGGACTCGTCCTCGACGGAAGTCAGGCCCGCCGCCGCGAGCCCGAAGACGAGCAGCGCCAGCAGCGCACCAGGCAACAGGAAGGACCACCGAGGCCCGAAGGTCGTCCAGCCGCGGCGGATGAGGTCGGCGTGCGTCGCGGCGCCTGTGGGGCGGTCGGCGTCGGGCTGCGGGCCCTCGTCGTGCTCGCGAGGCCACGGCCACGCGGACCACGCGACCATGATCGCCAGCCAGACCATGACCGGAACCAGGACGACGGGCAGGCCCCCGAGGTGCGGCGCAACGAACTGCCAGGCCAGACAGGAGATGCAGGCGAGGATGCCGATGACGATCATGCCCACGAAGCGGCGGCGCAGGTGGCGCAGGATTTCCGGGCGGCTACCGTGGGCCGCGCGCCAGCTCGGCTCGATGAGGTCGCTCAGGCGCGGCGTCTGGCGCGAGATCAAACCGCGCAGGATCAGCACCAGCAGCCACAGCAGCACGGCGCCGCCGGCGACGATGATCAGTGGTGAAAACACGGGACCCCCTCAGCGTCCATCAGGCCATTTGTGACAATGGACTGATACAAGATGTGCTGCCATCCTGTCGCGCGCACCGCCTTGTGTCAAGTCGGCGATACAAGCAGCCCGCGCTCACCCGACCTCGCGGTGGAACCGACCACCCACCGCATATCACCCAAGCACTAGAACTCCGCACTTGGTAAACATGTGCCGCGGAAACCTCAGCCCCGAAATAAGCAGACCACACTGGCACTCTCCGCGACATCGCCGCCACACCCTAGCCAGAGACGTGAGCAATCGAATTCTTCGCATGAGAAGCAAACCTGAACCGGCGCAGGAGAAGTAAATTGAAGAACGTAGCGAGAACAATTGTCCCCACCAGAATGAACTGGACTATTTCGGGCGAGATCCTAAAAGCTGCAGTCGCTCCGCCAACTACGACATACGCCAATGGGATCCCAACGAATTCGACAACAGAATTAAAGGCAAAGGCGCGGGCAAGAAACTGCTTCTCCACTAAAAACGAAACACCCGTGGACCACCAAGTCATCGCCAGAGACAACAGAGAGGACGCGACGAAGAGGCTGGCATACACTACGACTGGAGTCGAAACAAGCCCAAGTGCCACGAGTGGAATGGCGAGTCCGCAGGACGCGATTATGCATCCGGTGACAGGATTCTTCACCGCGAAATGGTACGCCACTAATCCACCGGCAATCAGCCCGGCAGTGAAGAACATTCCACATATTCCCCAGAAGGTCGATCCGTTGTAGTTCTCGTGGGCCTGCACAGGACCGATCAGACTGTATCCGGCCATCCAGGCGCCCGTGACAAACATTCCACTGAACGCAGTGACGACGAGCCAACGCTGCCGAAAAGCGAAGCTGAACCCTTCAGCGATCTGTCGCACTTTGGTCTCACTGCTGCCGGGCAGAGGTGGCAGGCGCAGGCCCAAGATAATTGTGGCCGACAAAATACTCATGGCAGCCGAAACGAGAATTACTGCACCGTTCGAGATAACCGTGAGAAGGATCGCGGCGACTCCTGGTCCAGCCAACCTTACGCTGTCGATCGAAAGACTCATCAGAGCCAACCCGCGTCGCAGGTCTTCTGGCGGCACCAGGTCGCGAACAATTGCCCGAGACGCGGGTAGTGAAAATGAGGTCACACACCCTATGAGGAAGTTGATCACGGCAAGTAACCAAGGTGCGGTCCAGTCCATCAGGATAAAAATAGCCAGAGCTGCAAGCAAACCACCAGAAACCAGCCGGGAAACCCTTATAACTCTGGCGCGATTTCCAGAATCAGCCGCAACCCCTCCAAAGATCGTCGCGAGCACGGGACCAAGGCTGGACGAAACCAATACTATTGCCAACCCACCAACGCCCTCCCCCTGCTCAAGCAATGAAAAGGCGAGGGCAATTGGAACGATCGAAGCGCCAAATCCATTTAACGCCTGAGAAAGGGCCATCCGCCCAAAACCTGGATTGTCACGCAGTATAGAAAGGACGGAACGTTTTGCCTGACCGCTCATCAGATCAGCCGCCGTCCAAGGCTGACGCGAGCGTACCGCGGAAGACCTCCAAAAACTTGCGCCAGCCTTGGCGGTAGTTCCGAAGAGGGCTCGACAGGCTGACTGTCCGGAGTACCGACAGCTTCGACTAGAGACGCGCACGAAAAAGTTGAATTCATCTGCCGGTCCTCAATAATCAATTGTCCTCGCGTTTCCGTCACCACGCGCCACGGTGTCAGGTTCCGAGCCCACCTGCCAACGACTCCGCCGCGCGCCAGCATCCAGACTGCGATAGCTCATTTCCCAACTTCAAACTCGAGCAGCCCGCGCTCACCCGACCTCGCGGTGGAACCACTCGATGTGTTCGCGCAGCAGCTCCGCCGCCTCGCCCCCGCGACCGTCCGCGACGGCGTCGAGAATTCCCCGGTGCTGCTCCTTCAAGGTGGCGACGACGTCGCTCCAGGCCGCTTCCGATGTGATCGCCTCGGCGACGTAGTCGCGGATCGCCAAGCGCAACGACTCCATCATCGCGGTGATCACGGCGTTCCCGGAGAGCGAAGCGAGCACCACGTGGAAGCGCGCGTCCAGGTCGTGGAACTCCCGGCGTCCCGTCTCGGGCCGCTCCATCTGCTCCAACAGGCCGCGCGCCTCACCCAACAACACCTCCGCCCGCGCCTCGTCGTCGTGCAGGCGCACCGCGCCGGCCGCCCAGGTCTCCAGCAGCACGCGCGTCTCCACGATTTCCCGCACCGAGAGTTGGGCGGAGGCGACGTGCATGCGCAGGGCGGTCGAGATGCCCGCCGCCGGTCGGGAGATCAGGACGGCACCCGACGACGGCCCGGAACCCGTTGAGGTCCGCACGACGCCCATGACGTCGAGGATCCGGATCGCGTCCCGCACCGAAGCCCGGGAGATCCCGTGGCGCTCGGCGAGCGCGCGCTCCCCCGGCAGTTGGTCGCCGATCTTCAGGTTCCCGGCCCGCAGGTCGGCCTCGACGGCGTCGAGCACGGCCTCGTACGCCCGGGCTGGCTTCGCTGTACTACTCACGGCTCCACTGTAGTGGGCGGGCGCTGGACGCCAGGCTGCCACCCTCGTAGTATGGTCAGACCACACCGCTTTCCACTCACCTGGGGTCAGAATGAGAATCGCCCTCTTCGCCACGTGCATCGTCGACGCGATGTACCCGTCGACGGCGCGCGCCACCGTCAGCGTCCTCGAGCGCCTCGGCCACGAGGTCATCTTCCCGGCCGGCCAGGCCTGCTGCGGCCAGATGCACACCAACTCCGGGTACTTTGACGCCGCCCGCAAGGTCGCCGCGAATCACGTGAACGCCTTCGAGTCCATCGAGTACGACGTCGCCGTGGCACCTTCCGGTTCGTGTGTCGCCTCCGTCAAGCATCAGCACCCGATGCTCGCCGAACGCGCCGGCGACACCGCGCTCGCGGAGCGAGCCACTGCGGTCGGTAAGAGAACCTACGAGCTCAGCCAGCTGCTCGTCGACGTCCTCGGCGTCACCGACGCCGCCGAGCAGCTCGGCAGCTGGTTCCCGCACCGCGTCACCTACCACCCGTCCTGCCACGGCATGCGTCTGCTCCGCCTAGGCGACCGACAACTGGACCTGCTGAGAACGGTCGGTGGCATCGACGTCGTCGAACTGCCGGAGGCGGAGGCGTGCTGCGGGTTCGGCGGCACGTTCGCGATGAAGAACTCGCAGGTCTCGACGGCGATGCTCGCGGACAAGACGGAGAACATCCGCTCCACCGGCGCCGGCCTGTGCACCGGCGGCGACGCGTCCTGCCTGCTACACATCGGCGGCGGGCTCTCGCGCGCCGGTGCCGCCGCCGGCACGCTGCACCTGGCCGAGATCCTTGCCTCGACTCTCGAGGAACCGGCCGAAGTCCCCAGGACGACGACGGGAGCCACCCGATGAGTTCCACCTTCGTCGGCATGCCGGCGCTGCCGAGCCAGCTCGGGCACGGCAACCTGCACGCCACCGAGCCGTTCCCCCAAGCCGCGACGCGCGAACTCGGCAAACCGCAGTTGCGCGCCAACCTGCGCCACGCGACCCACACGATCCGCGACAAGCGCCTGAACGTCGTGAACGAGCTGCCCGACTGGGAGGACCTGCGCCAGGCCGGTGCCGACACCAAGGACGCCGTCATGGCGAACCTGCCGGCCATGCTCGAGGAGTTCGAGGCGAACTTCACCGCCCGCGGCGGCGTCGTGCACTGGGCGCGTGACGCCGAGGAGGCCAACCGGATCGTCACAGACCTGGTGCGCGCCACCGGATCGCCGGAGGTCGTGAAGGTCAAGTCGATGGCCACGCAGGAGATCGGGCTCAACGAGCACCTCGAGGCCGAGGGCATCGGCGCTTTCGAGACGGACCTGGCGGAGCTGATCGTGCAGCTCGGCCACGACAAGCCGAGCCACATCCTGGTGCCCGCGATTCACAAGAACCGCACCGAGGTCCGCGACATCTTCCTGCGCGAGATGCCCGCGGTGGACCCGACCCTAACGGACAATCCGGCCGAGCTGGCGATGGCGGCGCGCTCGCACCTGCGCCGCAAGTTCCTCAGCGCCAGGGTCGCGATCTCGGGGGCGAACTTCGCGCTCGCGGACACCGGGACCCTCGGCGTCGTCGAGTCCGAGGGCAACGGGCGCATGTGCCTGACGCTGCCAGAAACCCTCATCACCGTCATGGGCATCGAGAAGGTGCTGCCGAGCGCGCAGGACCTCGAGGTCTTCATGCAGTTACTGCCGCGTTCCTCCACCGGCGAGCGTATGAACCCCTACACGTCCCTCTGGACCGGGGTCACCGCCGGCGACGGGCCGCAGAACGTGCACATCGTCCTGCTGGACAACGGGCGCACCAACGCCCTGGCGGACAAGTACGGACGCACCGCCCTGAACTGCATCCGCTGCTCGGCCTGCATGAACGTGTGCCCGGTGTACGAGCGCACGGGCGGGCACGCCTACGGTTCGACCTACCCGGGCCCGATCGGCGCGATCCTCTCCCCGCTCATGACGGGCATCGAGGCTGAGGACAACGGCTCGCTGCCCTACGCCTCCAGCCTCTGCGGCGCGTGCTACGACGCCTGCCCGGTGAAGATCAACATTCCGGACATCCTGGTGCACCTGCGCGGCGAGGATGTGAAGGCCCAGCACGCCGCGAGTCGCGTGCCGACCGAGATGGATCTGCTCATGAAAGGCGCCGAAATCGCCCTCTCCTCCGGAAAGGTCCTGAACCTGATGGAGAAAGCCCTGCCGCTCGGGCGGCTCGTGGCCGGACGCGACAAGAAGATCAAGAAACTGCCGGGCAAACTCGCGGGAGCCTGGACGTCCTCCCGCGATATCCCCGCCCCGCCGTCCCAGTCGTTCCGCGACTGGTGGAAGAAGGAGGGACGCGCATGAGCGCCCGCGAAGAGATCATGAGCCGCCTCCGCTCCGCCCTGTCGGATGCACCGGAGGCCCCCGAGGTACAACGCACCTACCGGCGGGCTTCGGAACTGACCCGCGAGCAGCTCATCGAGCAGCTCGTCGACCGCCTCGTCGACTACAAGGCGAACGTGGACGTCGTGCCGTCCGCCGACGCAGCCGCGACCATCGCGGCGCGGCTGGCCGCGGCGTCGTCGTACGTGGTGCCCGCCGGGCTCGACGCGGCCTGGCTCGCCCAGATACCGGCGAGCGCACGGCGCGTGATCGACTCCCCCGAGCACCCGACGTCGGTCGAGGACCTGGATGCGATCGACGCGGTGGTGACCGGTTCGGCGGTATCGGTCGCCGAATCCGGCACGATCGTCCTCGACGGTTCGGCGGCGCAGGGACGCCGGGCGATCTCGCTGGTGCCGGACACGCACGTGTGCGTGGTGGCGGCCTCGAGCATCGTGCAGCTGCTGCCGGAGGCCCTGCCGCGCCTGGACATCACCCGCCCGCAGACGTGGATCTCGGGGCCCAGTGCGACGAGCGACATCGAGCTCGAGCGCGTCGAGGGTGTGCACGGCCCGCGAAACCTCGCGGTCGTGATTCTCGCGGACGCGTAGCCTGACCGCTTCCACTCCAACCCGGATTGGCGGGCAGAGACGATTCGGTGGCCCTCGCCTTCAGATGCAGCGCTGTGAACAACGGGTCGGACTGGACGCCGTTGTCCACAACGTCGCCCTCAGGGCCGCCGCCCACCACCGGAACGGCCACGCTGGGGGCATGGATCCCGAAGAGTTTCTCGCCCGTCAGCTCGTGGCCAGACGAGCCGCCTTCCTCGAACAGGGCTTCACCGAGCGCCAGTACAAGGAGCTGACCCGCGCGCACCTCCGCGTCCGGCGCGGCGTCCTTGTCCACCGCGACGCCCCGCCGGACCTGCGCCTCGCTGCCACCCTCGGCGGCGCGCTGACTTGCGCCTCGGCCGCCACGTTCTACCGGCTCTGGGTCCGCGACCCGCCTCACCAGGCCCACATCGCGTTCACTCGCGGGCAACGTGTGCCACGCACCGTCAACGCGCACCGTCGCTACGGTGACCAGGCGATCAGCAGCGCCGCAGTCCTGCCCTTGGCCGAAGTCTGTGCCCACGCCCTTTCGTGCCTGGGACCCGCAGGAGCCATCTCCCTCGTCGAATCCGCGATCATCCTGCACCGCCTCGACGCTGGTGAGATTCGCAGATTCCTCGGGAATCGGCACGGCAGAGCCCTGACCCTGCTGGGGCAGGTCCGAGGAGACGCCGGATCCCTACTCGAAGTCGAGATGCGCCTCATGCTCGATGAGTTGGGCGTCCGCTACACCGCCCAGTGCCGCCTCCCGGGCGTCGGACGCGTCGACTTCTTGGTCGAGGGGTTCCTCATCATCGAAACGGACGGCTGGGCATTCCATGGCAGCCGCGACCAGTGGAGGACCGATATGGACCGCACGACGCGCGCCATTGTCGACGGCTACGTCACGCTGCGCTTCCGAGCCGAACAACTCTGGCACCGGCGCGAAGAGGTTCGCGCGACGATTCTGGCTGTCCTCGGGCGCCTGCGGTAGCGCCTCCGTCCCGAATCGGAGGGGTTCGTCGCTCCATTCCGCGAGCCGCCGGCGCTTCCTGCCACCAAAACGGGATGGAGTGGACGCATTTGAAACGTCTCAAAACGGCGCTACTATGGACGTGACACCGAGGCCGGCGTCACATTCCCCTGAGAGCTAGACCTCAAGCGGACTGTCGGCCGCGAGAATTGAATCGATTCATAGTTAGCGAAGGAGTCCCTCATGGGTGAGGACACCACCACGGGCGTCGCCGGACTCGTCCAACTGGGCGAGGACGTGACGGCAACGCGCGCCTGCTTCCTGCTGCACGTCAAGCCAGATCGCCTCCCGGAGTACGTCGAAGTCCACCAGCGCGTTTGGCCCGAGATGCTCGACGCCCTCAGCCGCCACGGTTGGCGCAACTACACACTCTTCCTGCGCGAGGCGGACGGACTGGTGGTCGGCTACTTCGAAGCCGACGACGTCGACGCCGCCCAGGCGGCCATGGGCGCCGACCCGGTCAACGCCTCGTGGCAGGCCGAGATGGCCCAGTACTTCGTCGAGGGCAGCGTCCAGGAGGCGCTCCTGCCCTACTTCCGCCTGGCCTGACCACTCCTCCCCTCAGCCCGGCCCCGCCGCGTCCGGCACACCGGCCGCGGACAACGCAGCCCCACTCCCCTCAAGGAAGATTCATGTCCACCAAACCCAAGGTCACCGGCTGGAAGGCGACCATCGCCGTCGCGATGTCCAACTACATCGAAGCCGGTTCGATCATCGCTCTAGCCACCTCACTGGCGTTCTGGCAGGAGTACTTCGGCTTCTCCAACCTCGTGATCGGCCTCGTCGCCGCAATCAGCGCCAACGCGTTCGGCGCCGCCGTCGGCGCCCTGCTCGGCGGCTGGGCTGGCGACCGGTTCGGGCGCAAGTTCATCTACACTTACGACCTCGTCGTCTACATGGCCGGCACGCTGCTCGTCGTGTTCGCGACGCACCCGGCAATGTTGCTGACCGGCGTCGTCTTGACCGGCATCGCCGTCGGCGCGGGCGTGCCCGTGGCCTGGACCTACATCGCGGAGGAGGCGCCGGCCGCCGATCGTGCCAAACACGTGGGCTCGGCCCAGCTCGCCTGGTCCCTCGGGCCGGCGCTGGTCTTCCTCTTCGCCACGCTCGTGGTGCCGCTCGGCCTGCTCGGCTCGCGCATCATCTTCGCTCACCTCTTCCTCGTCGCCCTGGTGACGTGGTGGGTCCGCCGGGGTCTCGGGGAATCCGACACCTGGAAGAAGTCCAACGCGGAACGCCTCGCCACCGAGGCATCGACCGGCATCAAGCGCCGGAACTACCGCGAGCTGCTGCTGAACAAGGGCAACCTCAAGGCCTTGCTCTTCCTGACCGGCGTCTACGCGCTGTGGAACCTCGTCGCCGGCCAGATGGGCATCTTCATGCCGCGCGTGTACGAGTCCGCTGGCGTGGAGTCAGCGACCAATCAGAACCTGCTCCAGGTGTTGCTGTGGACGTGCACGGTCGCCGCCACGTACTTCGGCTTCATGAAACACGGAGACCGGGTGGACCGCCGCAAGCTCTACCTGCTGGGTGCGGTCCTCGGCATCGCCGCGTGGGTCCTGCTGGTCTTCGCGAACATCACGATGCCGATGCTCATCCTCTTCGCCGTGCTCTGGGGCGTCGCCGCCGGCATTGGTGCGCAGGCGTTCTACGCCCTGTGGGCAGCGGAGATGTTCGCGACCAAGTACCGCGCCAGCGCTCAGGGCCTCCTGTTCTTCGTCGCCCGCATTCTGGTCGGCGTGCTCAGTTACTGGTTCCCGACCATGCTGGCCGAGCACGGGGTCGCGTTCGTCGGCGTGATCATGATCGCCCTGCTCGTGGCGGCCATGATCATTGGCTGGGTCGGTGCCCCGAACACCAGCGGCCGCACGTTGCAGGACATCGAGACCGAGCGCTACGGGGCGGCCCCGGGCGACAGCCTCGACGGCGACAGCGACGCCAAGACCCCCGCCGGCATCAAGTAGCCCGGCGGAGCACAGCCCCGGCCCCGACCAGCATCCCTTTCCCCCTCGGGGCTGATCTGGGCCGGGGCTTTTCGCATCTGCGTCCACGCCGACGACGACGGGCGGGCATCGTCAGGCGCCGGGCAGAGTGAGCGCCACGATCGAGACGATCACTCCGATGAGAACCATGAAGCCGACTCCTCTGATGACGATGCGCCCGCGCTGCTCCGGCCGCTTGTGACCGAGGACTCCGGCGACGACGAGGACCGCGACTACGGGGATGGCTCCGGCGTAGGCGATTGCCGCCTGCAGCGCGTAGTCCGGAATGGGGCGTGCCGGATACACGAGGGCGATCGCGTAGCGGAACGACGCCACGAGGCCGAGGCCCAGCAGGACGAGCCCGGCGGCGGCAATGAGCGCCACCCAGGCCAGAGACCGCGACATTCGGGATCCTCTCCGCCAGACGAGCTCCCGCCCGTTCCGTAATCGAACGCGGCTCCGCTCTACGCACGTGCCATTTCCCTGAACCATAGGTGTGAACACCCGCATCGGCAAGAAGTCTGGGCGTTCAGCGATCGTGATTCAACGCCGGGCGTGCTCTTCCGCTGGCGCCGCCTCTCCGGCGGCGGCGCGGCGCTGGTCAAAGATCGTCGCTCCGACCTCCTGCTCGGCCTGGTTGCCGACCGAGAGGTCGATACCGGGCCGGTCCCGCAACAGCGCGACGGCGACGATGGAAACCGCGGTCATGGCCAGCAAGTAGGCGGAGACCGCGTTGGTGCTCCCGGTTGCGTTGACGAGTGCCTGAGCGATCGTCGGGGCGAACGCTCCACCGATGATGGCGCCCAGCGCGTAGGAGATGGACACGCCGGAAAACCGGACACTGGCCGGGAAGATCTCGCTGTACCAGGCGGCCTGAGGGCCGTAGGAGAGCCCCAGGCCGACGGTGAACAATCCGAGTCCCACGTACAAGAGCACCAAGTCGCCCGTGTTGATGAGCCAGAACAGCGGGAACACCATCAACGTCTGGGAGGCGAACCCCATGAGATACGTCCGCTTGCGCCCGATCTTGTCGGCGAGGAAGCCGGAGAGCAAGGTGAAGCAGAACCACAGGGCGGCAGCGAACGTCACCGCGAGCAGCACGTCGGTACGCTCCAGCCCAACCGCCGGGCCGCTCGCGTAGCTGGGGATGAAACCGCCCGTCGCCATGTAGCCGGCGGCGTTGTTGCCCGCGAAGACCAAGGCGGCGAGGACTACGAGAAGCCAGTGCTTCCGGAAGAGCTCTACCGCGGGGACCTTGGTCTGTTCCTTGCGCTGCGCGATTTCTTGAAAGATCGGCGACTCATCGACGGCGAGCCGGACGAAGTAGCCGACACCGACCAGAATGACGCTGAGCAGGAACGGGACACGCCATCCCCACTCGAGGAAGGCGTCGCCGGGGGCGATCCAACCGGTCATCAAAGCTGTCATGCCGGACGCCAGCAGCATGCCGAGCGGAACTCCGAGCTGCGGGACGGCTCCGGCCCGGCCGCGCCGCTGCGGCGAAGCATGCTCGACAGCCATGAGAACGGCGCCGCCCCACTCGCCTCCCGCGGAGATTCCTTGGAGGATGCGCAGCAGCAGGAGCAGAATCGGAGCCATCACACCGGCGGTCTCATAGGTCGGCAGGACCCCGATCAACGTCGTCGCACCACCCATGAGGACCAAGGTGATGACCAGCATGGGCCGGCGGCCGATTCTATCCCCGAAGTGGCCTGCGAGGAAGGCGCCCAGAGGACGGAAGAGGAAGCTGATGCCCACCGAGGCAAACGCCAGCAGCAGACCGATCGATTGCCCGGCCGGCTCGAAGAACAACTGCGCGAAGACCAAGCCGGCGGCCGTCGCGTAGATGAAGAAGTCGTACCATTCGATTGTGGTTCCGATGAGCGTTGCGGCGGCGACTCGACGCTGATTCGCCTTCTGCTGGACAACCTTTGCAGTGGTGGACATGTGGTTCTCCTGCGGTGTTAGTGGGTGGCGACGGTACGAGTTGGGGTGTGGCGCGCGAACGCCTTGAGCGAGAATCCGGGCACGGCGACTTCTTCCGGCGATGGGCCGCCGCCGGCGGCGAGCAGCTTGCGCGCTGCCAAGTGGTCAGCTGGTGAGTTGACGGACTCCACCGCGCTGAGGTGGCCGTTGCGATGGCAGATCACGGAAAACCTGCCCACACCCCGGTCACCGACGACGGTGGTGACGTCCCCCGGCGCGGAGACGCCTGCGATCTGCAAGCGGAGCGCGCCCTGGGTGGACCAGAACCATGGAACGTCGTCGTACCGCCCCGGCCCCTCGACGATGGTGCGGGCCGCATGCCGGCCCTGATCGGTGGCGTTCTGCACTGATTCCAGACGCAGCCTTCCGCCACTGCGCGAGCTCGGGAAGTTCGCGCAGTCTCCCACCGCGAGAATTGCCGAATCCGACGTCGTGAGCGTTTCATCGACGACGATCCCGTTGTCGACCTCGAGGCGGGCGTCGAGGGCGAGTTCAGTATTCGGAACAACACCGATACCCACCACCACAAGGTCCGCTCGGTAGTGGCGCCCCGTGGTCGACACCGCGGCGGCCGCCCGCCCGTCGTCGCCGGCGACGATGGATGCGATGCCCTCGCCGAGGCGGAGGTCGACGCCGTCGCGGCGGTGCGCGTCCGCGAACCAGTCGCCGGCGGTCGGCGACAGGGCCCGGCCCATAGGCCGGTTCCCGAACTCGAGAACCGTGACGCGCACACCTCGCTGGCGCGCCGCCGCTGCGAACTCCAGACCGATGAACCCGCCGCCGACCACGACGACGTCGTCGACCTGCTCGAGCTCTCGGCGCAGGCTCCGAGCGTCGTCGAGCGTCCGGAGCGCACGGACGCCGGGCAGCTCCGCTCCAGGACAGGTCAGAGCCCGGTTGCTCGCACCCGTGGCCAGAACGAGGCGGTCGTAGGCCAGCCGCGAACCGTCGGCGAGCGTGACGTTTCGGCTGACCCGGTCGATCCGACGCGCGGCCACGCCACGACGCAGGACGAGGCGACGATCGGCGAAGAAGCCCGCGGCGCGCAGCGGCAGCGGTTCGGGTGATCGGCCCGCCCCGAGGTAGTCCTTGGAGAGCGGCGGGCGCTGGTAGGGGAGAACGTCCTCGTCAGCGACGATGGTCACCGGGTGGTCGTAGCCCGCGGTGCGGAGCGAGTCGGCGACTTGGATTCCGGCCTGTCCCCCGCCGATGACGACGACGCCGGCGGTTGCCGTGGATCCTCCCATGGTCAGACCTGCCCGGCCGGAACGTCGACGACGATCCCGTCCTGCTCGGGGCCGACCGGGATCTGGCACCCGAGCCGCGAGCGTTCGGTGCGCTCGGCGACGGTGCAGTCGAGCATCTCGTCCTCGTCTTCGGAGACTTCAGGCAGGCCGCCGGTGTGCTCCGGCCGGACGTAGACGTGGCAGGTGGCGCACATGGCTTGGCCGCCGCATTCGCCGACGATCCCGTCAATACCGTTACTCACGGCCGCCCGCATGAGCGAGGTGCCGTCGGCGGCGTCGAGTTCGGCCATTTCGCCGGTCGGTTGAACGAACGTGATGGTGGGCATGGTAGTTCTCCTGGTCGTTGTGGCGCGGTCCGTTGGACCGCGCATTGAGTGTCCCCGCGCTGGCCTGTGTCAGTTCCAGAGCACGGGCATTTCGAGCAGGCCGCGAAAGACCCAGCCGCCGGCGACCGCGGGCCGGTCCCCATCGAGCCGTAGCCCCGGGAGATCCGCGAAGATCCTCGGCATGGCGACCTGGGCCACCTGCGCACGCGCGACCCACGTTCCGGCGCAGAAGTGCACGCCGCCGCCGAAGGCCAGGTGCGGCTTTTTGGGCCGCATGATGTCGAAGGTCTCCGGGTCGTCGAACACGGCGGGGTCGCGATTCGCCGCTCCGATCGCCACCCCGACGCGGTCGCCGCGGCGGAGCCGCATGCCCTCGAGGACGGTGTCCCGGGCGACCTCCCGCGGATACATGCCGATTGGTGCCACCCAACGCACGGATTCCTCGAACGCTGCCGCATGCAAGGACGGATCTGCGACGACGGCGCCCAGCTGCGCCGGATCTCGCAGCAGGGCCCACGTGGTGGTCGCCAACACGTCGCGGGGCTCGTTGAGCCCGCCACCGATCGTCATCTTCATGTTGGCGCGGATCGCGTCGACCGGGATGGGCAGGCTCGCCAGACCGGAGAGGAGGGAGTGGTCCGGGTTCGCCTTGAGGTACGGCAACATCTCGTCGATGGCCGCGTCGACCTCGGCGGACGACTGCGCGCTCTTCGCCCAGACCTCCGGGTCGTCCGCGTAGTTGCCGGTCCCGTCGATCATCGTCTGGCTCCAGCGCTGCATGTCCGCCTCGGTGGCGTTCTGAAATCCCATGATGAGGCGGAGGTTCTCCGCCGCGTACGGAGCCGCGAAATCCCACACGAAGTCGGCCCCGGGGCCGGCTTCCTTGAGCCGTCGCAGGCAGTCCGCGTAGTTCTGCTCGAAGATACCGTTCCAGTGCTTCTTGATCGTGGCCGGTCGGAGCGTCTTCCCATAGGAGTCGCGGTCCACCTGGTGCTCCGGGTTGTCCTTCCGCAGCATGGAGTGCCCCATGGCCCGCTTCATCAGCGACTCGCGCTCGTCGG
Source organism: Kocuria rosea subsp. polaris (assembly GCA_023896275.1). Taxonomy (GTDB): domain Bacteria; phylum Actinomycetota; class Actinomycetes; order Actinomycetales; family Micrococcaceae; genus Zhihengliuella; species Zhihengliuella polaris_A. The sequence continues at coordinate 39,455 of MLDA01000002.1, read as the reverse complement.
CGGAGAATGTCGCCTCGTCCTGCTCGATCGCGTGGCATGCGGCGTACGACGTCACCAGGTAGCGATTGAGCGCCGGGATCCAGTGCACGGGTGCCTCCTCGCGGAGCCTTCGGTAGAGCGGGAACGGGTCCCGGTGCAGCGCATCGAGCGTCACCCAGTCGGCAACGGGTGCCTCACGCGCCTCGTGTGCTGCGGTATCGGCGGGGACGGCGGCACCCCCGCGCGAGGGTTCGACGCCCTGGTGGACTGGGCATCCCTGGACGGTGGTCTGAGGGGAGGTGGCTGACACATCGGCTCCTGGTGCTCGAGGATCTTTCCTCAATGGTGAACTGGATCACAACCACGGTAAAGTGCAATAATTCGTCGTATATCCACACTTTTAGCGAGGAGACTTGTGGCCCAGTACACGCTCCGCCAACTCGAGTGCTTCGTCGCCGTCGCGGATTCCGGAAGCCTCAGCGCCGCAGCGACGGCGCTGCATCTCTCCGATTCCGCCGTCTCGGGGGCGGTGACCGAACTCGAGCGCAGCCTCGACGCCCGGTTGACCATCCGTCGCAAAGCCCACGGCGTCGTCCTGACTCCGTCGGGGCGCTACGTGCTGGACCATGCCCGCGGCATCCTCCGCTCCGCACGGGACTTGTCCCTGCACGCAGCCGACGCCGGCGCGGAACTGCGGGGGACGCTGATGCTCGGCTGTTACGTCACGTTGGCCCCGACCGTGCTGGCCCGCCTAATCGACGCCTACGCGGCGCGGCACCCCGCCGTCGAATTGGACTTCCTCGACGGCGGCCAGCTGCAGATGCACGACTACGCCGCCTCAGGACGGGTTGACCTCGCGATCACCTACGACTTCGGGCTCCCGAGCGGACTCGCGAGCCTGCCCCTGTACGACGCGACGCCGTGCGCCGTCCTCGCCGCGGATCACCCGCTGGCCGGCCGGGATTCGCTGACCCTCACCGAGCTTGCGGTCGAGCCGATGATCCTCCTCGACGTCCACACCAGCCGGGAGAACACGTTGTCGATGTTCTCCGAAGCCGGCCTCGACCCGGCCATCCGGTTCCGCACGTCCAACTACGAGGTCACGAGGTCCCTGGTGGCACGGGGCATGGGCTACGCCATCCTGGTGCAGCAGCCCGCCGGCTCCCGAAGCTACGAGGGGCGCGAACTCGTGGTCCTCCCCCTCGATCCGGAGCCCCGGCCCGTCGGGGTTTCGCTCGTCTGGCCGCGGGATACGAAGCCCTCGCAGGCTGCGCAGGCCATGATCGATCTGTCCCGGGAGATTTACGGGGACGACGGCGCGACCTGACCGCCGGCATCCGCCGGCTGTTCGCCGGCCATGTCCAAGAGCTGCCGCCCCAGCCGCTGCAAGTCCGCCCCCGCGGCCGCCGGCTCCAGGACACGTGCCGGAAACCCCAAGCGGGCGACGTGGAAGGCCACGAAGTCCGACGACGCGGCCCCGGCCGTGAGCACGCAGGTGTCCGGCCCGTCGGCCTCGACTGCGGCCGACGCAGCCGAGACGCGCGCCCGGACCACCGCGGCCGGTGCCTCGATGCGGATCCTCGTCACCTCCGGGTACGGGCGCTGCGAGATGGCCTCACCGACGAAGGTGACGGGGTCCGGCGCGTCGCGGAGGGTGAACCGCCACCCCGTCCGGCGAACCGGCCCCATGCGGTCCAGGCGAAACGTGCGCCAGTCTTCGCGGTCGACGTCGTACGCCATGAGGTACCAGCGGCGACCGGCGGAGACGAGCCGGTACGGCTCCACGCGACGTTCCGCGAGATCTGAGGGCCTTCCGTACGCCTTCGCGTAGGCGAAGACGATCCGTTCGGGCGTGCGGATCGCCCGAGCGGCCTCGAGCAGCGTCTGCGACGAGACGGTCTCGGCCGCGTCACGGGACCCGTCGAGCGAGACGGAGGCCTGCACGACGGCATCGACCGGGCCGCGCAGGCGGGTGGGCAGGACCTGATCCAGTTTGGCCAGCGCCCGGACCGCCGCCTCCCCGATGCCTTCCGCCCCGCCGCCCGTCGCCAGGCGCAGGCCGACGGCTACGGCGATGGCCTCGTCGTCGTCAAGCAGTAGCGGTGGCAGCGCGCGGCCGGCCTCGAGCAGGTAGCCACCGCCCACGCCCTGCTCCGCCCTGACCGGGTAGCCGAGCTCGCGCAGGCGCTCGACATCGCGGCGGACCGAGCGCGTCGAGACGCCCAGTTCGACCGCGAGCTCAGTGCCCGTCCAGACCGGGCGGGACTGCAGGAGGTTCAGCAGGCGCAGCACGCGCTGCAGCGTTTCGGCCATGTCCACAGCTTGCCACGGATAGCGGACAGAACTTGTCCTATTTGCGCGGCAGAGTGGAGCTATGACGACACAACGAACACCTGAAGAAACCTCGCTCGAGGGCTGGAACGCCCGGATCCTCGACCAACTCGACTTCCACTGGCGCGTGGCGCTTCGGCCGAGGCTGGACGGACTCACCGACCACGAGTACCGCTGGGAACCCGTTCCAGACTGCTGGAACGTCCGCCCGCGCGGCGAGACAGGTCCCTCCTACGACGGGGCGGTCTCCGCCGGAGCCGGCGACTACGTCATCGATTTCGCGTTCCCGGAGCCGACGCCACCACCCGTGACCACCATCGCGTGGCGGCTCGGACACCTGATCGTCGGCGTCCTCGGCGCCCGCAATGCGAGCCACTTCGGCGGCCCCGAGACCGACTACCCCACGCACGACTACTCCGGCACGGCCGACGGCGCACTGGAGCAGCTCGACGCCGCCTACGAGCGGTGGACCACCGGCGTCCGCGGGCTCGGCGAGGACGGGCTCGCCCGACCGTGTGGTCCCGCCGAGGGCCCGTACGCGGAGAGCCCGCTCGCCGACCTGGTCCTGCACATCAACCGCGAAGTCATCCACCACGGGGCAGAAATCGCCCTCCTGCGCGACCTCTACGCCCACCGAACCGCCTGACCCCCACCCCGAAAGGAAGCACCATGCCCGCCATGCCCGGCCCCGTCGCCAACGAAAAATCCTCCCTCCTGGCCTTCCTCGCCCAGCAACGCCAGAACTTCCGCACCATCGCCTACGGCCTAAGCGATGCGCAGGCCCGACTCGCCCCGAGCGCCTCGGACCTCACGGTCGGCGCGCTGATCAAGCACGTCACCGCATGCGAGGCCGGCTGGGTCGAGCGGATTGCCGCCGCCCCCGAGTACCCGGCTTCCGATTCCATCCCGTTCGAAGAGGCGGCCGCGGCCTACGCGGACCAGTACCGGATGTCCGAGTCCGACACTCTCGAGGCCCTGCTGGCGGGCCTCGACGAACAGGAGCGCGTCACCGAGGCCGTCGTCGCCGGAGCCGAGTTGGACGCACCCGTGCCCGTGCCTCGAAACGCCCCGTGGTTTCCGCGCGACATCGACGCCTGGTCTGTGCGGTGGGTGCTGGGGCACCTGATTGAGGAACTCTCCCGGCACGCCGGGCATGCGGACATCATCCGCGAGAGCATCGACGGGGCCACCTGGTTCGAACTCATGGCCGCTGCCGACGGGATGAAGGAGACGCCCTGGCTCAAACCCTGGCAGCCGACGTAGGCCACCGACCCGCGGAAACGGCTGAGGGGCGTGGCCCGCGCCGCCGCGGAACCACACCCCTCAGTTGCCGGTCCGGCAGGCTACTGCTGCGGCTCGTAGCGGACCGGGTCCGCGGCGACCGCCGCACGCAGCTCCCTCAACCCACCGGAGATGAGCCCGGCGGCGCGAGCCTGCACCAGCAGATTGCCCTGCGCGGTCGCCTCGACCGGCCCGGCGACCACCGGCAACCCGGTCGCGTCGGCGGTCAGCTGGCACAGCAGAGCATTCTGCGAGCCGCCTCCGACGATGTGCACCACGGTCGGGTGCCGGCCGGAGAGCTCCGCGGCCTTCGTCAGCGACGCCGCATAGCCGGCGGCCAGACTGTCCACGATGCAGCGGACCGTGGCGGCCTGGTCGGCGTCCACGGCCTCCGATGGCGCCGGGGCGGTGGGGGCCTCCGCCGGTCCCGGCGCGGGAGGGAGCCTCGCGCCCGCGGCCTCGACGGCGGCGCGAATCCGCCCGGCCATGCCGCCGGGCGCGATGAACTCGGGCGAGTTCGCATCCACCACCGGCCCGGCGGGCAGCTCGGCGGCCGCGGCGAGCAGTTCGGACAGCCCACGCTCCCGCCCCTGCTCGGCCCAGTCGCGCATGGATTCCTGCAGGAGCCACAGCCCGCCGACGTTCTGCAGGTAGCGGATGGTTCCGTCGACGCCGCGTTCGTTGGTGAAGTTGGCCGCGCGGCTCGCCTCGGTCAGCACCGGCGCGTCGAGCTCGAGCCCGACCAGCGACCACGTCCCGGAGGACACGTACGCGAAGTCGGCGTCGCCCGCGGGCACCGCGGCCACGGCAGAGGCCGTGTCGTGCGATCCCACGGCGACGACCTGCACCGCCGGATCGAGTCCCGTCGCCGCGGCCACCTCGGGCAACAGCGTCCCGTAGGCCTCCCCCGGCGCGATGAGCTCGGCAAAGACGTGCGGTGCGCCGATCGCGTCGAACGCCTCCGCCGACCACGCGACCTCGCGCGCGTCGAAGAGGGCGGTGGTGGACGCGTTGGTCTCCTCGGTCCGCTCGGCACCCGTGAGCCAGTAGGCCAGCAGGTCCGGGATCATCAGCGCGCGTTTACCCGCCAGGTCCTCCTCGGCCGCCAGCTGGTACACGGTGTTGAACGGCAGGAACTGCATGCCGCCGATCGCGTACAGCCGCTCCGGGGCGATCGCGGCGTGGACCGTCTCGATCACCGCATCGGTGCGCGCGTCGCGGTACGCGTGCGGCGGGCGGGTCAGCCCGCCGTCGGCGTTCAGCAGGCCGTAGTCCACGGCCCAGGTGTCGATCCCGATGGAGACCACGCGCTCTCCGCGTTCCCGCACGACGACGGCGGCCGCCCCCAACCCGGCGCTCACCTGGGCGAAGATCGCCTCTGCGTCCCAGTGCAGGGAGCCGTCGATCTCCGTCACCCCGTTCGGGAAACGGTGCACGACCTCCATCTCGAGGGTGCCGGCCGCCTGCCCGCTGTGCACGGGCAGGCGGCCGATGATAACGCGGCCGGACGAGGCACCGATGTCGACGGCGATCATCACGGCCGGTGACGCGGTCCCGGAGCCGGGGGTCGGCGTCGTGGTGTTCACCCGCGCCTCCCTAGCGCAGGAACGCGGCGGCGACGCCGGCGTCGACGGGGATGTGCAGGCCCGTGGTGTGCGAGAGATCGGAGCTGCACAGCGCGAACACCGCGTTGGCGACGTTCTCCGGCAGCACCTCGCGCTTGAGCAGGGTGCGCTGGGCGTAGAACTTGCCCAGGTCCTCCTCGTCGACGCCGTACACGGCGGCGCGCTTGGCGCCCCAGCCGCCGGCGAAGATGCCGGAACCGCGGACGACGCCGTCGGGGTTGATGCCGTTGACCTTCACGCCGTGCTCGCCGAGCTCGGCGGCCAGCAGCCGCACCTGGTGGGCCTGGTCGGCCTTGGTGGCCGAGTAGGCGATGTTGTTCGGGCCGGCGAACACCGAGTTCTTGGAGGAGATGTAGACGACGTCGCCGCCGAGCTGCTGGTCGATCAGGACGCGGGCGGCGGCCCGCGAGACCAGGAACGATCCCTTGGCCATGACGTCGTGCTGCAGATCCCAGTCCTTCACGGTGGTCTCCAGGAGCGACTTCGACAGCGACAGGCCAGCGTTGTTGACCACGAGGTCCAGCCCGCCGAAGGCCAGGACGGCCGCGGCGACCGCGGCCTCCACCTCCTCCTCGCTGGTCACGTCGACTCGGACGCCGACGGCAACGTCGGTCGAGCCGATCTCAGCGGCGACGGCCCGGGCTTTCTCGAGGTCCAGGTCGGCGATGACAACGCACGCGCCCTCGGCCGCCAGGCGCTCGGCAATGGCCTTGCCGATGCCGGAGGCGGCACCCGTGACGAGGGCGATGCGGGTGGCGAGCGGCTTGGGCCGGGGCATGCGCGCCAGCTTGGCCTCCTCGAGCGCCCAGTACTCGATGCGGAACTTCTCGCGCTCGTCGATCGGGGCGTAGGTGGAGATGGCCTCGGCGCCGCGCATCACGTTGATCGCGTTGACGTAGAACTCGCCGGCGACGCGGGCGGTCTGCTTGTCTTTGCCGAAACTGAACATGCCGACGCCCGGAACCAGGACGATCGCCGGGTCGGCACCGCGCATGGCCGGCGAGGTCTCGTCCGCGTAGCGGTGGTAGTAGGCGGCGTAGTCCTCGCGGTACGCGGCGTGCAGCTCGGCCAGCCGGGCCTTGGCGTCCTCGATCGAGGCACTGGCCGGCAGGTCCAGGACCATCGGCTTGACCTTGGTGCGCAGGAAATGGTCCGGGCAGCTGGTGCCCAGGGCTGCGAGCTCGTCCAGGCGCTCGGAACCGAGGAACTCGAGGACCTCGGCCGAATCCGTGAAGTGCCCGACCTGCGACTTGTCGGTCGAGGCTAGGCCGCGGATCACGGGGGCCAGGGCGGCCGCCTTGGCGCGGCGCTCGTTTTCGCCCAGGGCGCCGAAGCCCGGTTTGGCGGTACCGAACGGGTTCTCGCGGCCGTTGGCGGCGATGTACTCCTCGGCGGTGCGGATGATGTGCAGCGAGTTGGCCTCGGACTCCTCGGCGGTCTCGCCCCACGCGGTGATGCCGTGCCCGCCCAGGATGCAGCCGATGGCCTGCGGGTTCTGCTTCTTGATCTCGGCGATGTCCAGGCCGAGCTGGAAGCCGGGGCGGCGCCACGGCACCCAAACCACCTTCTCGCCGAAGATCTTGCCCGTCAGTTCTTCGCCGTCGGCGGCGGTCGCGATGGCGATGCCGGAGTCGGGGTGCAGGTGGTCCACGTGCGCGGCGTCGACGAGGCCGTGCATGGCGGTGTCGATCGACGGCGCGGCGCCACCCTTGCCGTGCAGGCAGTAGTCGAACGCGGCGACCATCTCGTCCTCGCGCTCGAGGCCCGGGTAGACGTCGACGAGCGCGCGCATGCGGTCCAGTCGAAGCACGGCGAGGCCCTTCTCGGTGAGCGTGCCGAGGTCTCCGCCGGAGCCCTTGACCCAGAGCAGCTCGACACCCTCCCCCGTCACGGGGTCCCGCTCGGTGCCCTTGGCCGACGTGTTGCCGCCGGCGTAGTTGGTATTGCGCTTGTCGGCACCCAGGCGGTTGGACCGGGCGATGAGTGATGCAACGGTTTCGTTGGTCATGGCTTCTCTCGTCGTCGTTCTGATTCTCGTCGCGGCAGCTCAGGCGCCCCAGCTGGCCTGCTGGCCACCCTGGCGCTCGGCGTTGATCGTTTCCTGGTAGCCGGAGGCCGCGTACGCGGCCATCGGATCCGCGGGCAGGCCTCGCGACTCGCGCCAGGCGGCCAGCGCCGGGCGGACGTCGGTGTAGAAGGCGTCCATGAAGATCTGGTTGGCGCCGAGGACGTCATTGGACACGCGCGCGGCGGCCAGGGCCTCCTGATCGACGAGCAACGCACGCGCGGTCATCTCCTGCACATTGAGCACGGAGCGAATCTGGCCCGGGATCTTCTCCTCAACGTTGTGGCACTGGTCCAGCATGAGGGACAGGTCGCTGCCTTCGTCGAGCCCGCCGCCGCGGACGACCTCCGTCATGATGCGGAAGAGCTGGAATGGGTCGGCGGCCCCGACGATCAGGTCGTCGTCGGCGTAGAAACGCGAGTTGAAGTCGAAGGAGCCGAGCTTCCCGAGGCGCAACAGCTGCATGACGATGAACTCGATGTTGGTGCCCGGGGCGTGGTGGCCGGTGTCCAGGCAGACCTTGGCCTTGTCGCCGAGAGCGGCCACCTGGGCGTAGGAGGTGCCCCAATCCGGAACGTCCGTGTGGTAGAAAGCCGGCTCGAAGAACTTGTACTCGAGCACCATGCGCTGGTCGTCGGCGAGGCCCGCGTAGATCTCGGCCAACGACTCGGCCAGCGCGTCCTGGCGCTGTCGCATATCCTGCTGGCCCGGGTAATTGGTGCCGTCGGCGAGCCAGATCTTCAGGTCCTTGGACCCGGTGGCGGTCATGATCTCGACGCACTCGAGGTGGTGTTCGACGGCGGCCCGGCGGACGGCCGGGTCGTGGTGGGTGAGCGAGCCGAACTTATAGGTGTCGGCCTGGAACGTGTTGGAGTTGATCGTGCCGATCTCCACGCCCTGCTCGGCCGCGAAGCGGCGCAGCGCGGCGTAGTCGTCGACCCTGTCCCACGGGATGTGCAGTGCGACGGCGGGGGCCAGGCCCGTGGTCTTGTTCACCTGCGCGGCGTCGGAGATCTTCTCCTCGACCGTCCGAGGCGTGCCCTCCGTCGCGAACACCTTGAAGCGGGTGCCGGAGTTGCCGTAGGCCCACGACGGGACCTCGATGGCCAGACGGTCCAGCTGCTTCTCGATGGCTGACAGATCGGTCATGGCGTGCCTCCTGGTGCGGGCGCAGTCCGCGATGGGCGCCGCAAGATTGAATCGTTTCATTGCTACGATTCAAATGTAGGATGAGGGGCAGGTACTGTCAAGGGGAACCTACTTTAAGGAGTGCTGTGAAGGCAGCGAGCGTCAAGGACGTGGCCGACCGCGCCGGCGTTTCCGTGGGCACGGTCTCCAACGTGCTCAACAACCCGGACCGCGTCGCCGAGCGCACCCGCGAGCGCGTCCAGTCGGCGATCGCCGAGCTGGGATTCGTCCGGAACGACGCCGCCCGGCAGTTGCGCGCCGGCCACAGCCGCACGATCGGTCTCGTCGTCCTCGACGCGGCGAACCCGTTCTACGCGGCCCTCGCCCGCGGCGCCGAGGCCGAGGCCGCCCGCCACGAGTTCTCGCTACTGCTGGCCAGCAGCCTCCAGGATGCGGACCGCGAGGCCCGCTACATCGACCTCTTCGAGGAGCAGCGCGTGCAGGGCCTGCTGCTGAGCCCCGTCGGTGAAACCTCGGCGCGGGTCGCCGAGCTCGCGGCCCACGGCGTCAGCACGGTCCTCGTCGACCGCGACGCGGAGGCCGAAACGTACGGCTCCGTCTCCGTCGACGACGTGCACGGCGGGCGCACCGCCGTCGAGCATCTGCTGGAGAGCGGCCGGCGAAAGATCGCGTTCATGGCGGCCGAGACCGAGCTGCGGCAGGTCGCCGATCGCTGGCGCGGCGCCCAGGACGCCGTGGCCCACGCCGCCGCGGCGGGGACGGCGGACGCGAGCATCGAACTCATCGCAGCGGAGTCGTTGACGACGCTCGGAGGGCGCGCGGCAGCCCTCTCCCTCTTCGAGCGCGATCCCGGCGGCATCCCCGACGCCATCTTCTGCGCCAACGACCTCCTCGCCACGGGTGCCCTGCAGGCGTTCATCATCGACGGGCGCTACACGGTCCCGGGCGACGTCGCGCTGGTCGGGTACGACGACATCGAGTTCGCCTCAAGCGCGATCGTGCCCCTGACGACCGTCCGCCGCCCGGCCGAAGAGCTCGGGCGGACGGCGGTGCGCATGCTGCTCGGCGAGACGCCCAGCGCGCACACCGTGTTCCGACCGGAGCTCATCGCCCGCGCCAGCAGCGGCCACTAGGCCCATTCGACGCGTTCCAGCTGGGACGGCGCCTCGTTCGGCCCGTCACGCCTGCCGGGCTCCGCAAGTATCGGTCAGGTGGCGTGGTTACTTCTTCAGGCGCCCGGCCACGAGATAGGCCAGCGGGCCGATGAAGTTGACGAAGCTGCCGGCGACCCACGCGGACTTGGGGCCGCGCACCTCGGACTCGTGGCGTGCGGAGAGGTCCTTGAGCACGACGAACTGCAACGCCAGCTGCGCGGTGCCGAGCACCAGCACGCGCCACTTGCCTCGACGGTTCATTTCGGACCATTTCTTCTTGCCGGCCATGGGCGCCATCTCCTCGTTCGTCGTTCGTCGTGTCTCGGTCCACCCCAGCCTATGCCACGGCACGGCGGCGCAGCGCGGGCCCGGCCTCGTGGCCGGGCCCGCGCGAATCGCTCAAGCGAGCGACGCCGTCATGCTCTTCATTTCCACTCAGACCAGCTCTTTGACCGGGGCGGGAATCGGACGCTTGTCGGTCACGAGCGCGCCGATCGCCTGCTCGGCCTCGTTGTTGATCGAGAGGTTGATGCCGCTGCGGTCGCGGATCAGGGAGACGGCGACCAGGGATACGGCTGTGAGCACCAGCAGATAGAACGAGACCGACGTGGTCGTCCCGGTCTGCTGCACGAGGTAGGCGGCGATCATGGGCGCGAAGGCGCCGCCGACGATGGAGCCGAGCGCGTAGGAGATCGAGACCCCGGAGAAGCGAATCGAGGCCGGGAACATCTCCGAATAGAGGGCAGCCTGAGCCCCGTAGGTGCCGCCAAGGCCGAGCGCGAAGAAGGTCAGGCCGACGTAGAACATGCTGATCTCGCCCGTGTTCAGGAGCCAGAAGAGCGGGAAGATCGTCACCGCCAGGACCACGTGCCCGATTTGGTAGACCCGGATGCGGCCGAACCGGTCCGACGCGATCGCGGTCAGGTAGGTGGCGACGGCCCAGATGATGGCACCGTACGTGACGGCGTTGAGCACGTCCGTGCGATCGAGGCCGACGTTCGAGACCGCATAGCTCTGGATGAAACCGCCCGTGGCCATGTAGCCGGCGGCATTGCAGGCCGCGAAGACGAGGGCCGCGATGACGACGAGCCGGGCGTGCTTGCGGAAGAGCTCCACCACCGGAACGGAGGACTGCTGCTTGTGCTCGGCGATCTCCTGGAAGACCGGGGACTCGTCGACCGCGCGGCGGATGATGTAGCCCAGGACGATCAGGACGAACGAGAACAGGAAGGGGATGCGCCAGCCCCATTCCACGAAGGCGTCGCCCGGCGCGATGACGCCCGACATGAGGGCCATCATCGCGGAGGCCATGACGAGTCCCAGCGGGGCGCCCAGCTGCGGGAAGGCGCCGGCGCGGCCGCGGCGGTCCTTCGGCGCGTGCTCGACGGCCATCAGCACTGCGCCGCCCCATTCGCCGCCGGCGGAGAGGCCCTGCAGGATGCGCAGGCAGAGCAGGATGATCGGGGCGATGATGCCGGCGTCGTGATAGGTCGGCAGCAGGCCGACGGCGGTCGTGGCGCCACCCATGACGACGAGCGTGAGGACCAGCATCGCGCGGCGTCCGATCCGGTCGCCGTAGTGCCCGGCAAGGAAGGCTCCGAGCGGGCGGAAGAGGAAGCTGATGCCGACGGAGGCGAAGGCGATGAGGAGGCCGAGCTCCTGCCCGACCGGCTCGAAGAACGCGCTGGAGAAGACAAGGCCGGCCGCCATCGCGTAGATGAAGTAGTCGTACCACTCGACGGTGGTGCCCACGAGGGTGGCCATTGCCACGCGGCGCTGGTTGGACCTCTCGGAATGGTGGGTTGCTTTTTTCACTGCTTGCTCCTCGGTGCCGGCCTCGCGGCCAGCCGTCGCCTTTGACGAATGAAGTGATCGGTGGTGAAGGGCCCCGATCCTCCGGGGCTGCGGTCCCCAGCCCGTCTCACCCGAGTGTGGCACGGGTCACCACATCGGGTAAATTGGATAAATGCGGAATAATAATGAAGCTGAGCCGAAGAGTCGGGTGAGAGCCTATGCCCGCGCCGCTTGACGACCGAACGGTCGGCAATGTCCGCGTCACGCTGCGCCAGCTCGAGATGTTCAGCGTGCTGCCCGCGCATTCAACGCTGTCCTCGGCGGCCGCCGAGCTGCACATCTCGGAATCAGCCCTCTCGCAGGCGATCACCCAGGTGGAAAGGGCCGCCGGCGAGCACCTGTGCGTCCGGCGCAAGGGGCGCGGCCTACAGCTGACCCCGGCGGGACGGCACTTCGCCACCCAGGCATCGAAGATCGTTCGCGCTTCCGAGGAGCTGCTCCTCAACCCGGCCCAGGACCGAGCTCCCCTGCGCGGTCCCGTGCACCTTGGTTGCTTCGCATCGCTCGCGCCGCACCTGCTCCCGGCCATCCTGAGCGAGGTCCGCCAACGCTTCCCCGACATCGATCTCCAGCTCATGGCCGGCACCCACGACGAGCTGCTGCCGCAGCTGGAGTCCGGGCACCTCGACGCCCTGCTCGCCTACGACCTCCAGCTGCCGGGCGGCCTCGAGAAACGGCACCTCTATGCGACCCAGCTCGAGGCCGTGCTGCCGCACGAGCACCCGCTCACCGAGCAGGAGACGGTCTCGCTGGCCGACCTCGCCGGCGAAGACCTGATGCTGTACGGCACCAATCCGTCGACAGCGACGGTTCAGAACGCGTTCGAGGCGGTCGGACTGCGCCCGAAGATCGTGATGACCGTGCCGCAGATGATCCTGGCGCGCGAGCTCGTCGCGCGCGGCGTCGGCTACACGGTCCAGATGTCCCGGCCGCGCGAGCACCGGCTCAGCCTCGAGGGGCGCCCATTCGCGATCCGCCCGATCCGGCCCACGGCCGGGGCGACCTCCGTTGTCGCCGTCTGGCCGATGAGCGTGCGCCCGACCCCGCGCGCGAACGCGGTCCTCGACATCGCAGCGGAGACCTGCGCCGGCTGATCAACGGCACGGCGGTCCGGCGTCGTGGCATGCACGGGGCTTCAGAGGTCGAAGTCCCCGAATCCTCCACCGTCTCCGCCGAACCCTCCGAAGGCCCCGCCGGCGCCATCGAATCCGGCGTCGCCGCCGAACAGCCCGCCGAACATGCCGCCGGCGTGATCGGTCAGTCCCTCTCCGGCCGCCGCGAGCTCGTCACCGGCGCCCGCGAAGCCGTCCGACAGCCCCTCGGCCGCGCCAGCGAACTCCTCTCCGACTCCGGCGAAGCCGTCCAGGAGCGGCCCGGCGATCGCCGTGCCGATGAACGCGCCTGCCACACCGCCCAGCAGCCCCGCGCCGAGGCCGCCGGCCGCCCCGGCTGCCATGCCGCCCATGCCGGACCGGCCGGAAACTCCGCGACCGAGAATTTTCTCCATGAACCCCGGCCGGGACACCTCGGCCCGGGTCGCAGCCCGCGCCAGATCCTGCGGCCGATCCGAAGCGGGCCGCTCGGAAGCGGGGACCTGCTCGGAAAGTTCCGCCTGCAGCAGCGCGCGCTGCTGCGGCGTGAGCCGGGAGAACGCCTCGGCGTGCGCTCGCTCCATGTCCTCCGGCGGCGCGGTCTTGAGCATGTACCGGTATTTGGCGATCGCCGCCTGATCTTCCGGCGCGGCTGCATCACGTTCTGCAGAAACCGCGTCGGGCCTGGCCTGCTGGCCACGACCGTCGTCTCGCCGGCCGTCATCGCTGCGCTGATTGAGCTGTTCCCGAACGTACTCGCCCGCCATCTGCTTGCCCTTGCGGATCAACTTGTCGAACATCGCCACCGTGCGGCCTCCTCGTTGCAAATCGTCGGCACGGATCGCGCCTCGCATCACGTGACTTAAACTCGCGAATCGAGCAGAAGGTTCCCCACACCCCCGGTGGGCGATCTCAGTCCGGGTGCGCCTCGAGGAAGCGGTAGACCTCGGTCTCGTCGACTCCCGGGAACGCGCCCGAGGGCATGGCGGCGAGCAGGTGCGTGTTGGCCCGGGCAGCCGGCCATGCCTGCCCCTCCCACGCCGCGGCCAGGCCCGCCGGCGGGCGGCGGCAGCACGAGTCGTCGGGGCACTTCGACTGGCTACGCTCCGTCGTATCCCGGCCGCGGAACCACTTCACGTGCTCGAACGGGACCCCGATGGAGAGCGAGAACAGCCCGGCGGAGTGGCGCTCGGTGCGCGCCGTGCACCAGAAGGTCCCGGCCACGGTGTCGGTGTACTGCTCGTAGGCGCGGAACTTGTCCGGCACGTCGAAGACCACGCGGCTCGTCCATGAGCGGCAGATCGTCTGCCCCTCGATGGCCCCGAGGTGATCGGACGGGAAGTTCACGCCGTCGTTCTCGTAGGCCTTGTGGATGATGCCGGAGGCGTGCACCTTCTGGAAGTGGGTGGTGAGCCCCAGGTGCTCGGTGGCCAGGTTCGTGAACCGGTGCGCCGCCGACTCGTAGGAGACGGCAAACGCGTCGCGCAGGTCCTCGATGGCCAGCTCTTTGGCCGACTTGGCGCGCTGGAGGAAGTCGACGGTCTGCCGCTGCGGCATGAGCAAGGCCGCGGCGAAGTAGTTCGTGTAGACGCGCTGACGCAGGAACTCGGAGTAGTCGACGGGCGTTTCGTGGCCGAGCACGTAGTGTCCGAGGGCCTGCAGCAGGACCGAGCGCGGGTCGTGATCCGTCTGGCCCCCGTGGGTGAGGAAGATCCTGCGGTTCTTCAAGTCCGTGAGCGAGCGGGTCGAGTGTGGCAGGTTGGAGACGAAGCGCAGGCTGAAGCCGAGGTGATCCGCGAGGTCCGCGGCGACGTGGTGCGACAGCGGGCCCGACGTATGCCCGACGGCGTCGAGCAGCTCCTGCGCCTGCCGCTCAAGCTCCGGGTAGTAGTTGTTGCACTTGCGCATCTCGGCACGGATCTCCGTGTTCGCGCGGCGGGCTTCCTCCGGCGTCGCGGCCTGCTCCTCGAGCCGGCGCTCAAGCTCGCGCTGCAGGCCCACGAGGGACTCGAGCACATCGAGCGGCAGACGCGTGGAGACGCGGACCCGGGGCAGACCGAGGGACTCGTAGAGCGGGCCGCGCTGGGCGCGTTCGAGCTCGATCTCGAGGGCTGCGCGCCGGTTGGGCGGCGCCGAGGCGAGCAATTCGTCGACGGTCGTGTCGACGGCGGCCGCGAGTTGGCGCAGCAGGCTCAACTTCGGTTCCCGCTTGCCGTTCTCGATGAGGCTCAGTTGACTGGGCGCGGCCCCGACGAGCTCTCCGAGGCCGTCGAGCGTCAAGCCGCGGTTCTTGCGGGCGTGCCGCAACCGGCGGCCGAGCGCGATGACGTCGACGGCGTCGTCGTCCGGCTGGCCTCCCGCCGGCGTCGCGCTGCGCGTCCAGTCTGAGGGGGTCATGTCTCGAGGGTACGCCAATGTCCCGGGACGACGCCGAAAACCGCCCTGGCCGCGGGCACTTGGCCCGCACCGCGGCGGCCGGTCACGACGGGACCTCGGCGCGATCGCTGGAGATCCGCTTGAGCAGCTCGGCGGCGACGCTGACGGCGATCGTGGCCGGAAGCTTGCCCGGCAGGTCGGGCAAGCCGATCGGACAGTCGATCCGGTCGATCGCGGACTCCTCGTGACCGCTTTCGGCGAGGTTCTTGCGGAAACGCTGCCACTTGGCGCTGGAGCCAATGAGCCCGATCGAGGCGAGCTCCGGGTGGCGCAGCGCGGCATCGCAGAGGTGGAAGTCCTCCGCGTGATCGTGGGTCATGATGAGCACGTGAGAGCCGGCGGGCAACCGGCCGATCACCTCCTCACCAACGACGGCCGGTTCCGGGTGAATCCGGCCGACGGCCGGTTCGAGAACTCCGAGGCCGTCGAGGTACTCCGGCCGGGAGTCGCTCAGATGCAGATCGACGTCGTGCCGGGCGAGGATCCTCGCCAGCTCGAGCCCGACGTTGCCGATCCCGAAGATCGCGATCGTCGTAGGGACCGCCAGGGGTTCGAGCAAAACGGTCACCTCCCCTCCGCAGCACTGCCGCCCATACTTAGCCGGGGCCTTGTCGTTGAGCCGCAGCGTCATCATTTCGGGCCCGGCCGCGGGCGCGGAAAGCAGCTCCCGCGCCCGAGTCACCGCGGTCATCTCGAGGTTGCCCCCGCCGATCGTCTCGAAGACCTCCTCGGCGGTCACGACCATTTTCGCACCGGCCTCCCGCGGGGCGTGCCCGCGGACGGCGGCCACAGTCACGAGGA
The DNA here is from genome assembly GCA_023896275.1 of Kocuria rosea subsp. polaris. GTDB lineage: Bacteria > Actinomycetota > Actinomycetes > Actinomycetales > Micrococcaceae > Zhihengliuella > Zhihengliuella polaris_A. The sequence goes on along the minus strand of MLDA01000002.1, from coordinate 23,689 downwards.
CCGCCGGCCGCCGGTCGCGGCGGAGCGCGGAGACGACGTCCATCCAGGTCATGGCATCGACGCCGCGACCCCGCGCGCAGCGCCCTCGGCGGACTCGGCCGCGTTCGCCTGCGCGCCGGCTTGCTCGCGTGCGGCCTCGACGGCCCAGAACACGGCCTCCGGCGTCGCGGGCGAGGCGAGCTCGACGGAGTACCCCGGCGCACCGAAGGCCGCCACGGCCTGCCGGAGCGCCTCGCGGACCGAGAACGCCAGCATCAGCGGGGGCTCGCCGACGGCCTTCGAACCGTAGACGGCGCCCTCCTCATGGGCCTTCTGCAGCAGCGCGACGTTGAAGACCTCGGGCATCTCGGAGAGGCTGGGGATCTTGTAGGTGCTCGCCGCCTGGGTCGCGAGCCGCCCGCGGGTGGGCTTTTCGCTCGTGTCCCAGCGCAGGTCCTCTAGCGTCATCCACCCGGCACCCTGAACGAAGCCACCCTCGATCTGCCCCAGGTCGATGAGCGGCGAGAGCGAGTCGCCGACGTCGTGCACGATGTCGACGCGGCGCAGCGTGTACGAGCCGTCGAAGCGGTCGACCTCGACCTCACTCGCGGCGACGCCGTAGGAGAAGTACTTGAACGGTTCGCCGGTCATGATGCTCAGGTCCCAGTGCAGCCCCTCCGTCCGGTAGAAGCCGGCCGCCGAGAGCTGGATGCGCTGGAAGTACGCGGCACGCACGAGTTCGTCCCACTCGAGCGTTTCGTTGGTGCTCAGCCCGCCGACGACGCCGCGCTCGAAGCGGACCTCGTGCGCGGGGACGCCCAGTTTGGTGGCCGCGACCTGCGCAAGTCGACCCTGGATCTGCTCACACGCGTCCTTGACGGCCCCGCCGTTGAGATCGCTGCCGGAGCTGGCCGCGGTCGCCGACGTATTGGGCACCTTGTCGGTACGCGTCGGAGCGAGCCGCACGCGCGAGCGGGGAACCCCCAGCGTCGTGGCCGCGACCTGCAGCATCTTCGTGTGCAGCCCCTGGCCCATCTCGGTGCCGCCGTGGTTGATCAGCACCGACCCGTCCTTGTAGACGAGGACCAGCGCGCCGGCCTGGTTGAACGCGGTCAGGTTGAAGGAGATGCCGAACTTCACCGGGGTCAGCGCCAGAGCGCGCTTCTTGTGCTCGCTGCGGGCGTTGAACTCGGCGATCTGCTCCTCACGGCGGGCCACATCGGCCGAGTCCAGGACCTGCTGCCAGGCGGCCTCGATCCGGTCGGGGTGACGCACGGGCTGGTAGTAGGGCGTGTCCTGACCCTCGACGTAGAAATTTCGACGCCGCAGCTCGCGCGCGCTGATCCCGAGCGCCGGTGCCACCCGGCCGAGGATGTCCTCCATGACGAGCATGCCCTGCGGCCCGCCGAACCCGCGGAAGGCGGTCTGCGACGTCTTGTGGCATTTGGCGACGCGGCCCTTCACGCGGATGTTGGGGACCCAGTAGGCGTTGTCGATGTGGCACATCGCGCGCGTGAGCACCGGCTCCGAGAGATCCAGGCTCCACCCGCCGTCGGCGGTGAGCGTCGCGTCGAGCGCGAGGATCTTGCCGTGCTCGTCGAAGGCGATCTTCCACGCTGAGTGGAAGCCGTGCCGCTTGCCCGTCATCGTGATGTCCAGTGTCCGGTTCAGGCGGACGCGCACGGGCCGGCCCGTCAGCGTGGCGCCGAGTGCGGCGAGGGCCGCGTAACCGTGGGGCTGCATCTCCTTGCCGCCGAACCCGCCGCCCATGCGCAGCACCTGCACGGTGACCTGGTGGGCGGGCACGTCGAGCACGTGGGAGACGATGTCCTGGGTCTCGGTGGGGTGCTGGGTGGAGCAGTTGATCATGATCTGGCCGCTTTCGTCCACGTAGGCCAGGGAGTTCTGGGTCTCCAGGTAGAAGTGCTCCTGGCCGGCGAACTCGAACTCACCCTCGAAGACGTGCGGCGCCTCGGCGAAAGCCCCGTCGGCGTCGCCCTTGTCGATGACGGGGCTGATGCCGTGGTAACTCTCGGCCTCGATCGCGTCCTTGATGGTGATCAGCGACGGGAGCGGTTCGCACTCGAGCACGACGGCGGCCGCGCCGGCCTTGGCGGCCTCGAGGTCCTCGCCGAGCACCCAGGCGACCGGCTGCCCGTAGAACATCACCTCGTCGACCGGCAGCATCGGCTCGTCGTGTTTGGCGCCCTGGTCGTTCACGCCGGGAATATCGCCGGCGGTGATGACCCGGACGACTCCGGGCACGGCCGCCGCGGGGGCGGTGTCCAGGTTGAGGATCCTCGCGTGGGCGTGCGTGGACTGCACCGGGTAGGCGTGCAGGAGCCCGACCATGCGGTGGCCGAGGTCATCGGTGTAGAGGGCCGTGCCGGTGACGTGTTCGACGGCGGATTCGTGCGGGTGGCTCTCGCCGACGATCGCGCCGGCGGGGCGTTGGGACAGGTGACTCATGGGTTCATTCCCCTCTTCCGTGGCCGGCGAGTGCGAGTTGTTCGGCGTAGAAGCGCTCGAGCGAGGACGCCAGCATCGCGGTGCGGTACTTCGAGCTGGCGCGGTGGTCGTCCATGGGGGTCCCTTCGCGCGCCATGACCTCCGTCGCCGCGCGGACGGTCTCGAGGCTCCACGTCCGACCCTCGAGCGCGGCCTCCGTGGCCAGCGCGCGCAGGGGCGTGGCGGCGACGCCGCCGAGGCCGATGCGCGCTGTGGTGATGACGCCGTCGTCGACCGCCACGGCGTAGCCGATCGCGACGGACGAGATGTCGTCGAAGCGCCGCTTGGCGATCTTCTGGAATGACGTCATGGGCGCGAGCGGCGTCGGGATCAGGATCGAGGTGATGAGTTCGCCGGGGGCGCGCACGGTCTGCCGGTAGCCCGTGAAGTACTCGGCCAGCGGCACGGTGCGGCGCCCCTCGAGTGAGGTCAGGACGAGCTCGGCGTCGAGCGCGAGCAGCGCCGGCGGGGTATCGCCGATGGGCGAGCCCGTGCCGAGGTTCCCGCCGATGGTCGCCCCGTTGCGGATCAGCCGGGACGCGAACTGCGGGAAGAGCTTGCCCAGCAGCGGGACCCTGCCCGCCAGCGCCCGTTCGAGCTCGCTCAACGTGCACGCGGCGCCGAGCTCGATGAAGCCGTCAGCGATCTCGATCCGGCGCAGTTCCTCGAGCCGGTCGATCGCGACGACCGAACGGGCCCGGGCGCCCTTGATGTTGACCTCCACACCCCAGTCGGTGCCGCCGGCGACGACAAGCGCCTCCGGCTCCTCGCCCAGGATCCGCAGCGCGTCGGCGAGGGACGCCGGGCGGCGGTAGCGGCCGGTCTCCCCCGTCGGCGTATCGGCGCCCGAGAGGTCGGTGGCCGCGGGGGCCGGGGCGGGCTCGGCGCGGCGGGCGGCGAGCCCGTCGTCGGCGTCGGGGATCCCGAGGGCGAAGGCCGCATCGCGGATCGGCCGGTAGCCGGTACACCGGCACAGGTTCCCCGAGAGCGAGTGCACGTCGAACCCGTTGGGGCCGCAGTGGTGCTCGCCGTCGTCGTCCGCGTCCGCGTCCGCCACGTGCGCTGCCTCGGGGCGCTCCGGGCGGTAGTACTCGGCGGCCATGCTGCAGACGAAGCCCGGGGTGCAATAGCCGCACTGCGAACCCCCGAGCCGGGCCATCTGATCCTGCACGGGGTGCAGGTCGCCCGGTGTGCCCAGCCCCTCGGAGGTGATCACCTCCTGGCCGTCGAGCGCCGCGGCGGGCAGGAGGCAGGCGTTGAGCGCCGTCCACCGAGTGCCGTCCCCGTCGGCGCGGGCGACGAGAATCGCGCACGCCCCGCACTCGCCTTCGGCGCAACCCTCCTTGGCGCCGATGAGGCCCTCCCCGCGAAGGAAGTCCAGGGCATTGGTGTGCGTCGGGCCGTCGAATTCGCGGGCGGTCCCGTTGACCGTGATCCGGCATCGGGATTCTTGAGTTGTCTGCGCGGTCATTCCGCTGACCTCCTGCGCCCCATGGGAGGACGCATCGTGAATGGATGGAGTGGTTGCCGTGGGCCGGACCGCCGGTTGCGCGGCCGCGCTGAACGCGGGGCGCGGACGACGTCGGTCCGGGCGCTATCGAGCTCGGCCGGGTCCTGAGAGGGACTCGGGGCGCGCCCGCACGATTAATCGCCGTGAGCGATCTGGCCCTTCGACCAGGCAACACATCCACCCATGGTGGCCATCCTCCTCCAGGAGCCGCGTCAGGTCACCCGACGCGGTGGGAATGAAGCCGACGACGACGTTCGTCGCTGTTGTCGGCCGCCTCGGCGACCCCTTCGGGCCGCCGGAACAGATCCGTCATCGAACTCTCGAATTACGGAAAAATCTTTTCACTGATCCAAAAAGTAAAGTCCATGCCCTCGCCTTGTGTCAAGGGCCACACCGCGGCATCGAGAGTGATACACCACCGGTGCCTCTACTCGAGGAAGACGGTGATCGCGCCGCGCGCGAAGTAGACCAGGAAGCCGACGGCCACGACCCACATCAGCGGGTGGATCTTCTTGTACCGGCCGGCGGCGGTGTTGATGACGACCCACGCGATGAAGCCGACGCCGATGCCGTTGGCGATCGAATACGTCAGCGGCATTGTCACCAAGGTCAAAAAGGACGGCAGCGCGGTCGAGAACTTCTTGAAATTGATCTCGCGGATCTGCGTGCACATGAGCGTGCCGACCAGCACCAGGGCCGCGGCGGCGACCTCGATGGGGACCACCGAGGTCAGCGGTGTGAAGAACATCGAGACCAGGAACAACGCTCCGGTGACGACGGCGGCGAGCCCGGTGCGGGCGCCCTCGCCGATGCCGGCGGCCGAATCCACGTAGACCGTGTTCGACGACGAGGAACCCATGCCGCCGCCGACGGCGCCGAGGCCCTCGACGACGAACGCCGCCTTCAGGCGCGGGAACGTGCCGTCCTTGTGGGCCAGTCCGGCGTTCTTCGCGAGGCCGGTCATCGTGCCCATGGCGTCGAAGAAGTTGGTGAAGACCAGCGTGAAGACGAGCATCGTCGCGGCCAGCACGCCGATCCGCGAGAACGCCCCGAACAGGTCGAACTCCCCCGCCAGGCTCAAATCCGGGACCGCGACGATCTGCCCCGAGAGCACCGGGGAGTTCAGGTGCCAGCCGTGGGGATTGGCGGCGGAGGCCGGGCCGATCTTGAACACGGCTTCGACGACCGCCGCCAGCGCGGTGGCGACGACGATGCCGATGAGGATCCCGCCCTGGACGCCGCGGGCCACGAGCGCACCCATGATGAGCAGCCCGACGACGAAGATGACCGTCGGCACGGAGACGATGGAGCCGCCGTCGCCCAGCTGGACGGGCGGCCCGCCGGGTGTGCGGGTCACGAAGCCGGAATCGACAAACCCGATGAACGTGATGAACAGGCCGATGCCGACGGTGATGGCGGCCTTCAGATCCTTGGGGATCGCCCGGAAGATCGCCGTCCGGATGCCGGTCAGCCCGAAGATGACGATCAGCACGCCGTTGATGACGACGAGACCCATGGCCTCGGGCCAGGTGACGTCCTGGATCACGGAGACGGCCAGGAAGGAGTTGATGCCGAGGCCTGCCGCGAGGCCGAACGGCAGGTTCGCAACGAGGCCGAAGAGGATGGTCATCGCGCCGGCCGTCAGGCCCGTCATGGCGCCGACCTGTGCGGCCGGGAGCCAGCCGCCGGCCGCATCGACCGGCGCCGCGTCGGGGCCGAACCCGCCCAGGATGAGCGGGTTGAGGATCACGATGTAGGCCATCGTGAAGAACGTGACGATGCCGCCGCGGAATTCGCGCGCCAGCGTTGATCCGCGCTCGGTGATGCGGAAGAACTTGTCGACGACGGCGCTCGCGGCCCCGCCTCCGGGATTCGGGGAACCGGCCGTGGACCCGCGGCCCTTGCCGTGGTCCCGCGGCTGCGTCTGCGAGTGATCGGTGATAGCCATGGTTCAGCCCCGCCTCAGTAATCGATCCGAGTCTCGAGGTCGCTCCAGGCACGGAAGGGCGCAAGATGCTCCTCGTCTCCCGCCCGGCGACGCTCGACGGGCATGAGGCTCTGGTCGCCGTCGGGGTCGAAGTAGCCGTAGAAGACGGCGTCGTCGAATCCGGCGCGGGCCGCGTCGTGCCGGTCGGCGGCGAAGACGACCTTCTCGATCCGCGCCCAGAGCGAGGACGCGAGGCACATGGGGCACGGCTCGCAGCTGGAGTACAGCGTGCAGCCGCTCAGGTCGAAGGTGCCCAGGCCGCTCGCGGCGGCGCGGATGGCCACCACTTCGGCGTGGGCGGTCGGATCGTTGTTCGCGGTGACCCGGTTGACGCCGGAAAAAGTACGGCCGTCGGGGGCGACGACGACGGCGCCGAACGGGCCGCCGTCGTGATGGACGTTGGTCGTGGCGATGTCGATGGCCATCGACAGATAGTCGTGGCCGGTGGGGTTGTTGACGCTCATCGTGCGACTCCTCGAGTTCGCGACGCGCCGGCCGGAGGACCCCGAAGGCACCAGCGGCGACCCGAGTCCCGACACAGCCCGTCGGCTGAAAAGGATTGGTTTAGCGCCCGGTAGATAGCGACCCGAAACCGCGGGTGCCCGCCATAGACAAGTTGAGAGTAGCAGTCGGGTGTGGGATACGCCACAGTTTTTTGGAAGCAACTTCTTGCATCACGGAATCTTCAAGCGCCGGAAACGACTTCTTGATTTCTACCGTTTTTCGCAAGAAACGCATTTCTTCACGCTCGAAAGCCCTAGTTTTGGGGTTGCATCTGCAGAAAAGTGGCTTCTACGACGAGAACAGCGGAAGCCAGCGAGGTCTTCCGAAGTCGAAGCAAAGGAGCACACGATGAGTGAGAACACCGCCAGCAACCGCACCGAGCAGCTCAAGCTCGAGTGGGACGCGAACCCCCGCTGGAACTCCACGACCCGCGATTACACGGCCGAGGACGTCGTCAAGCTCCAGGGAACGGTCCGTGAAGAGCACACCCTGGCCCGCCGCGGCGCCGAGAAGCTGTGGAACCAGCTCACCACCGAGGCCCCGACCGGCGGCTACACCAACGCCCTCGGCGCCCTCACCGGAAACCAGGCCGTGCAGCAGGTCAAGGCCGGCCTCCGCGCCATCTACCTCTCCGGCTGGCAGGTCGCCGCCGACGCCAATCTCTCCGGCCACACCTACCCGGACCAGTCGCTCTACCCGGCGAACTCGGTACCGCAGGTCGTCCGCCGCATCAACAACGCGCTGCTGCGGGCCGACCAGATCGAGCACGCCGAGGGCATCAGCACGGTCGAGGACTGGCTGGTCCCGATCGTCGCTGACGCCGAGGCCGGCTTCGGCGGTCCGCTCAACGCCTACGAACTCATGAAGTCGATGATCGGCGCCGGCGCCTCCGGTGTTCACTGGGAGGACCAGCTCGCAAGCGAGAAGAAGTGCGGCCACCTCGGCGGCAAGGTGCTCATCCCGACCCAGCAGCACATTCGTACGCTGAACGCGGCCCGCCTCGCGGCCGACGTCGCGGAGACCCCGAGCGTCATCATCGCCCGGACCGACGCCGAGGCGGCCACCCTCATCACCTCCGACGTCGACGAGCGCGACCAAGAGTTCATCACCGGCGAGCGCACGGCCGAGGGCTTCTACAAGGTCCGCAACGGCATCGAGCCGTGCATCGCCCGCGCCAAGGCCTACGCCCCCTACTCCGACCTGATCTGGATGGAGACGGGCACACCCGACCTGGATCTGGCGCGGCGCTTCGCCGAGGCCGTCAAGGCCGAGCACCCCGACCAGATGCTCGCCTACAACTGCTCGCCGAGCTTCAACTGGCGCAAGCACCTCGACGACGCGACGATCGCCAAGTTCCAGCGCGAGCTCGGCGCGATGGGCTTCACGTTCCAGTTCATCACCCTGGCCGGCTTCCACGCCCTCAACCACGAGATGTTCGACCTGGCCCACGGCTACGCCCGCGACGGCATGACCGCCTACGTCGACCTGCAGGAGCGCGAGTTCGCCTCCGAGGCTCGCGGCTACACCGCGACCAAGCACCAGCGCGAAGTCGGCACCGGCTACTTCGACGCCATCTCCACGGCGCTGAACCCCGAAGCGTCAACGCTCGCCCTGGTGGGATCCACCGAAGAGGGCCAGTTCCACTGATCTTTCTCTCCGAGACGACGGCGGCGGCCCGCCCGCCGCCGTCGTCTCCCCCAACGTTTTCTAAGGACTTTCATCATGAACTCCCCCATCACCATCAACGGAATGACCCTGTCCGGCCCACCGGTGTGCGACCAGGAGCGCATCATGACCCCGGAAGCCATCGACTTCCTGAAGGAGCTGCACACCCGGTTCGACGGCCGTCGGCTGGAACTGCTGCAGGCCCGCGAGGAGCGCCGCCGGGCGATCTCCCGCGGTCGCGACCCGAAGTTCCTGACCGAGACGCAGCACATCCGTGAGGACACTTCGTGGCAGGTGGCACCTATCGCGCCGGGCCTCGAGGACCGCCGCGTCGAGATCACCGGGCCGACCGATCGCAAGATGACGATCAACGCCCTGAACTCGGGCGCCAAGGTCTGGCTGGCGGACATGGAGGACTCCCTGACGCCGAACTGGCGCAACGTGATCAAGGGCCAGGTGAACCTGCAGCGCGTGCTCGACCGTCGCATCGACTTCACGACGGAGGAGGGCAAGGAGTACCGGCTCTCCGGTGAGCGCCTGACCGACCTGCCGACGATCGTTGTCCGCCCGCGCGGCTGGCACCTGCCCGAGAAGCACCTGACGATCGACGACGCCCCCATGGCGGGCGCCCTCGTCGACTTCGGGCTGCACTTCTTCCACAACGCCAAGCGGCTGATCGAGATGGGCCGCGGCCCGTACTTCTACCTGCCGAAGCTGGAGAGCCACCAGGAGGCGCGGCTCTGGAACGACGTGTTCGTGTTCGCTCAGGACTACGTCGGCATCGAGCAGGGCACCATTCGGGCCACCGTCCTGATCGAGACGATCACCGCGGCGTTCGAGATGGAGGAGATCCTCTACGAGCTGCGCGAGCACGCGGCGGGCCTGAACGCCGGGCGCTGGGACTACATCTTCTCGGTGATCAAGAACTTCCGGGAGCGCGGCCCGCGGTTCGTGCTGCCAGACCGCTCCATGGTGACGATGACGGCCCCGTTCATGCGCGCCTACACCGAGCAGCTGGTGCGGGCCTGCCACCGCCGCGGCGCGATGGCGATCGGCGGCATGGCAGCATTCATCCCGAACCGTCGGGACGAGGCAGCGAACGCCGTCGCCTTCGAGAAAGTGACCGCCGACAAGACCCGAGAGGCCAACGACGGCTTCGACGGCTCATGGGTGGCCCACCCGGACCTGGTGCCGGTGGCTCGCGAGGTGTTCGACGGGGTACTCGGCTCCCAGCCGAACCAGGTGTCCCGCCTGCGCGAGGACGTCATCCCGGACGACGTGGCTCTGCTGGACGTGGCCAGCACGCCGGGCCTGATCACGGAACACGGTGTGCGCAGCAACGTGGAGATCGGCATCCGGTACATCGAGTCCTGGCTGCGCGGCAACGGCGCCGTGGCCTTGCAGAACCTGATGGAAGACGCCGCGACAGCGGAGATCTCACGCTCCCAGCTGTGGCAGTGGATCCAACAGGAGGCGGTCACCGACGACGGCGACGTCATCACCCGCGAGTACGTTCAGGAGCGGACCGAGGACGAGTTCGGGCGTATCGAACGCTTCGACGGCGACCGCTTCGACGAAGCCCGGGAGATCTTCGAGGCCTCCGCACTGGCGGAGGACTTCCCGGACTTCCTGACCCTGCCCGCGTACAACAAGTACCTGTGCCGGTCGCGCAAGCAGCAGTTGCAGAACGCCTGACGCGCCCCGCACGACACGAACGTGGCGGCGGATCCCCTCTTCTGGCAGAGCCGGGGATCCGCCGCCATCAGTGTGTCCGGCGTCGGTCGTGCACTCAGTAGGCTTCGGCCGGGCCACCGGTCGGCTCGAAGGCCACCTCCACACCGCCGGCGACGCTCGCGTCGAACGCCGCTGCGATCTGCTCCGTCGTCCCCGGCGCGACGCCGACGACGATGCGCTCGCCGACCGCGTCGAGGGAGATCCCCCCGAGCGCCGCCGGCGCCCCGGGCTGCGCAGCGCTCCACGAGACGACGGAACGAGCGGCGTCCATGAGCTCGGCCTCGCTGAAGCGGACGAGATGGGAGGTGGCGCCGGACTCCGTCACCATCATGGCGGCAGCCTCCGTGGTGACAGCCACGTGTAGCGCGCCGTCCTCGATCCAGCTCTGGCCGAAGGCCTCGACCCCCACGGCCTCCTTGATCCGGCTGCTCAGCACGACGAGTTCACCGCTGCGCTGGTGGGAATCCACGTTGGCCTCCCTGCGGACCTCGGGCTGCACCTCAGCGCTCCGCTGGGGTACCTCGTTCTCCGTCCCGGCAACGGCAGAGCCGCCACACCCGGACAGTGCTGCTGCGGTCAGGCCTAGGCCTGCCAAAGCAAGTGCTTTGGCGGGTTTCGAGCGTTTCACGGCTCTCTCCTCCTCGGCTGATATTCCGGGTGCGGCGGCTCGCCGCGCCCCGCCGCCGAAACGGCCGGGCTATTCAGTTAAAGGGTACGCCTGTCAGTGACGGCGTGCCGGACGACGCAACACCAGCAGCAGCGCGCCGGCCACGGCCAACGATCCGCCGAGTGCCGCGGCGACCTTCATGCCGTTCGAAGCGCCGGTGTCGGGCAGTCGACCCCCGCCACCACCCTCGTCCTGGGTCGGCTTCGGCGCGGGAGCCGAAGTGGTCGGCTTCTCCGACGGCGTCTCAGACTCCGACGGCTTGGCGGACTCCGATGGTGTCACAGACTCCGTCGGCTTCGTCGATTCGGACGGGGACTGCGTCGGCTTCGTGGACTCGGACGGGGACTCCGACGGTGTCGGTGTAGTGGTCGGTGTCGGTGTCGGCTCGGCCTCGACGACGAGGACGGAGTGGCCCGTCACGCCTGAGGTGCTGAACCCATTGCGTGCCTGCACGTTGAACCGGTAGGTGCCGGTAGCCTCGGGTGCCGGGAAATCGAAGGATCCGTCGCTGCGAACCGGGTAGGCCGCCGGGGACTTGCCCGCCGAACGGACGACAACCTGAGTGCCGGACGCAGCATCGGGGACGACACCGGAGATGGACTTGCCCGATTCAACCTCTTCCCCCTCGTCAGCCGAGGTGATCTCCGGCGACTCGAGGTGGAGGCGCACCGTGTAATCATCGGTGTAGCTCAGGCCGTCGACCAGACCCGTGCCGAACGTCATCGAGTCGCTGCCGCCGCTGATCACGCCGATCGCGACGGTGCCGGAAATCATCGAACCACCCGAGTCGCCCTCGGAGGCCTCCAGATTGTTCGAGCTGAAGCCTTGAACGGCACGAACGTCGTTCTCGTCCTCCGCGTAGTTGTGGCCGGCGACGAAGAAGACGCCAATGCCTTCGATCGTCCCGCACGTCCAGCCGGTGGTTCGACCCGACTTGCAGACTTCGGCTCCGATGACCGGTTCGGCGACGTCGGTGATGCTCGGTCCGGCCTCCGTGATGTCCGGAGTGGTCGACCAGTCGGAGACCATCGCCCGCGGAACAAGTTCCGGGTTGATGTCGTCGATCACGGCGATGTCGGTGCCCACGTTGTCGGGCTCCGGGTAGTTGGACGAGCTGTGGCCCGCGCCGCCGAACTGCGAGAAACCGAAGGTGCCGAGGATCTGGGCGGGACCGTTAAAGTTGTCTGGTTCGCCCTGCTGGTCCAGCAGATTCAGCGGACCGGCGATGTCGCCGTCGTTACTGCAGTGACCAGCGGAGATGACGGCGTCGTTGCCAGCGGCATCGAACCCCGTGAAACCGGTCGAGCAGACGTCCCAATTGATGCCGTCCGAAGACTGGCCGTAGGGCATGCCACCGACGAGGTCGTTCTCGCCGAACGGCTCGGCCGGGCCCGAGACGGCCTCCACCACGACGTTCGTGTACTGGTCGGCGAACTCCTCAGCGGACGTTCCCGCCGGGCCGGAATTTGGAGCCGCAACCTCGGCCGGGCCGGATTCCTCGAGGTCGCCCGTCCGGATCACGAAGTGACTGCCGTCGGTCGTGATCGACTGCAGGTTCGTGAGCCCGAACTCGGCGGTGTATGCCGCAATCAAGGACTCGACGGAGCCGGCCGCGACGGCCCGCTCCCGCGCGGCCGGTTCGTCGGAGGACTCGCTCTTGCCGTCAGCCGGCACGGCCTCAGGCGTCTTGGTCTCGGCCTGCGCCTCGGCTTCCACGGCGTGTCCGGTGCTGCGGAGCTCGACGTCGACGTCGACGCCGTCCGTTATCTCCTTCAGCGCTGCCTCGACAGCGTCTAGCTGATCGGGGTCGGCCAATGCCAGAACGCGGTCACCCTCGACGACGACCTCAACCGTCAGGTCCTGGTCGGCGAGCTCGGCTTTGAGCTCCGCGGCGGCCTTGGCGACGTCTCCGGCGGCGAGGAATTCCTCGAGCGTCTTCCCCAAGTCTCGCTTGACGGCGTCCTCGAGGCCCTCGGGGTCCGGCAGCGCCGCGCTCTTTTCGCCCTTCGGCGAGATCTCCACCAGTTCGGGGGAGATGCCGGAGTTGTTCCCGGACGGCGCCGCAGCGCTCGGGGCCGCGCCCGCCGGGGCAGCAACAAAGGCGGTCCCGAAAACGAGGGCCGTGGCGGCACAGGCAACGCTGGTGCGTTTCCAAAAATTATGTGAGGCGTGCATCGGCACTGTCTCTTTCTGTGTCGTCTCGCGGCACAGCCAAAGGACCTGTGCGTGCGGGCCTGCGAGTGATGATCGTCCCTGCGTTTTGAACACTATTGGATATAACGGCCACTGAGCAACATGTTGAGGAAAGTTTTCATGCGGTTGAAGATCGAATCAGTGCCTGATGAAGCCCAATTCCGGGGCCAGGTCCAACCAATATCTCGGGTGGCCTCAAGTTATGCCACAAGGGATGCCAAGACACGCGTTGTCGCGTTCATCTGGAATTCATCCGGCGCTGGGCCGGGCCCGGGCAAACGCGCCAACCCCGCGCGAGCGCCGCGGGAATGTCCCCGGCCGGCCTGGAGTTGAACACGTCATGACAACAAACCCCCCGCGCCTGAAGGTCGACATCTGGAGCGACGTCGCCTGCCCGTGGTGCTATATCGGCAAGCGACGCTTCGAATCCGCCCTCCGTTCCGTCCCGTTCGAGAACCAGATCGACATCGTGTGGCACAGCTACCAGCTGGACCCGGACCTGCCCGCACACTATGCCGGTTCCGAACTCGACTACCTCGCTGAGCGGAAGGGAATGGCCCGCGACCAAGTGGCGCAGATGTTCAGCCACGTCGCCACGCAGGCCGCCGCCGAGGGACTGGACTTCGACTTCGCCACCCTCAAGGTCGCCAACACGTTCACCGCGCACCGCGTCCTACATCTCGCTGACGAGCACGGGCGGGCCGGTGAACTGAAGGAGGCGATGCTCTCGGCGCACTTCGAACGCGGGGTGGACATCGGTGATCGCGACGAGCTGATCGCGCTGGCCACCGGCGTCGGTGTGGAACGCGACGACGTCGTGCGGGTTCTCGACTCCGACGAGCACGCCGGTTCGGTGCGCGAGGATGCCGCGGCCGCACGGCGGCTCGGCATCACGGGTGTGCCGTTTTTCGTGCTGGGCGACAAGTACGGCATCTCCGGCGCGCAGCCGGCCGAAACCTTCACCCGTGCCCTGGAACAGGCCTACGGCGAGCTGGCCCCACTGACGATGGTCGGCGGTACCGCGCCCGCCGGCGACGGGCCGGCGTGTGGCCCGCAGGGCTGCGACTGACCTTCCAGGCTCAGACGACGGTGGCCGCCGTCCGCGTCGATGCGCGGGCGGCGGCCACCGTTTTCGGGGCAGCGAGGAGCTACTTGTGCATGTCCTCGAGTTCCTTGCCCTTGGTCTCCTCGACGAATCTCCAGACGAAGATGAGAGAGAGGATCGCGAACGTCGCATACAGTCCGTAGGCCAGGGTGAGACCGACCTCCGCCAAAGACGGGAAGGTCTGGCTGATCAGGAAGTTCGAGGCCCACTGGGCGGCGGCTGCGACGGACAGCGCCGCGGCGCGCATCTTGTTGGGGAACATCTCGCCGAGCAGGACCCAGACGACGGGACCCCACGAGATGCCGAAGGAGACGACGTAGAGGTTGGCACTGATCAAGGCGACCATGCCCCACGCTCCGGGCAGGCTCACGACGGCCTCCCCGCCCGGCTCCGCGGCCGGTGTCACGATCGACTGGCTGAAGGAGACCGCCATGAGGATGAGCGTCACGGCCATACCCGCGGAGCCCATGAGCAGCAGCGGCTTACGTCCGATCTTGTCCACGAGCATGATGGCGACGATCGTCACGAGGACGTTCACGATCGAGGTGACCACCGAGATCGAGAACGACGCGCCCTCGTCGAAGCCCACGGACTTCCACAGCGACGTCGAGTAATAGAAGATCACGTTGATGCCGACGAACTGCTGGAAGACCGAGAGCAGGATGCCGACCCAGACGATCGGCTGGAGCCAGCCCCGTGCGCCCGTCAGGGTGTGCAGGCCCTGTTTGGTCTCGATATTGATGGTCGCCTTGATGTCGGCGATCTTCTGCTCGACTTCTTCCTTGGTTTGCAGACCGACCACTTCGACGAGCGCCTTGCCCGCCCGCGCATAGTCACTGATCGCGACCAGATAGCGGGGCGACTCCGGCAGGCGCAGGGCCAGGATGCCGTAGACGATCGCCGGAATGGTCTCCGCCAGGAACATCAGGCGCCAGGCGTCCATGCCGAACCAGCCCTCGTTGGCCGCCCCGCCGGCGCTCCCCGCGATGAAGGCGTTGGAGAGGAAGGCGACGAAGATGCCGACGACGATGGCCATCTGCTGCAGCGAACCCAGCCGGCCGCGGCTGTGCGCCGGGGAGACCTCGGCGATGTAGGCCGGGGCGAGCACGGAGGCCATACCGACACCGATACCGCCGAGGAAGCGCCAGAGGATCAGGTCCGTCACGCCGAAGGCGAAACCGGATCCGATGGCGGAGGCCGTGAAGAGGATCGAGGCCAGGACCATCGCCTTGACGCGGCCCTTCCGGTCCGCGATGGGGCCGGCGATCCACGCGCCGACCATCGCGCCGAGCAGCGCGCAGGAGACGGCGAACCCGATAAGGCCGGCGCCGAGGCCGAAGGTTCCCTGGACCGCGTCGACCGTTCCGTTGATCACCGCGCTGTCGAAGCCGAAGAGGAAACCACCGATGGCCGCGGCGATCGCGACGCCGATGACCTTCTTGGGAGTTTTTGGGGGGTGCGATACCAGTGCGTCAGACATGGCCGCCATGTTATCGGGGTTTCGTGATGGTGAGAATGGCGTCACATCACGATTCGGTGTCGCCTCCGCCGTCTCACAAGGCATAGCGGGACACCCCCGGATTCAAGCGTGAGGCATGTCATGCCGGCAGATGTCGCGGAGACGACGCATTCCACGCCTGCTTCACTCCTACTCGCAGGTCAGCGGCCCGGGGTCTCGATCCAGCTTGGACCCCTTCGTCACGCCGTCGTAGGCTTCGCCCAGCACCACGACGACGTGGCCGTCGCCGAGGCGGGAGTCGAACGCGTACGTCGACCCCGGCAGGTGCCGCTGCATGGTCAGGGCCTCGTCGCGGCCATCCGGCCCGCTGACGACAATCGCCGACACGGCGCCGCGGTTGCTCAGCTGCTGGTTGCCGACGCGACCGGAGACGAAGCCGCGTTTCACCAGCCGGTCACGCACGTCGCCGGCCAGCCCCGGCTGCAGTGACCCGTTGTACACATCGAATGTCACGTCGCCGTGGCTGAGGTATTCGAATTCGCCGGCGGGACACGCGTTGTCGTCCTGAGCCGCCGTCGTCTCCTCGGGACCCATGGGCAGGAAGGGCAGCTCCACCTTGCGGGCGAGCACGAGGTAGGCCGTAATCCCCACCGCTACCACGAGGAGGAACACGAACGTGAGGACGATCCCGTGCCACAGCCGACGGCGGAAGTGTTCCGGACTGTCGACGAGTTCGGGGTCGTGCGTCTCAGCCTTGATCTCCATCAGGTCGTCCTGCAGGACGATGCGCTGGTCCTGCCACCGCCGTGGATCCTCGTTCTTCATTCACTCCCCTAGCGCTCTCATGCCACCGCGTACGACGTCGTCACGCGGCCGGCCGCTGCACCCGCCTACCGCTGAGCGCCAGTTTAGGGCGCACGAGTGGCGGAATCCGCAAACGTGACGTGATGCGCGCCACCGCGGCCCCAGGCGAAAAGAGGGCTCTATAACGCACCCTCGTCAAGACCGTCGAAACGAGGCGTAATATCTGTCAATCAAGCGTCACACTCATGCAGGGCCGCGCAACAATCGGTCTTAACCTGACTTTTATGACAACGCCCCGTACCACCGTCCCGGTGCTCGATCTCTCCGCCGCACGAGCCGCGGACGGCCGCTTCAACCCGGAGTTCATCGACGCCCTGCGCGACGCCGCGCACCACGTGGGTTTCTTCCAGATCACCGGCTACGGCGCCCGCAACGGCCAGACAACTGAGCTCCTCGACACGGTCGCGCGCTTCTTCGCACTGCCCCTCGCGGACCGGCTCGCGCTCGACAACCGCAATTCTGCGCAGTTCCGCGGCTACACGCGACTGGGAAAGGAGGTGACCCGGGGCCGGGCCGACTCCCGCGAGCAGATCGATTTCGGGCCGGAACGCCCCGTCGTCGATCCGGTGCCGGAGGGGCGATCTTTCCTGAAGCTCCAGGGGCCGAACCAGTGGCCCGAATCGTTTCCCGACCTCGAGCGCGCCGCCACGGAGTGGGCCGGACTGATGAGCCGCGTCGGTGCGGAACTGCTCGCCGCGATCGCCGTCGCCCTCGGCCTCAGCGAGGACCACTTCGACGAGCCGTTCGCCGACGCCCCGGCCTGGATGGCCAAGCTCGTGCACTACGTGGGCGGACAGGTCCCCGAGGCCGGAAACCAGGGTGTGGGCGCCCACGCGGACTACGGGTTCGTGACCCTGCTGCTGCAGGACGCCGTCGGCGGGCTCGAGGTCCAGCCGTACGGTCAGGACGAGTGGATCACCGTCGAGCCGATCGAGGGCGCGCTCGTGGTCAATCTCGGCGAAATGCTCGAAGTCGCCACGGACGGCTACCTGATGGCCACCATCCACCGCGTGACCGCCCCGCCAGCCGGCGTCGACCGCTACTCGGTCCCCTTCTTCTGGTCCCCGCGCCTGGACGCCGTGATCGAGGAGGTCGAGCTCCCGGCCGCGCTGGCGGCCGACGCCCGCGGTGTCTCCGACGACCCGGAGAACCCGATGCTCTCCTCCTACGGCGCCAACGTCCTCAAGGGTTTCCTGCGCGCGCACCCGGAGACAGCCGCCCGTCACTACCCCGAGATCGCGGGCCGCTGACGGCCCGCGACGGGGCGCGCCGCCATCACGACGCCGCCTCGTCGCCTGCGGCGAGCAGGACGCCGTCTGCGTCCTGGTCATGGGTGCGGCGATCGACCTCGAAGAGGACCCAGCTGAGCCCGGCTGCGCCGAGGGCCATGATGACCCGCGGGTGTCTGGCCCCGCGTCGCGCCAGCGCGTGGTGGATGCCTGCGTCGATCTTCTCGCCGGCGAGGAGCCAGCCGTAGGTCAGCACGGTCATCGCGCCGCCCAGTCCCACAGCCATCCTGGTCCCGACAAGCCTGTTCTCTTCCTCCTGAGCTGGCTCCGCCGCCCGCCCCGGTTCCGGTGCTTCCGGCGCCGGCAGTTCGCCGAAACCCTTGCGCATGCCGTGCTTCCACGCCAAGCCGACGAGCAGGCCCGTGCCCGCAGACAGGGCACCGCGCGCCACGCGGCGGGTGTTCGGCGAAAACGCGGCGGGGTCGATGAGCGTGAGTGCCCCCGTCACCACCGCTTGAACGGCGCCGGAGAGCGGCGAGTAGGGATCGAATCGGGACGCCGCGGCAGGAGTGTGTTTCATGCACTCCACGCTAGGAGACACCGGGCACTGGGCGCGTCCCCCTGCGGGGTGAATCCGGGAGCCCCGTACGACGCCGACCTCATCCGGAGTGCGTACGCGGGACGGCGCCAGTTCAGGCGGCGCGGAGTCGGACGTGGCCGTCGGAGACCTCGGCCTCGTAGCGCGGCTGCCGGACGCTCGCCGGCCCGGCCCGCACCGCGCCCGTGCGCAGATCGAACTCGCTGCCGTGCCATGGACAGACGACGCACCCGTCGTGCAGTTCGCCCTCGGCCAGCGGGCCGCCGAGGTGGGTGCAGGTGTTGTGCAGCGCCAGGATCTCGTCGCCGTCGCGCAGGACCATGACCGGCTCGCCATCGACCTCCACCACGGTCGGCGCGCCGTCGTCGTAATCGTCGAGGTGGCCGACGTCGGCCCACTGCTCGGCTGGCTCGCGCCAGCCGGCGCGGTTCACGCCCACCCCCTGGGCGTACGACAGGTGCCCGCCGAGGAACCCGGCCGCGCTCACGAGCCCAAACCCAGCGAGGGAGAGGCAGCGACCCAGCCCGCGTCGACCTGTTCGCCGGCTCACGAGCGACCCGACGTAGAGGAGCGTGGCCGCCGAGTTGGCGGCGGCGTGCACCAATCCGACGCGGCGCTCGGCGCCCATGGTGAAGGACCAGTCGTGCAGGCCGGCCGCCGCCGTGGGTACCGCGCCGAGAAGGCCGGTGGCTACGGCCGCGTCCGCGGCGTCGTCGTACCCGCACACGTCCAGGACGGCTGCGGTGCCCCACGCCCCGATCGGCACGGCCACGAGGGCGGGATGAAGCGGGTGTCCGAGCGTTTTGCCGCTGAGGAGGTTGCGCACGCATTTCGGAGAGACCGCGGACTCGACCTTCGCGGCCAGCGGGCCGGAGAAGCGGTCGAGGTCCTTCCACTGCTCCAGCTTGGACAGGAGAGATTCGATGTATGCCACGATCGTCATCCTTTCTCGCAGGCGCGCCTCTGGAAGGAGTTTCTCTTGCGAGTTTCTCGGCTCACGGCCCGGAAGGCAATGGTTCGGCGCAAACATCCGGCAATCACACAGCGAGCAGGCCGGGCCCGGCGCGTTGTGTGTGCGCAGCCCTTTCCCGCACCCCGGACGGGCAAGTTAAACGAAAACGTCCCGGCCGCAGCGAGCTGCGAACCGGGACGTCATATCGGCGGAGGATAGGGGATTTGAACCCCTGAGGGCGTTAACCCAACACGCGTTCCAGGCGTGCGCCATAGGCCGCTAGGCGAATCCTCCAGGTTTGCTCAAAAATGAGCAGGTTCCACCTTACCTGACGATTTGACGATAGCGCTAATCGCCGCCTTTCCTGTGATGGTCGCCACTTCCCTGGGTGGCGGGACGCCCCGATTCTGGACGCCGGGCGGTTCTGGGCTACACTGATTTCTCGGCCCCTCATGTGGTGTCATCTCGCTGAACTCCCCCAGGACCGGAAGGTAGCAAGGGTAGGTGGGCTCTGGCAGGTGCATGGGGGGTCTTCTACTTTCCCGCCCCGAACTTCTTCGCGCAGGAGGGCCACCATGGGAGCAGGACGCTTCGCCCCCAGCCCCTCGGGCGAACTGCACCTGGGCAACCTCCGCACCGCAATCCTGGCCTGGCTCTTCGCCCGCTCCACCGGCCGTGACTTCCTGCTCCGCGTCGAGGATCTCGACCGCACGCGTGCCGGCGCCGAGGAAGTCCAGCTGCGCGATCTGCGGGCGATCGGGTTGACGTGGGACGGCGTCGCCGAACGCCAGACGGATCGGCCGGCCGGGTTCAACCGGGCCCTCGAGCAGCTGCGCTCCTCCGGGCTGCTGTACGAGTGCTTCTGCACCCGCCGCGATATCGCCGACGCGCCGCGCGCCCCACACGCCGCCCCCGGTTCCTACCCGGGCACGTGCCGGGACCTCAGCGAAACCGAGCGCGCCCGCCGTCGCGCCGATCGCCCCGCCGCCCTCCGCCTGCGATCCTCGACGCAGACGTTCTCCGTCGTCGACGCCCTCGCCGGCGAGTACACGGGTGTCGTTGACGATTTCGTGATTCGCCGCAACGACGGCGTGCCCGCGTACAACTTCGCCGTCGTCGTCGACGACCATCTGCAGGGGATCGATCAGGTCGTCCGCGGCGACGACCTGCTGCCGTCGACTCCTCGCCAGGCCTACCTGGCGACGCTGCTGGGCGCACCCGTCCCCGAGTACGCGCACGTCCCGCTCGTGCTGAACGCCGAGGGCCAGCGCCTCGCCAAGCGCGACGGTGCCGTCACTCTGGGTGATCTGTCGTCTCCGTTCGAGGTCGACGGCACCCAGTACGACGCCGTCGAGCCGGCCGAGGCGCGCGATGTCCTGTTGGCATCGCTCGGACTGCCGGCGGGCCCGCTCGAGCAGGCGCTCGACGCTTTCGATCCGGCGGCACTTCCCCGCGCGCCGTGGATTTTCGACTTTCCGTCCACCTTTGGGGATGCATCCACAGGCACCCCGCCCCGGCATGCATGAGCTTGGTCGCGTTGGGTAGGGTTGTCCCGTGAGTACAGCCCTTTATCGCCGATACCGGCCGGACAGCTTTGCGGACGTCATCGGGCAGGAGCATGTCACCACTCCCCTGATGGCCGCCCTCGAGAAGAACCGCGTCAACCACGCCTATCTCTTTTCGGGCCCGCGCGGCTGCGGCAAGACCACCAGCGCGCGCATCCTGGCCCGCTGCCTGAACTGCGAACAGGGCCCCACCCCGAACCCGTGCGGGACCTGCGCCAGCTGTGTGGATCTGGCGACGGGCGGCCCGGGATCGCTCGACGTGATCGAGATCGACGCGGCCAGCCACGGCGGCGTCGACGACGCGCGCGATCTGCGCGAGCGCGCCACGTTCGCCCCGACTCGGGACCGCTACAAGATCTTCATCATCGATGAGGCCCACATGGTCACGTCGGCCGGCTTCAACGCGCTGCTCAAGATCGTCGAGGAGCCGCCGGAGCACATCAAGTTCATCTTCGCGACGACCGAGCCGGACAAGGTCATCGGCACCATCCGCTCGCGTACCCATCACTACCCCTTCCGGCTCGTGCCGCCGGAGACGCTCATCGAGTACCTCGAGCGCCTCTGCCAGCAGGAGGGAGTCCCGGTCGCCCCGGGCGTCCTCTCACTCGTGCTGCGCGCCGGCGGCGGCTCCGTTCGCGACACGCTTTCCGTTCTCGATCAGCTCATGGCGGGTGCCGGGGCCGAAGGGCTCAACTACGAACTCGCGGTCTCACTGCTCGGATACACGCACGCGACTCTCCTGGATGATGTCGTCGACGCTCTCGCCGCGCAGGACGCCGCGACGGTCTTCGGCGTCGTCGACCGCGTCATCCAGACCGGCCACGATCCCCGCCGGTTCGTCGAGGACCTGCTCGAGCGGCTGCGCGACCTGATCATCGTCAAGGCCATGCCGGACAGCGCCGCGCAGATCATCCGCGGCCTGCCGGCCGACCAGCTCGCCCGGATGCAGCAGCAGGCCGCCCTCCTCGGGCAGGCCGAGCTCAGCCGTTCCGCTGATGTCGCCAACCAGGCCCTGACCGAGATGACCGGCGCCACGAGCCCGCGCCTGCACCTCGAGCTGCTGTGCGCGCGCCTCCTGCTGCCGGCGTCCGACGCAACGGAGCGCGGCATCGGCGCCCGGGTCGACCGCATCGAGCGGCGCCTGACCTACGGCGGCGACGCCCCGTTGGCCGACGGCTCCGCACCCGCACAGCACGAGGGCGCCCCGGGTGGCAATGCTGCAGCGGACACCGGAATGGGCGGATTCGATGCCAACGGCGCCTCCGGTGCCGCCGCCGTCCGCGAGGCGCTGCGCAAGGCCCGCCAGAGCGAAACCGACGCCCAGCCGGAACCTACCGGGCAGCAGGCCCAGCCCGCTGAGACCCAACCGCAGCCGGCCGAGCCGCAGCCGAGCCAGCCGTCGCCGGCCGCTCCCGCTTCCGAGGAACCCGCGCAGGCACCGACGCCGCGAACCGAACCCGCGGCACCGGCACCGGCACCCGAGCCAACGCAGCACTCGGCGCCGGAGGCCCCCGCGAAGGAACCGGCCGACGAGAACGACGCCGCGGCCGAGCAGCCTGTCGCCAGCACGCCGAAGGACGGACCCGCCTTCCCGAAGACGGCTGCTGAGCTCGCCGCGCGTCTCCCCGCTGCGGCACCGAAACCCGCCACGCCCCGCGAGGATGCAACCGCGGACTGGGGCGGAACGTTCACGGTGCCCGATCCAGACCGCTCCGGCGCCGGACAGCGGGGCGCCCACGCGACAACGCCGGCCGCCACCGCACCATCGGACCGCCCGGCGCAGGCACCGACACCGCCTGCCGTTCAGCCGACCGAACCCGCGGCTCCGGCTCCCGCTCAGGCACCGGCCGCCGGCGAGAGCCAGCCTTCGCCGGCCGCCGAACCGACGACGCCGGCCGCGCCCCGGGATCAGCCGGACCAGGCGCAGCCGACCGCGCCCCAGCCGACCGAACCGCAGCAGCAGCCCGCTCAGCCACAGCCGCAGCCAACCGAAGCGCAACCGCAAGCGTCCCAGCCACAGCCTGCCGGCCCGGGCGCCGCTCCGGAAACTCGCGGCGGCGCGGGCTCGATCGAGATGTTCCGCCGCGCGTGGCCCGAAATCCTCGACGTGGTCAAGCGGGAACGCAAGGCCGTCTGGATGAACCTCCAACAGAACGCAACCCTCGCCGGATTCGACGGCAAGTCGCTCGCCGTCTCGTTCTCCAATCCCGGCGCGCGCACGAACTTTCTCAGCCGCCCGGACAACCCCGCATTGCTCCAGTGGGCGATCAATCAGGTCCTCGGCATGCAGGTCAACGTGGACATCGTCGCGGGAGGTTCCGCCCCGGCGGGTGGTTCCGGCCCAAAAGTTGACCGCCGGCCCGAGCCGGCGTCCGCAGGTCTCGCTCCCGTAGCCCCGCAGCAGGCTCCGGGGCCATTCAACCCGGCGCCGCAACGACAAGAGCACTACGAGCGTCCCGCCGCGCCCGAGTGGACGGAGTTCCCGCCGGCCGACGCCGCCGGAACCAAGCCCGCCAAGCCGGTGGACGCCCCCGCGGCGGCCCCGGCCCCGGCCAAGGAGTCAGCGCCCGCGAGCGACGCAATGCCGGCGAAGGACTCGACGCCGCCGCAGGCTGCCTCGCCCGTGACCGAGTCGTCGACCGCGCCGGAAGCTGCCGCCCCGGCTTGTCCGGTTGTCGCGGGCGACCGCGGCTCCGCGGTGTCCCCGGTCGAAGCTGCCGGGCCCCGTGGCTATTCCTCGCGCTCCGCCGTCTCCGCCGACTCGGCGCATTCCGCCCACTCGGCTGCTTCGGCGCCCTCGGCTGCTTCAGCGTCTTCGGCTGGTTCAGCCCCGTCGGCCGACTCGGCCGCGTCGCCCGCCTCCACGCCTTCGGCCCCGTCGGCCCCGTCGGCCGCAGAGGCGGAGCCCGCAGTAGCTGATCACGCCCCGGCCCCCGCCGAGGCCTCCGCACGGCCCCGCGCATCCGAGTGGGGTGACCAGCACTGGGACGAGCCCGACGACGGCTGGATGCCTCCGGAGGAAGAGCCTCCGCCTTACGACGACCTCGGCCCCGAGCCGGATCGCGACCTGGCACCCAGAAACGGGCCGCGCAGCGGTGCACCCTCGTCCCCCACCACCCCGCGGCCCGTTTCTGGGTGCCAGGTCGCGATCCGGCTCGGGGCCGAGGTCG
>MLDA01000029.1 GCA_023896275.1 Kocuria rosea subsp. polaris | reverse complement strand
CAGGCCGGAGAGGGGGACGCTGCCGCTGCGGGGGCTGGTGCGGCGGTGGGGCCGTCGTCGTTCATGAGGACACCCGCGAGGGCGTTGACGCCCAGCACGACCGCGGCCGCCGCTGCGACGCCACCGGCCGCCGTCGCCACCGACAGCCAGACGGGCTTTGGTGCGGCCGCGATGGCACCGCCGAGACTTGCGGTCCCCGCGACGGCGGCACCCGCCGGGGCGATCCAGCCGAACAGGGCCGCGGCGCCCGCACCGAGGAACAGCGGAGCGATGACGCCGTGCATCGCGGAGCCGACATCCTCCAGGTGCCCGAGCGCGCTGAAGCACGGCCGGCACGTCTCGAGGTGCTTCTGGAACTGCTGCCGGCGGCGGGTCGAGAGGGTGCCGCGCACGTACTTGGGGAACTGGTCGGCCTTCGAACAGGCCTCGCGGGTCTCCGCGCTGATGTGTGCCTGCAGGTACGCGGCGCGCAGCCCCTCGCGGGCGCGGACGGCCAGGGCGGAGACCGCGTTGGGGGAGGCGCCGAGCATCGGCGCGACGTCCGACGGCTTGGCCCCCTCGAGTTCCAGGTGCCAGAGGACGGCCTGCCACTGCTCCGGCAGGGAGCGAAACGCGCGGCCCAGGACGTCCGACTCGAACTCGTCCAACACGGGGTCCGCGTAGTCGCCGCCGGCCTCGAAGAGCTCGATCGAATCCGTGTTCAGCTCCCGTGAGGACTTCTTCATCGCGGCGATCGCGGTGCGCGAGACGACGGTCATCAGGTACGGGCGGAACGCCTCGTTGGGTCCGCCGCCGCGGCGCAGGGTCTGCAGCATCGAGGAGAAGGCGTCGGAGACGACGTCGTCCGCCTCCACGGTGCTGGCTGCGCTGAGGCGCCACTTGGCGGTCTTCACGGCAGCTTCGCGGTGGCGCGCGTAGAGGTCGGCGAAGGCCTGGTCGTCGCCTTCGCGGACGGCAGTGATCAGCTCGGCGTCCGAGCGCGTCTCTTCCGCTACCTGCATTCTCTACCTCTCCGGGCGGTGGGCTCGCCGCCAGCCGGTGCTTGCGGGCGGAATGCCTATCATGACGGGAGAACCTGAAAAATTACGCACAACCGACCGACCGAGAGACTTCCCCGCGAAGGGGTCATCCGCTGAAGGCGCCTCTATATCACGCAGAATACCAATGAACACGCGTGTTCTGAAGGGAAGCAGCGGCGGCGGCCGGGCGCGCACAGGTGGTTTCGCGCCGCGGCCGGAAGCTCAAGAAAAACCAAGGTGGGCGGTCTCTGGCGGCTCTTTCGACGAAGCCGTCCATCCTGCGTTCACCCGGCGGACCCCCAGGCCGGGCCTCTAGTATTGGAACGATGTATCGTGGTGCGCTGGTGAATATGGAGGGTGGTTTGTCTCCCGCCCGCGGGTGGTCCCGCGGGGCGACGGCACCAACGGACGACGGAACAAGTGGATTGGGGAACCTGGGGTGAGTGTGCTGCCAGCACGGCCTGAGCCGCCGGTGTGGCCACGCCTTGCGGAGCGCCTCCTGCCCGTCTGCCTCGTCGGTGTCCGCGGCCCCTCCGGGATCGGCCGGCGCGACGTCGCCGCCGTCTGGGCGGCCCAGCGCCAGTCCGACGCCGGCCGGCCGGTCATCACGCTGGGGCCGGCAGAATTCTTCGGCGACCCCGCGGAGGCGTCCGACGCGCTGCGTCGCGCGATCGCCGACGCGCGCGCCGCGCAAGCCGGCGTCAGCATCGCCGTCGTACTGCCCCCGCACCCCGCCGTTGGCGATGTCATCCGCGAACTTGGCGGCGTGGTCGCCGGACCGCGCGACCTGCTGCTCACGCGCGATGAGGCCCTCGAGACCACCCGCCGCGCGTACCCCGCCGACGCCGAGATGCCGTTCGAGGCGTGGTTCGACGCCGCATGGCCGGTGGTCGGCGGGTGGCTGCGCGGGTTCGACATCCTGCTCGCCCGCGGCGGCGACCCGGCGGAATCGGCCCGGCACCTGCAGTCCTCCGTCGACGACGCGTGGCTGCCGTGGATCTCCGCGCAGCCCGCCGCCGACGTGCTCACGCGGATCGGGCAGTTCCCACTGGCCACGGCGGAGGCGCTCGCCCAGACCGAGTCGGGAACGCTCGCGCTCGGCCTCGACGCGGCCCGGCGGGCCGGGATTGTCCAGGGCGACCGGGTCCCGCAGGCCGTGCGCCGCGCGTGCAGCTCCGCCCTCTACCAACGCGACCCGAACGCGGCGCGCGCGGCCGTCCGCGAGGCGGCACGGGCCCTCTTCGGCTCCGGCGAATACGCCGAAGGCGTCCGCACGGCGCTGGACGCGGGCGAGTGGGAGACCCTCGTGCCGCTGCTGCTCGCCGGCTGGGCGCGGCTGCTCAACGACGACCAGGCCCTGCTGATCCGCGCCTTCCGCTCCGTGCCGAGGCACGTGGCCCGCGGCTACCCCGTGGTGCGCGCTGGGCAGGTGCTGCTGGACCCGAACGAACTCAACACCGCACTGCCCGTCACGAGCGAGCCGGACGAGTCCGAGATCATCGCCGAGCTGCGCGCCGAACACCGCTCCTCCCGCAGCCGGCAGCGCCCGCTCGCGCTCACGACCGCCACGGGCCTGATGATCTACGAGCGCCGGCTGGGTATGTACGACGACGCCTACGCCACCGCCACCGACACCCTCCGGATCAGCTCGGTCGCTTCGAACGACGTCGGCCCCTCCGTACACGCGATCGCGGGGTTCGAGATCGGGCTGACGTCGCTGCTGGCCGACGACATTCCCCAGGCCTTCGCGGGCTACGAGCTGTCGCAGAGCCGCGCCCGGCGGGTGCCGCACTGGGACGCGCTCAAGGTCTCCAGCGGCGGGCTGGCGGTCCTGCACGCGATCCGTGGGGACCTGCGGGTCGCCACCGAGTGGATCGAGCGCGGCCGCGAGGTCGTCGCGGAGCACGGGCGACATACGCGCGCCGAGGGCGCGCTGACCGTCGCCGCGGCCCTGACGGCGATCGACCAGTTCGACCTCGACGGCGCCCGGCGCGAGCTGGCCGCGCTACCGGACTTCCCCGACAACTCCGACAAGTGGCCGCTGCACCTCCTGGCCCTGGGCCGGTTCGCCCTCCTCGAGGGGCGCGTGGGCGACATCGATCGCATGCTCGAGCGCGCCGTCGTCGACCGGGCCGTCGCCGCCGGCAGCCCGCTCGCCGTGCGCCTGACCGCCGTGCTGCGCGCGGAGACGGAACTCGCGCGGCAGCGGCCCCATGAGGCCCTGCGGATCGCCGAGAAGCGCCTCGGCGACACGGTCGACGGGCTCGTCTACCGGGCGTGGGCGACGATCAGCCTCGGCGGCATCGCCGACGGCCGCGGTCTGGCCCGGCGCGCGCTCGCGCTCGACCCGCCGCCGCGCGAACGCAAGATCGCCGGCGGCCTGCTGGCCGCCACGGGCAAGGACGACGACGACGTCGCCGCGTTCATCGCCGACTACCCGGCGGCGCCGCACTCGCTGATCGGGCTGGTGCCGCTGTGGCAGGTCCCGGAGCGGCGCGAGGAGGTGCGCCGGCTCGGCATCCTGCCCCAGATCGACCTGGACCGGCTGGACAGCGTGGGGTTCAGGCCGTTCCCCGGGCTGGACGAGCGGCCGCGGTTGACCCCGCGCGAACGCGACATCCTGGACTGCCTCCGGCGCGGGTTGACGCGCAAGGAGACGGCCGAGAAGCTCTTCGTCTCCGACAACACCGTCAAGTCGCAGACGTCCTCGCTTTACGCGAAGCTCGGTGTCTCCTCGCGGACCGAGGCGATGGCCGCGGCGAACCGCTGGGGCCTGGTCTAGACGTCTGGACCGGACGATCTGGCGCGTCAGCGCCCCTGCGTGCTGTCGCGTTCAACCAGCTCGGGGAAGAACACGACGGGAGCCGGCTTCTCCGTAAGCGCCGCTCCGTCGTCGAGAAGCCCCAGCAACCGCTCAACGGCAGACGAAGCCATCTCCACAACCGGGTTGCGCACCGTGCTGAGCGGGGGAGAGGCGTTGGCCGCGCCGCCCAGATCATCGAAGCCAACCACGGCGACATCCCCGGGGACGGACTTTCCGTGTTCCCTCAGGGCAGCGAGCGCACCCACGGCCATGAGGTCAGAGGCGGCGAACACGGCGTCAATCTCCGGCTCGATGCGCAGGAGGCGCTCCATGGCCTCCTGCCCCGACGCCGTCGTGAAGTCCCCCTGGCCGTAGAGATCCGCCGGAAGATTAGCGGCTTGGAGGGCGTCGCGCCACCCGCTGGCACGATCCTTTCCTGCCGTCATGTCCTGCGGGCCAGCGATGTGCGCGATCCGGCGGCGCCCGAGGCTGATCAAGTGCTCAGTCCCCAAGCGCCCACCGGCCACACTGTCGACGTCGGTGTAGTGCAGCCTGTCCTCATCGTGGAAAGGCCGTCCCACGAACACCGCCGGAAGGCGAGACCCGAGGACAGCATCCTCCAGCCTGTCCTTGCGGTGGTGGGAGACGATGACGGCGCCGTCCACCTGCCCACTGTGCAGGTAGGCGCCGATGCGTGCCCCGGACTCGTCCGGGCGGGCAATGAGCAGGACCAGCTGTTTGTTGGACGGGCCAAGAGCAGCACTGATCCCGCGCAGGGTGGCGCCGATGAACGGATCGGACAGGACGCGCTCGTCGGGTTCCGGAATCACCAGGGCGATGGAATCCGTGCGGCGGGTGACCAAAGACCGGGCAGCGCGGTTCGGGCTGTAACCCAGGACCTTCGCCGCCGCGTCGACAGCCGATTGCGCGGCCGGGGAGACCCGCAGGCCCCCGTTGATCGCGCGGGACGCGGTCGAACGGGAGACCCCGGCCGCTGCCGCGACCTCATCGAGCGTTGGAGGCGAATCCGCCGCGAGCGGGTACCGGTCTGAACTCTTCACGAAGCTAACCATTCATTTCCATCGCCGGCTCAGCGGGTGTTCCCCGCAGTGCCGGGATTGCGTTGTCCTTGGCTACCTGACCGTACCAGTGACCGCTAGCTTTGACCGTGCGTTTCTGGCTCTCGAAATCAACCCCCACAATCCCGAAGCGTTTGCTGTACCCCCAGGCCCACTCGAAGTTATCCAGCAGGGACCACGCGAAATAGCCGCGAACATCGACACCGGAGTCGAGCGCATCTTTGATCGCCCGCAGGTGCGCGTCGTAGAAGCCGAGCCTGTTCTGGTCGTCCACGTAGCCCGAGGCATCGGGGACGTCGTCGAAGGCGCAGCCATTCTCCGTGACGTACAGGGCCACGTTGCGCGGGCCCGTGTAGTCGTTGTGCAGGCGGGTGAGCAGGCGGGTCAGTCCCTCGGGCTGGATCTCCCAGTTCTGATCCGTCATGGGGAGACCGCGGTTGCGGACTTTGACTCCCTCGGCGGCGGGGTAGGGCGCTTGAGTGGTTCGCGGGACGGGCGCGCTGCCGTCGACCGCGTCGGGGTACTCGCGGTAGGAAACTTCCTCCCCGTGGTAGTAGTTCACTCCGAGGGTGTCGATCGGGGTGGAGATGATCTCGAGGTCGCCATCCTGGATGAAGGACTCGAGCACGCCGCCGAGCCCGGCCTCGGCCAGGTCGGGGAAGAGATCCTGAGGGTATTCGCCGAGGAGCAGGGGATCCGTGAAGACGCGGTTCATCTGGCAGTCGATGCGCCGCGCGGCGTCGACATCCTGCGGATCGCTGGGATCGACGGGATCGGCCACCGTGAAGTTCAAGGTGATGCCGAGGTTTGCCTCAGGCTGGCGCTTCCGGAGCTCCTGGACGACCAATCCGTGCCCGAGCATTTGATGATGCGCCGCGGCCAGGGCGTCAGGGTAGGAGAGCTTGCCGGGAGCGTGAACGCCTGCCCCGTAGCTAAGGAACGAAGAGCACCAGGGTTCGTTGAGGGTCGTCCAGACGGAGACACGGTCCGCGAGCGCATCGTGCATCGTCAGTGCGTACTCCGTGAAGCGGTAAGCGGCGTCGCGGTTGGCCCAGCCGCCCGTTTCCTCCAGAGCCGCCGGGTGGTCCCAGTGGAACAACGTCACCCACGGGAGGATGTCGTTGGCGAGCAGTTCATCGACAAGGCGCGAGTAGTAGTCGACCCCCAACTGGTTGATCCCCGAGGGACCCTGAGCAGCATCGGGGCGCACCCGTGCCCAAGAGATCGAGAATCGGTAGGCATCAAGGTTCAGTGACTTCATCAGCGCGACGTCGTCACGGTAGCGGTTGTACTGATCGCAAGCGACCTCGCCGTTGTCGCCCCCCAGGACAGCCCCCGGGATCCGCGCAAAGGTGTCCCACACGGAGTCTTTTCGGCCGTCGCTCTGGCTTGCGCCCTCCACTTGGAACGCTGCGGTGGCCGCGCCCCACAGGAAGCCCTCGGGAAACTCGATGCTTTCCGTACTGTTGATATTCATCCTTTAACGGCTCCTGCCATAATTCCGGTAACGAGCTGTTTGCCCGCGAAGATAAACAAAATGATCAAGGGGATCGTCGAGAGAATCACGCCCGACATGATGAGTGAATAATCTTGGAAGTAGCCGGCCTGCAGTTGGCGTACCACCATGGGAAGTGTTGGGTTCTGGTTCGTGAGAATGATCGACGGCCAGAAAAAGTTCGTCCAGCTCCCGATGAAAGTGAACAGGGCGAGCATTGCGGCCGCAGGGCGTGCCGCGGGTAGCGCTACGTTCCAGAAGGTCTGGATCATGGAGGCGCCGTCCACGCGGGCAGCCTCGATCAGCTCAAACGGCAGGGCGTTCTCGAGGTACTGGGTCATCCAGAACACCCCGAATGCGGTCACCATGCCCGGAACGATCACGGCGGCGAGCTTTCCGGACCACCCGATATTGGACATCACCACAAACATCGGAATCACACCGAGCTGAGTGGGCACGGCCATGGTGGCAATGACGAAGACGAGCAGAGGCCCGCGGCCTTTGAAGCGCAGCTTGGCGAAGGAGAAGCCCGCCAGCGTGGAGAAGATGACCACCGACAGGGACTGAAGCACGGCCACCACGGTGGAATTTATGAGCCCCTTCAGCAACGGAATATCCGAGGCGAGAATTCGTTGGAGGTTCGCGAACAGGTCCTGGCCGGGAATCAGGCTCGGAATCGCCGTCTTGGAGATCGTGAGCTGGTCCGATGAGGCCAGGAGGAACGTGTAGTAGAGCGGATAGGCGGAGATGATCAGGACCGCGCCGAGAATCGCGTAGGTGACCCAGCCCGGCCGGCCGTTGGCACCGGCGGCCAGGCG
Source organism: Kocuria rosea subsp. polaris (assembly GCA_023896275.1). Taxonomy (GTDB): domain Bacteria; phylum Actinomycetota; class Actinomycetes; order Actinomycetales; family Micrococcaceae; genus Zhihengliuella; species Zhihengliuella polaris_A. Next base: position 25,651 of record MLDA01000029.1, on the reverse strand, counting down.
CTGCCGCCTGCGTGCGGTCGAGCGTGCTGCGCCTCTGCCGGAGGTCTGGGCAATGACGGGAAGGGAAGTCATTTTGTCCTCCGAGGATTTGAGATGGTCGTCTTTTTCCCACTTCTACCGGGCCTCGTGGGGCCGGAGTTCGAGATTTTTCGGGTGATGGCGTAGTTGATGACACCGATGGCGATGATGATGAAGAACAGGATCAAGGCCACTGCGGAGGCGCGTCCGAAGTTTCTCTGATTGCCCCAGCCCAAGTCGTAGAGGTACATGGTTACGGTGATCCACTGCTTGCTCGCCCCGCCGTTTCCGGCCGCATCGAAGACACGCGGTTCGTCGAAAATCTGAAGACCGCCGATGGTCGCCGTCACGATGATGAAGATGAGGGTGGCGCGCAGTTGCGGGACCGTGATGGAGATGAACTGCCGGACTCGTCCAGCGCCGTCGATGATCGCCGCCTCGTAGAGCTCCTTCGGGATGGCCTGCATCGCCGCCAGGAAGATCAGCGTGTTGTATCCGGTCCAGCGGAAGTTCACCATGCTCGCGATGGCGATGTGGCTGGGAATCACATCTGAGTGCCAGGCGATCTGATCCATTCCGAAAATCTCCAGAATGGCGTTGATGAGCCCGTACTGGTCTCCAAACAACCGGGAGAAAATCAGTCCAACGGCGACAGGTGCAACAACATAGGGCAGGAGAACGCCCATTCGCCAGAAGGTCTTGGCGCGGATGTTGGCATTGAGTACCGCCGCGAGAAGCAGGGCAGTGATCACCTGCGGAACCGAGGAGAGCAAGAAGATCGAGAACGTATTGCGAAGTGCCAGCCAGAAGGTCGGCTGGTTCCACACGTCGACGAAGTTCTGGAGGCCAACGAACTCGCCCTGGCCGCGCAACAGGTGCCACTCATGGACAGAGACGTAGCCGGTATAGGCGAGGGGAATGAGTCCCGTGAGGGCGAAGAGGATGAAGAAGGGGGAAATGTACAGGTAGGGCGAGATCTTGACATCCCAATTACCTCGCGTCTGCCTGAACGCGATCCGGCGGGGTGTCCTCTCTGCAACCGGCACAGGTTTAACAGGCGCTTGGACAGACATGTATGTTCCTTCGAAGTGTTTTGGGAGTGTCAGGGGATTCGTCGGGCGCCCTGGAAACCAGGACGCCCGACGCGAGTCGCCAGCACGCCGCGGCGAACTGCGGTCTCCGGGTCAGAAACCGAGTTCTGAGAAGGCGGTCAACACGCCGTTCCAGGAGTCGTCAATACTCTGCGACTTGTCCACGTCGACCCGGGTGATTCCGTCCTGGATCGCTGAGTGGATGGTGAAGTAGTTCTCCCCGCGGAACACCACCGGAGCGTCGTTCAGTGCGACTGCCCGTGCGGAGAAGATCTCCCCCGTGGGCGCATCGTTGAAGAACTCGTTCTTTGAGTCCAGAAGAACCTGAGCACTCTGGGCTTCCGTCTGGCTGGGGAAGGTGCCCGCAGTTTCGAAGGCCGCGATCTGCTGTTCCGGGTCGGTCAGCCAGGCGGCGAGTTTCCGAGCCTCTTCGGTGTGGGCGCCCGTGGCCGGGACGGTCAGGAAGGATCCGCCCCAGTTGCCGCCACCGCCCGGGTAGACGTCGGCGATGTTCCAACCGTCGACTCCACCGGCGCGCTCTTCAATCGGTCCCGTCATCCACGCGGGGCAGAGCATGGTGGCGAATCCGTCGTTCTGGAACGCCGAATCCCAGTCGCCTTCCCACTGCGAGAGTCCGGCCGAGAGATCCTCAGACTCGGTCAGGACCTGTTCGAACATGTCCTTGACGGTCTTGTTGTCTTCGAGGTTGGTCGGTTCGCCGCTTTCGCTATCCTCGTAGGCGGCTTCGAGCTGACCCACCATGCTGTGGAACGTGGCGTTGGCCGAGTCGTACCACGGGGCGTCGGAAGCGGCGACGAACTGGTGGCCGGCTTCAAAGTAGTCGTCCCACGTCGCATCTTCGCCGCCGAGGAATTCAGCGAACTCAGCGGGGTCCGATGGCAGGCCGGCCGCTTTGACCAGATCCTCGCGATAGCAGACAGCCTGGGGCCCGATGTCGGTTCCGTACCCGATCAACGTGCCGTCGGCTGTGCGCCCCTGAGCTTCCTTCCAGGGGAGCCAGCGCCCTTCAACGTCAGGCGACGACAAGTCCATGAACGCATCCGGGAGCTGGGAGAGTTCCGGCATCCAGTCGATCTCGATGGCCTCAATGTCCGCGAGGCCTTCGCCTCCGGCAGCCAGGCGCGTGGTCAAGTTCGTCCGAGCGTCCGGCGCCGTCGCGGCTTTCTGCTGCTTGATGGTGACATGCGGGTTGGCGTCGGTGTACTCCTTGAGGAGTTCATCGGTGTAGCCAAAATTGTTGAATGTGGCGACGGTGAGGGTGACGTCTTCCCCTTCACCGCCGGCATTCGGGGATTCGGTAGCGCCTGAACATCCGGATGCGAGCAGTGCAACTGCGGCAAGCGAAGAGACTGCTGTCCAGTTCCTGCGGGCGTGTGTACGCAATGTGACTCCTTTGTCTGGTAACCGACGAGCGATCGGCACCGAGGGATTGGGTCCCACCCGAGGCTTGCACTGCCTCAATGAACACTGGGTGCAATGGACCGGCTTAATTCTGAAAGCGGGAGCGCTTCCATGAAGCTGGCCCAATAATGCTATGACCATGGAAGCGCTGTCAAGAGAAAATTTGGTCAACAGACTGGAAGCGATCCCGGTACAATCTCGCGCACGTGTGCCCGGCAGGCCGGCTGCGTCGCTGGCCTGCCGGGCGGTGCGTCCTAGTGTCCGAAGATCATCTTGTAGGCGGCTTCGGGAAGAAACTGACCCGCAGTCGAGCCGATTCCCACGCCGCAGTCGCCGTCGGACTGTCCCGGGGTCTTGATCCAGAGGAGCATTTCGGCGCCGCCGCCGTACCGGCTGGTCGCGCCGAGTTTCTGGCCCGCGGGGTTGCACCACGGCGTATTGGTGGCGCCGACGCCGTTTCGGCTTGTATCGATCACGAAGGGTTTCGAGTAGCCGAACCGACTGCTGAGCTCAGCGTTGATCGCGTTCCCGTAGGCAGTGTTGCTCGCTGTGCCGATGAAGTTGGAGATGTTCAGCGAGAAGCCGTGGGCGTCCTGCAGTCCTGCTGAGTGGAGGCGTTGAGCCATGGTTGAGGCGTTGATCCATCCGGGGTTCCCCGCGTCCAGATACGTCCACGTGTTGGGCGCTTGGGCATTGAACTGGGCCACTGCATTCCTCAGCATGGCCTCCCGCTCGTTGACCTGCGCTGGACTCAGGCAGTCATAGTCTCCCAGGGCGTCTGGTTCGAGGATGACGAGCGCGGGCCTTGCTGCGATCCCTCCCGCAAAGCCGGCAATCCATGAGTTGTAGGCACTCGCCGATCCGGCGCCACCTCCCGAATGGCCCCCGCAGGCGTCGCGACCAGCGATGTTGTAGGCCACCATGATCGGTAGCTTGTCGTGGTGATCGGCCGCTCCGGCGAAGGATCCGGTGGCCGTGCCGATGACTCCACTCCAGCCACCGAACCATCGGGCCATGGGCTGTTGGGCAATCGACTCTCGGATGGCGGCTGATCTGCCGTCCTGGGGGTTGGCGTCAGCCCACTGTGCCGGAGCTGAATCCGGATCAACGTAGAACCCGGAGGTGAGATCGGGCGGATTCGCGGCAGACGCTGCAGGCGAGACGCCGACGGCGGCCAGCGTGAGGGCCAGCGTTGTTGCTGCGATCTGGATCCATGGTCGCGAAGACAAGCGCATTTCGTTGTTCCATTCTCTAGAATTCCGGGGCTGCCATAGCCTGCCGGTTTCCCCTGAGGGGTCACTCCGATGGCACTCAAACGTCCCATTTTTGGGAGCGGTACCGGGCTACTTCCAGAGTGATGTCGGCCAGTTTTGCCTCGATTTTCGCAAGAGTCAAGGGCTTTCCCACGCCCTCATCCGACTCGCAGCACTCTCATCGCCATAAAGACTGGAAGCGCTCCCGGCTTGTTTGCGAGCGAGTGCGATGGTAGCTTCATGCCATCCATTAACAGTGATGCGCACCACATTCCCGCTGTGGAAGCGCTCCTAAATAGCTTGGAGACCAATTGCCTTCCCATGACCGCACAGCCCGTGTGCGTGCTGCTCGACTAGGAGCTCTCACAGCGTCGGCCCTGCTACTGAGCCCGATGGCGGCGGTACCGTCAGCTCACGCCCAACCCCACGATCCCCTCGGGGGTGTCCACGATTTCAGCGACGGTGACGCCGCTGGCTGGCATGCCTACGCGAACGCGGGCACTGTCTCAGCTTCCACAGACACGTCCGAGTTCTGTGCTGCGGTGAACGGTGGAGCGAACGCCTGGGACATCGCAGCTCAACTGGACGACGTCACGTTCGACAAGGAGTCGACGTACGTCGTTTCGTTCGACGCCCACGCTTCGGCACCTGTGACCGTCCCGATACAGGGAGGAGCCGGCTATCCGGCGGTGTTCGCCGAGTCCGTGACGTTGGACGGGACTGCCGCGCCGCAGCACGTTGAATTCACCTTCGCGCCAGCGGAATGGATGACTGCGGCAGAGAACCCGGATTCGCCTCTGGAGGACTCGTGGACTGAGGCCACAGGCCCCATCAGCTTCCAGCTGGGCGGCCAAGAAGAGCCCTACACCCTGTGTTTCGACAACTTCTCCCTGCAGACGGCATCCCCAGAGCAGGTCATCGGTGGCGACTTCGAGGACGGGGAGCTCTCGCCGTTCTACGCCTCGGGTGCAGGTGTCTCGGCCGGTGTCGAAGACGGGGTGATGTGTGCGCGGCTGGAAGGGGGAACCACCAATAGGTGGGACCAGATCGTCGGGTTCAACGGAATCGTCCTCGAGCCCGGGGTGACATACGGGCTCTCGTTCGATGCGAGTTCGTCCAACGGCCGGCCGGTCCGGGTGGTGGTCGGAGACGACGCTCCGCCGCACACCGTGCTGTTCGAGCAGAGTCCGACGCTCACAGACGAGATGGAGAGCTACAGCTACACGTTCACGCCCGAAACAGGCTTTGCGACGTCCGCAGGCGAAGATCTCGGCAGCGGTGAGCTGTCATTCCAGGTGGGAGGGGCGAGTGAGTCCTGGACGTTCTGCCTGGACAACGTCTCGTTCATCAGCGGAGTGGTTCCCGGCGTCTACACGCCGGAAACCGGCCCGCGCGTGCGGGTGAACCAGGTCGGGTACCTTCCTGACGGGCCCAAACAAGCGACGCTCGTCACCGATGCCACTTCGCCCGTCGCCTGGAAACTGGTGAACGCAGAAGGCGCAACGGTGACATCGGGAAAGACCAGTCCGGCAGGCATCGACGAGACGGCGGGACTGAATGTCCACGAAGTCGACTTCGGAACGTTCAAGAAGCCTGGCAAGTACACGTTGCTGGCCGATGGTGATCAGAGCTACGAGTTTGCGATCGCCCCGGGGCTTTACGACCAGCTTCGGTACGACGCGATCAACTACTTCTATCCGGCACGCAGCGGAATCGCGATTGATGGTTCGGTCATGGTGGGGCAGCCGGATGCCGAACAGTACACGCGGGAAGCCGGCCATGTGGGCGCTCCCGGGGATGGTTCCGTCAACCAGGGGGACCGGGATGTTCCGTGCCTCACGCCCGCCACGGAGGGTGAGTACTGGATGTACGGGGACTGGGAGTGCAACTACACCGCTGACGTGGTCGGGGGTTGGTACGACGCCGGTGATCACGGAAAGTACGTTGTCAACGGAGGAATCTCCGTTGCTCAGCTTCTGAGCACCTATGAGCGGACGCTCTACACGCCCACTGGTGCAGACGCCGACCTGGGCGACGGAACCCTCAACATTCCCCGCGACGAGAGCAGCAACGGCGTTCCGGACGTGCTGGATGAGGCGCGATGGCAGCTGGAGTGGATGATGAAGATGCAGGTCCCTGCCACAGCGGACATGTATCCCGGCATGGTGCACCACAAGGTGGCGGATGCCAACTGGACGGGACTGCCGCTGATGCCTGCTGATGATCCCCAAGAGCGGTATCTGCACCGGCCCTCGACGGCCGCAACGCTGAACTTTGCGGCCGTTGCTGCTCAAGGGGCGCGTCTGTGGGAAAGCTACGACCCGACGTTTGCAGCAGAACTGCTGGCCGCGGGCAACGTCGCCTGGGAGGCGGCTCATGAAACACCGGAGCTGTACGCGCCGGCGCCGAACGACAACCCCAGCGCCGGCAGCGGCCCGTACGACGACGACAACACCCAGGATGAGTTCTACTGGGCGGCCGCAGAGATGTTCCTGACCACGGGTGACCCTGAGTTCCGGGACTACGTTGTCTCCAGCGAGTACAACACAGCAGATATCTGGACCGCCGGCGGCTTCAACTGGTTTGAAACGGCAGCACTGGGGCGAATCAACCTGGCGATTGTCGAGTCGGACATCCCGGGGCGATCGGAGATTCGCCAGTCGGTGATTGACGCAGCAGAACGATATCTCGCCTGGCAGATCGAGCAGCCGTTCGGCACCGCCTACCCCGGTGCTGATGGCCAGTACGACTGGGGATCGAATAGCGCGATCCTCAACAACCAGGTGGTGATGGGGACGGCGTTCGACCTGACCGGTGACCAGAGGTTCGCCGATGGGGTGCTGGAGTCGATGGACTATCTGCTCGGCCGCAACGCACTGAACAACTCCTACATCACAGGGTACGGTCACCACTATTCGAAGAACCAGCACAGCCGTTGGTTCGCGAACTCGCTCGAGCCGAGCTTGCCCAACCCGCCCAACGGATCGGTTTCCGGCGGACCCAACTCCATGACGGAGACGTGGGACCCCGTCATCAAGTCCCTCTACGACGACGAGCGCCCGTGCGCACCGCAGTTCTGCTACGTCGATGACATCCAGTCATGGTCAACCAATGAAATAACTGTCAACTGGAATTCCGCGTTGACCTGGGTAGCGTCCTTCGTGGCGGACCAGGCGGCCGGCGACGAATCGTCCGCGGGAGACATCGTGCGGGTGGACGGTCATCCCTCTGATGCCTCTGTCGTCGAGGGGGAAGCCGTCCAGTTTGAAGCCTCCGCGACCGGAGCCCCCGCCCCCTCCGTCACCTGGCAGCAGCAGGTTGATGGACGGTGGCAGGACGTCCCAGATGCGGCCAGTCCGACCCTGAAGTTGACGGCCACTCTTGCCGATGACGGCCGATCGTATCGGGCCTACTTCTCCAACCAGTTCGGTGGGTTCTATACGGACGCCGCGGTTCTCACAGTACGTAGCGCTCCGGACGTCGTCGTACCGGTACCAACGCCGTCCGCGTCCGACCAGCCTGAACCCGGACCCGGACCCGGACCCGGATCAGGACCCGAAGCCGAAGAGGGGCCGGGTGAGGGATCCACGCAGGCGCCCGAGGAGGGGGAAGCGGGTGATTCCGAGCTCGCCGAGACAGGATTGGGTGAGCATTGGATCGTTCTTATCATCCTGGCTTCGCTGGCCCTTTGCGCCGGCGTACTCTTGCTGATTCTCCGGTCCCGACGGGTTGCTCAGGAATGATTCGTCCCTGATTCTGCCCGCTTCAGAAGCTTCGCCCCTGCGACCGTGAAGGCGCAGGGGCGAAGCTTTTTCGGCAGGTAGCGGCGGGACTTAGTCATGGCAGTATGCTTCAGCCATGCAGGTTTCACCCACAGGCCGTCGTAAACCAGCCGGTTCCACGTCCGGACCTCTCCGTCCGCCGCGTGAACCGCAGAGCAAGCCTTCCCTTGAGGAAGTGGCGCGCCGGGCCGGTGTCTCCCGTTCTGCTGCTTCGCGGGCCTTGAACAACGCTCCCCACGTCAGCTCGGCGAAACGCGAGGCCGTCCTGCGCGCGGCGCAGGAGCTAGGCTACGTCCCCAATGCGACGGCGCGTGCACTCGCCACCAGCAGGGTGGGGTCGGTGGTCCTGGTGGTATCGAACGAGGAGCCTGGATTCTTCGCCGACCCGTTCTTCGCACAGATCGTCGTGGGCATCACCACTGCTTTGGAGAAGTCCGATCTCGTTCTGACGCTCATGCTGGCCTCGCCCGAGGACGGGGCAGACCGCCTTAAGCGCCTGTTGGGATCCCGCAGCGCGGATGGAGTGATGGTCTTGGCTATGCGCCAGGGCGACCCCCTAAACGACGTCGTCGAATCGACCGGCTTGCCTCTGGTGTTCTGCGGTCGAACTCTTGGGCGGGAGCCCCAGTGGTACGTCGACGCCGACAACCGGGGCGGGGCGCGGCTGGCCACCGAACACCTGCTGAGCACCGGTCGCCGACGTATCGCGTCCATCATCGGTCCGATGGATTTGGAGGCCTCAGTCGCCAGGTACAAGGGTTTCGCGGATGCCATGGCAGGGGCCGGTTTGCCGTCTGATTGGATCGAAGAGGCTGATTTCACTCCTCAGGGTGGCGCCCAGGCGATGACGACATTGCTGGAAAAACACCCTGACCTCGATGCTGTTTTTGTCGGTTCGGACAACATGGCCGCCGCCGCGATGCGAGTGTTGAAGGCACACGGACGTTCCGTACCCGAAGACGTGATGGTCGCGGGTTTCGACGACTTGGCCATAGCGCAGCAGACGGAGCCGTCCCTCACCACGGTGAGTCAGCCGATCCGGGCCCTGGGCCAGGAGATGGCGCTGATGCTGATGCGCTTGATCGAAGGCGAGAACCCCAGCCCGATCATCCTGCCGACGCACTTGGTCGTGCGCGAATCCGCGCCGGCCGTGTCAGCTTAAGTGCTGGATCGCTGCAAGGACACCTCAAGGCCCCCTCAGCCGGTTTGCCAGGGCTGAATTCGTGTGGTTTCGCGTCATCGTTGCGCCCACGTGCGGGTCAACGGGCGCTGCCGGTCCTGAGGCGTCGAAGCGCCCCGCGGGCCAACGCAAAGGATGCCTCAGAATTTTCTTTAGATTTTCGCGTCATGATTTGCGTGTGCCCCGCTCTACAAGGGCATGAAGCAGAAGGAACCGAATCAGAGCGTCAGGACGACCCCCGCTCACGGGGTGCCGTCGCAGCGAGCGGCAGCCACCGTACTGGTTGCGTTGCCGGACAAGATTCTGCAGGAGGTGTTCGAGGGCGTCGCCGAGTCCGAAGGGCTGCACGCCCTGGCCGCTGGCGCAGGGCGACACGTCGTCGAGATCGCCTCGCGCGGCCGCCCGTCGATGATCATCATCGCCAATTCCTACCGGGATCTCTCCGGGTCCGAAGTAGTACGGCGGCTGCGCGGGCTGACCGGCGCCTACATCGTGGTGGTCGAACGCGGTGCCACCGAGGACCAGCGCATCGAGTTGCTCGAAGCCGGGGCCGACCAGATCGTTGACGGTCGGTACAGCCCCCGCGAGCACCAGATGCGGCTGCGTGCACTTCTCCGGCGCGTCCGCCCCGTTCGCGCTGGCGACCAGCGTGGGGCGGCCCCCGCCGCCGGCCGTGACGCGGTGCGGGGCGTGGCACCCTCGACGCGGACAAGCAGTTGGCGGACCGCCGGGGTTATTTCCTCCGCGTCGATGCCCGGAGCGGTTTCCCCCACGGCGTCGACAGCCGTACCCACAGAACCGCCGGCCCAACACGTGCTCGTCTCCGATGGCCTGGCCGTGGACACCACCCAGCACATCTGCTGGCTGAACGATGAAGAACTGAGCCTGACGCGCACGGAGTTTCGGATCCTCGTCGCGATGATGCGCGGCCGACCCGACGGCAGCGGGCGCCTGCTGACCAAATCCGAGCTCGTCGGCGTCGTCGGGGGATCCGGCGCGGACCGCTCCGCGCTGCGTTCGCTCGAGGTCCATGTCGGGAACCTGCGCCGCAAGCTCGGCGAGGAGGTGCGCTCGCCGCGCTGGATCCGTACCGTGCGCAGCGTCGGCTACCACTGGCTGCAACCGGTCGAGGCGGTCACGGCCGCTGACATCGCGACCCGTGCCGCCCGCGAGGAGAAGGAGGAAGCGGCCGTTAGCGAGTACCGCAGCCGTGCCCACCACTTGCGCATGGTGAACTAGGGGCTGTCGGCGCGATTAAGATGGACAGCATGATCTTGCTCGCGATCGACACCTCCGCCCGCGCTACCGCCGCCCTCGTGCGCGCGCGTGAGGGACGTACCGAGGTCCTCGAGACCTTCTCCACCGACCAGGTGAACGCGCACGCCGAGGTGCTGGCCCCGGCCATCGCCGGCATGCTCGAGCAGGCCGGCGTGAGTGGGGGAGAAATCGACCGGATTGTCGTCGGCGTCGGACCCGGCCCGTTCACCGGGCTGCGCGTGGGCATCGCCACCGCGCAAGCGCTCGGCTTCGCGTGGGGCGTACCCGTGGGTGGGGCATGCAGCCTCGACGCGATCGCCTGGGAAGTCGCCGCCGGCGGCGCCGCAACCAGTCGATTCGTCACCGCGATCGACGCGCGTCGACGCGAGCTCTACTGGGCGGTGTACGACGACGCCGCGCGCCTGATCGACGGCCCGCACGTGACCGCGGCGGCTGAGGTCGCCGCGCACCGGGTCTTCGGCGCCGGTGCCGGGCTCTACCCGGAAGAACTGGGCGCGGCCGGAGCGGAAGCGATGCGCGGCTGGGACGACCGCCGCCCGGACGCTGCGGCCCTCGCCGCCTCCGCTGCCCGCACCCTGAATGAGGGTGGGGAACTGCTCGCCACCACTCCGCTCTACCTGCGCGAGTCCGACGCGAAGGTGCCCGCGGCGATGCTCACCCCCAAGGGCGGCGCCCGATGAACGGGTTCGAGCTGCGGGACATGACCGCGGCGGATCTGACGGAGGTGTACCCGCTCGAGACGCGCCTCTTCCCGGCGGATGCGTGGCCGCGGGACATGTTCGAGGCGGAGATCGCCCAGGTCGACACCCGCCGCTACTGGGTTGCCGAGGCCGACGGGGTCGTCGTCGGCTATGCCGGAATGATGTGCGTGCTGCCGATCGCGGACGTGCAGACCATCGCCGTCGTCCCGGAGTACGAGGGCCGGGGCATCGGAACTGCCCTGCTCGAGGCCATGATCCGCGAAGCGCGCACGCGCGGGGCCGAGAACGTGATGCTAGAGGTCCGCGAAGACAACCCGCGCGCCCAACAGCTCTACGCGCGCCACGGCTTCGAGCAGATCCACGTGCGGCGCAACTACTATCCCGGCGGCGTTTCGGCCGTCATCATGCAGCTGCACCTGAAATAGTTGCGCGAACTCTGGCGCATCGCCGTTGTGCGGCCACAGGATAGGTGCATGAGTGAATCGCGATTCCTAACCCGCGCGGCACAGTCCCTGGCGGTCGCCTGCATCGTCGCCGTCTCGGCGATCGGGCTCGACGCCGGCCCCGCCGACGCGGCCGGGGCGGCCGCCCGCGTGCCGGCCGCGGCGTCGTCGTCCTCGATTCCCCCTGAGGAGGACGTGCCCGAAGGGGCCGAGGCGCCGTACCTCGTCGAGGATCCCGCGATCGCGGAGCAGTTCGCCATCAGCAGTTCGACGATCAACCGCGACCCGACGAGCCCGCTGGTGCTGGCTTCGCGGAAGTACCCGATTCAACCGTCGCGGTACGTGCCGAAGCTCAGCCACATCGGCAGTACTGGCTACCGGGCGACACCCGAGACCGCAACCGCCTACCGGAAGATGGCGTACTGGGCGAAGCAGGACGGGGTGCGCATGCGGGTCACCAGCGCCTACCGCTCCTACGACACGCAGAAGGCGCTCTACGACCGGTACGTGAGGCTCTACGGCGAGGCCTACGCGAAGCGGATCTCCGCGCTGCCGGGCACGAGCGAGCACCAGCTGGGGTTCGCGATCGACGTTGGCGACTCGAGCGGCCAATGCGGCCTGCAGGACTGCTTCGAGAACACGGCCACCGGCAAGTGGGTCAAGAAGAACGCGCACAAGTACGGATTCATCGTCCGCTACCCGAAGGCCTGGGAGTCGGTGACCGGGTACAAGTACGAGCCGTGGCACCTGCGGTACGTCGGTACCACCGCCGCCACGCGGATCTACAAGAACAAGATCCCGACGCTCGAGCACTACTCCGGCGCGCTCGGCCCGTGGGTCACCCAGCCGACGCACCGGACGGTGCAGAAGGTCTGGATCCGGAAGTCGGGCTCGATCGACGCCCCGCGCGTGCGGCTGCTGCAACAGGGCGCGAAGATCTCCGTGACCGGGTCGCCGAAGAACGGCTGGTACCCGGTGCTCTACACCTCACCCAAGTATGGGCGCGCCCAGGGTTGGCTCAAGGCGCGCACCATCTGGAGCTACAAGACGGGGCAACCCGAAGGCTAGGGCTGGCGGATATCGTTCCGATGCCCGGCGCGAATCGCCCCCTCATATGACACTGTGGCGTCACTGGGGTTAGGACTACTGATTCTTGCCCTGCGCATCAATACACTCCTGAGCAGGGCCGTTTCACGAGGCGTTCGCAGCACCATCGGGGCGGAGCCGGCGGCACCGGCACGATCAACGCAGGGGGTACAACATGACCGAGCAGATGAAGGCCAAAAAGCGGGCGGTACTGGCCGGGGGACTGGTCCTCGGCATCGGCGCGGCGGTCACGCTCGCGGCGTGGACCGACTCCGAGTTCGCCGAGGGCCTGTTCAGTGCGGGATCTTTCAACCTGGAAGGCAGCGACGACGGCGTCGCCTACGCCGAGCACGAGACCGCGGACGGGGCGCTGCAGCTGACGTTCTCCGACCTCTTCGACAACCTGACCCCGGGTGACACGACCTACGCCGCGTACTGGCTCCGGCTGGACAGCGCCACCACGACGGACGGAACGCTGACCCCGGCCGGCGCGGTCGCCACCGATGTGACGGGCGCGAACGCCGCCGCCACGAGCTACACCATCACCGAGGTCGAGAGCGGCGACTGCGAGGCGGGCACCGCCACCGGGCCCGTGGTCGCGAGCGGCGCGACCCTGAACGATCAGTCCGGCGCGACGAGTCTCGACCTCGTCTCCAACGGCGGCGGCACCGACGGCACGGCCATCCCGCTGTGCTTCGCCGTCACCGCCGGCGACGAAGGCGAGTTCGAGCAGGGCGGGCAGACGTCCGTCATCTGGCAGTTCGACGCCGAGAGCGAGTAGGCGCGTGGGGCGCCACACGTCCCCTAACCGACCGGCCCTGCTCCGCGTCCGCGCGGTGCTCGCCGGCGCGCTGGTCCTCGGCGTGGGGGCGACGCTCACGCTCGCCGCGTGGACGGACTCCGAACATGCGAAGGCCGACTTCACTGCCAGCGTCTTCGGCATTCAGGGCGATCCCGGCACCGGCTATGCCGAGCACTCGACGTCGGGCACGGCCGCGCAGCTGACGTTCGGCACGGCGGGCAGCGCGATGTCCCCGGGGGCTGTTGTGCATGGGCGGTTGGACGTTCGCACGACGGCGGCCAGCACTATCGGCGGGACCGTCGCCCTGAGCGCGTCGACGCCGAGCGGGGCGAGCGTCATCACGAACAACCTCACCTATCGCGTCGCCGTGGTGGACACAGCGACGAGCTGCGCAGCGGCAACCTACAGTGGAACCGCCGTGCCGGCGTCGTCCGTCTTCGCCCCGGCGCAGGCCACCGTGGCGGCGGCGGCCGGCAACGCCCGCCGGTTCTGCTTCGAGGTGCGGCTGGCCTCCGGCACGCCGAATAGCGCCCAGGGCCAGAGCGGGAGCATCACGTGGCAGGTGACCGGGACGTCCGATTGACCCGCATCCGAGACAAGAGAACGTGAGGGGAGGAGCAATGGCTCGACGCGCCGCCGCGCGCCCGCGGGGCTCGCGCGCCGCGCGCCTCCTCGGTGATGCGCTGTTGAACGTTGCCGCGGCGGGCGGTGCGGTGTGCATCGTGTTGGCGGTCTGCGCGTTCGTCTTCGACGTCTCCCTCCTGATGTTCAAGACCGGATCGATGGAACCGACCATCCCCACCGGATCCGTGGCGGTGGCGCGGGCCGTGCCGGCCGCCGACGTCCAAGTGGGGCAGATCGTCACCGTGGACCGGCCGGGTCAGCTGCCCGTCACCCACCGGATCACCTCGATCGAACCTGCGGAGCCCGGCTCCGCCGCACGCACTTTCACGATGCGCGGCGACGCGAACCGGGACGACGATCCGTATCCGTACACCGTCGAAGACGTCCGCAGGGTCTTCTTCCACGTCCCGCACGCGGCCAACGTCGTTGTCTGGTTCGGCAACCCCTACGTGCTCGGCGGCCTGACGCTGGGCGCATCGGTGCTCGTCACGTGGGCTTTCTGGCCGCGCGGAATCTGCCGCGACGAGCCAGCCGATGCCCGCGGCGGCGGCCGCCACCGGGGCGCGGCCGCCCTGGTTCTCATTGCCGGCGCGGTCGGCGCCCAGACCGTGTTCCCGACACCCGCCCACGCCGCGGGTGATGAATCAACGTCCCGCGGCGACGTGCTGCGCGTGAGCACCCGCGGCGACGCAGGCGCCATGGGGAATCTGCGCCCGGGCGTGCCGGTGCCGTGGCAGGTCGGCGTCTGGGCCGACACGGACGAGTCCGGTCACGTCTCCGCGCGACTGGACGTCCTGGGCGATCCGCGCCTCGCGCTCGACGTCACCGTTCGCTTCTGCACCGGCCGGTGGGCCGGGTACGACGACGCCGGCGGATCGAGCGACGGGGCCACGTGCGCGGGCCGGAACTTGGGCTCCGTCGACCTCGGCACGGTGGCACCCGGCGATGCGGCGGAGCTGTTCACTCGGGTCCCGGCGGACGAGGCGCGCTGGATGCTCTTCGACGTGAGGATCGCCGGCGGCACCGGGCCGCAGGCGCAGGGCGCGCAGGGCGCCAGCACCGCACTGCGCGTGACGGCCTCCGGCTTCGGCGAAGACGTCGGAGTGCAGCCGCCTCGTCCCGATCCCGACCCGACGCCGTCGCCAACAGCGTCCCCGACCTCGACGCCCACCCCGACCTCGGCGCCCGTTCCCACGCAGAGCCCGGTGCCCACCGAGACTCCGGCGCCGGGCCCGGGGGACCTGCCCGACACCGGCGCCCGGATGGGCCTGGCGTGGCTCGGCGGCGCCGCCGTCGTGCTGGGATCCGTCCTGCTCGAGGCGCGCCGCCGAGCGCGCCGGAATCGGGGTGAGTCCGATGCCGGGTAGCTCCTTCAAGACACGAGCGCTGGCGCTGCTCGCCGGCCTGGGCCTGGCGGCCGGTGCGCTCGCCGTGTCCGTTCCGGCCCAGCCCACGCTGGCGGCGTGGGCCGACGCCGAGTTCGGCCGCGGCAACCTGGCAGCCGGCGAGGTCCTGCGGGCGCAGAACCTCAGCTGCAACAAACCCGCGCTGCTGTCCCGGCTCGACTTCAGCTGGACCAACCCGACCGGCGGACTGACGCGCCAGCAGTACCGGTGGGAGTTCTACAACCCCGGTGTGCTGGGCATCGGGGCGGGACCGACGAGCACCGGGACGCTCGCGGCCTCGGCCACGAGCGTGCAGGTGCCCGTAAGCCTGCTCTCGGCGGGGACCGGACACTTCCGGCTCTACGCCGTTGGACCGGGCGGGTGGGAGAGCGGCGTCCAGCACACGTACACCGTGACGACGGGGCTCCTGATCTCGTGCGGCTCGGCCTCGAATCTCCCGCGATGAGGCAAGCTCACGTTGTGCATGCGCGACTAGACTTGAACCCATGTCTGCTGCGCCCCTGATCCTCGGTATTGAGTCCTCCTGCGACGAGACCGGCGTCGGCATCGTCCGCGGGACCGAGCTGCTCGCCAACACCGTCAGCACCTCGATGGAACAGCACGTGCGGTTCGGCGGCGTGATCCCCGAGATCGCTGCCCGCGCGCACCTGGAGACCATGATCCCCACGCTGCAGCAGGCGCTGGACACCGCTGGCGTCACCCTCGACGACGTCGACGCGCTCGCCGTGACGAGCGGGCCCGGGCTGTCCGGGGCGCTCATGGTCGGCGTCGCCGCCGCGAAGGCGCTGGCCGTCGCGACCGGCAAGCCGCTGTACGCGATCAACCACCTCGTTGCACACGTCGGGGTGGGCGTGCTCGACGGCGGGGAACTGCCCGCGAACCTGGGTGCGCTGCTGGTCTCCGGCGGCCACACGGAGATCCTCAAGGTCAACGACCTGACGAGCGACGTCGCGCTGCTCGGCCAGACGATCGACGACGCGGCGGGGGAGGCCTACGACAAGGTCGCCCGCCTGCTCGGGCTCGGCTACCCCGGCGGGCCGGCGATCGATCGCATCGCCTCCGAGGGCAACCCGAAGGCGATCCGCTTCCCGCGCGGGCTCACGATGCCGAAGTTCGTCGGCACGGCCGACGCTCCGGGCAAGCACCGGTACGACTTCTCCTTCTCGGGCCTGAAGACGGCCGTGGCGCGGAGCGTGGAGCAGTACCAGGCGAGGGGGATCGAGGTGCCGGTGGCCGACATCGCGGCGTCGTTCCAGGAGGCGGTAGTCGACGTCGTGACGAAGAAGGCGGTCATGGCCTGCCAAGAGCACGGGCTGAATAACCTGCTGCTCGGCGGCGGCGTGGCGGCCAACTCGCGGCTGCGCGAGCTGTTGGCGGCGCGGTGTGCGTCGGCCGGGATCACCCTGCGCGTGCCGAAGCCGAGCCTCTGCACGGACAACGGCGCCATGATCGCGGCGCTGGCGTCGCAGCTGGTCTCGGCGGGCATCGCCTCGACCGGGCTGGGGTTCGCGACGGACCCGGGGCAGCCGGTCACGCAGATCTCCCTGCCGGCCTAGCCGAGCCCAGCGCGGCGGCGCGCTGCGCACCGCCTAACTGCGGCGGCGTCGTACCCGACCTAGGCGACGCGCATGCGCTCCACGTTGTCGCGGACGACGGCGCGCAGGTCGCCGTCGTTGGCCGCGGCGATCTTGCGCTGCCACTGGTAGCCGGCACCGCCGCGCAGGATGCGCTCGATGTCGGCCAGCTCGTCCGAGCAGCCGAGCTCGCGCGCGACCGGCTCCAGCCGGTTCAGGACCTTGTACATCTCATCCGTGACCAGGGCCTCGTTGCCCTCCTTGTCGAGGATGATGATCGAGTCCAGGCCGTAGCGGGCCGCGCGCCACTTGTTCTCCACCCGGTGCCACGGCGGCATGACCGGGATCGCCCAGCCGTTGTCCAGACCAGTCGACATCTCATGCACCAGACACTGCGTCAGCGCGGCGATCGCGGAGATGTCCTGCAGCGAGCTCATGCCGTCGCAGATGCGCATCTCCACCGTCCCGAACTTCGGCACGGGCCGCACGTCCCAGCGGATCTCGGAGATGTCGTCGATGACGCCCGTGTGCAGCATGTCGCCGACGTAGTGCTCGAACGACTCCCACGCCCCGAAGTGGTACGGCAGCCCGGCGGTCGGCAGCTGCTGGAACATCAGCGCGCGCTGCGAGGCGTACCCGGTGTCCTCGCCGCCCCAGAACGGGCTCGACGCCGAGAGCGCCTGGAAGTGCGGCTGGTAGTTCACGAGCCCGTCCACGATCGGCAGGGCCTTCTCGCGCCGGTCCAGCCCGACGTGCACGTGCACCCCGTAGATCGCCATCTGCTGACCCCACCACTGGGTGCGGTCGATCATCTTGGCGTAGCGCTCCTTGTCCGTGACCGCCTGCAGCTTCGGCGGCGAGAACGGGTGGCTGCCCGCCGAGTACAGGTCGACGCCCATCGGGTCGGTGACCTGGCGGATCTCGTTCAGGTTGTGGGCGAGCTCCGCCTCGGCCTCCGCAACCGTGTCGCACACGCCCGTGACGAGTTCCACAGTGTTCAGCAGCAGTTCCTGCTTCACGTGTGGGTGTTCCTCGTCCTCGGTCAGGCTCCCGTGCAGGGCGTGCACGCCGGCGAGCACCTCGTTGGCCACGGAACGCATATCCCCGGTTTCGCGGTCGACGAGCGCCACTTCCCATTCGACGCCGAGCGTCGACTGTTTGGACGCGGCGAACTCGATCTCCATGCGGGGTGCTCCTTCGTAGCTGACGAGCCGAGCCTTCATTGTATGGGCGCGGTACCCTTTCAGCGTGAAAACCGTCCGTACCGCTACGCGCCCGTCCCCGTTCTCGATCTCCAAGGCGGTCGCCGTCGCCCTGGCCTGCGGGGTGGTGCTCGCCGGCTGCGGGCTGGCCGCGCCGTCGTCGCCCGGGCCCACGGGCGGCACGACGACGCCGGCACCCGAATCCACAACCCCACCGCCGCCGCCCGTGACCAGCTGGGGCCCGCTCGAGTCCGAGGTCGACGACGCCGCGGCCGCCGTGGAGCAGATGAGCCTGGGCGCGAAGGCCGGACAGATACTGATCCAGTACTACTCGGGGCCGGACGCGTCGGCGGCGCACGCGACCGCCGAGGAGCTCGAGCTCGGCGGCGTGATCATCATGGGTGACAACGTCCCGCAGGCCGCCAACGGCACGGCCGACACCGAGGCCCTGGGCGGGATCGTCGACGGCTTCCGGGAGACGATGGAGACCGGGCGCGACTGGCCCGCGATCGTCGGGATCGACCAGGAGGGCGGGCGCGTGGCCCGGTTGACCGCCCCGCTGACCGAGTGGTCCACCCCGATGGCGTTCGGCGCCGCCGGCGAGCCGGAGTTGACCGGACGCGCACAGCAGGCGTTGGCCGGGGACCTCGCCGACCTCGGCTTCACGATGAACTTCTCACCCGACGCGGACGTGACCGTCGGGCCGCAGGACCCCGTGATCGGGGCCCGCTCCGTGAGCTCCGACCCCGACGCCGTGGCGGAACACGCGCTGGCCGCCGTCGACGGCTCGCTGGCGGCCGGGATCCTGCCCTCGCTCAAGCATTTCCCGGGCCACGGGTCCGTGACCACCGACTCGCACATCGGGCTGCCCGTGCAGGAGAAGAACCGCGAGGAGCTGGCCGAGCACGACTGGGTCCCGTTCGCCGCCGGTGCCGGCACCGCCGAGGACCCGGGCGCGCCCATGGTCATGGTGGGGCACATCGCGGTGACGGACCTGGAAGCGGGGGTGCCGTCGTCGTTGTCTGCGGCGACCTACCAGGCGCTGCGCGAGGACATCGGCTTCGAGGGCGTCGCCGTGACCGACGCGCTGAACATGGGCGCGCTCAACCAGACCGCGGGTAGTCCGGCCGTGAACGCTCTCGCCGCCGGCGCCGACCTGCTGCTCATGCCGGCCGACGTGCGGGCCGCGCACGCCGCGATCGTCGCTGCCGTGGAGGACGGGACGATCGAGGCCGAGCGACTCGACGACGCCGCGACGCGCGTCGTGGCGATGATGATGTGGCAGCAGCGGCTGAGCGAGGACGCTGCGGCGGCGAGCGAAACGCGCGAGCCGAGCTCCGACGTCGCACTCGAAGCTGCCCGGGCCGCCGTCACCCAGGTGAGCGGAACGTGCGGGTCGGCCCTCGTGGGCGACTCGATCCAGATCGTCGGCGGCAATCCGGCGGACCGGGCACGCCTGACCGCGGCCGCGCAGGACGCTGGGCTCGCCGTGGGATCGGGGCCGGTCGTGACGCTGCTCGGGACGGACGTGCCGCCGGCGAGCGGCGACGTCGTCGTCACCCTCGACGCGCCCTGGCCGCTGGCCGGATCGGCCGCCAACGCGGCGCTCATCGCGCTCTACGGGCGCAACGAGGAGTCCTTCGCCGCGCTCGTGGAGGTGCTGACCGGGCAGCGTGAAGCGCCCGGCACCCTGCCGGTCGACGTGGGCGAGTACGCCGCCGGCGCCGGTTGTTAGGGTTGGCGTCATGCCCATTCTGAACAAGGACATGACCCTCTGCATCTCGCTGTCGGAGCGGCCCAGCAACAACGGGACGCGCTTCCATAACCACCTGTACGAGCAGTTGGGGCTGAACTGGATCTACAAGGCGTTCCGCCCCACCGAAATTGCCGACGCGATCGCCGGGGTGCGCGGGCTCGGGATTCGCGGCTGCGCCGTCTCGATGCCGCACAAGGAGGCGGTGATCGAGCTCGTCGACCACATGACGGAGTCCGCCGCGGCGATCGCCTCCGTGAACACGATCGTGAACGACGACGGCGTGCTGACGGCCTACAACACCGATTTCCTCGCCGTGGCCCAGCTCGTCGCGGACCTGGACAAGAACCTGGCCGTGGCCGTGCGCGGATCCGGCGGCATGGCCAAGGCGAGCGTCGCGGCCCTGAAAAGCGCGGGGTTCGGCGACGTCACCGTCGTCGCACGCAACGAGCAGCGCGGGCGGGCGCTCGCCGAGCAGTACGGGTTCGCGTACTCGCCTGAGGTGCCGGCGGGGGCCACGATGCTCGTGAACGTCACGCCCATCGGCATGGACGGCGGCGACGGGGCGGGGCAGTTGTCCTTCACCGAGGAGGAGATCGCGGCGGCAGAGGTCGTGTTCGACGTCATCGCCGTGCCGGCCGAGACGCCGCTCATCGCCGCCGGGCGCGCGGCCGGCAAGCGGGTCATCACGGGTGCGGAGGTCATGACGCTGCAGGCGCTCGAGCAGTTCGTGCTCTACACGGGTACTACGCCGACGCCGGAGCAGGTCGCCGCGGCGGAGGAGTTCATGCGCTCGCAGGCGTAGCGGCCGGTTTCTGACCTTCCGCAGGTCGACTCGTTGCGGGATGTTGTCGGAGCGGGTCGAGCCGTTACTTTCTGCTCACAGGGTGAGTCGAGTAGTCGATGATTGTCGAGAGTTGTCGAGACCGCCGCTTTTCTTGACGACTGGAAGTGTGGCCGCCGCAATTCGCTACGACTCGACCGGTCAGGAAGACATTCACCAACGAGTCGACGCCCGGGGTGGCCCGGCAGGCGGAACCCGAGGGCTCCGGCCTGTGGAAAACTCAGCTGGCTGGGGTGACACCTCCGGCATGCTGGACTCATGCAGGAATCCGCAGCGGGTAGCGAACGTCTGCCGAGCATCTTCCACGTCAGTGAGGCTCGCGCGGCCGGCCTCACGCCAGGTCGGCTGCGCGGGCGCCGGTTCGTGCGGCTGGGACACGGGATCTATCGCCGGCACGATGCCGTGTTCGACTCGCTCGCCGTCTATGCGGCGTTCTGCGCTGCGAATCCGCGCGCGCACCTCAGCCATACGTCGGCGGCGTCGGCATGGGGGATGTGGCTGCCCCCATCTCTTCGGCAGGCCTTTCCGGTGCACCTGAGCTCCACGAACGCGCATGGGAACAGCTCCGAGCAGTTCAACGTCGCGGGCCATTGGTCGTCACTGCCGGACGAGGAACTTCACGAAATCGGCGGAGTCCGGATCGCGTCTCCAGCATGGACGTGGACCCAGCTGGCTGGCGGAGGGATGACATTGCGGGACCTGGTCGCGGCGGGAGATTCACTATTGCAGCGAGCCGATGGGCCGGTACGTCCGCGGTACGTCCTCGGCGCCAATCCGCTGACGTCCGTCGGCGAACTGAAGGCTGTGATCGAGCGCCGAGGACGGTTTCGTGGGAAGCAGCTGGTCCTCGAAGCCGTGTCGCAGCTGCGGCACGGGGTCGACTCGAGGCCAGAGAGCATCCTGCGCCAGGATCTGGTGGCGAACGGCTGGCCGGAACCGGAGGTCGCCCATCGGCTGCAGACGCGGACGCGCATTCGCCCGGTCGAGCTGGCCTATCCCGGGCAGAAGATCGCGATCCAGTACGAAGGTCGGCACCACGCCGAAGCGGACCAGCTGTCCCGCGACATTCGACGCGACGCCGAACTAGAGGAGATCGGCTGGATCACGGTGCGTACCGACCGGACGTATTTCAGCGAACCGGACTGCGGTGGGTTCTACCATCGGCTGCGGGCGGCATTTGCGCGTCGGGGTGGAGGCGTCTAGACCGGCTCGACGTTGATAGCCACGCGCCAGTCGCCGATGCGGGTGAGGATCAGCGTCGCCTTGCCCTTGGCTTTCCGGCCCGAACCGGCCAGCAGGATCTTGCGCAGCTCCTCCGGGGTGACGTCGACGCCGCGCTTCTTGATGTCGAGGACGCCGATCCCGTTGTCCTTGACCCAGCGCTTGAGCGACTTGACGTTGTACGGCATCACGTCGAGCACCTTGTAGGCGCGCGCGAACGGCGTCCGCTCCGCCGCCTCCGCCGTGAAGTACGCGATGTGCGGGTCCAGCAGGTGGCCGCCGACGAGGAACATCGCCTCCCGCACCAGCCCCGCGCGGATCACGGCACCGTCCGGCTCGTACAGGTAGCCGCGGATCTCGGAGATCTCCGGCTCGGCGGGAACGTCGTCGTGCTTCTCACTCGTGAGCTCGGCGGCGCCGTCAGCCGAAAGCACCAAGGCCGCGCGCTTGACCCCGGGGCGGGCCAGCGGCCCGAACCACAGGGCGACCTCCGTGACGGAACCCTCGACGGAGACCCACTGGGCCTCGCAATCCTCGGGGATCGACTCGTGCGGGATCCCGGGGCCGAGCTTCACGCCGACGGGCAGGCCGGCGTTCGCGAGGCGCTCCACGTAGGACAGGGGCGGGCTGAACGCCTCCGGGTCGAAAACGCGCGAGGTGCCCGAGGTGCTGGTGGTGCGGCGGGCAGGGTCGAGCCAGGCCGCGTCGAAGCCCTCGAGATCGAATTCGGTGGCGTCGGCCTGCACCACGCGCGCGTTCGGCCACGGCATGAGGTTCACGGTGGCGGCGGCCGCGGTGGTCTCATCCAGTTCGACGGCGGTGACGTCCAGTTCCAGCGTGGCCATCGCCATCGCGTCCGCGCCCAGGCCGCAGCCGAGGTCCGCGACGCGCTTGAAGCCCGCCTTCACGAAGCGCTGGGCGTGCAACGCCGCGACGCTCATGCGGGTCGCCTGTTCCAGACCCGCGCGGGTGAGCAGCATGTGCTCGGCGAAGGGCCCGAACTTCATCCCCGCCAGGGCGCGCAGCCGCGCCTGGTGCACGACGGCGGTCACGACCTCGGGATCGTGCCCCGCCTTGCGCAGGGCGAGGTTGGTCGCGAGGGCTGCGTCCTCGGTCATGGCCGCGTCGGCCGGCAGCGAGTCCAGCAGGCCGAAGCCCTCCGAGGTCAGGACGGGGGCGAGGTTCTCGACGGTCTGATTTGCGTCGGCGCGCTGCGGGGTGGGGGCCATGCACACCAGCGTATCGGGTGGCTTGGCGTGGGGGAGATCTGAAGGGCTGCGTCAGCTGGGGCGTCGTCACGGGTGCCAGCAGCAGGCCGGGGAGCGCGACCGCGGCCGTGGTGGGGGCGAAGGAGAGGCTCCGGGGGCCGTCAGAGCGGCCGATGCGAGGTGTCGTGGCCGCGAGAGGGAGTGCGACTCGCCGGAGGAAATTAGCAGTCTGCTTGCATGAGTGCCAGTCGTTCCATAAAGTGTGATTAGCACTCGACGCCGTCGGGTGCTAAAGCCTGAGGAACTGCCAACTGGCACCGCGACGACGGTTGGTTACACCCCTTCTGGCCCCAGTAACCATTGGTAACTCACGCAAAGGAGAGAGCCGCATGTCGGTCTCCATCAAGCCTCTCGAGGATCGTATCGTTGTTCAGCAGCTCGAAGCTGAGCAGACCACCGCTTCCGGACTGGTCATCCCTGACACCGCCAAGGAGAAGCCCCAGGAGGGCAAGGTCGTGGCCGTGGGCCCGGGCCGCTTCGACGACAAGGGCAACCGCGTCCCCGTCGACGTCGCCGAGGGCGACGTTGTCATCTACTCGAAGTACGGCGGAACCGAGGTCAAGGTCGGTGGCGCTGAGTACCTCGTGCTGTCGGCCCGCGACGTTCTGGCGATCGTCGAAAAGTAAGTCTTTTACGCGTGCAGCCCCGTGCCCGAAAGGGTCGGGGCTGCACGCCGCGCTGAAGGAGTTACACCATGTCTAAGCAGCTCGCGTTCAACGACGAAGCTCGCAAGGCGCTCGAGGCAGGCATCGACAAGCTTGCCGACACTGTCAAGGTCACGCTGGGCCCCCGCGGCCGCAACGTCGTCCTGGCCAAGCAGTGGGGCGCCCCCACCATCACCAACGACGGCGTGACCATCGCCCGCGAGATCGAGCTCGAGGACTCCTACGAGAACCTCGGCGCTCAGCTCGCGAAGGAGGTCGCCACCAAGACCAACGACATCGCCGGCGATGGCACCACCACCGCCACCGTCCTGGCCCAGGCCCTCGTCAAGGAAGGCCTGCGCAACGTGGCGGCCGGTGCTGCACCGGGCGACGTCAAGCGCGGCATCGAGGCCGCCGTGGCGGCCGTGACGGCCCGCCTGGCCGAGAACGCCCGCCCGGTCGAGGGTGAGGACGTGGCCAACGTGGCCGCGATCTCCGCCCAGAACGACGAGGTCGGCGAACTGCTGGCCCGCGCGTTCCACCGCGTCGGCACCGACGGTGTCATCACCATCGAAGAGTCCAACACGACGCAGACCGAGTTGGACATCACCGAGGGCATGCAGTTCGACAAGGGCTACCTGTCCCCGCACATGGTGACCGACCCGGAGCGCCAGGAGGCCGTCCTCGAGGACGCGCTCGTCCTGGTCAACTCGGGCAAGATCTCCACCGTGCAGGACTTCCTGCCGCTGCTGGAGAAGGTGCTCGAGGCCAAGAAGCCGCTGCTGATCATCGCGGAGGACGTCGAGGGCGAAGCCCTGTCCACCCTCGTGGTCAACAAGCTACGCGGCACGCTCAACGCCGTCGCCATCAAGGCGCCGGGCTTCGGCGACCGCCGCAAGGCCATGATGCAGGACATCGCGATCCTCACGGGCGCTCAGGTCGTCTCCCCGGACCTCGGTCTGAAGCTGGACCAGGTCGGCCTCGAGGTGCTCGGCTCGGCTCGCCGCGTCACGATCACCAAGGATGCGACCACGATCGTCGACGGCGCGGGCGCTGAGTCCGACGTCAACGACCGCGTGGCCCAGATCAAGGCCGAGATCGACCGCACCGACTCCGACTGGGATCGCGAGAAGCTCCAGGAGCGCCTCGCGAAGCTCTCCGGCGGCATCGGCGTGATCCGCGTGGGCGCCGCCACCGAGGTGGAGCTCAAGGAGCGCAAGCACCGCATCGAGGACGCCGTGTCCTCGACGCGCGCCGCCCTCGAGGACGGCATCGTCGCCGGTGGCGGCACCGCCCTCGTCAACGCGCTGGACGTGCTCGACACCGACGAGACCGTCACCGCCCTCACCGGCGATGCGGCCGCCGGCGTCGGCATCGTCCGCCGCGCCCTGGTGCAGCCGGTTCGCTGGATCGCCGAGAACGCTGGCTACGACGGCTACGTCGTCGCCGCGCGCGTGGCCGATCTTGACCCGAACCACGGCTTCAACGCCAAGACCGGCGAGTACGAGGACCTGGTCGCGGCCGGTGTCATCGACCCCGTCAAGGTCACCCGCTCGGCCCTGCAGAACGCCGCCTCCATCGCGGCGCTTGTGCTCACGACCGAGACCCTCGTGGCTGAGAAGGTCGAGGACGAGGACGCCTGAGTCCCCGCCCCGGGAACCGGGTGATTTCGGTTCCCGAATGCTGAACGACGTCGGCGCGTCGCCTGTGAAAGGCGGCGCGCCGACGTCGTTCTCTGGTTTGCTGGGCTCACCGTGACCCCGGAACCGTTTGGAATAATGACCACCGTGAACCCAGAACAGCACGCGAATGACGCCCCAACGCTGCGGCGACCGTCGATGGCTGACGTCGCCGCGGTCGCCGGCGTCTCCCATCAGACCGTTTCGCGCGTGCTCAACGAGCACCCGAATGTGCGCGAGGGCACCCGGGAGCGCGTGCTCGAGGCCATCGAGCGGCTCGGCTACCGGCGCAACCGTGCGGCCCGCGCGCTCGTCACGGCGCGCACGTCCACGATTGGCATCCTCACCGTCGGCAGCGAATTCTTCGGCCCGCAGTCGAC
>MLDA01000028.1 GCA_023896275.1 Kocuria rosea subsp. polaris | reverse complement strand
CGATCCCGGGTGATCAGGCCCTGACGAGGCCCTCCGCGTCGCCGCTCGTGGCCGGGGCGGCGGTGAGGATCGCCGTGGAGGCGACCGAGTCGGCACCCTTGAGAGATTCGTCGGAGCGCACTGCACGGTACGCACCTCGATCGGAGTGGTGGACCGGGCCCGTCACGTCCGCTCTCTCTTGCGTGCGTGGCCAGATGTCTATCTCGCGGGCGTCGAGGGTCAGGTCCGCGTGCAGGCGGGTGGAGGCTTACCGGCCGATGATTCGTCAGGAGAAGACGTCCAGTCGAACGCGACGTAGAACCAGCCGGCGAAGTACGATAAAAGCGCAACAGCAAGTACTTCCTGTTATTCTTGCAATCGTCGCCAGCATTGGATTGCAGGTGGCGCTCAAGTAGTTTTTCAGAGCAGCAATTCGTAGCGCGGCCGAAAATCACGTGCATTCACTCAACGCCTCAGAATGAACATATGTTGTGATGCAGGGGTGCGAATGGAAAGTGAATCGAAACGCGGAATATATTGAGCATGTTTGGAAATGAGAGGGTAGGATCGTTGCCGTCCGAACGCGCAATGGCTGTCATGTTAGTAACGGGTGGGTTCAATGAATAATGAGCTTGGCAATCTAGTGGATAAGGGCAAAATTGATGAAGCCCTCTATTGTTCGGCTGGTCTAACTCCCCAAAGGGTGCGAGAGCTACTATTTTGCGGCAGTGGTTTCATGACCGATTCCGCCCCCTATGCCGAGTTCATTTCACGTTGGTACAACTCACTTAGTAGCCCCTACTTACAAGCGGAAGCGGCGGATTGGTTTGCTCAGGCATATCTCACCGAAATTTCCGACGTTCCGAACGCGGAGCATATTGGTGCGGCGATGGCGACCGAATCAAAAAAGAGCGTTCTTGAGTATGTGGCTGAATCGATCACTGAAAAGGGTTTTCATGATTGGTCAGTGAGCCCGGAAGAGCCGATGTCTAAGAAGCAACTCGAAGATTGGTTGTTCGTCTCCAGACGTTTGCGCGATATGCCCATTCCGTGATCAGCTACCCGCTCACCAACACTGACCCCCGGCATGGCTACACCGCGTCGGGGACGACCGCAGTACAGATCGTGGAGGAGAAGCGCGGGCAGTGGCGGATTCTCGAGTGTCTCGGTTCTGCTCGGGCCGAGGGGAGGGGAACCGGTGCGTGCGATCGTCCAGTCCGAAGCGTCCACGCTACTCGTGGGCGTGACCAAGGGCGTCTACGGCGACCTTGGATTTCGACACGGTCGTCCCGGAGGTCCGCTCCTTCCAAGAGCGCCACCTGATCGCGGACAGGCTCCTCGTCGCCGACGCCGGGAAGGCTACGTGACCAATGTCGACGCCACGAAGATGCGCCCGGCCGATTTTCCACCGCACTCAAGACGCCGTGGAAGCGCACTTGACGATCATTTTCACCGCTCTCGCTGTCGCCCGGTACCTGAAAGACGCTTCGGGATTGAGCCTGACGAAGGTCGTCAACACGCTTAGGCCCTTGCGAACCGTGACGATCAGCCTCGGGGACCAACAGATGAACACCGAGACATCGCTCACCAGCGGGGCCAGAAAGCTCCTCGACGCTCTGTGGCACTTAAAGAGGTCCAATTCAGGTCATCGCCATCGGCCTGGCCGTGTTTGCCGTGTCAGTCGCCATCATGATGTCCGGTGTTCTCGCGTACTGGCTCGATCCCGGGTGATCAGGCCCTGACGAGGCCCTCCGCGTCGCCGCTCGTGGCCGGTGCGGCGGCGAGGATCGCCTCGATCTTGTCGCGGCAGCCGCCGCAGCCGGTGCCCGCGCGGCACGCGGAGCCGATCGCTTCGACGCTCGCATTGCCGGCGTCCCGTGCCTCGACGACCTGGCCGTGGGTGGCGCCCGAACAGCGGCACAGCACGTCGTCGGGTGACGGGTCGGCCTCGACCGACATCGCCGCGTCGTCCAGCCGGAAGAGGGTGGTGCGGTCCGCGGGCAGTTCCCGGCCGCGCTCGTAGAGCATGACCAGCTCGGCGGCCGTGCGCGGCATGCCGATCGCCACGAACCCCGAGAGCACGCCGTCCTCGGTGACCATCTTGACGTACTTGCCCTGCCGCGGATCCGCCCAGACGGAGACGCGTTGCGGCCCCTCGTCCCACAGGCCCACGTCGACCTGACCGCCGGCGGCCACGTCGATGCCGCGGGCCTTGAGCAGGATGACGCCGGGCAGCTCCCGGGGCACGCCCGCGGCGTACGGGTCTTCAGCCGCGCGCCGGGCCTCGGCCTTCTCGTCGACGGGGCCGTCGAGGAAGGGGTTGCGGACGCGGTGCGTGGCGAAGTATCCGGCGAGCCAGCTCGCCTGCGACCAGCCCGGCCCGATTAGGCCGGAGGGGCGGGCGCCGTCGACGGCGGCGCAGTCACCGATTGCGAAGACCCGGTCCTCGGTGTCGGCGCAGAGGCCCCGGTCCACGTGGATGCCGCCGCCCGTGGTCAGGCCGCACCCGGCTGCAATCTCGTCGCGCGGGCGCACGCCGATCGACAGGACGAGCAGGTCACCCTCAACCACCGTGCCGTCGTCGAGCTCGAGCCCGGAGAAGGAGTCCCGCTCCTCGCGCACGCCGACGGCCGTGGCCGACGGGACGAGCTGCACGCCCGCCGCGCACAGCCGCGCGGAGAGCAGCCGGCCGGCGTCGGCGTCGACGGCGCGGGCCATCGGAAAGTCGCCGTTGTGCACGAGCACGGCCTGGCCGCCCTGCTCCTGGACCAGGAGGGCGGCCTCGACGCCGAGCACGCCGCCGCCGAGCACGACGACGCGGCCGCGCGCCTCGATCACGCCCCGCAGGGCCGCCGCGTCCTCCAGGTCGCGCAGCGCGGCGACGCCGGGGGGCAGCTCGGGTTCGACGTGGGGCGCGAAGTTCAGTCCGCGCAGGGTCGGCAGCACCGGTCGCGCGCCGGTCGCGAACACGACCCGGTCGTAGGCTAGCGCCTCGCCCGTCTCGAGCACGACGTGCCGGCGGGAGCGGTCGACCCGTTTCACGATCGCGCCGACGCGCACGTCGACGCCCTGCCCCCGCAGCTCGTCGACGTCGGCCATCGAGATGGCCTCGACGTCGGTGCGGCCGCCACCGACCTCGCCGACCATGACGCGGTTGTACGCCGCGTGCGGCTCCGCGCCCAGGACGGTCAGTTCGATCTCGCCGGCGGCCAGCGTGGGCAGCAGGTCCTCGACGAGCCGGGCCGACACCGGCCCGAACCCGATCACCACGATGCGTTCCGCGCTCATACCGTTGCTCCTGTCGTCGCGTCGTCCGGGAGTGATTCCCGCTCGGGGGCGGGGACCGCCCGTGCCGTCACCTTGGCGTTCTTGAACGCCGGCATCGAGCTGATGGGGTCCAGGGCGGAGGTCACCAGCCGGTTCACGCTGCCGAGCCCCGGGTAGTGGAAAGGTACGAACACCGCGTCCGTGCGGATCGCCGCGCTGTACTGGCAGCGCACGACGACGGCGCCCTGGCTGTTGCGCAGTTCGATCCAGCCGCCGTCCTCGAGCCCGAGCTGGGCCGCGGCGGCCGGGTGGATCTCGGCCCGCGCCTCGGGTGCGGCGGCGGCGAGCGCCTCGGTGCGGCGAGTCTGCGCGCCGGACTGGTAGTGCTCGAGCAGCCGGCCGGTGATGACCGTCAGCGCGAGCGCCGAGAGGTCGCCGTCCGGGCGGGAGGCGCCGTCGCCGGGGCGACGCAGGCCCGCCGCGTCGCCCGGCGGGGCCGGTGAGGGGCGGACGGGAATCAGCTTGGCGCGCCCGTCCGGGTGCGCGAACCGGTCGAGGAAGAGGCGCGGGGTGCCGAGCATCGCCCCGGCCGGTGCTTCGCTGTTATCGCCGGGGGAGGTGGACGGCGAGGTGCCTGCGGAAGCGGAGGGCGAGGCGGCGTCGTCGTGCTCGCTGGCCCGGAAGGGCCAGTAGACCGCGCGGCCCGCGTCGAGGTCGGCGTAGTCGATGCCCGAGTAGTCGGCGAGGCCGCCGGCGGAGGCGGCGCGCAGCTCGTCGAAGACCTCGCGGGCGTCACTCGAGTAGGTGCCCGGTGCGTCGAGGCGGCGGGCGAGCTCGGCCATGATCCAGAGCTCGTCGCGCGCGCCTGGCGGCGGCGTGAGCCCGCGGCGGCGGCGCAGGATCCGGCCCTCGAGGTTGGTCATGGTGCCCTCCTCCTCGGCCCACTGCAACACGGGCAGGACGAGGTCGGCCTCGGCGGCCGTCTCGGAGAGGAAGAAGTCGGCGACCACCAGGAAGTCGAGGCGGCGCAGGCCCTCGATGACGCGGTTGGCGTCGGGGGCGGAGACCGCCACGTTGGAGCCGTGCACCATGAGCACGCGGGGCCCGGGTGTGCCGTCGGGCAGGGTGCCGCCGCGGGAGCCGCCGAGGCTGTAGAGCAGCTGCGCGGCGGGGATGCCGGGCCCGGGAATGAGGGATTCGGGCACGCCCCAAGCGGCGGCGACGTGCGCGCGGGCGGCCGGGTCGTCGATCTTGCGGTAGCCGGGCAGCTGGTCGGACTTCTGCCCGTGTTCGCGCCCGCCCTGGCCGTTGCCCTGCCCGGTGAGCGTGCCGAAGCCGCCGCCGGGCGTGCCGGGCAGCCCCAGCAGGAGCGCGAGGTTGATCGCCGCCGTCGTCGTGTCCGTGCCGTTGGCGTGCTGCTCGATGCCGCGGCCCGTGAGGACGAAGACCTTGGCCGGGGCTTCGCCGCGCACGACGGCGTCGCGCGCCCGCCGCGCCGCGTTGCCGAGGTGGTGGGCGGCCCGGCGGATCTGCGCGGCCGGGACGCCCGTGACCTGCTCGGTGCGCTCGGGCCACCACGGCGCGAGCGTGCGGCGGAGGACCGCCAGGCCGGAGGTGCGGGCGGCGAGGTACTCGAGATCGGCGAGACCCTCGTTGAGCACGATGTGGGCGAGGCCGAGCAGCAGCTCGAGGTCGGTGCCGGGCGCGGACTGCAGGTGCAGGCCGCCGGCGTCGTCCGTGAGGGCGGCGGTCGCCGACTTGCGGGGGTCCGCCACGATCAGGCCGCCGGCCGCGCGGGCCGCCTCGAGATGCTGGACGAAGGGCGGCATGGTGTCGGCGACGTTGGAGCCGAGCAGCAGGATCGCGGAGGCCTGCTGCAGGTCGGTCAGCGGGAACGGCAGGCCGCGGTCGAGGCCGAAGGACCGGTTGCCGGCCGCGGCGGCCGAGGACATGCAGAAGCGGCCGTTGTAGTCGATGAGGCGGGTGCCGAGCGCGAGGCGCGCGAACTTGCCGAGCTGATAGGCCTTCTCGTTGGTGAGCCCGCCGGCGCCGAACACGGCGATCGAGTCAGGCCCGTGCGCCGACCGCGTTGCGCTGATCTTCGCGGCGAGGAGATCCAAGACCTCGTCCCACCCGGCCTCGCGGAACTCGCCGTCATCGCCGCGCAGCAGCGGGGTCGTGATGCGCTGGCGGGAGGCGAGCAGCTCGGGGGCGGAGAAACCCTTCCGGCACAGGCGCCCGTTGTTCGTGGGGAAGTCGCGGCCCTCGACCGCCGCCCCCGCGCCGGTCCCGGAGGACGGCGCGGGGGTGAGGGTCATCGCGCACTGCAGGGCGCAGTACGGGCAATGCGTGGCGGTGGTCGACATGGTGGGGGATAGCCTCTTTAGACGCCCTGGCGGGCGAACACGGTGCCGGGGCGAAGATAGAAGAACCAGGTCACGGCCATCATGACCACGTAGGCGATGACGAAGCCGATGAACGCCGCGTTGTAGGCGCCGGTCGTCGAGGCCGAGAAGCCGAGCGCCTGCGGGATCATGAAACCGCCGTACGCTCCGATGGCCGAGATGAGGCCGAGGGCGGCCGAGGCCTTGCGCTCGGCCGAGACGCCGTCGTTGCGGTCGACGGACTGCAGCGAGAACACGGTGGGGATCATCTTGTAGGTCGAGCCGTTGGCGATGCCGCTGGCCGTGAACAGCAGCAGGAACAGGCCCAGGAAGACCCAGAAGTTGCCGAGCGGGAGCGTGAGGACCACGCCCACGGTGATGAGCGCCATGACGGCGAAGGACACGATCGTGATGCGGGCACCGCCGATGCGGTCGGCGAGCTTGCCGCCGTAGGGGCGGGACAGCGAGCCGACCAGCGGGCCGAGGAAGGACAACGACAGCGAAGCGGAGACGATTGAGAACGTCGAGAACTCGGGGAACGTGTCGGCGATGAGCTTTGGGAAGACGGCGGAGAAGCCGATGAAGGAGCCGAACGTGCCGATGTAGAGGAAGGAGATGACCCACAGGTGCTTCTCCTTCAGCGCGGCCACCGCGCCGGTGATATCGCCCTTCGCGTGGGAGAGGTTGTGCATGTACTTGCGGGCGCCGAAGGCCGCCAGCAGGATGAACGGGACCCAGATCCAGCCGGCCATGGGCAGGTTCAGGGCGGTGGCGGCAAAGATGGTCACGGCGATCGGGACGACCAGCTGCACGACGGCGGCTCCGAGGTTTCCGCCGGCAGCGTTCAGCCCCAGCGCCCAACCCTTCTCGCGGTCAGGGTAGAAGTAGGTGATGTTGGCCATCGAGGAGGCGAAGTTGCCGCCGCCGAAGCCGGCGGTGCCGGCGAGAAACAGCAGGACGGCGAACGGCGTCGCCGGGTTGGACACGGCCAGCGCGAGGCCCACGGCGGGGATGAGCAGCAGCAGGGCGGAGGCGATCGTCCAGTTGCGGCCGCCGAAGCGCGCGATCATGAACGTGTAGGGGATGCGCAGCGTGGCGCCCACCAGTGCCGGGATCGAGATCAGCCAGAACAGCTGGCTGGTGCTCAGGTCGAATCCGGCCTGCGGCAGGAACACGGCCGTCACGGACCAGAGCTGCCAGACGACGAAGCCGAGGAACTCGGCGAAGATCGACCACTTGAGGTTCGTCTTCGCGGTGCGTCGGCCGATCGACTCCCAGAAGTGCAGGTTCTCGGAGTCCCAGTTGTCGACCCAGCGTCCGGGTCGCATGTCGAGCGTGGCAGGTTGACGTTCTGGGGCGACGGGCGGGGGCGTCGCCGTGCGATCAGTGGTGCTCATGATGGTTGTCCTCCGCGTGAGTTGGCGGTGCTTGGTCGATGGTTCCAAGCCTGCCCGGCGAAGATTTCACGACGCGTTTCATCGTGTTGCGCTTACTTCAATCTACTCTCACGCCCCTGGATGCGTCGCGTGAGAAGTTGCGTACCCCCTGCTGAGATGGGGTTTCTCTGGTCACGGTTCGTCATCTGCTCACGGCGGTGATGCCCGTCACGGCCGAGTTGCCCGCGGCGATATCCTGTCTGTATGACGCAATACAGCAGTGCGGCTCGCGACGAAGCGGGCGCGCAGAACCTAGAGACAGCAACGGAACCGCAGACCACCCCCCTGCAGGCGAACGCGGTCCAGCCGCGACCCGTGCTGGACCGTCTCCCGAAGTACGCGGCCGGAAAACCGCCGGTGCCGATCGAGGGGCTGACCTCCTACAAGCTCTCCTCCAACGAGAACCCGCTGCCGCCGATCCCGGCCGTTCTCGACGCCATCCGCGAGCACGTCGGCACCTTCCGCTACCCGGACCCACTCTCGACTGCGCTGCGCGGCGCATTGTCCGAATACCTGGACGTGCCGGCCGAGGACATCGTCACCGGGGCCGGCTCCCTGGGCGCCCTGACCCAGATCCTGAACACCTTCGCCGGGCAGAACGAGGACGGCGTCCAGGACGAGGTTGTCTACGCGTGGCGGTCCTTCGAGGCCTACCCGATCGTCGTCGGCACCGCGGGTGCCCGCGCGGTCGAGGTCCCGGTCCTCGACGACGGACGCCACGACCTCGACGCGATGGCCGCCGCCGTCAACGAGCGGACCACCGTCGTCGTGCTGTGCACCCCCAACAATCCGACCGGGCCGATCCTGCGCACCGACGAGGTCGAGCGATTCATCGCGGCCGTCCCGCGGAACGTGCTTGTGGTGATCGACGAGGCCTACACCGAGTTCGTGCGCGACGACGACGCCGTCGACGGCATCGAGATGTACCGCAAGCACCCCAACGTGGCTGTGCTGCGGACCTTCTCCAAGGCGCACGGCCTGGCGAACCTGCGCGTCGGCTACTCGATCACCCGGCCGGAGATCACCGCTCACCTGCGCGTCATTGCGACGCCGTTCGCGGTTTCGACGCTGGCTGAGCGGGCGGCGATCGCCTCCCTCGAGAACGCCGACACCGTGGCCGAGCGCGTCGAATCCCTCGTGCAGGAGCGTCGCCGCGTGGTCTCCGGGCTGGCGGACATCGGTTGGGAGATCCCCGAGGCGCAGGGAAACTTCGTCTGGCTGAAGCTCGGCGACGCCGCCGCGGATTTTGCCGCCTACGCTGCCACGCACGCGCTCTCGGTGCGCGCGTTCGCTGGCGAGGGCGTGCGCGTCAGCATCGGCGAACCCGAGGCGAACTCGCGATTCCTTGAAATTTGTAGGAACTATCCAACGAAGCCCCGGCTTTCAAAGTAGGTCTAATTCGCCGCAAGTCCGGTTCCGACCAGTAGGCTGGTACAGGACTTCCGTACATATGCCGCTCGCGGAATGCATTCCGCAAGCGGCATATTTCGTTGGAACACCACGTCAGAATTGAACGTTGAGACGATCAACACCCCCGATGCGAAGGGACACCGCATGGCGACGACCTCTCAGGCCTCCCCGGCGAGCGACGGGCTCATGACGCCCGACGCCGCCGCCGCCGACGGGCCGCTGATTCAGCTGCTCGACGAGCGCGGCGAGCTGCATGCCGACGAGCGGTTCTCCGCCTACGTGGCGGACGTCGACGCCGACGAGCTGCGCAGCATCTACCGCGACATGGCCCTGACGCGCCGGTTCGACGTCGAGGCAACCGCGCTGCAGCGCCAGGGCCAGCTCGCGCTCTGGGTCCCGTGCCGCGGTCAGGAGGCCGCCCAGATCGGGTCCGGCCGCGCCACGCGTCCCGGCGACTACGTCTTCCCGACCTACCGCGAGCACGGCGTCGCCTGGACCCGCCAGGTCGACTTCGCCGAGATGCTGCGCATCTTCCGCGGCGTCTCCAACGGCGGCTGGGACCCCCGGGAGAACAACTTCCACATGTACACGATGGTGCTCGCCGCGCAGGTGCCGCATGCGACCGGGTACGCGATGGGCATCAACCACGACCAGGCCGACTGGGACGCCGAGCGCCGCGCTGCTGAGGGTGACGCCGTCGTCGCGTACTTCGGCGACGGGTCCTCATCCGAAGGTGACGTGCACGAATCGATGGTCTTCGCCGCCAGCTTCGACGCGCCGATCGTCTTCTTCTGCCAGAACAACCAGTGGGCGATCTCGGTGCCGTTCGAGGTCCAGTCCAAGGTCCCGCTGGCCTCCCGCGCCGCCGGCTACGGCTTCGAGGGGCTCCGCGTCGACGGCAACGACGTCCTCGCGTGCCTCGCCGTCACGCGTTACGCCCTCGAGCACGCCCGCCGCGGCGACGGCCCTGTCTTCATCGAGGCGGTCACATACCGCATGAGCGCCCACACGACCGCCGACGACCCGACCAAGTACCGGGCCTCCGAGGAGGAGCAGTCTTGGGAGCCGAAGGACCCGCTGCTGCGGCTCGAGGCCTACCTGCGTTCCTCCGGCGCCGGCGACGACGCCTTCTTCGAGCAGGTAGCCGCCGACGCGGACGAGATGGCCGCAGGCGTGCGCGCCAAGGCGTTCACGTTCCCCGACCCGGTCCTCGCGGACTCGTTCAACAACGTCTACGCGGAGGCGCACCCGCTCATCCGTGAGGAATCCGAGTGGTTCCGCCAGTACGAAGCCGGCTTCGCCGACAACCACGCGGGAGGCGCACGATGACCACGATGACCATCGCGAAGGCCATCAACTCCGGGCTGCGCCGCAGCCTCGAATCTGATGAGAAGTCCCTGCTCATCGGCGAGGACATCGGCCGCCTCGGCGGCGTCTACCGCATCACGGACGGGCTGCTGGCCGACTTCGGCACGCGCCGTGTGATCGACTCCCCGCTCGCCGAATCCGGGATCATCGGCACGTGTATCGGCATGGCGCTGCGCGGCTACCGCCCCGTCGCCGAGATCCAGTTCGACGGGTTCGTCTTCCCCGGCTTCAACCAGATCACGACGCAGCTGGCCAAGATGCGCGCCCGCTCCGAGGGCCGGCTCACGGTCCCCGTCGTCATCCGTATCCCCTACGGCGGCGGCATCGGCTCCGTCGAGCACCACTCCGAGTCGCCCGAGGCGCTCTTCGCCCACACGGCGGGGCTGCGCATCATCACCCCCTCGAACGCCCAGGACGCCTACTGGATGATCCAGCAGGCGATCGCGTGCGAGGACCCGGTCATCGTCTTCGAGCCCAAGCGCCGCTACTGGCTCAAGGGCGAGGTGGACACCGAGCGCCCCGCGCTGGACGCGTTCAAGGCCCAGATCGTGCGCGAGGGCCACCACGCCACGATCGTCGCGTACGGCCCGCTCGTGCCGGTCGCCCTCGCCGCCGCCGACGCGGCCGAGGAGGACGGCTACAGCGTTGAGGTCGTGGACCTGCGCTCGATCAGCCCGATCGACTTCGACACCGTGGTCGCCTCCGTCGAGAAGACCGGCCGGCTCATCGTCGCCCACGAGGCCCCCACCTTCGGCGGCATCGGCGGCGAGATCGCCTCCCGCGTCTCCGAGCGGGCGTTCCTCTCCCTCGAGGCCCCGGTGCTGCGCGTCGGCGGGTTCCACATGCCGTACCCGGTGGCGAAGGTCGAGGAAGACTACCTGCCGGACATCGACAAGCTGCTCGAAGCCCTCGACCGCCTCTTCACGTACTAAGGGATCACCACATGAACACCTTCAACCTGCCCGATGTGGGCGAGGGCCTGACGGAGGCGGAGATCGTCTCCTGGAAGGTCGCCGCCGGCGATGCCGTGACCGTCAACCAGGTCTTCGTGGAAATCGAGACGGCCAAGAGTCTCGTCGAGCTGCCGTGCCCGTTCGCCGGCACGGTCGCCGAGCTGCACGCCGCCGAGGGCGAGACCCTCGAGGTCGGCAAGCCGCTCATCACGATCGACGAAGCCGATTCCCCCGCGGAGCCGGAGGCTCCGGCAACCGGCCGGCCGCTGCCCGAGGATCCGGCCGAGCAGTCGATTCTCGGCGAGGTCACCGAGCGCTCGCTCGACGACGAGGGGGAGGAGTACGACGGCGAGGCCACGCCCGCCGCCGACCGTACCCGCGCCACCGAGCCGGAGCAGACGGCCGGGCCGCTCGTCGGCTCCGGCCCCAAAGCCGACCCGGCGCGCCGTCGTCGTCGGCTGAACCGGCCGACCCCGTCGGCCGCCGTGCGCGAGGGGCTCAAAGGGGCCCGCGAGCGGCTCACCCCGCGGGCCGCGCCGACAGCGGCGGCGACGGCCGGCGTCGTGCAGGCCCGCGTGGCCGCCTCCGGCGCGGCCGTGAGCGGCCTGCTCGGGCGCGTGCTCGCGAAGCCGCCGGTGCGCAAGTTCGCCAAGGAGCTCGGGATCGACCTGGCCAAGGTGCCCGCGACGGGCGGCCAGGGCGAGATCACCCGCGAGGACCTGCTCTCCTACCAGGCGCAGCGAGAGGCCGAGCAGGCCGCCGCACCGACGTTCTGGGACACCGGCAAGCGTGAGGAGCAGCGGATCGAACGGCAGCCCGTCAAGGGGGTGCGCAAGGCGACCGCAAAGGCCATGGTGCAATCGGCGTTCAGCGCCCCGCACGTCTCGATTTTCGTGGACGTTGACGCGACGCGGACCATGGAGTTCGTGCAGCGGCTGAAGAAGTCCAAGGACTTCGAGGGCGTTCGCGTCTCGCCGCTGCTGATCTTGGCGAAGGCCGTGATCTGGGCGGCCGCGCGCAACCCGAACGTCAACGCCTCGTGGGTCGAGACCGAGACCGGGGCCGAGATCCAGGTCAAGCACTTCATGAACCTCGGCATCGCCGCCGCGACGCCGCGCGGTCTGCTGGTCCCGAACATCAAGGACGCGCAGGACCTGAGCCTGAAGGAGCTGGCGGTTCAGCTTAACGAGCTCGCGTCGACGGCGCGCGCGGGCCGGACGTCCCCGGCGGACATGAAGGACGGCACGATGACGGTGACGAACATCGGCGCGCTCGGCATCGACACCGGGACCCCGATCATCAACCCGGGTGAGGTGGCGATCGTCGCGTTCGGCACGATCAAGGAGAAGCCATGGGTTGTCTCCGGTGAGGTTGTGCCGCGCTGGATCACGACCCTCGGCGGGTCCTTCGACCACCGGGTCGTGGACGGCGACCTGTCTGCGCGGTTCATGGCGGACGTGGCTGCGATCATGGAGGAGCCCGCGCTCCTGCTCGACTGACCAGAGATCCGGAGGGTGCCATGTTGCGTCGCAGAATTCGATCGTCCCGTGCGGGTGCACAGCGTGCGGGGCGACGTTCAGACTGGCGAGCGCGGACCTTTCTGGGGATCGTCGTCGCGACGGGGACCCTGATCGCAGGGTGTGCCGCTGACGCTGGGCTTTCGGACGACCTGCCCGACACCTCCGACTGGCAGGTGCACAGCAACGACTTCCTGACCTTCTCCTACCCGGACGGGTGGACCGTCGAGGAGCACGGAGACCTCGGCGACGGCGAGAGCGCCGGCGTGCAGGACGAGAACGGGAACTGGGTGGCCGGCTTCAGGCCGGCACCTGTCCGGTGGCCCCGAGATCAGTTGGCAATCGACGGAACCGTCGTGGAGCTCGACCGTAGGACGGTCACCACGGGCGCGAGCAAAGATCAGGTGCTTCTGACGACGTTCGAGGAGCCCGTCCGAAACCCAGGGATCTTCGTCGGATACAGGAACTCCATCGTGGTTCAGTTGTTGGCGTCGGATCAGGTCGAGGACTACCTCGAGCTCAACGAGTACTCGCCTGGCTATTGGCAGAATGACGACGATTGGGGCAAATTTAGCGCTGAGCCGCACACCATCGAGCTCGCTGGCGAGAGCACCGAGGACCCGACGCTGGAGCAGGCTGAGGAGTTCGTTCAGTCCGAGCGCTACCGGCGGATCCTGGCCATGATGAACAGCGTCCGCGAATGATGACTTGCCTGTCGGCCCCCGGGCGCGGCAGCAGATCGCCGACGGATGTCCAGCAAACTCCAACGCGATCCTGAGAGACTGCTGTCACGGCGACAACGACGTTCGCCGACCGAGTCGAAGATGCAATCGGAGGAACGCATGACGCGCTGCGAGGCAACTGCAGGCCCCCGGGAGGCGGCGCCCGGTTGGGCCTCGTCGCGACGCGCGGGCGCCGTCGTCGTGCTGGTCGCGGCCGGCGCGCTGCTCGCGGGCTGCAGTGGCGGACCGAGTCAACCGATCCCGACCGACACGGGCGAACCCGTGCAGTCGCCGAGCGCGGCACCCTCCCCGACGTCCGAATCGCCCGACCCGTCGGGCTCCCCCGGGGCCGAGCAGCCGGAGATCCCCGAGATCACCGAGGACGATCTGCTCGAGACCGACGACTGGCAGGAGTTCGACAACGGCTTCATCGATTTCGAGTACCCGCCCGGGTGGGACGTCGTCACCTCCTCGGGGCCGGCGGCGTCCTGGCTTATGGACGTCGTCGACGAGGAAGGGGTCGTCGTCGCGCAGTTCACGCCGGAGCCCTTCGAAGGTGATGCCGACGGGCCCATCCTCGTCAGTGCCGTCGAGGAGCTGGGCCGGATCGCCGTGGACACGGATGCCGACGCCGACCAGCTCCTGCTGACTGTGGCGACCGAGCCCTCAGAGGACGCGGCCGAGAACGTGCGGAAGTTCCAGGTCGGCCTCCTTGATCCAGATCAGGCGGAGGCGTGGCTGACGGAACTTCGCTCGCCGCTGGGCTTCATGCAGACCGATGATGACTGGGCGTACTTCGTCTCGACCGCCGAGTTCATACAGCTCGACGGCGAGACGGTGAAGGATCCCACCGACGTGCAGATTGCCGAATTCATGGGCAGCGAGCGGTACCTGCAGCTGCTGACGCTCATGGAGAGTGTGGACTGAGGCCTCGCACGCGTTGTCGGGGTGTCTCGTCAAACGCGGGAGAGATCTTTCTGACTGGTCTCGCGGGGTGCCTCCTGATCGGACCGGCGCTGCAGGACCCACGCCCAAGTGGCAAACGCGACGGCGCCGAGACCGAGAGCGGTCGAGCCCGCGAGCGGAGAGAGATAGCCGAAACCAGCGCTGATCAATAGTGCACCGACGGTCGGACCGATCGTGTTGCCGATGTTGAAGGCGGCCACGTTGAAACCCGCGACCAGCACCTGCGAGTCGCTGGCGATCTGGAAGACGCGGCCGTTCAAGGCCCCAGCAATCGAGAACGATGCGATGCCGAACAGCACGAACGCCCCCAGGAATCCAGGCGCCCAGCCGGAGAAGGCCCACATCAAGCCGAGCGAGACGAGCATGCCGGCCAGGCTGAGGAAGATGTTGCCGAGCATGTTCACGTGCGCGTAGCGACCGCCGATCATCACACCGATGAGCGTGCCGACGCCGAACATGAGCATCGCGACGCTCACGAGGTGCTCCGGGAGCCCTGCGACTTGGGTGAGCATGGGGGTGATGTAGGACAGGGTGGTGAAGACCGCCGATTGGAACAGCACGGTGGTCCCCAGGGCCACGAGCAGCGGCAGCCGTTTGAAGATGACGATCTCCCGGCGAAGGATCCGGCCCAGGGGCTCCGTGGAGGGCGTGTGCTCGCCGTCGACGAAGAGGGCCGTGAGGACCAGGCCGACGGCGGAGAAGACTCCGACGGTGATGAAGACCGCCTGCCACCCCCAGAGATGTCCGACGAAGGACCCGAGTGGGATGCCGAGGACGTTCGCCAGAGTGATGCCGCCGACGAGGGTGGCGATGGCCCTCCCGGAGTAGGCGGCGGGGACCATGCGTACAGCCACGACCGTGCCGATGGCCCAGAACGCCGCACACGCGATCGCCGAGACGAGGCGAAGGGCCAAGATGACGCGGTAGTCCTCGGTGAGGGCTGTCGCGAAGTGGGCAAGAGTGAAAACTCCCATGGCCACCAGGAGGGTGGATTTTGGTGGAAGCGTGATGGTCAGGGCGGAGACGATCGGCGCGCTGACGAACATCCCGATCGCGAACACGGTGATGCTCAGGCCCGCGTCCGGGATGGAGATGCCGAGCTCGCCGGCAAACATCTCTAGGATGCCGGCCATCATGAATTCGCTGGTCCCGAGCGAGAAGATGCCGAGCGTCAGGATGAAGACGCCGAGGGGCATGCGCCCGTCAGTTCGTGACGTGCTCATGAGTGTCCTCCATGGTTTTGTACGTATCTGTTCAGTATCTGGGAGTTGGCCGCGGTCACAGCAGCGCCATGAGGGTGGCGTGGATGCGGCGTGAGTCGGCGTCGTCGAGTGCTGTCCGGCCGAGGGTTTGCAACCCGGCGACGGTGGCGTCGATGAGTGCGGCGAGGTCGCGTGCGGGTGCGGAGTTGGTGACGCTGCCGTCGCGCTGGCCGCGGCGGACGAGCTCCTCGAGCATGGTGCGGGAGTCGCGCAGCGAGCGCCGCAGGAGGTGGCCGACGGCCTCGTGCTTCATTCCAAGTTCGCCGGCGAGGCGGAGGATGAAGCACGATTCCCTCTCGGCCGTGGCGAACTGCAGGGTGATCATGTCGGCGATGAGGCCGTCAATGATCTCGCGCCCGGTCCCGTCGCAGTCCAGCGTCTGGCGGTAGTCGTCCTGCCGGAGCAGCGCGTAGCGCTCAAGCGTTCGCATGAGCAGGATCTCCTTGCTCTCGAACGCGTTGTAGAAACTCGAGCGGCTCAGGTCTGTGGCGTCGCACAGCTGCTGGGTGCTCGTTGCGGTGAAGCCTTGATGACTGAAGACCTCGAGGGCCTTGTCCAGGACGTCGTCGGGTTCGAATGCGCGGGGGCGTGCCATGTCTCGATGCTAGATCGTTTTGAACAGACTTGTCCATAACTTGCGGTGTGGGGCGGGTCACTTGCGGAGCTCGAAGGCCTGAGTCCTGTGAACACCGGGCCGCCTGTCACACTTTCGCGTCCCCCATCGACAAACGAATGACGCCGGGAATCTCCTGGTGCCAGACGACGAACAAGGGAGTGAATATGACCCGCATGAACATCTTCTCCGCCAACCGCAACGGCTACACGGCAGTGCTCGGCCTCGAGAACCACGTCCGAGGCGCCGTGGGGGAGGAGCTCTACGAGATCATCAAACTGCGGGCCTCGATCCTCAACGGCTGCTCCTTCTGCACGGACATGCACTCCCGTGAGGGGCTCGAACGTGGCACGCCGGCGGCCAAGCTCTTCGGCGTGGCGGCGTGGCACGAATCGCCGCACTTCGACGCCCGCGAGCGTGCCGCGCTGAGGCTCACGGACGCCGTGACGCGGCTCGCGCCGGAAGGAGTTGCCGACGACGTGTGGGAGGAGGCCGCCCAACACTTCTCCGAGGCTGACCTGGGTGAGCTGGTCTTGGCGATCGCTACGATCAACGTGTGGAACCGGATAGCGATTGCAACGCGGCTCGAACCGACGGCGTGACATCACAGGCCCTGCTGGCCCCCGGAGTTCGGGCCTGGGCTGAAGCACGACCTCGCCTGACCGGGCTCGCGTACCAGATGCTGGGCGGCTTGGCCGATGCTGACGACGTCCTCGCAGAGGTCGGCGAGCAAGTGGCGCGCATGAGCGGACCGGAACAGGACGTCGTCCGCTCGTGGCCGGCGTTCCTGACAACGCTCGTGACGCGCCGGTCGATCGACGCGCTGCGCGCGGCTGGCCGTCGCCGCGAGGATTACGTCGGGCCGTGGCTACCGGAACCGGTGGACACGGCCCGACTGCCTGACGCGGAGGTGGTGGATCGGGAGATGCTCTCCCTGGGCATGCTCCACCTCATGGAGCAGCTCTCCCCGGAGGCCCGCGCGGCGTATGTCTTGAAGAACGGGTTCGGGATGAACGCCCCGCAGATCGCCGACATCCTCGACTCGACGCCGGCGGCTGTGCGCCAGCTTCTCTCCCGGGCGGCCCGGCGCCTGGAGCCGGACAGGGAGCCCGCCCATGAGCCGTCCGCCGTTCGGACGCTGCTCGCCGAACTCCTGACCGCGGTGTCCGCGGGCGACGTCGACCGCACCGTCTCCCTGCTGACGGACGACGTCACGTGGTGGTCCGACGGCGGCGGACGCGTCAAGGCGGCCATCAACCCGATCTTCGGCCCCGATCGGGTGGCCCGATTCCTGGTCGGGGTCTTCGCGGATCGTGGCGGCGTCGCCGTCGAGTGGGGCGATGTCAATGGTGCACCGGCGCTGATCCTCGGCTACGACGGCCGCCGCCACGTCTTGCACATCGAGGCGGCGGCCGGCAGGGTCCGTGCCATCCGGTTCGTGGCCAATCCCGACAAGCTCGCGCGACTCGACGGCTGACGCGGGCTTAGCCGAGCAGTTCGGGTAGCTCCTCCGGCTCGCGGCCGAGTACGCGCTCGGCCAGGAATCCGAGGTTGACCTGGTACCAGATCTTCGCGTGCTGGGGCGTGAGGATCCAGTGGTTCTCGTTCGGGAAGTACAGGAACCGGTGCGCGGTGGTGCCGTCCGCCTCCTGCGGCAGCCCCGACTTCGAGAGCAGCTCGAACCAGAGGCGCAGGCCCTCGCCGATCGGCACGCGGTAGTCCTTGTCGCCGTGGATCACGAGCATCGGCGTCCGGATCTCGCTGACATACCGGTGCGGGGAGTGGGCCTCCTGCATCTCCTCGCTCATCTCGCGGGCCCAGAAGAAGGAGGCGTCCGTCGTGGGGCCGAATCCGTCGAGTGCCCACAGGCTGGCGTGCGTGACGATCGCCTTGAACCGGTCAGTGTGGCCGGCGACCCAGTTGGCCATGTAGCCGCCGAAGGACCCGCCCATCGCGGCGGTGCGGGTTTCGTCGATGTCGTCGCGTACCTCGGCGGCGTCGGTGATCGCCATCAGGTCGGTGTAGGGCGCATCGCCCCACGTGCCCCATCCCCGGTCGATGAACGACTGCCCGTACCCGGTCGAGAGCGCCGGGTCCGGCAGCAGCACTGCGTAGCCGGCGGCGACCATGATCCACGGGGTCCAGCGCCAGCTCCACGCGTTCCACGAGGCGACCGGACCGCCGTGAATCCACAGCAGCAACGGCGCCGGGCTCTGGTCGGAGGCGCCCTCCGGTAGGGCCAGCCACGCTCGAACGCGGGTGCCGTCGTCGGCTATCGTTTCGATTTCGGTCAGCGTGCCCGGCAGCTGCGGGCGCTCGGCGGGGCCGCGCAGCGCGGTCAGTGGCGCGACACCTTCGGCCAGTCGCGTCAGATCGAACCGCACGGGCTCGGCCGGGAATTCGTAGCTCGAGCGCAGGGCGTAGGCGGCGGTTCCGTCGCGGGCGATTGCAATGTCGGTGAACGCGCCCTCCTCCGTCAAGCGCGTGACCGCGCCGGTCGCCAGGTCCAGGTGGAAGACGGGCGAACGGCCGTCCTCGTCGGCGGTGATCAGCAGTCCGCTTGCGTCCGGCAGCCAGTTCACGGACGTCGGGTACCTGTCCCAGTCAGCCGCGATCTGCTGGTCCTCACCGGTTTCCAGGTCAAGCACACGCAGCTCCTGGCGCGAGGGGAGCTCCGGAGTCGAGCGGATCCAGCGGGTGAAGACAACGTGCGACCCGGCAGGGCTGATGGTCCAGGCCGAGTACTCGTACTCGTCGTCGGCTGCCCGGAGCACGGTTGTCTCTCCGGTTGCGATGTCGATCCGGACCAGATCGGTCCGGATGCTGCCGCGGCCCTCTGGTGTGTGCCAATCGGTGACGAGGAACGTGCCGTCTCGGGCGACGTCGTATCCGGTCTCGGTCAGGCGCCCGTGGGTGTCGGTGCCGACTTCGCGGAGCGGCTCGCCGGCGGCGCCGTCGTCGTTCAGCGCGAGCGCGTAGTAGCGAGGTGTGG
The DNA here is from genome assembly GCA_023896275.1 of Kocuria rosea subsp. polaris. Lineage (GTDB taxonomy): Bacteria > Actinomycetota > Actinomycetes > Actinomycetales > Micrococcaceae > Zhihengliuella > Zhihengliuella polaris_A. Next base: position 15,060 of record MLDA01000028.1, on the reverse strand, counting down.
CCGGGCCCAGATCATGGTCCCAGAAGCGCACGGGGTAGCCATCGTGCAGGATCGCGGCGACCTTCTTGTCCTTGCGGCCTTTCTGCACCTCGGCCTCCGCGGCCAGGTCGGCCGCGCGGCGGGTTGCGTCCGCTTTCAGAACGACGACGTCCGTCCCCGTCGTGCGCGCCGCCGCGATGCCGCCGGGGTGCTCGGCGAGCAGACGGGCCTCGCCGCCGCCGGCCGGCAGGGACCAGAGGGCGGGCTTGTCCTCGTCCTCCGTGCCCGGACGGGCAGCGGTGAAGAGCAGGTCTCCGGCGGCGGTGAACGTCGGGGCCGATTCGCCCTTCGCACCCTTGCCTGCATCGGCGCCGCGGGAGATCTGCCGAGCCGGGCGCTCTCCGGTGGGATCGATCTCCCAGAGTGCGCTGACGTAGGCGGTCCGCTCCTCGTTCAGCGTGCTGAGGCTGGAGACGAGGCGCGTGCCGTCGTCGCTCAGGGCGAGCCCGCCGAGGCGGGGGAGGGCGATGAACGCGTCGAGGTCGTGGAACGGGGAATTCTGAAACGAATGCTTGGTATGTGTCACATGGCACATCTTGCCATCGCCGAGGACGACAATCCAGACCCGCGCGTCATTATTTCCGGCAGATCGCAGAATTTCCTGTGTGCTGCCGAATCGTCTCCCGGCGGCGTCAGGCGAGCGCGGTTGCCTCGAGTCGCGCGTAGCTCGCCTCCATGCCGTCGGTCATGCCCGTGGCGAGGATCATGTCCCGCGTCTCCGCATTGGGGTAGGTGATCAGGACGCTGACGAGCGTGCCCGACTCGACGGGAGTCAACGTCATCTCGTTGCGGGTCGTGGCAGCGCCGAAATCGCCGTCGCCGACCCCCTCGGCGGCGAGCATGCGCTCCGTCGTGACGGCGCGGTACGGGGCCTCGGACTCGAGCAACTCGCCGGTGAACCCGAAGCGCTGGTCGCCGCCGTCGTTCTCCCACTCGTAGCGATAGGTCTCGCCGACGGTGCGCGCGACCTCGCGGACGGGCATGCTCCAGCCGTCCGGCCCGAGCATCCAGCGCTTGATTAGCTCCGGATCGTTGTGTGCGGTCCAGACGTGTTCGACGTCGCCACGGATCACCCGGGAGACGCGCACCTGCGTGTCGGAGAGGATCTGCGCGTCGGTCCCGCGGCCGGCGGCGAAGGCCTCCAGGTCGGCGACGACGGCGTCGATCTGCCCAAACGCTTCTTTCATGCCCTCCAGCATGCCCATCGCGACGAGTTCTTCTAGATTCTCGCGGGAGGCGAAGTGGCTGGTCGTGGTCATTCGGGAGCCGGCGTCGGTGGCCTCGAACGTGAACGTCATGCGGATGCGCGGCATCTCCAGGTTCGGTTCGCCGTCGTCGGTGAGGAATCCGTCGAGCACCTCGAACGAATTCGGGGCGTCGATCGCGAGCCACTCCCAGTAGCCGCCGGGCGTGTCGCCCTCGGGGCCGGTCATGTAGTAGGTGGTCAGCCCGCCGGGGTAGGCATCGTGGCGGGTGAAGGTCGCGGGGTAGCTGGGCGGACCCCAGAACTTCTCGAGCTGGCGTGGGTCCTGGTAGGCGTCCCACAGGCGCCTCGCGGGCACGGGGAAGTCGGCGACGACGGTGAGCGTGAGGGCGTCCACGTCTTTTTCGATGGTCGTGATGGGCATGGTCTTGCCTTTCTCCTACGGTGTTGGATCCTCGGCCAGGAGCGCATCGAGGCGATCGACGCGCGAGCGCCAGATCTCCTCGAAGTGCGCCAGCAGCTGCTGTACCTGCCGGAGATTCTCGGGGTTTCCGCGGACCATTCGCTCCCGGCCGCGCGGGTATTTGGTGACGAGGCCGGCGGCCTCGAGGGTGGCGACGTGTTTCTGGACCGCCGCGAAAGACATGTCGTAGTCGCCGGCGAGCTCCGAGACGGAGGCCTCACCGGTGAGCGTCCGCCGCACGATGTCCCTCCGCGTGGCGTCCGCCAGGGCCCGGAAGATCCGGTCCACTTCTGCATTTGATCTCTGATGTACAACCATTTGGTTGTAGGTTACGCCCGCTCGGGGCCGAGGCGCAAGGGGTTGGGAGAGAATAAATGGTGGCACCCCTCGCGGCCTCGAGGGATGCCCGTGGGGCCGGGGCGGAGTTACGTGTGCCGAGGAGTGTGGGAGGAGGACACCAGGTAGTCCGCGAAGGTCGTCTCGCCGTGCGGTGCCTCGGTGCCGACCAGATTCGCGCCGTCGGCGATCTCGCGCACGGCCCCACGCTGCAGGATCCGCGGCACGCGCAGCGGTACCACTGGACGGCGTAGGCCGGACGTGGCCACGAATTCCCGCGCCATGTCGACCGAGCAGTCGATGCGGGGTCCGCCGAAGTCGGCGACCCGGCCCTGGGGTCCGCGGCAGGCGACGTCGGCCAGCCTCGACGCGACGTCAGCGACATCGACCGACTGGAAGTTCATGTCCGGCACCAACAGGACCGGCAGCCGTGCCAGCCGCGCGAACAGGGAGCGGACGAGGTCGTGGAACTGCGTAGCGCGCTGAATGGTGGCCGGCACGCCGGACGCGGCGACGAGTCGCTCGACCTCGAGCTTGCCCCGGTAGTAGGACAGGGGGATGCGGTCGATCCCGACGATCGAGACGAGCACGAAGTGCCGCACGCCGGCGGCTGCGCACGCTGCGATCACCTGCTGCGCCACCGTCACGTCTCGCGGCCCGTTGAGCGTCGTGGCGCAGTGGATGACCGTCTCCGCGCTGGAGACGGCACGTCCAACGTCGGCACTGTCGCCCTCCAGCAGGTCCGCTGTGGCCCACTCGCGGCCGGAGGGGAGGGTGTCGGGCGCGGGGGAGCGGCTGAGCACGCGGACGCGGCGCCCGCGGCGCTCGAGCTCGGAGACGACGGCGCGGCCCAGGGTTCCTGTCCCGCCGGTGACGACGATCGGTGCTGGTCCCATGTCTCGCACGTTACGCCTGCAGGCTGGGATTCGCCCGGGTTTCAGCCGGGTGCTACGGCAAAGTCCGACGGCGGGCGCGCTGCGGGAGGGTGCGTGACCGTATCGCCGTCGGATCGTGGCCGAACCGAAGCCGGGCGCCCCTGTCGCCTCCGGTCGCTCGGTGGTTTTCTTGAATCATGAGGACGATGAGAATGCGCGCGGGAGCCGCCGCGCTGGCGGCGGTGTGTATCGGGCTGCTCGGTGCGTGCAGCCCGGGCGACCCGAGTGACCCGACCGGCACCGGTTCACCCCCTGCGGAGAGCACGGCGCCGGGCTCGCCGTCCGCGACGGCGACCCCTCCGCCGAGCGCGACGCCGTCGGACGCGCCGTCCGCATCGCTCCCTGTGGGGGAGGCGGCGACCGTCGTCTATCCCGCCCCCGGCGAGAGCGGGTTCGTCGATCCCGAGTCGGCGGTAGGCGGCTTCACCGCCGACTATGCGGGGTTCACCGACCCGGAGATTTCCGACTACATGCAGGGCGACAGCAGGTCGGGTGAGTTCGAGGTCGCGACCGGCGGCAACCGCGTCACCACGGTCCTCGTCCGGCAGATGTCCGACGACGCCTGGTACGTCATCGGCTCCACGACCCCTGACATCCAGGTCGCCGTGCCGGCGTCGGGCGAGGCGATCGCCTCACCCGTGGCGGTCGGCGGCGAGGCGGTCGCCTTCGAGGGCAATGTGGTGGTGCAGGTCCGCGGACCCGACGGTGGCGTGCTCGGGCAGGAGCCGGTCACGGGCAGCGGCGGACCCGATCTTGGACCGTTCTCCGGAGACATCGCCTTCACTGACCCCGGTTCGGGGCAGGGCGCCGTCCTGTTCCTGACCTACAGCGCCATGGACGGCAGCCTGGAACAGGTCGTCGCGGTTCCGGTCGGCTTCGGAGGCTAGCGACGCGCGGGTCGCGCCGTACGGGACTAGCCCAAACAGCCTGACCTGTTGACCTGAGCCTGACGTGATGTCTTGGCTCAGGTCAACAGGCCAGGCTTTTGTGTGGCTTATGCGCGGAAGCCCGGCTCAGGCGGGCCGTTCGACGACGGCCGCGAGGTTCGCCAGCGAGGAGGCCAGCCCCGCGGCGTGCGCCTCGGGCGAGATGGCGTCGGGCACGCCGGAAGCCTCGACGGACACGCGGGTGCCGCCGTCGTCCGGGGTGAGGGTCCAGACCATTGTCATGACTCCGGAGGCCGCGGGATCATCGGACGGGAACTCGACCTCCCAGACGATCCGTCGCGGCGCATCGAACTCTGCGATGCGCGCCTCCACGACGTCCGTCCCGTCGCCCGCCTTGCCCCCGCCTGCCGGCGCCTCGTCGTAGGTGAGCACCATGCGGAAACCGCCGCCGGGGCGGGGGTCGAAGCGGTCGAGGCGGCCGGTCATTCCCGCCGGCGGAAGCCACGCGAGAAAGAGGTCGGCGTCCGCGAACGCGGTAAAGACGGCGCGCGCGTCCGCGCTGATGAGCCGAGATGACGTATCTACCCGCATGCCGCCCATGTTAGCCGCGCCGGATCGATGAGACGAGGGGTGGGCGGGCCAGTAGCTTCCCAGCGAAAAAGCCCGGGCCGTCCGCGTCGCCCAACACCGGAGGTGTCGGTCGAGACGAACGGCCCGGGCTTTAGCGAGCCGGTGCCGGACTAGTTGGCGACGGTGAAGCGGCGGTTCTCGTTCTTCGGAGTCTCCAGCTCGTCGAGCACGGCGACGGCGAAGTCCTGGGTGGAGACGGAGTCGCCGACGGGGGAGTTCACGCCGACCTTGTACTCGCCCGTGCGCTCGCCGGGGGCGATCATCGGAGCCGGGGCCAGCATCGTCCAGTTCACGCCCGAGGAGTCCTGGTAGTAGTTCAGGATCTCGGCGAAGCTGTCGGCCTCGGGCTTGTAGGCCTCCGGGAAGCCGTCGGTGTTGCGCAGCTGCACGCCGTCGACCTCGAGCGCGCCGGCGCCGCCGACCACGAACACGCGGGCCGGGATCAGCGTCTCGGCGATCGCCTCGTGCGCCTCGCGGATGGGGGCGTGGTCGCCGCCGTCGCGCGGGGTCGGCACGGACAGCACGACGACGTCGTGGCTCGCTCCCAGCTCGCGGTACGCGGCGAGGTCGCCGAGCTCCGCGGTGAAGGACGCGGCGCCGGGCACCTCGGCGCCGCTGCGCGAGACGGCCGTGACCTCGTGGCCGCGATTCAGGGCCTCGGCGACGATCTGGCTTCCGACCATGCCGGTGGCTCCGTAGACTGCGATCTTCATGAACAGCTCCTCATTAGTTGTAGATTCAAGCTTTGCGCCTCGTACAACGCACCCCGCCGCGCTAGCATTCCAGCAGGAGGCCAGATGACGAAAGATTTCTCAGCGCCGGCACGCGTCGACGGTGACGCCGCCAGCGCCGTCGTGGTGCGTGACGGGCCCGCAGGGCTCGAGGTGCTCATGCTGCGGCGGCTGGACCGCGGCTCGTTCGCGGGCGCTTGGGTGTTTCCTGGCGGCTACGTCGACCCCGAGGACACCCCGGAGCAGTTTCGGCACGACGACGCCGCCTCCTGGGGGGCCGACGTCCCCGTCGCGGACGTGCCGGCCGGGCTGCGCGCCGCCGCGCGGCTCGCGGCCGTCCGCGAGACGGCGGAGGAGACCGGGCTGGCCCTGGAGCCCGCACGCCTCATCCCGACGACGTGCTGGGTGCCGCCGGCGCAGGCCCCGAAGCGGATGCGCGCCTGGTATTTTCTGGCACCGATCGCGGAGGGCGCGGACGCCCCCGTCCGGCTCAGCCCCGGCGAGCACGCCGAGGCCGAGTGGATGACGCCGGCGGAGGCACTGGCCCGCCACGGCGACGGCCGGATGCTGCTCGTGCCGCCGACGTGGGTGACTCTGCATGGACTCGCGACGCTCGCCGGTGCCAACGGCGGAGCACCCACGGTGTCCGACGCCGTCGCGGCGGCAGCGGCGCAGGGCGAAAGGTGCGTCGGCGTCGAGTTCGAGTCGTTCCGCAGCCAGCAGCATGCCGAGGATGCCCGGAAGTACGTGCTCTGGCACGGCGACGAGCACTGGCAGGACGAGTTCGCCGCCACGGACCGCACCTCGCGCCCGCCTGTCGAGGCGCCGGCGGGTGGCGTGCACCGGCTCGATATCACCGACCTGCCCTGGTCCTACGAGCGCGAGTTCTGAATGACCGTCCACAGCGGCACGGTCCCGAGCGACCCCGGAGAGAATGAACGGACCATGATCCAGCCGATGAAGAAAGTCGATGAGCGAGAATACCGGGAGTCCGGGAGCGACGAGGAGCAGAGCCGTTGGGAGCTGATCGCCTGGCCGGCCATCTGGTTCGTCGTCGTGGTGCTGGCCCTGACCGTCTTCGACGTCGGCTGGCTGTTCGTACTCGGCTGGATGCTCCTCGGCGCTCTCGTTCATCTGCTCCTGCGGATGTGGAAGCGCAGGACCTAGGCGTCCAGCTGCAGCAGCGCGTTCTCGATGAGCTCCGGCAATGACGGGTGGATCCAGTACTGGCCGCGCGCCAAGTTCTTCACCGGCTGGCCGAAGCTCATCGCCTGGATGAGCGGCTGGAGCAGGCTCGAGGCTTGCGGTCCGATGATGTGCGCGCCGACCAGCAGCCCGGTGTGCTTGTCCGCGATGAGCTTTGCGAAGCCCGTGGTGTCCTCCATCGCCCAGCCGTAGGCGATGCCGCCATAGTCCTGCCGCGCCACCGAGATCTCCAGTCCGCGCTCCCGCGCCTGCTCCTCCGTCAGCCCCACCGACGCGACCTGTGGCGAGCTGAACACCGCGTGCGGCACGAACCGGTGGTCACTTTCCACGAGCTCCGGTTCCACCAGGTTGTGCTGGACCACGCGCTGTTCGTGGTTGGCCACGTGCTTGAGCTGGTATGGCGAGCAGATGTCGCCGAGCGCCCACACGCCCGGCACGACGGCGCCGCCCGCTACCGCTCCGTTCTCGCCGCGGGTGCCGCCGACCACTGCGCGCTGGTATTCGTCGACCTTCAGCAGCCCCGCGTCGTCTGTCTCGAGGCCGCCCGCGGCCACGTCCAGCTGGTCCGTGTTCGGGGTGCGACCCGTCGCGACGAGGAGGACCTCGGAGTCGATGGTGCCGGCGCCGTCGGGGGATTCGACGTGCAGGCGGACGCCGCCGTCGTGCTGCTCCACCCGGCGGGTCGAGGTGTTGAGCCGGACGTCCCAGGAGTCGCGCGCGATCTCGGTGAAGCGCGCGGAGACCTCCGCGTCCTGGGCGCGCAGCAGCGCGCCGGAGCGGGCGACGAGCGTGACGGCCACGCCGAGCGCGGCGAACACGTGCGCGAACTCGGCGGCGATGAAGCCGCTGCCGAGGATCGTCATCGAGGCGGGCAGCTGCTCGAGTCGCATGACGGTGTCGCTTGTGTGGAAGTCGACGTCGGCCAGGCCCTCGATGTCCGGAAGGGAGGGGCGGCCGCCGGCGGCCAGGACGATCTCGTCCCCCGCGATGGTCACGGGGGTGCCGCCGTCGTTCGGCGTGATCGCGAGCTGCTTGGGCCCGGTGAAGCGGGCGTCGCCGAGGAGAACGGTGACGTTCGCGTTGTCCTCGTGGTTCATGCGGTAGTCGCGGCCGCCGGCGGCGATCGGGTCGATCCGGTCGGCAAAGATGCGATCGCGGATGTCGGACCAGCGCACGTTGTCGAGGGTCTCGTCGACGCCGAGACGGGACGAGCGGGCAGGCGTGGACGCGACGTCCGCCGTGAAGACGAGCATCTTGGTGGGGATGCAGCCGACGTTCAGGCAGGTGCCGCCGAACTTGTCGCGCTCGATCAGGGCGACCTTCTTGCCGCGGAAGCGCTCATCGAGGATCGAATTGCCGGAGCCGGTGCCGACGATGATCAGGTCGAAATGCTGCATGCGTGTCCTCTGAACGGGGGTGGCGGGAGTCTGGTGCCAGCCTATCCGGCGGTCTGGCGTTGGTGCAGGCGGGCACGGTTCGATGGGTCGAGGCAGCGATCTGCGAAGATGAAGACATGCCGAGTTCTGTGCAGTTGATCCGTTCTTCAGTCCTGTCCGACGTTGCCCAGTATGCGTACGCTGCCACCGCGCCGACGGACGCGCGGTTGATTTTCTTAGCCGGGTCGTGCCCGTTGAATGCGGACGGTGCAACGGTTGCGGTCGGCGACTATGCGGGGCAGGCCGCGGCGTGTGTGGAGACGATGAGGCTGGCGCTGGCGGCGGCCGGAGCGACTATCGAGGACGTGATCAGCACTCGAGTGTTGGTTGCTTCATCCGACCAGGCTGATCTTGTGGCGGCATGGGAGGTCGTGCGCGATGCGTTCGGGGAGCATGACGTGCCGAGCACGCTGATGGGTGTGACGGTGCTGGGCTACGACCATCAGCTCGTGGAGCTGGAGGCAGTAGCCGCCGTCGTCGACTGAGCGCTCCGAGGCAGCGCTGGCCTAGCCGGCGAGCTTGTGCGCGAGGATCGCGGCGTGCGGGCGGTGCTCGTCGGAGGTGCGACGGTGCGTGGCGTCGACCGCGAAACCGGCCTCACGCAGCAGAGTGGAGAGGTCCTCGGGAGACCAGTAGTAGGCCGGGGCCACCGCGTGGTGGAAGGACTGGCGGCTGGGTCCATCGAAGATTCCGAGCAGCAGCCCGCCCTCGGGTGCGAGGCGGGTGTGGAAGCCGACCAGGAGATCCGGCACGCCCTCCGGTGGTGTGTGAATGAGCGAATACCAGGCGAGGATCCCGCCGGCCGGTTCGCCGGTTGCGACGTCGGCCAGGGAGGCGCGCTTAAAGCTGACCTGCGGGAATCGTTCTCGAGCGATGGCGACGAATTCGGGCACCAGGTCGATCCCGACGACGTCGTGTCCGCGCCCGTGCAGCCAGCCGGCCCAGTGCCCGGGGCCGCAGCCGGCATCGACGATCAGGCCCGGCGCCGAGTCCGCCCATGCGGCGATCAATTCGCGGTCTTGCGCGTGGGTGTCCTCGATGGATCCGAGCAGTCTCGTGTACTCATCGGCGCGCGCGGAGTAGGCGGCCGTCGTGGAATGTTCGCTCACACGGGAAGTCTAGGGCCGGCTTCGCGGCGATGCGATTCGTTGGCGAAGGGGCTGAGTCCTCCGCTTCGAGAATTTTGCGTGCGACCTAGGGATACGCATCCTTTGCATTCAGCGCGTCGGGGCCTGCTCAGGTTGGTCCCGTTTTGAGGTCGGGCGCAGGAGGCGAGTCTCATCTCTAGATGTATGGCCACGGACTCACGGACTCACGGACGACGTCGAACTCGTCGTGCTGCTCTCGCTCCGCGAGGGCGTGCACGCGGTCCTTGAGGGATTGGGGGGGACGCGCGCCCGGATGGCTAGCGGCGGGCGCTTTGACGTGCGGGCCCGGCTGGAAGCGAGCAGAGGGCACGCTGGATGATTATTGCCGACTCGAGGTTCTGGCCTCCATGAGGGAGCGCGGGCATTCAGAGGACGCGGAGCTGTCCCGGCCAACCAAGTCCAGCTTCACTGGCGTGTCGCGACGCATCGCAGAGTAGGTCCGCGGCACTCACTGCACACTGTATTTCTGGAGAATAAGTGAGAATTTGACATTGTCAACCCAAATTCATAATCTCATGCGTGTACTTGGGGCACACAGTAAGTCTCGAGCGCGTCTTAATTCGCCAACGAGGGGGAAATTGTATGAAGAAGTTCCAACGCACCGCAGCGTGCTTGGCACTAGTTGTTGGTTCATTGGCCGTTCCGGCGGCAGCAAATGCAGGCGGTTTCGTCGGCGGTTGGAGCGAAGACGGTTCCTCTGTTGTCGATGTAGGCCCACTTGCGCCCACTGGGATGGAGTTGATGTCTGCTTCGACCGCCTCAAGCGCTTCCCATACGGGTAAGGCTGAGACGAAGGTCATCAACGGAACGAGCCACAAGCGCTCGCACGGGTGGACGACGTGGCAGGGCGTCTACCACTACACGAACGCCCGGCTTGAGCACACGTGGCCCGACTCGGGGGTAATTGCGTCTTCCGGGCGCAAATGGGGGTGGCACGGTACGGAGGCCGCCACGCGGTGGGTTGCGTTCAACCCGAATGCAGCAAGTGGCGGGTGGGGTACCGCCCGAACGTACTACGGCCGGTAGTCCGCGAGTACTGCGGCTCGGGGAGGGGCGAATCGTCGCCCCTCCCCGATGGTTGGTTCAAAGGAAAACATGACTACAGGCCGAAACCTGATCACGGCTGCCTTGATTACTCTCTTCATGCTGTTGGGATCCGCGCTTGCGGTCTACAGCGTGAAGCAGGAGGCCATCACGCTCGAGGGCAACAAGCTCTATTCGACTGAAAGCATCCAGGTGAGCGGTGATGCCGAGCAGATCGCGGCCAACGCGCGCGAGCTTGGACCCGAGGCACGTGTCTACGTGCAGCTCCCCGGCAACGCCCGAGTGCGGAACCTGCTGATCGAGGATACTTCCGGACTGTCGCTGCCCCTGTATGAGGGCCGAGTCTTTGCCTCAGGCGAGCACGACAAAGCGATCGTCGGGTCGGAGATTCCCGTGGTCGAACGTGGCGGTGTTGAGTACTTCGAGTACGACGACGAGTCCTACGAGGTCATCGGCCGGCTCGGCACCGGCGAAGAAAGTCTGCTCGCCGCCGATGTCCTGATCAGCGACCCCGACCGTACGAGCGGCGGCTTCGGTGACGTCGTCGTGGACCTGCCGGATGCGCACGCGCGATACGTCGAATCCTTCGGCGCGGACGGCGTCGCGTCGATGGACGGGTCCACTAACCGGCGCACGAACATCGACTACGTCTCACCCATCCTGCTTGGTCTGGGGGCCGCAATCGTGGCGATCGGAGCGGCGATGACGGCCCTGCTCGCGGCAGCTCTTCTGCGGCGCCACCATGAGGTTCTTCATCTTCTGGGGCATCGGCGCATCCGGACGCTCACGCGGTCCACGGTTCAGGTCGCGGGTCTGGCTGTCGGAGCGGGACTGCCCGCAGCGCTCATCGCTGCCCTCGTGCGGGATCCGTTGGCCCCGGTCGTCAGCGTCCTCCGGATCGAGGCCGGCCTGGCGGCGATCGTCGTCGTCGTGTTCTTGTCGGCCGCGGCCAGCACCGGAAAGGCTGTCGATACATGGAACTGATGCTGGATCTGCGCCACAACTGGGCGATTGTGGTCGGCAAGGCGATCGTCTGGACGCTGCTCGTAGTGACTGTCTTCAACGTTTCCTCATTCGAGCAGTCCACTGATGTTGCGATCAATAGGAGCTTCTCTCAGAAGGCGGACGTCGATATGTACGGGCTCGTCGACCGGCTTGACGAGCCGGAGGCGTTCCATGAATTTCGTCAGTCTCGCCAGAATCTCGAAGCGCTCGGCGCGTTCTACAACGGGCTCAACGAGCATGCTGAGCTCAGCCTGCTGTCGGTGTTCGACCAGCCCGTGCCTGTGCGGGATTTCGCTGGTGATACGACGTTCGACCCAGGCTACGGGACTGAGGTGTCCGTTCGCGGTACTTACGCGGACGAGGGCGGGCACAGCGTGCAGGACGTCAAGTCCCTTCAATTGAATCAGAATGCGTTTGATTTCTACCGGCTTGAGGTCGACGAAGGTGATGGATTCGATTGGGATGCCGTCGATTACACTTCCGGTACTCTGCCCGTCCTACTTGGAAGTAGCTACTCCGGCGTGTACGACGTCGGTGACGTGATGCGGGGGAGCTACTACTTTCGTCCCGTCGAATTTGAAGTCATGGGGATTCTCGACGATCGAGCGTCGATTTACTACCAAGGTGAACTGAATCACTATCTTGACCATTACCTGCTGTTGCCATACCCGCAGAAGGTCGGCGAGTTCACGGCTGCAGAACAAGATTTCGCAGGGATCCTATACTTCGCTATGGTCAACGCCGACCTGGCTGCACCTAAGGGCAGCGATACGGATGAGGTCCTGCGAGAGATCGCTATGGTGGCTGAGACCAGCGGCTTCGACCAATACTCCCTGCTGAACCTGCCGAACTATATGGTGCAGTTCTCGCTGGTGAAGTCGGTTATTCAGGGCAATGCTGCGCTTGTTAAGTCAATCGGTGCCATGCTCTTCCTAGGTGTCGTGGTGGCTAGCGGGTTCGGGAATTGGCAGCTGATGCGGCGCCGTCGTCGTAAGACGCTGGTGTTCTCGCGGCTTGGCCGCAGCCGTAACGCGATCGACCGGATGTTCACGCGCAGTTCGCTGGTCGGCTACGGGATGACGTTCCTCGCCACCGCGGTCGCGGTGCGCCAGCTGCCGGCAGGCAGCTCATCTGCCCTCGTCACGGCATTATTTGTTCTCGCACTGCTGACTGTCCTTGATGTGGCCCATCAGCACTATCTCCTCAGGCGTTGCCTCGACGTCGATTCCGGAAAGGCGGCCAGTCTCTAATGCTGCAGCTCGAATCCATCACCAAGACGATCCGCGAGCCCAACGGGCAGCGACGGCTCCTGTTCGACGGGCTGGACATGTCCATGTTCGAGAGCGATCGTTCCATTGCGATCCTGGGACGCAGCGGATCTGGCAAGAGCACTCTGCTGCGTGTCCTTGCCGGGCTCGATGTCGCCTACGAGGGTCGGTACTACCACGGTGAGGACCTGGTGCCGCAGAATTCTCAGGCGTCGGCGGACTTCCGGATGAAGCACATCGGGTTCGTGACCCAGAGCTACGACCTGCTCGACGACCGCAACGTCGCGCAGAACGTCCGCCTGGGAATCGCGGGTCGCGGTGACAAGTCAGCGCTGGTCTCCCAATGCCTCGCAGAGGTGCAGCTGAGTGGCTTCGAGCAGAAGCGCGTCCAGCACCTTTCCGGAGGTGAGGCGCAGCGCGTGGCGATCGCCCGGGCGCTGGCGAAGCGGCCGAACGTGGTGCTGGCGGACGAGCCTACCGGCGCGCTCGACGAGACCACCGAACGCGGCATCCTGGACCTCTTTGCCGACCTGCAGGACCGCGGCAGTAAGTTCATCATCGCCACGCACAGCGAGACCGTCGCTCAGGCGTGCGACTACCGCCTGATGCTGGCGGGTGGAAAGCTCGTCGAGCGCGATTGAGTCTGGTTCCTTCGAAAATGATCTCAACACAGGGGGTCTTGCTGGGGCGCGTGCATGAGCTATCCACAATCGAACACACATTCCAAAACTATCCACAGCCCCTATCGCTAATCGCTGACACATACTAAAATAGGGGCATGGCCATCACGCACCCCTCCGAGACCCCCGCCGGCAATGCCGGCGCGGCCGATCGGGTGCGTGAGGCTACCGAGCACCTGGCCGGGCTCTGCGCCGAGATCGCTACCCTGGCGGAGGCGGACCTCGTGCAGGCCACAGGGGCGGTTGAGGCCTTGGGCCGGGTCGTCGACGCCCTGCGCGTGCGTACCGCCGGGGAGGTTGAGGACCGTTCCGAGAAGAGCCTGGGCGTGGACCGGCTCTCCTCCCGATACGGGTGCCGGACCGGGTCCGAGCTCCTCGAGCGCCTCACCGGCGCCCCGGGGCGGGAGGCTCGCCGCCGGTCAGCGCTGGATGCCCGCACCCGGGTGAGTATCTCGCTGACCGGGCAGGAGCTGCCCGCGAAGTTCCCGGTGATCGCCTCCGCCCTGCACGCAGGGGACCTTTGCGTTGAGACCGCGGAACTGCTCACCGGGATGCTCACTCGTGTCGGGCCCCGGGCCGACCCGGCCGCTGCGGCCCTCGCTGAGGCCGCGCTCGTGGCCACCGCCATCGGAACCACCGCCACCGGCACTGCCGCCACGGACCCTGCCGGCGCCGACATCGCTGGCAGGGAGGCAGATGGTGCCGCGGTGCCGGCAGCGACGTTCGCGGAAGTGAAAGTCCACGCCCAAGCCTGGGAGGCGCACCTAGACCAGGACGGGCCCGATCCCGAGGCCCGGCAGGCCACGGCCCGGCGCGGTCTGACGCTGGGCCCGGCCCGGGACGGGCTGATCCCGGTTCGCGGGAACCTGATGCCCGAGACTGCCGCTCAGCTCACCCGGCTCCTATCCGCATACCTGAACCCTGCCGCAGGCAACCACAGCACCGCCGACGGTGGCGTTGATACTCACGACTGCGCCGGCACTGATGACCGCGCCGAGTGCAGTACCGGCTCTGATGGCCGTACCGACGGCCGCGCCGACATTGACGACCGCGCCGAGGGCGGCGCCGATGGTGCAGGCGCGGTGGTAGTGGATGAGCGTAGCTCGGCGCAGAAGCGTCACGACGTACTCGCAGCGATCCTTACCGCTGCCGCCCGTTGCGCCGAGACTCCGTCACTGGGCGGGGACGCCGCGACCTTGCTGGTGCACGTGAACGCTGAAGACCTCACCGATCCGGCCGGGATCTCGTCTCTGGACGGCATCGATCTTCCCGCCCCTGCCGGGTTGGCGCACCGCATCGCGTGTAGTGGGGCCGTGCAGAAAGTCGTCTTCGATCGTGCGGGGCGGATCATCGGTCTCGGTTCAAAGGGGCGAGTCTTTACCGCGCATCAGCGGCGGGCGATCGCGGCCCGGGATGGCGGGTGTGTGATTCCTGGGTGCATGATCCCGGCTTCGTGGTGCGAGATCCACCATGTGCACGCACACGCCGGCGGCGGGGCGACGCACACCGATAACGGGGTCTTGCTCTGCTGGTGGCATCATCATCATCTTGAGGGCTCGGGTTGGGAGATCCGCATGCGTGGTGGGGTCCCGCAGATCAAGGCGCCCGGGTGGCATGATCCGACCGGGCGGTTCCATCCGGTGGTCAATTTGCTCACTCGCCGCGGCCGGAACCGCCGTCCCGGACCACCGCCGCAACTGCAAGCAGGCACGATGCCGGGCCCGAACGCGCCCCCGGGCCCTGCACCAGGCACGGGGCTTGATCTCAACGAAACCGCGGGCATGAATCGGGGCGAGATCGCGGCCCCTGACGCCGGGGTGGGCGGCAGCGACGCCTCGCGTTCTGACGAGACCGCAGAGGAGTTCGCTACCCGCTGGGACGCGGATGCCGGCCAGAGTCTTGAAGGGGCCGCGGAAGAACGATGGAGGCGGTGGAACGCCCACGACGACGAACCACCCTGGTAGGGCCGCAGGAACCCCGTTCGGGGACGGCGTGAATCGTCCCGGGGATAATGGAGGGTGGGAGATTGGACGTAAGGAGATTGTCTC
>MLDA01000027.1 GCA_023896275.1 Kocuria rosea subsp. polaris | reverse complement strand
TCCCCGCCCCGGCCCTCGCGCACGACGCGTCGTGCGCGAGGGCCGGGGCGGGGATGAAGCGGGGGGACTTCGCCGGCAAGCCTCCAGCTTGGCATACCGTTCCGCCGTAGGTCGTGCTGAAAGGGGCGAATGGGCGAACCGTTGCCGTACTGATATTCGATGTCTGGTAGTTATGCACCGTCTCGAAAGGTGATGGTCGCGCCGGTGCCAGCGTTGGCAGAGCGTCCGGGCGCTGACACCGTCGCGTAGGATGGAGGGGCCCCGGAGATGCGGGGACGGGACACGATTCAAGGAGGCTCTGCCGCACCGATGACCCACGACGCTGACCCGCCGATTGCGGACGAGCTGGCGGAGGCGCTAAACGCGCTCCCCGCGGAATCCCACGCTGGAGCGCGGCCGACCCGAGTGGCCGAGCCCACGCTGATCACCTTCGCATCGACCGACGAGATGGTCGCCTCGCTGGGAGCCAACGACGAGGTGGTGCGAATCCTCCAGAAGGTCTATCCGAAGGCCCTGCTGCATGTCCGCGGCAATGTGCTGACCGTGGCCGGCGAGGCCGAGCACGCGGACAAGGCCCTCAGGGTCGTGCACGAGGCACGCGGCCTGGCGGCCAAAGGCACCCGCGTCAATCCGCAGCTCGTCGAACAGCTGGTGCGCATGGTCAACGACCAGCGCCCCGCCGCCGGTGCTGCGGCGGACGTCTTCGGGCTGAACATTCTCTCCGGCCGCGGCAAGAGCATCCGGCCGAAGACCGTGAACCAGAAGTCCTACGTCGACGCGATCGACGACCACACCATCATCTTCGGCATCGGTCCCGCCGGTACCGGTAAGACCTTCCTGGCGATGGCCAAAGCCGTCCAGGCCCTTCAGGCGAAGGAGGTCAGCCGAATCATCCTGACGCGCCCCGCAGTCGAGGCCGGCGAGAAGCTCGGATTCCTGCCGGGTACCCTCACGGACAAGATCGACCCGTACCTCCGCCCTCTCTACGACGCCCTGCACGACATGATCGACCCCGAGACGATCCCGAGGCTCATCGCGGCCGGGACTATCGAGGTCGCACCCCTGGCCTACATGCGCGGGCGCACACTCAACGACGCGTTCATCATCCTCGACGAGGCACAGAACACGACGCCGGAGCAGATGAAGATGTTCCTGACCAGACTCGGCTTCGGCTCGAAGATGGTGGTCACCGGAGACGTGACCCAGGTTGATCTGCCCGGCGGGACGAAGTCGGGCCTGCGCGTCGTGACGGAGATCCTCGCGGGTGTGGACGACATCGAATTCTGTCAGCTCGGTGCCGAGGACGTCGTCCGCCACCGTCTCGTTTCGGACATCGTGACCGCCTACGAGACGTGGTCAAACCGTGACGCGCTCCGCCCGGACAGCAACGACCGGCGGCACCGTTCTGCCCGCAGCGCGCAGGCGCCCGACCGGCGTCGTGCGCCGCAGAAGACCGAGGAGTGACCGTGGCCGTCGATGTTAACAACGAGTCCGCCGTCGAGGCGGATTTGGAAGCGCTGTCCGGTCTCGGTCGGCACATCCTCGACCGTCTCTACGTGCATCCGGAGGCCGAGGTCTCCATCATCCTCGTCGACGAGGACGCGATGGAGCGGCTGCATCTGGAGTGGATGGATCTAGCCGGCCCGACGGACGTCATGTCATTCCCCATGGACGAGCTCAGTCCCGGACGCCCGGGTTCGATGACGCCGGCCGGGACGCTCGGCGACATTGTGATCTGCCCACAGGTCGCCCGCGAGCAGGCCAAGCGCGGCGGCCACTCCACTGCTGACGAGATCCTGCTGTTGGCCACGCACGGGATGCTTCACCTTCTCGGCTTTGACCACGGCGAGCCCGCCGAACGCGAGGAGATGTTCGGCCTGCAGCGCGAGCTGTTGACCGAGTACCTCGGCCGCCCCGCCCCGCGGGAGACCATCGAATGATCATTGCTGGACTGGCCGCCCTGGCGGTTGTCAGCATCGCGTGCGCTGCCCTGCTGACGGCGGCCGAGTCTGCGTTCTTCTTCCTGCCACGGCAGGAGGCCGAACAGATGCTTGCCGGCCGCCGCCGACCGCGGCTTCGCGCGATCCTCGCCGATCCCGCCGCGCACACCCACGCGGTCCGTTTCTGGCGCATCTGGTTCGAGATGGCCTCCGCCGTCGCGCTCGGGATCCTCTACCACGATCTGCTCGACCACCTCTTCTTCGCCGGGTTGCTCGCGACGGCGAGCATGGCGGCGATTGGCTTCGTGCTTGTCGGAATCTCCCCGCGCCGCTTGGGCCGCGTGCACGCCTCCAAAGTCGTCCTCCTGGCCTCGCCGATGGTGCGATTCTTGCGCCTCGTGCTCGGGCCGATTCCGACCTGGCTCGTCGGGTTGGGCTCCAAGCTCAGCCCCGGCGACGCCGTGGACGAGGAGGCTTTCTTCACCGAGGAACAGTTCCGCGATTTCGTCGACCGCGCCAACGAGGCCGACGTTCTCGAGGACGTCGAGGCGGACCTTATCCACTCGGTCTTCGAGCTGGGGGACACCCGCGTCCGCGCCGTCATGGTTCCGCGCACCGACATGGTCACGCTCGATGCGGGGACGAGGCTGCCGTCCGCGATGAGCGTCTTCCTTCGCTCGGGCTACTCGCGCATCCCCGTGATCGACGGCAGCGCCGACCAGATCGTCGGGGTTGTGTACCTCAAGGATCTCGCCGCGGCGCTGCACGCCGACCCGGCCGACCCCCGCCCGGTGGACGAGCTCTCCCGGGACGTGCGCTACGTGCCTGAATCCAAGGGGGTGGCCGAGCTGCTCCAGGAGCTCCAGCGTGAATCGACACATGTCGCGATCGTCATCGACGAGTATGGAGGCACCGCGGGCCTCGTGACTCTCGAGGACCTCATCGAGGAGATCGTCGGCGAGATCGACGACGAGTACGACGCCGACCGGCACGAGTGCGAGGAGATCGAGCCCGGCGTCTACCGGGTGGATTCGCGGATGTCGATCGACGACTTCGGTGAGATCTTCGGCCGTCAACTGGACGACGAAGAGGTCGACACCGTCGGCGGGCTGCTCGCCAAGACCCTCGGACGCGTGCCGATCGTCGGCTCGGAAGTGACGATCGACGGGCTCCGGCTGCACGCGGAGGACCTCGAAGGCCGCCGCAACAGGATCAGGAACGTGCTGGCCTGGGAACCGGCCGGTGAGCAGGATTCCACCACCCGACACGACGGCTCCACCGGCCGCCGGACCGCAGACGAAATTGCCGAGGAGGCAGAATGAGCGGACACCGAAAGCAAGACACCAGCCGTCCAGTCAGCGCAGGTCAATCGACCGGCGCGTTCATCACGGAGGTGCCCGAGGGGTACCGGGCGGGGTTCGCTTCGTTCGTCGGACGCCCGAACGCCGGCAAGTCGACGCTGACGAATGCGCTCGTGGGGCGCAAGGTCGCCATCACCTCCAACAAGCCGCAGACCACGCGCCACACGATCCGCGGCATCGTGCACCGCCCGGACGCGCAGCTCGTGCTCGTCGACACGCCGGGGCTGCACCGGCCGCGGACGCTGCTGGGCCAGCGGCTCAACGACCTCGTGGAGCAGACGCTGGCCGAGGTCGACGCCATCGGATTCTGTCTGCCGGCGAACGAGAAGATCGGCCCCGGAGACCGTTACATCGCCCAGCAGCTCTCGGGCTTGGGCCGCAAGCCCGTCGTTGCGGTGGTGACGAAGGCCGATCTCGTGTCGAAGGACGCGCTGGGAGAACAGCTCCTGGCCGTGGCCCGGCTCGGCGAAGAGATCCTGGGCGAGGGTGGATGGGCCGCCGTCGTACCCGTGTCGGCGACGGGGGACTACCAGATCGAGGCGGTGTCCGACGTGCTCGTCGCGCAGCTGCCGCTCTCGCCGCCGCTCTATCCGGACGGTGAGCTCACTGACGAACCGGAGATCAAAATGGTCTCCGAGCTCATTCGCGAGGCGGCCCTCGAGGGCGTGCGCGACGAACTCCCGCACTCGCTGGCCGTCGTCGTCGAGGAAATGATCCCGCGGGAGGGGCGCCCGGAGGACAGCCCGCTACTGGACGTGCACGTGAACCTCTTCGTCGAACGGTCGAGCCAGAAGGCGATCATCATTGGCAAGGGCGGCGCACGGCTGCGGGAGGTCGGATCGCGCGCCCGCAAGAGCATCGAAGGGCTGCTCGGAACCAAGATCTTCCTAGATCTGCACGTCAAGGTCGCGAAGGAATGGCAGCGGGACCCCAAGCAGCTCGGCCGGCTCGGCTTCTGAGCCGGTTCGGCCGCGCGACCCCGATACGCAACAATGTCAGTGAGGGCGAACCGACGAGGAGGACGGTGTTATGGTTTCAACCATGCGTTGCATGTCGCTACTTCTAAGTCGCCGCGGTGAGGGCCCACAGGCACACTAGCCTCGAGGCCGACCCCCTCACTGCGGAGTTTCGTGCTGCCGGCCGTGCTCATGAGAGCCAGACTCAACCGCACTAAAGACAAGGCGACATCACCATGCAGAACGCTCAGAAACCCTCGGGACTGCCGATCCACAAATACGTTCCCTTCCAGGAACAGATCGCCGTCTCCCTCCCGGACCGCACGTGGCCGGACAAGGTCATCGATAAGGCCCCGCGCTGGTGTGCGGTCGACCTGCGCGATGGCAACCAGGCCCTGATCGACCCGATGAGCGCGGAGCGCAAGCAGAAGATGTTCGATCTGCTCGTCTCCATGGGCTACAAGGAGATCGAGGTCGGCTTCCCTGCAGCGTCGCAGACCGACTTCGACTTCGTCCGCCAGCTCATCGACAATGGCAAGATCCCCGACGACGTGACGATCCAGGTGCTGACACAGGCGCGCGAGCATCTCATCGAGCGCACGTACGAGGCCGTGAACGGCGCCAAGAACGTGATCGTGCACCTCTACAACTCGACGTCGGTGCTCCAGCGCCGCGTGGTGTTCAACCAGGATCAGGACGGCATCGTCGACATCGCCACGAACGGTGCGCGGCTGTGCAAGAAGTTCGAAGAGATGCTCTCCCCGGACATGAACCTGACGTACGAGTACTCACCCGAGTCGTTCACGGGCACCGAGCTGGAGTTCGCCAAGCGCATCAGCGAGGCCGTCGCCGAGGTTCTCGAGGCGACTCCTGAGAACCCGATGATCCTGAACCTGCCGGCGACCGTCGAAATGGCGTCGCCGAACGTCTACGCCGACTCGATCGAGTGGATGCATCGCAATCTGGCCAACCGCGACTCCATCGTCCTCTCCCTGCACCCGCACAACGACCGCGGCACCGGCGTGGCGGCCGCCGAGCTCGGCTACATGGCTGGCGCGGACCGCATCGAGGGCTGCCTCTTCGGCAACGGCGAACGCACCGGTAACGTCGACCTGGTTGTGCTGGGCATGAACCTCTTCACGCAGGGCATCGACCCGGAGATCGACTTCTCCGACATGGATAACATCCGCCGCACCGCGGAGTACTGCAATCAACTCAACGTGCCCGAGCGTTCCCCGTGGGCCGGCGACCTCGTGTTCACGGCCTTCTCCGGCTCCCACCAGGACGCCATCAAGAAGGGTTTCGAGGACATGGACCGCCGGGCCGCCGAGGCCGGCAAGACTGTCGACGACATCATCTGGGGCGTGCCCTACCTGCCCGTCGACCCGCGCGACATCGGCCGCTCCTACGAGGCGGTCATCCGCGTGAATTCGCAGTCCGGCAAGGGCGGCGTCGCGTACCTGCTCAAGCACGACTACTCGCTGGATCTGCCCCGCCGCGCCCAGATCGAATTCTCCGGCGTGATCCAGCGCAAGACGGACGGACAGGGCGGCGAGATGACCGCCGCCCAGATCTGGGATGCATTCCAGGACGAGTACCTGCCGACGACCGACGGAGCCGACCGCGAGGCCTGGGGACACTTCAAGCTGGCCTCCGCGACGGCGACGAGCCGCGAGGACGGCAGCTTCTCGCTCGAGGCCAAGCTGAGCATCGACGGTCAGAGCACGGACCGTTCCGCCGGGGGCACCGGCCCGATCGACGCGCTCGTGACCATGCTTGCCGAGGAGGGCGTCGACGTGCGCGTGCTCGACTACTCGGAGCACGCCCTGTCCGAGGGCGGCACCGCGACGGCCGCCGCGTACGTCGAGTGCGCCATCGGCGAACGCGTCCTCTGGGGCGTCGGCATCGACGCCAACACGTCGACGGCGGCCATGCGGGCCGTGATCTCCGCCGTCAACCGCGCGATCCGCGACCGCGACTGAACCACGACGGCGGCGCCCTCCCCGCGGATGGGGGCGTCGCCGTTGTGCCGTGTCGGCACCGCGGACGAGGGAAGTTTGGGATAATCGGCAGATGCCCAGGTCCAGTTTCGCGTCCAAGTCGTATCGCACGCCCGCGATCGTGCTGCGCACGCACAAGCTCGGCGAGGCGGACCGGATCGTCGTGCTGCTCACGCCCAGCCACGGGCAGGTGCGCGCGGTCGCGAAGGGCGTCCGCCGCACGAGTTCGAAACTCGGAGCCACACTGGAGCCGTTCATGCTGGTGGACGCGCAGATCTCGACCGGGCGCAGCCTGCACGTCGTCACCCAGGCACAGATCCGTTCGCCCTACGGGCAGCGGCTGGCCGCGGACTACCGGTTGTACACAGCCGCCCACGCCATGGCGGAGACGACCGAGCGGCTGACCGAAGAGGATCACGACGCCGCGGCACAATATCGACTCCTGCACGGGGCGTTCGCCGCGCTGGCCCGCGGGGAACACGACCCGTCGCTCGTTCTGGACTCGTTCCTGCTGCGCTCGGTCGCGACGGCCGGCTGGACGCCGAGCTTCTCGCGGTGCGTGCGTTGCGGTTCACCGGGACCGCACGCTGCCGTGAACGTTCCCCTCGGCGGCGTGGTCTGCGCCGACTGCCGACCGGCCGGTTCCTTGTCGCCGTCGGCGGAGACGATCGGCCTGCTGGACGCCCTGCTCACGGGCGACTGGCCGCGGGCCGCGACCGCGCAGGCACCCGCCCGGCGCGAGGCCGCCAACATTGTCTCGGGGTACCTGCAGTGGCACCTCGAACGAGTAGTCAAGTCACTCGAACACGTGGAAAGGGCATGATGGCAGGACCGACGCGCAGCACCAGAGGATCGCAGGGCGGCGCGCATCCGGCGCCTCCCGCCCCGCATCCGAGCGGCGCGCAGCCGCCGAAGATCCCCGCGCAGTTCGTGCCACGGCACGTCGCGATCGTCATGGACGGGAACGGCCGCTGGGCCAATCAACGAGGCCTGCCGCGCACCGAGGGGCACCGCGCCGGGGAGGCGGCGCTGCTCGACGTCGTCGCCGGCGCCATCGAGATCGGCGTCGAGTACGTTTCGGTGTACGCGTTCTCCACGGAGAACTGGCGGCGCAGTCCCGACGAGGTCCGGTTTCTCATGGGCTTCTCCCGTGACGTGCTGCGCTCCCGCCGGGATCAGCTCAACGAGTGGGGTGTGCGCGTGCGCTGGGCCGGGCGCGAGCCGCGGCTCTGGAAGAGCGTCGTGAACGAGCTCAAGTCCGCCGAAGAGCTCACGCGCGAGAATCAGACGTGCCAGCTGACGATGTGCGTGAACTACGGCGGGCGCGCCGAGATCGTCGACGCCGTGCAGGCGATGGCAGCGGATGTCTCCGCGGGCCGGCTCAAGCCGAAGGGCATCACGGATCGGACACTGGGCAAGTACCTCTACGCGCCCGAGCTACCCGACGTTGACCTCTTCCTGCGCAGCTCCGGGGAACAGCGCACCTCGAACTTCATGCTCTGGCAGGCGGCCTACGCCGAGATGGTCTTCATGGACGTGCTCTGGCCCGACGTCGACCGGCGCACCTTGTGGGAGGCAGTCGAGATCTACGCCCAGCGCGATCGCCGCTACGGGGGAGCGGTGGATCGACCCGCGGTGGAAGCGGTGACGCCCGGTCAGGCAGGGGCGGAGAGCCCGCTCGCGTAGCCGGTCGCCCAGCGCCGGATCGCGGCATAGGCCGCCGCTCGCGGGGCGGGCTTCGACGCGAAGAGGTCGTGTGTTGCGTCGGGCACGGCGACGACGGTCACCTCGAGCCCAAGCCGCAGGGCGCGCTGGCGCGTGACATCGACCTCGATGACCGCGTCGCCCTCCAGGTGCTCCGGCGTGAAGCGCGTCGTGATGACCGTGTGGTCGCTGGTCAGTACGAGGACGGGGACCCTGATATTCAAGCCCGCGGCGACGCGCGCGTGCCCCTCTAGCACGGCCGCCATCCAGCCGGCCCGGATCGGGAAGGCGAAGCGGGGGCGCCACAGCGGGTGCAGGTCCCACTGTCCGTAGGCCTGGTTGCTCAGGGATTGCCAGTAGTAGTCGACGTCCGGCAGCGGGACGAGCGCCTTGGGCCGCCGGCGGGCGACCCGATCGACGATTCCGGCGGCCGCCAGGCGGACGACCCAACTGCCCTGCGTTTCGAGCCAAGGGGAGTTGAGCACGAGCCCGTCGATACGGCCGGGGTTGCGATCGGCCCAGAGGCTGGCGATGAGTCCGCCGGTCGAGTGACCGGCGAGGATGATCCGTTCGACGTCGCCGAGGTCGGCGCGGATGACGCGCAAGGCCGACTCCAAATCGTCGTCGTACTCCGAGAGATCCGAGGTGAACCCGGGCGACTGCCATGACCGGAGGCTGCGGCCGTACCGGCGCAGGTCCAGTGCGTAGAAGCGCGCCCCCAGGCCCTCCCAGAACTCGGCGACTTCGACGTTGTAGAAATAGTCGCTCCAGCCGTGCAGGTACAGCACGGCGGTGCGCGGCCGCCGGCGGGAGAAGAGCCAGCGCGGCAACTCAAAAAACTCGCGCTCCGGCCGGTAGCGCAGCAGTGTCGAGACCAGCTCTGCTGCGCCTTCGACCCCGGCCTCATCCGCCTCGGGGTCACGGCCGTGGTGGAGGTTCGTATAAGCGAAACCGCGGCCGAGAATATCGGGAGCCCAGATCCCTTCAGGGACCGTTTCCGCGTAGTCAGCGTGTCCGTGGATTTCGTCGGTGGGCTCGCGGGTCGGCATGATGCGAGCATAGCGACTCATTGTCCCAAAGCCGAGGACGTTCCCCGGTGGCGAACTCGCAAGGCGTCAAAGTTGGTTGCCGGCACCCCTCCGGGGGAAACTTGTCTCCATGCGCATCTATCCTGCTGTCTTTCGACTTGTCTTCTCCCGCATGGATCCAGAAAAGGCACACCACCTGGCGTTCGGGGCGATCCGCTTCGCCGAGCGCACCGGTGTCTCTGCCGCACTGCGACGCGTAACTCGACCTGAGCAGAAGCTCGCTCGTACGGTCATGGGTATCGATTTCCCCTCGCCCTTCGGCCTGGCGGCCGGATTCGACAAGCAGGGGCACGGCATCGCAGCCCTGGCCGACCTCGGCTTCGGGCATGTGGAGGTCGGTACGATCACCGGCCAGGCGCAGCCAGGGAACCCGCAGCCGCGTCTTTTCCGCTTGATCGAGGACCGGGCCGTCATCAATCGGATGGGCTTTAACAACGACGGCGCCGCCGCCGTGGCGCCTCGCATCGCGGCCGTGCGGCCCGTGCTCGGGCGACGTTTCGACGAGACTCGTCCGGTCGTCGGGGTCAACATCGGTAAGACCAAGACCGTCGAGCTCGACGACGCCGTTGACGATTACCGCGCCAGCACGCGCTTGCTGGCTCCGCACGCCGACTATCTCGTCGTCAACGTGAGTTCGCCCAACACGCCCGGCCTGCGCTTGCTACAGAGCGTCGGGACCCTCCGCCCGCTGCTCGAGGCCGTGCGCGCAGAGGCCGACGCTGCGACGAGTCGCCGCGTGCCGCTGCTCGTCAAGATCGCCCCCGATCTCAGCGACGACGATGTACGCGACGTAGCCGGACTGGTCAAGGACCTCGGGCTCGACGGCGTCATCGCTACCAACACCACCATCGGGCGCGACGGGTTGACCTCCGACGCCGCGAAGGTCGAGGCGATCGGCGCCGGTGGCCTCTCCGGCGCACCGCTGAAGACGCGCTCGCTGCAGGTGCTGCGCCAACTGCGGGCCGAGCTGGGGGAGGGCACCGCGATCATCTCCGTCGGCGGTGTTGAGACCGGTCAGGAGGTGCACGCGCGCCTGCGCGCCGGCGCGGACCTGGTTCAGGGCTACACGGCGTTCCTGTACGAGGGGCCGCTGTGGGCCTGGCGCATCAACCGGTACCTGGCCAAGCATCTCGCTTAGAGTCCCGGACCCGGTACGACGGCGGCCCCTCACCGAAATGGTGAGGGGCCGCCGTCGTACCGGGTTCACTGTCCGGGGGAGCGAGCCAGCTTAGTCTCGGGGGCCTTCGCCGCGCTTGACCTGCGGCTTCGGCAGGCGCATCTTGCGGAACTGCAGGCCACGCATGGCCGCGTACCAGAGGACGCCGCGCTCGGACTCGCCGAACTTCGCCACGAGGCGTTTCTTGAGCATCCGCGTCATGATGAACGCGTCCATGATGGTGACCAGCAGGACGAGCCACAGGGCGAGCGTGATGTTCGCCTGGATGACGAGATTGCTCGAGAAGGAGAAGGAGACGATCAGGAACGCGAAGATGATGATCATCAGGAACTCGCCGAGCATCCAGCGCGAATCCACGAAGTCCCGGGCGAAGCGCTTCTGCGGGCCGCGGTCGCGCGGCATCATGTACCGCTCGTCGCCGGTCTCGTTCGCCAGGCGCAGCCGCTCCTGCGACTCGATGCGGCGCTTGCGTTCAGCCTCTTTGCGGGCCTTCTTGTCGGAGGAGACGAGGGGTCGCCGATTCAGCGCCTCCTGCTCGCTGCGCTTCGGCGTGGGGCCCTTCTTGCCGGCTTCGTCCACGTCGGTCGATTCGTATGGGTTCTCTACGGCCGCGTCATCGGCGGCGGCTTCATCCTTCTTGCGTCCAAACACCCCAGAAGTCTATCCGGCCCGGACCGCAGGACCGAATGCGCGGCGTGGGGAAAGACACGTTCGCTCGAGTGCGGGTCATGCTTGCCTGCGGCAACCGGCGCTAGGCTGGGTCTATGACTACACCAGCTGACCACATCGACGTGGACGCCATCGCGGCCCGCGTCCGACAGGAGTTCTCCCGCACCCTGGACGAGCTCAAGCACCTCGTGACGATCCCCAGTGTCGCGTGGGAGGCGTTTGACCCGGCCGAGCTGACCCGCAGCGCCGAGGCCGTGAGCGAGCTCGTGCGCAGTACCGGGATCGACGACGTGCAGATCCTGACCGCCGCCACGGACACCGGAGCCCAGGGGAGCCCGGCCGTCGTCGCCCGCCGCCCGGCCGCCGACGGCAAGCCGACGATCCTCCTCTACGCCCACCACGACGTGCAGCCGCCCGGCGACGAGGCGCTGTGGAACACGCCGCCGTTCGTCGCGACGGAGGTGGGGGAGCGTCTCTACGGGCGCGGCGCAGCCGATGACAAGGCCGGCATTATGGTGCACATCGCCGCACTGCGCGCCGTGCTCGACGCCGTCGAGAACTTTGGGGTCGGCGTCACGTTCTTCTTCGAGGGTGAGGAAGAGGCCGGGTCCCCGAGCTTCCGTAATTTCCTGGAGGAGTACCGCGACCTGCTCGCGGCCGATGTCATCGTTGTCGCCGATTCCAGCAACTGGAAGGTCGGCGTCCCGGCCCTGACGACGAGCCTGCGCGGGGTCTGCGCTGCCGAAGTCAGCGTCCGCGTGCTCGAGCACGCCGTGCATTCCGGCATGTTCGGTGGGCCCGTGCTTGACGCCCCGACGATCGCAGCCCGGTTAATCTCGAGCTTCCATGACGACGACGGGGCCGTTGCCGTGCCTGGGCTTGTCGCGCAGGAGGTCGCGGAGGTCGACTACCCGGAGCAGGACTTCCGGCGTGATGCCTCCGTCGTCGACGGCTATCGGCTTGCCGGGTCCGGACCCTTGGCGGACCGACTCTGGAATAAACCCGCGCTCTCCATCATTGGCATGGATATCCCGACGGTGGCCATGTCGTCGAACACGCTGGTGCCGGCAACCCGCTTCAAGGTGAGTGTGCGGCTGGCCCCCGGCCAGGACGCTGCCTCCGCCGCGGAGGCCCTGCGGGCGCACGTCCTGCGGCAGGACGTCTTCGGGGCGGAGGTAGAAGTGGCCATCACGGAATCCGGCAGCCCGTTTGCCGCCGACACGAGCCGACCGGCCGCCCAAGCGAGCCTCTGGGCCATGGAACAAGCGTGGGGGGTCGCCCCGGTGGAGACCGGAATCGGCGGTTCGATTCCGTTCATCGCCGACCTCATGGAGGTCTTCGAGGGCGTTCAGATCCTGGTCACCGGCGTCG
This sequence comes from Kocuria rosea subsp. polaris, assembly GCA_023896275.1. GTDB lineage: Bacteria > Actinomycetota > Actinomycetes > Actinomycetales > Micrococcaceae > Zhihengliuella > Zhihengliuella polaris_A. The sequence goes on along the minus strand of MLDA01000027.1, from coordinate 29,458 downwards.
AAGACCCGGATTCCCGGGCCCACAGCGCCAACGAGTCGTTGCACATCGGCGATTTCGAGCGGGCCATCACCGCCGAGGCGCTGCTGCTGGCGCGGCTGAATTCACACGGGATGTAATGCGCGCCGGCGCACGTAGAATGGACAACAGAGGGGCCTGCAGTTGTACCCGCAGATCCCGACACCAGTTATTGGAGGAAAACGATGACCGCTACGACCAATGAGTCCATCGCGGACGCCACGGAGCTTCCGTCCCACGAGGTCCAGCTGTCCGAGGTGGCCGCTGAGAAGGTGCGCAGCCTGCTCGAGCAGGAGGGCCGCACGGATCTCCGCCTGCGCGTCGCCGTCCAGCCGGGTGGCTGCTCGGGCCTGATCTACCAGCTCTACTTCGACGAGCGCATCCTCGACGGCGACGCCGTGCGCGATTTCGAGGGTGTGGAGGTCGTCGTCGACAAGATGAGCGTCCCCTACCTCAACGGTGCCTCGATTGATTTCGAGGACACCATCTCGAAGCAGGGCTTCACGATCGACAACCCGAACGCCGGCGGTTCCTGCGCCTGTGGCGACTCGTTCCACTAAGCCGAAACGCGTTGCACGAGACTCCGGTGGCCCCACTGCTCAACAAAGTGAGCCCACCGGAGTTTCAGTCGGCAAAGAGCGCCGTCACAAGGTAAGCTCTACAGCGGGTAGTAAAACTATGCTTGCTTCAGCGAGGCCGGAGGTGTGTCCGGACGGCGAATAAGCCGGACGGTGCAGGGTCGGACTGAAGAGTCATTCAGCACTAAAAGAAGAGGAAGGGCCGTCTGTGAGTTCGCAAGACCGAACCAGCAGCCGCCGCGGGACAAGGGCCAGAGTCGTTGCTCTTGGCGCTGCGGGCGCGTTGTTGTTGACGGGTTGTTCGGAGCAAGTTCAGCGTGGCTGGCTCCCGAATGAAGTTCGAGACACCACTAATCACACGGGAATGCTGCAGGACCTATGGGTCAACTCGTGGATTGCCGCTCTCGCCATCGGGATCCTGACGTGGGGCCTGCTCATCTGGTGCCTCGTGGCCTACCGCCGTCGCAAGAACGACACCGGTTACCCGCGCCAGCTCAGCTACAACTTGCCGCTAGAAATCTTCTACACGGCCGTTCCTCTGATGCTGGTCATCACGTTGTTCATCTTCTCGGACGCTACGCAGCGCGAAGTCGATGAGCCGGTGGATTCGCCGCTCGTCGTCGACGTCCGCGCGAAGCAGTGGGCGTGGGACTTCAACTACGAGTACAAGGGCCAGCAGGCTTACTTCGCGGGCATTCAGGGGCACCTCACCGGCGAGGAGGGTGTCGAGGAGAAGCTCCCGACCCTGTACCTGCCGGTCGACGTCCCCGTGGAATTCCAGATCAACAGCCGCGACGTCATCCACGGCTTCTGGGTTCCTGCGTTCCTGCAGAAGATCGATGCCATTCCCGGCAAGACCAACTACATCTACCTCACCCCCCAGGTCGAGGGCACGTTCCAGGGCAAGTGCACCGAGCTCTGCGGCGAGTACCACTCCGAGATGCTCTTCAACGTCGAGGTCGTCTCCGAAGAGGAATTCGTCAAGCACCTGGACTCGCTGCCCGAGGGCCAGCTCGGTGAGGAATACGACCGTAAGCCGGGCGAGGTCGCCCAGCTGTCCAGCCACGGCGAAGGAGAGTAGGACGCATGACTACCTACGAGTACGCCACGGATGAGGCGAAGACCCTCGCGCCGCGCGTGGTACCAGTGTCCAAGGGGCGCATCGTCGTCAACTGGATCACTTCTACCGACCACAAGACCATCGGGTACATGTACCTGATCGCGTCATTCTTCTTCTTCTGCATCGGTGGCGTCATGGCGCTGCTGATTCGTGCCGAACTCTTCGAGCCCGGTATGAACATCCTGCAGTCCAAGGAGCAGTACAACCAGCTGTTCACGATGCACGGCACCGTGATGCTGCTGATGTTCGCTACGCCGCTCTTCGCCGGCTTCGCGAACGTGATCATGCCACTGCAGATCGGTTCTCCCGATGTGGTGTTCCCGCGTCTGAACGCGCTGGCACTCTGGCTGTTCATCTTCGGCTCCTCGATCGCCGTCGCCGGCTACCTCACCCCGCAGGGTGCAGCCTCCTTCGGCTGGTTCGCCTACGCGCCGCTGTCGAACACCACCTTCAGCCCGGGCGTCGGCGGGGACCTCTGGGTCTTCGGTCTGGCTCTCTCGGGCTTCGGCACGATTCTTGGTGCCGTCAACTTCATCACGACGATCATCTGCCTCCGTGCACCGGGCATGACGATGTGGCGTATGCCGATCTTCACCTGGAACGTCCTCATCACGGCCATCCTGGTCCTGATGGCGTTCCCGCCGCTGGCAGCCGCACTGTTCGCACTCGGCGCGGATCGCCGCTTCGGCGCGCACATCTTCGATCCCGAGTCCGGCGGACCGATCCTGTGGCAGCACCTCTTCTGGTTCTTCGGCCACCCTGAGGTCTACATCATCGCCCTGCCGTTCTTCGGCATCGTCTCGGAGATCTTCCCGGTCTTCAGCCGCAAGCCCATCTTCGGTTACAAGGGTTTGGTCTACGCGACCATCGGTATTGCCGCCCTCTCCGTCGCCGTGTGGGCGCACCACATGTATGTGACGGGCTCGGTCCTGCTGCCGTTCTTCGGCTTCATGACGATGCTGATCGCTGTCCCGACAGGCGTGAAGTTCTTCAACTGGATCGGCACGCTCTGGCGAGGGTCCATCACGTTCGAGACCCCCATGCTCTGGAGCATCGGATTCCTGGCAACGTTCCTCTTCGGTGGATTGACGGGCATCATCCTGTCGGCACCTCCGCTGGACTTCCACCTCTCGGACACGTACTTCGTCGTCGCCCACTTCCACTACGTCGTCTTCGGCACCGTGGTCTTCGCGATGTTCGCTGGCTTCTACTTCTGGTGGCCGAAGTGGACCGGCAAGATGCTCAACGAGCGCCTGGGCAAGATCCACTTCTGGATGCTGTTCGTCGGTTTCCACGGCACGTTCCTCATCCAGCACTGGCTGGGCGTCATGGGCATGCCGCGCCGATACGCCGATTACATGGTCGAGGACGGGTTCACCACGATGAACCAGTTCTCCACGATCTTCGCCTTCATCCTCGGACTGTCGATGATCCCGTTCTTCTGGAACGTCTGGGTCACCAACCGCCATGGCCGCAAGGTTGAGGTCGACGACCCGTGGGGCTTCGGTGGTTCGCTTGAGTGGGCAACGTCTTGCCCGCCGCCGCGTCACAACTTCCACTCGATCCCTCGCATCCGTTCGGAGCGTCCGGCCCTCGATCTCCACCACCCGGAGCTCAGCGGTCGCACCACCCCTCAGAACGCCGCCGGTAAGATCTTCGGTCCGGCTGATCAGAAGGACAAGTAACCATGAAGATCGAATCCTGGCTGTTCCTTGGTGGGACCTTCTTCTTCCTGCCGATCGCCGTCGTCTACGGCTTCATGACCGAGTGGGGTGAATGGGTCGGTATCCCCGGTCTGTTCATGCTGGTCGCGCTGTCCCTGATGCTCGGCGGCTACCTGATGTTCACCGCCAAGCGCATCGGCCCCCGGCCGGAGGATCGCAACGACGGTGAGATCCAGGAGAACGCCGGAGTCGTCGGCGCCTTCTCCCCGTGGAGCTGGTGGCCGATCGTCGTCGCCGGTGCCGCCGCTATCGCTTTCCTGGGCATGGCAATCGGCTGGTGGATCTTGTACATCGGTGCGGGGCTCTCCGTCATCGCTATCATCGGCTGGACTTACGAGTACAGCCGCGGCGACCACGCGCACTAGGCCATAGCCCCTTCGGGGGGCCGGGCCACCGAGGCGGGTGGTCCCGTACACGAATCGTGTACGGGACCACCCGCCTTTTCGCGTCTGGAGCACCGTCAGGCCTAGACCAGGTGCAGCCTCTATGATTGAAGGCGGAACAACTAGCGTCGACGCCGGCCGGCAAAGGAGCCCCGTGGCCACGAAGAATGCGCAGCACATCGAGGGCCGGCTCGACGATTCATCGTCGGTTCCCAAGCATGCCCAGCTCCGGGAGATTCTCCGGCGCCATGCCCGGACCGCCTGCAAGCCGGGCGAGGCACTGCCGTCCGAGCGTGAGCTGACGAAGGCGTTCGGTGTGGCCAGGATGACGCTACGCCAGGCCATCGATGCGCTCGTCGAGGACGGAACGCTCGAGCGGATAGTCGGTCTGGGGACGTTCGTCGCCCGGCCGAAGATGGATCTGCAGGTCAAGCTCACCTCGTACAGCGAAGAGATGCAGCGCCGCGGCATGGTGCCTGCGGCGCGAGTGCTCCGCTTCGACGAAGTACCCGCCGTCGGCAACCTCGCGCGGGAAATGGAGCTCGCTGATGGAACGTCGGTCGTCCGGTTCCGTCGACTCCTCCTGGCCGACGGCATGCCGATGAGCCTGGACGAGAATTTCCTGCCGGCCCACATGGTGCCGGGGTTCCTCGACGAGCCGGCCCCGAGCAGCCTCTACAGCAGCCTCGAGGAACGCTATGGGCTCGTCATGCAATGGGGCGAAGACCAGATCGAGGCCACGGCAGCGAAACCCGAGTACGCTCAGTTGCTCGCCGTCGATGCCGGGGCACCGCTGTTGAAGATCCAACGTCACGCTTACGTGCGTCGCGAGCTTGTCGACTACTCGGTCTCCTACTATCGGGCAGACCGCTACAAGCTCTGGGTGCCGCTACAGCGGCCCGGGACGCGGCGGACGAGCTCACACTCCTACAACCGCTGAAAGCGGCTCAGGGGCGACCACAGGGCGAATTCGAGGACGCTGGCTGCGTCCACTCCCTGCGCGCTGGGGCTGATAGGGCATGGCCCTGCGCCGAATCGGGCGTAGAGGGTCCGGGGGAGCGGGCGTTGGTGAAGTGTGCCGCACGCAGAAGAGGGCCCCGGCACCGAATTAATCGGTGCCGGGGCCCTCTTCTGGAACGGGGACTCGTTAGCTACTTACTGCTCGAGTTCCTTGTCGTCCTTGCCCTCCACGGCGTGGTGGCTGTGGTGGGCGCGGGCCTCCTCGAGTTCGGCCTTCGTGACCGGGGCGACGCGGTCCTCGAAGAAGAACTTGGAGATCGACCCGCGCAGCTTCTCCGAGCGCGTGACGTGTCCAGCACGATCAGCTTGGGCTGGCAGGACTTCGTGCGATTCGAAGGTCATGAGCTTGTAGAGCTTGTAGTCATCAACCTGTTCGTGGCGTTCCGTGAACGCGCCCTCCGGTGACATCTCGATGATGCCCGCTTCGCGACCATGCAGCACGATGTCGCGGTCCTTGCGCTGCAGCGCGAGGGCGATGCGGCGGGCGACCATGAAGCCGAAGATCGGACCCAGGAAGAACAGCGCGCGAAGCCAGTAGGTGACATCGTTGAGCGCGACCCCGAAGTGCGTTGCGATGAGGTCGGACGAAGCGGCCGCCCACAGGACGCAGTAGAAGATGACGCCGGCGACGCCGACGGCGGTGCGGAACGGCGCGTTGCGCGGACGGTCCAGCAGGTGGTGCTCGCGGTCGTCCTTGGTGACCCAACGTTCGATCCACGGCCAGACGAACATGCCGCCGAGGAGTGCGACGAGGACCACGGCCGGGACGAGCACGCCCATGGCCAGCAGGTTGTCGCCCCACGGGAACGGGATGATCCAGTCGAAGCTGAAGTCCCACAGCTGGCCCGGCATGAGCCGGAGCGCGCCGTCGGCCCAGCCGATGTACCAGTCAGGCTGGGTGCCGGCGGAGACGGGCGACGGGTCGTAGGGGCCGTAGTTCCAGATCGGGTTGATCGTGAAGAACGCCGAGATTGCGGCGACAACACCGAAGACGATGAAGAAGAAGCCACCGGCCTTGGCGGCGTAGACGGGGCCGACCGGGAAGCCGACGACGTTGTCCTCGGTGCGGCCTGGGCCCGCCCACTGCGTGTGCTTGTGCACGACGACCATGAAGAGGTGCACGGCGACCATCAGCAAGATGAGTGCCGGAACCAGCATGATGTGCAGCATGTAGAGGCGGGCAATGACCGCCGTACCGGGGAACTCGCCTCCGAAGAGGAACGCAGAGACGTACGTGCCGACGACCGGAATCGCCTTGATGATGCCGTCGATGATGCGCAGGCCGTTGCCCGAGAGCAGGTCGTCCGGCAGGGAGTAGCCGGTGAAGCCGGCCGCCATGGCGAGCACGAGGAGAGTGCTGCCGACGACCCAGTTCAGCTCGCGCGGCTTACGGAAGGCACCCGTGAAGAAGACGCGCAGCATGTGCACGGAAACCGAGGCCACGAAGAGCAGCGCCGACCAGTGGTGCACCTGGCGCATGAACAGACCGCCGCGGATGTCGAAGCTGATATCCAACGACGTGTGATACGCGACGGACATGCCGATGCCCTTGAGCGGGTTGTACGACCCGTTGTAGGTCGTGTGCGCCATCGAGGGATCGAAGAACAACGTCAGGAACGTGCCCGAGATCAACAGGATGACGAAGGTGTAGAGGGCGACCTCGCCGAACATGAACGACCAGTGGTCCGGGAAGATCTTGCGACCGAACTCCTTGACCATCGCCGAGGCGCCCGTACGCTGATCCACGAAGTCCGCGATGCGGCCTGTCTTGGTCTTGGGCTGGTACACGGTGTTAGTGCTCATATGTTCTAGCCACGCTCCCAGTATCCGGGTCCGACAGGTTCATGGAAGTCGCTCTGGGCAACGAGGAAGCCCTCGTCGTCGACCGTGATCGGCAGCTGCGGCAGGGCGTGGGCGGCCGGACCGAAGATGACCTTGCACTCCTGCGTCAGATCGAAGGTCGACTGGTGGCACGGGCACAGCAAGTGGTGCGTGTGCTGCTCGTAGAGAGCGACCGGGCAACCGACGTGCGTGCAGATCTTCGAGTACGCGACGATGCCGTTGTAGTGCCAGTCCTCGCGTTCCGGCGAGACGCTGAGGGACTCCGGATCAAGGCGCATCAAGAGAACGACGGCCTTGGCCTTTTCGTTCAGCGGATCCTCGGTGTCGCTCAGGCCCTCGGGAATGACGTGGAAGGCGGAACCGATCTGGACGTCGGACGCCTTGATCGGGGTGCCGGACGGATCGCGAGTCAGACGAACGCCCTTGTCCCACATGGTGTGGCGCAGGCGGTCAACGATCTGGCCCGCGCTCTCCTTGGTGAGGTCCAGGTCTCGCAGGATGAAGACACCCGGGAGCGGCGCTAGAGCCAGTGCACCGATGAGGGTGTTCCGGATCAGCGGACGACGGTTGATTCCGGACTCGTCGACGATCGTGTTGATGATCGCCTCGGCATCCTGGCGGTCTTCCTCGGTGCGGACCTCGTGACGGGACTCCGCGATCTCGTGGTCCGGCATCAAGGTGCGTGCCCAATGGACGATGCCAACACCGATGCCGAGCATCGCGAAGGCGGTGCCCACGCCGAGCAGCATGTTCTGGAGGCGGATTTCCGCAATCGATTCGGGGTGGCCCACCGCGAAGTAGCCGACAAAGAAGAGCACGGTGCCGATCATCGAGATGGCGAAGAGAATCGCTACCTGACGCTCGGCGCGCTTAGCTGCCCGCGGATCCGTATCGGTCAATCGAGCCCGATGCGGCGGAAGGCCCGGATCCTGGATCTTGTCCAAGGAGCCATCCTGAGCCTTAGCAACGGTGCCCGACTCCTGCGGACTGCCGTGACTATGGTCGCCCATGTTGTCTCTCATCCTTTATCTAAGTGTTCTCGGTACGTAGTGATGCGGTGCTTGAGCCCACCGCACAAGGCTCAAGAGGGACGCGAGGTCAGCCAGATGGTGAAGGCGATGATGATGCCCAGTCCGGCGGTCCAGACGAAGAGGCCTTCGGAGACAGGTCCGAGCGAGCCGAGCTTGGCTCCACCGGGGGAGCCCTGCGCTTCGATCTCCTTGAGGAAGGTGATCACGTCGCGCTTGTCCTCCGGGCTGATGTTGGAGTCGTTGAAGACGGGCATGTTCTGCGGGCCGATAACCATGGCCTCGTAGATGTGCTTCTCGTCGACGTCTTCCAGCGACGGGGCAAACTTGCCTCGCGTCAGTGCGCCACCGGCAGCGGCGGCGTTGTGGCACATCGCGCAGTTCACGCGGAAGATTTCGCCACCCTTGCCGGAGTTGCCGAGCGTGGTGTCCAGGTATTCGGCTTCCGGCACTGCGGGGCCGGCGCCAAGGGACGCGACGTAGGCGGAGAGCTGCCGGATCTGATCGTCGTCGAACTGAACCGGCTTCACCTGAGCCTGCGGTCCCTGCATCTGCATGGGCATACGGCCCGTGCCGACCTGGAAATCAACGGAAGCGGCTCCGACACCAATGAGGGAAGGCCCGGCTTCAGTGCCTTCGGCGTTCATGCCGTGGCAGGTCGCGCAGTTCGCCAAGAAGAGCTTGTCGCCCTCTTCGACGTCGCTGGCGCTATAGGCGCTGGCGGCCTGCGCTTCGTTCACGCTGCTCGCGGCTGCGTACAGGCCGCCTGTGACGAGCAGACCCATTAGGAGCAGCGCTACAGCGGCGAGCGGATGCCGGCGCTTTTGCGAAAGTGCCTTCACTTGCTGGTTCCTCACTAGTTATCTCGGAAGTTGGTGATGCGGTGTTGGCCAGTGACGGCCGGCGCCTGGCTACTTCAGGAAGTAGATGATCGCAAAGAGGGCAATCCACACGACGTCAACGAAGTGCCAGTAGTACGACGTGACGATGGCGGAGGTGGCCTCAAAGTGGCCGAACTTCTTGGCGATGTAGGCGCGGCCGATGATCAACAGGAACGCGATGAGGCCGCCTGTGACGTGCAGGCCGTGGAAGCCCGTCGTCATGTAGAAGGCGGAACCGTACGCGTTCGAGTTCAAGGCAACACCGTGGTGGACGAGTTCGGTGTACTCGTACGCCTGAACGGCAACGAAGATCGCGCCAAGGAGGAACGTCAGGATGAACCATTCGATCATGCCCCACTTCTTCATGTTCCAGAGTCCGCCGGTCCGACGCGGCTGAAGGTTTTCAGCAGCGAAGACGCCGAACTGGCAGGTGAAGGAACTCGAAACGAGGATGATCGTGTTGATCAGCGCAAACGGGACGTTCAGCTTGTCGGTCTCCGTCGCCCACATCTCCGGCGACGCCGCGCGGAGTGTGAAGTACATGGCGAAGAGCGCGGCGAAGAACATCAGCTCGCTGGCAAGCCAGACGACAGTTCCCACCGACACCATGTTGGGACGGTTCGGTGCAGCGTGCACCGGGGCATTAATGGCATGAGTCGCAGTTGTCACAGCCCCATTATGTCTAAGAGAGGGCCCTCTACACCAATGGACAGACCGTGATCTGGCCCGATTTTGTGCCGAACGAGCCCGGGAGCCCCGGAATGACGGGGGAGAAACAATTCCGCGCTTTCTACAATTCGTAGATAACCTGTAGGCGTGTCAACGTTCAGCGCCACCCCAGAGTTCCAGAATTGGCCCACGATCCTCTCCTCGCTCATCGCGGGGGAGAGCCTCCCGCGCGACGCTGCGGCGTGGGCGATGAGCGAGATCATGTCCGGAAATGCCACGGACGTGCAGATCGCCGGCTTCCTCGTCGCCCTGCGCTCCAAGGGCGAAACCGTCGACGAACTGACCGGCCTCGTCGACTCGATGGTCGCCGCCGCCCGACCGCTGGAGATCGCCGGCGAGAAGCTGGATATCGTCGGCACCGGAGGTGACCGACAGAACACCGTGAACATCTCGACGATGGCCGCGCTTGTGTGCGCCGGGGCTGGAGCGCGCATCGTCAAACACGGGAACCGCGCCGCCTCCTCGTCCTCCGGGTCGGCCGACGTGCTCGAGGCCCTCGGCGTCAACCTGGAGGCTGCCGTCGAATCGCTACCTGCGATGATCGACGCGGCGGGCATCGTCTTCTGCTTTGCGCAGGTCTTCCACCCCTCGATGCGCTACGCCGCCGTGGCCCGGCGCGGTCTGGGCACGGCGACGGTCTTCAACTTCCTCGGCCCGCTGACCAACCCGGGCAATCCCACAGCGTCGGCCATCGGCTGCGCGGATGCTCGCATGGCCCCGCTCATGGCTGGCGCCCTAGCCAGCCGCGGGCGTCGCGGTCTGGTGTTCCGCGGGGACGACGGACTCGACGAGATGACGACGACGGCTACCAACCGGGTCTGGGAGGTTCGCGACGGAGAGATCTCCGAGCACACGGTGGATCCGACGGACTTCGGGCTGGCTCGCGTCACAATCGAGCAGTTGCGCGGCGGTGATGCGTCCTACAACGCCGGCGTGGTCCGGGGCGTCCTGGCGGGGGAGAGGGGCCCGGCCCGCGACGCCGTCGTGCTCAACGCGGCGGCGGGCCTCGTCGCCTACGACACGGACGCGACCGGCGCGCTGGATGCGCGGCTGGAGCGCGCACTCGAGCGGGCGGCCGCCGTCGTATTCCGTGGCGCGGTGCTCGGAGACCTATTCGAGGCCGAGCGAGAACGCCGCGTCCAGGTCGTGCTGGGAGAAGGCGCGGAAGGCGAGGTGCGTGGTGGTCTCGACAACGCCTTCGACCTTGTTGACGCGGTTCGAGATGACCTCGGCGAGGTCCTCATAGCGTTTGATCCGCACGATCGCGATGAGGTCCCAGTCGCCCGCGACCGAGTACACCTCGCTGATGCCCTCGAGCTCGGAGAGCTTCTGTGCGCATTCCGGAATGCTGTCCGTCTGCGCCTGAATCATGACGAATGCGGTGACCATGGTGACTCCTGATGTCGAAGGTCCTCGGCGATGAGGGACCGGTGGGGGAGCGCGGCCCGGACCGCGCTTCGTCTCTTTGGCTACAGCTTATGCGACGACGGTTCGCCGTCGCCTTCGCGCCTGCGAGAGATCAGGCGCGTGACGGCGCGCCGCCCCAGGAGGAAGACGCCGAGCGTGATGACGGTGACGACGACGAACGGCGTGGCCGCGGTGGCGCCGAAGATGACCCGCAGCGCGAGCCCGAAGGCGACGACGCCGAGCCACGTCATGATGCCTTGCGGCCAGAAGCGGTTGTACGTCTCGGGATAGCGCGTCATCGACGCCATCGCGAGGAGCGCGAGGAGGAACGGGGCGGCTGTACCGCCGATCCCGGCGAGTGTGAGGCCGTGCTCGTGGCTCTGGCGCCCGAGAACCGCGAACACGACGATCAGGGCGGCGTCGGCGCTGAGGCCGATGATCCAAGAAGTGCGCATGCACTCAATCCTAGGGATCCGCCGCGGATGATTCGACGCGGCGACGATTGACAAGGTCTAGGTCTTGTCAGCCTGGGCACAAGGTCCTAGTCTTGTCCTATGCTCGTGTTGACGATAGACCAGCGCCACTCGCGCTCGAGCCCCGATCTGGTGGGCGACCTCATTGCGAAGATCGATGCGGCCTATGCCACGCACCGCTCCTTCGAGCGTACTGCCGGCGACGAGGTGCAGGGCGTATTGCTGAGCGCCGAGTCCGCCGTACACCTGGCGCTCGAGGTTGTGAAAACCGGGGAGTGGAGTGTGGGTATCGGTGTCGGTGCCGCCGAGGAGCCGCTGCCGGCGCAGACCCGCGCCGGGCGTGGCCTGGCGTTCGAACGGGCGCGCGATGCCGTCGAGCGGGCGAAGACCTCGAGCGGCCGACTGGCCGTGACGGGGGCGGGCAGCGGGGCCGAGCGGCTCGAGGCCGAGCTGCAGATGATCGCTTCGGTCAATCTCCGCCGCACGGAGACCTCCGAGGAGGCGGGGCAACTGCTCCTTTCCGGGCTGACGCAGCGGGAGGTCGCCGCGCGGTTGGGTATCAGCCAGCAGGCGGTCTCGAGTCGCCTGTCATCCGGTCTCTGGTACGAGACGCAGCGCCTGACCGAGGTTGCGGTCGTCGCCCTCGAGCGGCTGGACGCGGCGACCGTTGGCGCGGACCAGCGTGCCGAAGTCGAAGGAGCAAACGCATGATGTGGGCGGCATGGTCGATCCTGATTCTCGTGGCCGGCCTGGCCCTGTTCACCGTGCTGCGCACGTGGCGTCCCAGCGCGAAGACGCGTCGCACGCCGTTGGCCATTGCGCTCGCGGCCCTGCTGGCTCTTGCTGCCGGCGTCGGGGTGCTCGGAAATGCCATGGCGGCGGCCTCGGTGCCATTGGCCCTGGCCGTTGTCGTCTCCGTCGCGGCCGCGACGCTGGGCGGCGGCCCGGTCGCCGAGGCGATGTTCCGGTGGGCCTCGTTCAAGCACGACGGCGGCGCGTTGCTGTCCGTGGGGGTGCCCCCGGCGCTTGCAGCCCGGGGGAGTGAGCCGGAGGATGGCGGCGCGGTGCTCCGCGGCGGCCTTTGGATCGGCCTGCTCGAGCGCGGGGCTATCGCCTCCGCCCTGTGGGCTGGCTGGCCTGAGGGGCTTGCGATCGTGCTCGCCGTCAAGGGCCTCGGTCGGTTCACCGAGCTGAAGCAGCACGCCGCCGCGGAGCAGTTCATCCTCGGAACCTTCGCCAGCGTTCTCTGGGCCTGCGCCGCGTTCGGCGTCGGGCGACTCGTCGCCGGCTGACAAGGCCGGTGGATCGTGGGGGAGTGGCCTACGGTTCCCAGCGCACGTCCGATTCGCAGAACGATGTTGTTGCGGCATCCCCGCCGGAGAAGCATTGGCCGTCGATGAGACGCCGTTCACCCAAGGGCTCGTTCAGCGTGAACGACGCCGGCACCTCCGGATTGCTCTGGCAGGTCGCCGCTTCGAGGCCGAGGTCCTCGACGGTGAACGTGACGACCACCTCGGACGGGCTTTCCGTCACGGTCGGCTCTTTGACCTCGCCGGTGATGCCGCCACTGCATTCGAGCCGCGTGACGAGCACATCGACGCGCGTCGAATCGCTGCTCGGCGGTGAGGCATCGTCGATGCGCCACATCGCCGGCGGCAGGTTTTCAGTGCTGTGCGCGCATCCGGCCAGCAGGCATGTTGCCAACGTGGCGAAAATGACATCCGCGTAGATCTTCGACTTGCCCTCGACGGCGGCCATGGAACTCATGTTCCTCCGCGGCACGCGGGCCGGCAAGACCCCTTGTGGTGACTGGCCCCAGGGCGTGAGAGCGGGGTTACCAAAGTCTAAGTTGACATAATGTACATTATCGGCGTTATGGGTATGGTCGGGATTATGCTGGCTGGACGCCGTTCAGCACCCATGGTGACGTGATCTGTCATGGCGTTCCGCAGCCGGCAAACCGGATCAGCGATGATCGCTACACAATAATTCGGCTGGCACCGTTCGGGTCGGATCTCGTCGAGATGGAGCGGAGACGTCCCGGTGCATAACCGGTGAGGCGAGTTCCCGCGGGCGCGAAAACGTTCGAGTGAGCATGGCAGCTTCGTCGCAGAGGGCGACAACGACTTATGTTGGCCCTCTCCCCTGCGGCAAGGTCTGGCTTGTGGGTGCGGCGTCGGCTTACTCTGATGCCACACCGGCCTGGCGGAATCAAGAGATTCAGGGAGTCCACAATGCGTCAAATCATCGCGACCGCGTTCATCTCACTCGACGGAGTCATGGAGGGCCCTGGCGGTGAGCCGGGCTACCGGAATTCCGGCTGGACTCTGAACAGCGTCGATTTCGATCCCGCCGTCTACGAGCTCAAGGGCCGGGAACAGGACGAAGCTGCAGCCATGATGCTGGGTCGGCGCAGCTACGAGGCGTTCGCCGCGGCCTGGCCGTCGATGACCGAAGAATTCCCGCGGTACAACGCCATGCCCAAGTTCGTCGTCTCGACGACCCTGGGTGAGGACGACCTCATTGAAGGCTGGGGTGAGACCCGCATCCTGCGCGGAGTCGACGACGTCGCCGAACTCAAACGCGGCGAAGGCGGGCCGATATCGATCCACGGCAGCGGAGAACTCGTGCGAGCCCTCACGGATGCTGAGCTGGTCGATCGGTTTCACCTGCTCGTGTTTCCGGTGCTGCTCGGTCGCGGCGCCCGCCTCTTCAGCGATGCGGACAAACCGGCGCAACGATTGCGCCTCGTAGAGCATGAAAGCTACGACAACGGAGTGCAGAAGCAGATTTTCGATTATCTGGGAACGAGCTGAATGCGGCCTGCGAGTGCAGGCAGTGCGGCGATCCCCCGGCGCTTCCGCAGCGGTGGCGGTTGGTAAGATCCATGGCTGGGCCAGCATGGCGACAGACCTTTCTGGGCCATGCCATCGATCGATGTTAGGTAGCAGTCTGTGAGTCAACACCCCAGCGCCGCGGCACGTCCGGCGGCCGATCGTCATGCGCTCACGCGCGGACTTCCCGAGCGGAACTACCGTCCCGAACTACACGGCGTGCGGGGTCTGGCGATTCTGGGTGTGGTCCTGTTTCACCTCTTCGGCGCCGGGCGGATATCCGGCGGGATCGATATCTTCCTGGCCATTACGGGCTTCCTGTTCACTGCGATGCTCCTTCGTGAGGCCACGGAGTCGGGTGGGAAGATCCGCATCGGCCGGTACCTCGCCCGCCTGGCCCGTCGCCTCCTGCTGCCGGTCGTCATCGTCGTCACGTTCACGGTGGCCGCCGGCTTGCTTCTGTTCCCCGTGACCCGGCATGAGCAGCTCTGGCGGGAGGCCAGGGCGTCTCTGCTCTATTTCGAGAACTTCGAACTCATCAGCTCCCAGCTGGCCTACGGTGCTGCGGGGCCTGACACGAGCCCCTTCCAGCACTTCTGGTCGCTTTCCGTGCAGGGTCAGTTCTACCTCGTCTGGCCGCTCGTTGCGGTGCTGGCAGTTCTTCTCGCCCGGGCCCTGCGGAAGCCGGCAGCAGTGGTGATGACGATCCTCGTGGCGGCCGTGTTCGCGTTCTCGTTCGCCTATGCGCTGTATATGCACACGTTCAGCCAGGCGGAGGCCTACCTGATGACGGGCACGAGGGCGTGGGAGCTGGCCTTCGGAGGGCTACTGGCCCTGTTCGGGGCCCGGCTGCTTTTGCCGCGTTCCATTCGGGTGGCCGCGGGGTGGGTCGGGTTCGCGCTCATCGTCACGTGTGGTTTTGTTCTCGACGGCGCCGCACTGTTCCCGGGTCCATGGGCCCTCTGGCCGCTTCTCGGGCTCGCTCTGGTCCTTGCGTCGACCGACCCCACGGCCGAGTCGATCGAGCACCATGCCAGCGCCGCGCGCTTCCTGTCGAACCGGGTCTTCTCTTTCATCGGGAACATCGCCTACAGCCTCTACCTCTGGCACTGGCCTTTGTTGATCCTCTATCTCGAGTACCGCGGCTTCCCCGGCGTCGGACTACGAGGCGCGGCCCTGATTCTCACGGTCTCGCTCGTCGCCGCGTGGCTGACGTACCGCTTTGTCGAGAAGCCATCCGCCGACGCGGCCAAATGGCCGCTCCCTGCGCAGCTGGCGGCTGCTGCCACACTTTTCGCCATTGCCGCGGTGATCACCTCGATGAGCATCTCCACGCTGGGACGCCAGATCCCGGAGGGATACACCATGACCGGCATCGACCGCTCCCAGCACCCCGGGGCCGACGCCGTAGCCAAGAACGCCAACGTCCCGGACAGCGTCGACTTCTACCCGGATCCGTCCACTCTCGCCGCTTCAGTCCCGATGACCCGGGGCCAGGGCTGTATCCAGTCGTACAAGGACGAACCTCGCTTCAGCGACGTCCTGGTCTGTGAGGATCCGCGGGAACCGGAGAACCCGCGGGCGACGATCATGCTCTCCGGCGGATCGCACGCCGAGCATTGGTATCACGGGCTCAAGCTCCTCGCCGAACGCCACAACTGGGAGCTCCTCGTCGTCAACAAGGACGGCTGTCGTTTCCAGACCACCGAGAACGCTGATCGGGACGCCTGCGCCGCGTGGAACGAGGGCTTCTTGGACGTCGTCGAGGAACGCGAGCCGGATCTGGTGATCACGAGCGGGTCAGTACTGCTGAGCACAGGTGAATCCGAGTTCGTTGAGGACGGCGCCCTTGACCGCTGGCAGGAAATCGTCGATGCCGGCAGCGACATGCTCCTGATCCGTGGCACGGCGCGCCCCGGCGACGATGTCCCGGACTGCCTGGCTTCGGGCGGGACACCTGCGGAGTGTGGGCCCGAGTACAGCTATGCGCAGACCAACCCGCTCGAAGAACTGGACCTTTCGGAACAGATGCACACCGTCGACATGACCGACTACGTCTGCCCGGACGGGGCCTGCCCGGCGGTGCTCGGGAACGTCGCGGTGTACCGCGACGGCAGCCACCTCAGCAACGAGTACGTCGAGACGCTCGCCCCGTACCTCGACAAGGAGATTCGGTCCGTGGCGCCGCAGCTCTATCGCTGAGCCTGCGGGAGGATTATCTTCGAAGGAAAGTGGCCGACCAAGGAGTGCCGACATGCACCGTCCGATTGATACAGCTCGAAGCCTGCTCGACGCCGGCCCGGACGCTCCGCCACCGGCGATTGTGCAGCTGGGCCACCCGGCGCTGCGTACGCCAGCGCTTCCCTACGACGGCGAACTCACCGATCACGAGCTGCTCGCCTTGCTCGGGATCATGCGCCGGACCATGCATGCGGCGCCCGGAGTGGGGCTCGCCGCCCCGCAGATCGGGCTCGGCTGGCAGCTGGCTGTACTCGAAGATGCCGCTGACGTGAGTGAGCACATCGCGGCCGAGCGGGAACGGACGCCGCTGCCCTACATCCCCATCGTGAACCCCAGCTACTCCCCCATGGGTGAGACGACGGCGGCCTTCTTCGAGGGGTGTCTCTCGATGGCCGGCTATCAGGGCGTCGTCGAACGTCCGCGAGAGGTCGCCGCCACGTATTTCACCACCGACGGCGAGCGGGTCAGTCGCGAATTCACGGGTTGGCCGGCACGGATCTATCAGCACGAGACCGACCACCTGGCCGGCACGGTCTATATCGACAAGGCCGAGATCCGAAGCCTGACATGCGCGGACGAGTACGCCGCCCGCTACGCGCAGCAGAGCGTCGGCGGGGCACGGGCGGCACTCGGCTTCTGATCCCGCCGGTAAAGTTGTCGGGTACGGCCGCGGCGCGACGAGCACGTGGCCACCGTTAGACAACCACGAGGGGTGAGCCCGTGCCCGCTGAACCGAGTCCGGCGAGCGGCGCGACTGCGTCGCATCTTGGCTGGGACCACCTGCGCTGCCCCGTCTGCGCCCAGCGGCTGCAGTGGGCCGAGCGCAAGCTGCTGGTCTGTCCGGATGGTCACCGGTTCGACGCGGCCAAGCAGGGGTACTTCAATCTCCTCACTGGCCGCGGCACCGCCTTCCGCGAAGACACGGCCGAGATGGTCGCGGCCCGCGCCGACTTCCAAGCCGCTGGCCACTACGAGCCGCTCGCAGACGCGATTGCCGCCGCGGTTTGCGCGCACCTGCCCGACCGCGCCGGCTCCACTCCCCTGCGCCTGCTCGACGTCGGCGCCGGCACCGGGTACTACCTGCGGCGAGTGCTCACCGCAGTGGGGCACTCGCCGGTTGAAGCCGTCGCCACCGACATCTCGCGCTACGCCATGCGGCGTGCCGCGAAAATTGAGCACACGTTGGCGCTGGTCTGGGACGTCTGGAAACCGCTGCCGCTCGCCGAGGCGAGTATCGACGTCGTCCTCAACGTCTTTGCCCCACGCAACGGGGCCGAGTTCGCGCGTGTGGTGCGCCCGGGCGGCATCGCCGTCGTCGTCACTCCGCAGCCGGACCACCTGCGGGACGTTGCCGAGACTCTCGGCCTGCTCACCATTGCGGATGGCAAGGAGGCTGCCGTCGCCGAACGGCTCGGTCAGGCTTTCGCGCCGGCCGCCAGCGAGGAGGTGCGCAGCGTACTCGAGCTGACCCGGGCCGACGCCTTCGCCCTTGCCGTGATGGGACCCGCGGGGCACCACCTCGACGCGGCGGCGCTGCGTTCCCGGCTCGCCGCGGGTCCCGACATCCTGCGTACGACGGCGGCCTTCCGCGTCCAGGTGCTGCGCCGAGGCTGAAGATCCTCCTTCAGGGGGACGCCGATCCGGCGTGCGATCAGGCAGGATAGGAAGGTAACGAGGGCGGCGAGAGCCCTCCCGAGCGAACGTGTGGTGACTTGCGAATGATCGAATGGATCGTCGCCAACGGCTGGGTGTTCTGGCTGGCCCTGTTCCTCGTCCTGGCGATCATCGAAGTGATGTCCCTGGACCTCTACTTCATTATGCTCGCGACCGGCGCCCTGGCCGCCGTGTTCACGGCACTGGCCGGCGGTCCGTTCTGGCTGCAGACGCTCGTGTTCTGCGTCATCGCGTTGGTGATGATTCTCTTCCTGAGACCGATCGCGCTGCGGCATCTCAGACGGAGTCCGGCTGACCGGTTGACCAACGTGGATCGCCTCGTGGGGCTCGACGCGCTGGTTCTCGAGCCAACGACGCGGCTCAGCGGCCGTGCGAAGATCGGCGGCGAGACCTGGTCGGCGCGTATCGACGGCGACACGACGCTTGAACCTGGCAGCTACGGTCGGGTCACGCGGATCGACGGAGCGATCGCCTACATCACAGAGCGTGCGCCCACCGAGGCGTAGGAGCCAGGGTCATCCGGCCCAACAAGTTCATAACCCCAACTCACCCCAGAGGGGAATCTCATGTCCGACTCATCGAATATCGGTGCGGCAATCGTCCTGATAGTTCTGGCGGTCTTTGTCATCGTCGTGCTGCTGCGCTCGATACGGATCGTCCCGCAGGCGCGAGCCGGCATCGTCGAGCGCCTCGGCAAGTACCAGCGGACCCTCGGTCCGGGTCTGACGCTGCTGATCCCGTTCATCGACCGACTGCTGCCGTTGCTCGATCTGCGTGAGCAGGTCGTCAGCTTCCCGCCCCAGCCCGTCATCACCGAGGATAACCTCGTCGTTTCGATCGATACGGTCGTCTACTTCCAGATCACCGAGCCGCGCGCGGCGACGTACGAGATCGCCAACTACATCCAGGCGGTCGAGCAGCTCACGACGACGACGTTGCGTAACGTCGTCGGCGGGCTGAACCTCGAAGAGGCGCTGACGAGTCGCGACCAGATCAACGGTCAGCTTCGTGGCGTCCTCGACGAGGCGACAGGCAAGTGGGGCATCCGCGTTTCGCGCGTCGAGCTCAAGGCCATCGATCCGCCCCTGTCCATCCAGGACTCCATGGAGAAGCAGATGCGTGCCGAGCGCGATCGGCGTGCAGCTATCCTCACGGCGGAAGGAACCAAGCAGTCCGCAATTCTGACCGCCGAGGGACAGCGCCAGGCCTCCATCCTCGCCGCTGAAGGCGACGCCAAGGCGTCGATCCTCCGCGCCGACGGCGAGGCGCAGGCCATCCAGAAGGTCTTCGATGCGATCCACGCGGGAAACCCGGATCAGAAGCTGCTGGCCTACCAGTACCTGCAGACGCTGCCCAAGCTCGCGCAGGGCGACTCGAACAAGCTCTGGATCATCCCGAGCGAGGTCGGCGAGGCGCTCAAGGGCATCGGCGGCGCCCTCGGCAACATCAACGCGGGCGACGACGAGGCCGCGGCGGGCGGGAAACCCGCGAACCAGTAGGTTCTGCGTATACTGGTTAGTCGGGTCGTAGTCAGTGGCGGTCGGGAATGGTTCCGGCCGCTCTGGCGTTAAGCCGAATGTCGTGAAGCGTTACTGACGCAGTAGGGAGAGTAATGAGCGATCGCAGTCTGCGCGGAATGCGCCTGGGCGCACAGAGCATGGAGTCCGAAGCCGGTGTCGAGCCGGCGCCGCGTCAGCGCGTCGAGTACCGGACGGAGGACGGCGAGCAGGTGTTCGTGACGTTCGCCTCCGAGGCCGAGATCCCGGCGACGTGGGTTTCCAAGAGTGGTAAGGATGCACTCCTAGTCAACGGCCACAAGCCGGAGGAGGACAACTCTAAGCCGGTGCGTACCCACTGGGACATGCTGCTCGAGCGTCGCTCCGAGGAGGAGCTCGAGGAAATCCTGGAGGATCGCCTGAAGAAGATCCGTTCGGCACGCGGCGACAAGGCCTGACCGGACGCCTCGGCAACTGACGAAAAGGCCGGACCACCCCGAGGGGTGGTCCGGCCTTTGTCATGTCCGCATTGCGGGCGTCGACGCGCTTATCGTGTTGCCGAGGTCAGCTTCTTCCACCGAGCCGACAGGCCCCAGCGGGTGACGTTGAGCATGGCCTCGACGACGATGTTCCCGCTCATCTTCGATACGCCGAGCTCGCGTTCGACGAAGGTGATCGGGACCTCTGCGATCGTGAATCCGAGCTGGGCCACGCGGAAAGTCATGTCGACTTGGAAGCCGTAGCCGACCGACTCGATGGCGTCGAAGTCGATGGCTTCGAGAGTCTCGCGCCGGAAAGCGCGGAAGCCGGCAGTGATATCTCGAACAGGCAGCCCCAGCATCGTCCGCGAGTACAACGACCCAGCACGGGAGATGAGTTTGCGGTGCAGCGGCCAGTTCACGACGCTGCCGCCCGGGATCCAGCGTGAGCCGATCACCAGGTGCGCGTCCGGAACTTTCGCGAGCAGGCTGGGCAGATCCTCGGGGCGGTGCGAGCCGTCCGCATCGAGCTCCACGATCACGTCGTAGTCGCGCTCGAGGGCCCAGCGGAAGCCGGCGATGTAGGCCGCTCCGAGCCCTTCCTTGCCGCGACGATGCATGACGTGGATGTTCGAGTCCTCGGCGGCCATACGGTCGGCCAGTTCCCCGGTGCCGTCAGGACTGTTGTCGTCGGCGATGAGAACATCGCTGTCAGGGACGGCCGCACGCAGACGGTCCACGGTAACGGGAAGCGCCTCGAGCTCGTTGAATGTGGGAATGATGGTCAGTACGCGCACGGAGCAGTGGTGCCCTTCTGAACGGGGGTGGATGCCAGTGCCCTAGTATACGGCCGTGATCCTGTCAGGTCGCTGTAAACGTGGTGGTCGTCAGGCGAGAGTCACGGACGGTATAGCCGTGAACGAGGGAAAACCCCGATGGCTTCGGACCAATGGCGGCGCGCGTGTCCCCCATTGTTTTCTAATGCCATCGGGGTTTTCCCCTGTCGTGCTTGCCGGTCTCCCGGCACGGCAGACGAGGGATCGTGTGGAGCGGGAAACCCGTCGGAAGCTGCCGGTGATTCACCAGCCTAGTGGCTCATCCCACACTGTCAACCGCTGTGTGACCAGTGCCGTTCAGGATCGAACCTAGTCAGTACCGAAACGACTCGGTGAGGCTCAAAAGGCATCATGCGACGACTGAGGCGTCCTCCGCGTAAAGCACGCGCCCAGCTCGTACCGTGCGGAGGCAACGTGGAAACTCATTCTCCATAACCGGCAGGAGCGGAGTTCCGGCGCGCGCATCCGTACTCCAAGAGGCCACTCGGGAGTCGGGCGTCTGCACCATCAGCTCCGAGGCACTCCACACGGCGAACGTGGCCTCTCCCCCGGGTACGAGCTGCCCGCCGAAGGGGATATCGACGCCGGCCGCACGGTACCCGGAGCGAGTGTGCGCCAGGAATGCCGCGCGCGCCGAAATACGAGCAGAGTCCGTGGACAGGTTCAGGCAGGCCTTGACGCTCCCCCACGGGTCGACCTCGGTCACCGGTGCATCCGAGCCGAGGCACACCGGGATGCCAGCTGCGAGGAAGCGTCCGACCTCGTTCATGCGCTGGGTCCGCTCGGTGCCGAGCCGGGACGCGTACAACCCTCCGGGCCCTCCCCATTTCGCGTCGAAGGCCGGCTGCAGCGAGACGGTGACTCCGGCCTCGAGCAGGGTGGCGACGACGTCGTCGTCGACCATCTCCACGTGCTCGAGGCGGTGGCCGAGCCGCTGCAGCGCCTCGGCTCCTACCTCCGCGGCTGCGAGCCGGAAGCCAGCAGTCGCAGCGTCGGCTCCGGCATCGCCGATGACGTGGAAACCGGCCTGCACGCCCGCCTGGGTGCAGGCGACGACGTGCGCGGAGATCTGTTCGGCGGTGAGCATCAGGGCCCCGGTGTTCCCCGGCGCGTCCGAGTATTCTGCCCGTAGCGCGGCTGTCCGCGAACCGATCGAACCATCGATATTGAGGTCTCCGCCGAGGCCCGCGAAGGCGGCCCCGAAACTGCGAGCCAGCGCCTCGGCCTCGGCGACGCTGGTGGCCAGCTCTGCCCAGTAGAGGCGGACCAGCGGATACGATGCTGGATCGGTGGCGACGAGTTCCTCGAGCAGCTCCGCGTCCCGACGGCCGCTGATCTGCGGCGCGGCCATCTCGGCGACGCCGGCGTAGCCGTGCTGGACATAGTGTTCGAGGGCCGAACGGAGGTAACGCGTCCGAGTAGCGTCGTCGTAGTTGGTCGCGCGGTGCCGGATGGTGCGGTGAAGGTCACCGGTGACGTGAGCGGTGGAACTTCCGGGGCGGTCGGGGGCCGAGGGGCCGGCCACGAGGGCAGAGTGCACATCCACACGGGCCAAGTAGACGTCCGCACCCGCCGCTGCGTCGGCGAGCTCGTTCACGGACGGCAGAACGGGCGTGTCCCAGTCGGTTTCATCCCACCCGAAGCCCAGGATGGGTTGCCCCGGGGCGCGCACGGCGGCGGCACGGACGGCACCAAGCAGCTCCGACGTGGAACGCGCCTCCCGGAGGTCCACCTGCTCGAGCGAGGCCCCCAGCTCACTCAGGTGCACATGGGAGTCGAAGAAGGCCGGAGCGACAAGCGCGCCGTCGAGTTCGACGACGGTCATCCGCTCGTCGATCAGGGCCGCGGCGGCGGCCTCCTGACCGATCCAGGCGACGGTGTCGCCGTCGATCAACATGGCGGTCGCAAGCGGGTCCGCCGGCGAGTAGACGGAACCGTTGCGGTACATGACCAGCGAAGACACAGAAATCCTCTTTCGTGACGGGTGGGGGCGGCGCTTAGTCGGAGACGCTGGAGTAGGCGACGACGCCGCGGCGGACGAGTTCGACGGCGTCACGGCAGGTCGCAGTGAAGCCTGCTGGTACGTCCGGCACCTTGGCCAGCTGGTCGAGCGAGTCGATGACCTGCTTGGCCCACCGCACGAAGTCGCCGGCTGCGAAGTCCGCCCCGCGCAGGCAGTCCTTGAGGTCGCGGCCCTGGGCCCACTTGAACATGGGCCAGATCAGGCCCGACTCGGGTTCGGCGGTCTCGGGGAGTCGGTGCTCGTTCTCGGCGTCGGTCAGCTCGCTCCACCGGCGCACGGCGACGTCCCAGGCCTCGGACATCGCGTTGGTCGGCAGTTTCGGGTGGACGGTGTTGTCTTCCCGTTTGGCCTGGTACACGAGCGCGGTCACGATTCCCGCGAGTTCCGCGGCGTCTAGACCGTAGAGGGCGCCGGACTCGAGCACGAGCGAGGAAAGCAGGTCGCGTTCTCCGTAGATACGGCGCAGTCGGTCCCCCGCCGGCGTCGTGTAGATCTGCCCGGTCTCCGGTTCGGTGTGCAGGTAGTCGTAGGACTCGAGGACGGTGCAGACCCGGTCGAAGGTCTTGGCGATCGTGTTGGTGCGGCCCCGGATCTGGCTCTTGAGCTGATCTGTTTCGGCCCGCAGCTTCGTCCAGCGTTCACCCCAGCGGGCGTGATCCTCGCGGTCGGAGCAGCCATGGCAGGGGTGCCGCTTGAGTTGGCGGCGCAGGTCGGCGATTCGCCGCTCCTGCTTGGCGTTGCCCCCGAACTCGAACCCGGCCGCGTTGCGTCGCGGGGGCCGCCCGTCGTGCACGGCGTTGCGCACACTGGAGGCCAGATCTCGTCGTTCCTTCGGCGACTTGCCCGTGAAGTGCTTGGGAACGCGGATGCGGGAGATGATCTGTACGGGTCCGTCGAGGTCATTGCTGCCCAGTCGGCGGATCTGTTTATCCTCGGTCAGGATCGTCGGGCGGGGGTCGCGGTGCGAATCGGAGAGTTCGATCACCACACAGCGGCCCAACCGTCGCGGACCGACGACGTCGAGCACGTCACCGACGGTGAGCTGGTGCAGGGACTCCTCGGCGGCACTGCGGCGTGCACGCGTGGCGGTCCGGGAGACTTCCTTCTCCGCATTCGTCAGGTCTCGCCGCAGGCGGGCGTACTCCGTGAAATCGCCCAGGTGGCACTGCATGGCCTTCTCGTACCCCGCCAGAGACTCCTCACGGCTACGCACTTGCCGGGCCATGCCGACCACGGAGCGGTCGGCTTGGAACTGGGCGAACGAGGATTCGAGGATCGAGCGCGCCCGGTCCCGCCCGAACTGGGCGAAGAGGTTCAGGCTCATGTTGTAGGTCGGCCGGAAGCTCGAGTTCAGGGGGTAGGTGCGCCGCGAGGCCAGGCCGGCGACGGCGGCCGGGTCCGTGCCGGGCTGCCACTGCACGACGGCGTGCCCCTCCACGTCGATTCCACGTCGCCCTGCGCGCCCCGTCAGCTGGGTGTACTCCCCCGCGGTTACCGTGACGTGCTGCTCGCCGTTGAATTTCTCGAGCTTCTCGAGCACGACACTCCGGGCGGGCATATTGACGCCGAGCGCCAGCGTCTCCGTCGCGAACACGGCCTTGACGAGACCGCGGGCGAACAACTGCTCGACCACTTCCTTGAAGATCGGCAGCATGCCGGCGTGGTGTGCGGCGAAGCCACGCATGAGACCCTCGCGCCACCCCCAGTAGCCGAGGACTTCGAGGTCCTCCTTGGGCATCTGGTGCGCGACTCGGTCGACGGCCTCGCCGATCTCTTTCGACTCCTCACGCGTGGTGAGCGCCAGGCCGCTGCGGACGCACTGATCGACGGCGGCGTCGCAGCCCTTGCGCGAAAAAATGAAAACGATGGCCGGCAGAAGCGCCGCGCGGTCCAGGGACAGGATCATGTCGGGCCGGGTGACCTTCTGGCTGACCTGCGGCCGTTGTCCGCGCTCGTGGCCATGACCGTGGCTGGTCTTGCCTCGCCCGCGACGCGGTCCCCCGGAACGGAAGCCGGAGCGCATGTCGCGTTGCGCGAATTTGACGAGCTCGGGGTTGACCTTGACGTCTTCCTCGTCTGCCGGCCCATCGGCTGCGGCGGCCTCGTCGAAGGAGACATCCCCGGCGAAAAGATCCACGATGCGACCGTTCGCCATCACGTGTTGCCAAAGCGGAATCGGCCGGTGTTCGGAGACAACGATCGCAGTGTCGCCGCGGACGGTGTCCAGCCAGCCGCCGAACTCCTCCGCATTGGATACCGTCGCGCTGAGGGAGATGACCTGGACGTCCTGGGGAAGGTGGATGATGACCTCCTCCCACACGGCGCCGCGGAATTTGTCGGCGAGGTAGTGAACCTCGTCCATGATGACGAAGCCCAGGCCCACCAGCGTGTCCGACTCGGCGTAGAGCATGTTGCGCAACACTTCGGTGGTCATGACGATGACGTCGGCCTCGCCGTTGATGCTGGTGTCCCCGGTCAGCAGGCCGACACGGTCGTGACCGTAGCGCTTGGCCAATTCCGCGTACTTCTGATTGCTTAGAGCTTTGATCGGCGTCGTGTAGAACGCCTTCTGCTGACGCGAGAGCGCGAGGTGGACGGCGAATTCGCCGACCACGGTCTTACCGGCGCCGGTCGGTGCGGCGACAAGGACGCCGCGTTCGGCCTCGACGGCCTCGCAGGCTTCGATCTGGAAAGGGTCCAGTTCGAATTCGAGCGACTGACGGAAGTCGTGCAGTTCCGTCTTGGAGTCTGCGGCGCGCTTTTTCGCGGCCGCGTACTTTTCAGCGGGCGAAGACATCAGTTGCTGCCCGTCTCCTTATCCGTTGGTTCGTCAATCCGGGAGCGGACTGGCGTTGTTGGCGTTCTGCTCGTTCTCCCTGTCGCGCTCGGCGGCGCGTTTGGCGCGCCGCTTGTCGTTGTAGAGGCAGAAGCCGGTGGCCGCGACGAACAAAAGCAACAGCGGGCCTGCGAGGACGAACATCGTCAGGGCGTCGCCGCCCGGGGCCGCCATCGCGGCGACCAGACAGATGAGGAAAACGGTGATACGCCAGTTCTTCACGATCAGCTTGCCGGGCAAGATGCCGATCATGTTCAGCCCGACCAGGAGCACGGGCAGGAGGAACGCGATGCCGAAGGCCAGGAACAGGCGCAAGACGAAGTCGAGGTATTCGGGGGCGGTGACGTAGTTCACCGCCCCGCCCGGGGTCAGCCCGACGAAGAAAATCAGGGCATAGGGCAGCGCCCAGAAGCCGAGAACGATCCCGCCAAGGAAGAGCGGGAGCGCGGCGCTGATGAACCCGACGGTGGTCCACTTTTCCTTCTTGTGCAACCCGGGCACGATGAAGGCCCACAGCTGGTATAGCCAGACCGGCGCGGACATGACCAATCCCAGGAAGACTGAGACCTTGATCAGCATGTCCAGCGGCGAGACCGCGGAGGCGAAGTTCGCCTGGCCGCCGGCATCTGCCAGCGGCTCCATGATGATCTCCATGACCGGGTTGTAGAGGAAGAACCCGGCGACCGTCGTCACGAAGAGGGCGATGAGGGAGATGAACAGCCTGTTTCGAAGTTCGATCAGGTGTTCTTTGAGGGACATCCGCCCTTCGGAATTTTTGCGTCCTGCTTTCGGCGCCACGTTGAGTACGGTGTCTCTTCTCGGCTACGCGTTGCCGCGGCTCTGCGGGTCTTCGTCCTTAGGGTCGATGACCTTGCCCTCGACGGGCTCTTCGGCCGCTGAGTCGGCGGTGTTCTTCTCGTCGCCCTCATCCTTCATGTGGCGGACCTCGCTCTTGAAGATGCGCAGCGACTGCCCCATCGAGCGTGCCAGAGCCGGGAGCTTCGGAGCACCGAAGAGCAACAGCACGAGCGCGATGATGATGAGCCACTGCCAGCCCTGAATACCCATGTGGTTATTTCCTTTCGTTGGCTTACAAGTCTACGTTACGGGTGGTGGAGATCCCCGTAACGCTGGGGCCGGCCACGTAAACGTTTGTTGTCGATTCGGCGACGCCTTCGTGCGTCACGACGATCGTCTTTGGCTTGCGTAAAGATCTCGCGGGCCGCTTGGGGATCGACGAACAGCGCTGCGACGCCGGCTTGGCTCGATGGCTCGCCGGCGGCCACCTTCTTCTCATCGAGCAGGAGAGCAAATTCTCCGCCGGTTTCAAGTGCGGCGTCGTAGACGCGCTTGCCTTTCAACCCGACGCGGAAAAGGACCACCGCGTGGAAGATCAGCGCGGCGAGAACCAAGACGGTCCAGAGCAGAATCCAGGACCCAACGTTCACGGCGCATTCCCACTTTCAGAATCGATCGAGTACTTCGTCAGCGCGCGCCGCAGCCACTCCGCGGTCTCCGCGGCCAGCGTTTCCGGCTCGGCGACGAAAACGTCGCCGCCGTGCTCGGCGACCAGCCGGTGTGCGTGGGCGGAGCCGGCGATGCGCACTTCCCCCATCCTAAAGTCCTTGTGCTCGCCGTGACCGGCGGCCACGCGCGTGGGTGCGTAGTCTCGCAGTAGCCCGTCGAGGCGGGACGCGAACGCCAACACGACGGCGCCGTCGTCGTTCTGCGGGGTGTAGAGGTTACGTGTCAGGTCGCGCGTGTCGACGCGGTGTCGATCGTCGAGCTCGAAGGTCTCCTCCGTCAGCACGTGGCCGAAGATGCGGTCGAGCCGGAACAGTCGTATGCCTTGCCGTTCACGGCAGTAGGCCTGAACGTACGCGGCGGGGCCTGATTCGAGGAACCGGATGGGTTCGACGGTCCGGCCCGTGATCTCGTCGCGGGACGGGCTGAAATAGTCGAGGGTCAGCGTGCGCTGCTCCCCCACGGCGCGCTTGATCGCTCCGCTGAGTTCGGGGTCATCTTCGGCGCGGCTCTGCAGATCGATGGCGTCGAGTACCGGCAGGTGTTTGGTTGCTTCTTCGAGCTTCGTGAGTGCGGCCACGGCGGCCTTCGTCACGTTCCCCTCGACTTGGGCGAGCATTCGCAGCCCGATGACCATCACGAAAGCCTCCGTCAGGCTCAGCACCAGCGGGGCCTCGAGCTCGGGGGGCGTGCTGATCTGCACGGGGTCAGCCTCGAAGTCGAGATCGATGCGCGTGCCGAGGCTGATGTCGTCAGGACCGAGCATGCTGATCCGCTGCAAATCGGCGGTTAACGTCGATTCGCTGATACCGAAATGTTCGCGGATCTCCGCCCTCGACGCGGATCCGCGGTGCTGCACGAACGCTACGATGCTCAGCGCGCGTGCGGCCATGGCTACGCCCGAACTGCGTCCGGTCGCAACGGTCTTCTTCAGGGCGTAGTCAGGGCGTGGGGCCGATTGTGCGGCCAGCGCTCCCTGCAATCGGCGGACGACGGCGTCGCGCAGCTCGGGCGGTGAAACCACCTCGGCGTCCACGCCGAGACCGGCTAGGCGGCCCGACGTCGCTTCTGCATCGTGAAACGCGAACTCGACATCGTCGAATCCCGGAATCGCGGAGGTGCCCACGCGCGTGGCCGTGGCGCGGAGGTCTTGGCCGCGCCCATGAGCGAGACGTATCCGAGCCGTCGTCGTCGCTTCGTCTGCTGAAAGGCGCGCGAGGTATTCGCGGGCTGAGAACCCTTCCGGGCGCGGGGGGACGCCGACGGTTTCGGTCGATTCGATGGCGCTAACGATCCGTGAGAGCCGGAACATGCGGACCTCGCGGCGCTGGAGATCGAAGGCGATCAGATACCAGAGGCCGAACCGGGACCCGAGGCCCCACGGGGCGACATGACGCAGAGACTCCTCGCCCGTAACGTTGCGGTACGCGAAGGAGACCGTCTCCCCGCGTAGCGCTGCCTGGGTCAGCGGGGTCAAGACGGCCTCCCCCACGGTGAGGCGGGCGCTGAAGCGGGCCGAGTCGACGTCGAATGCGCTGGTACTCGTCAGGCGGGCTAGAGCGCGCCCGGCTGCTCCGCCGAAGTTCGGGTCCGACCAGAGGCTCGAGGCCAGAGCGAGGGCCATGGCCTCCTGTGAGTTGAAGCTGATCGCTGGGATCTGCGAGCGTGTGGGATCAAGCCGGTAGAGCACGCCCGATTCGAAGAAGGAGTCGCTGGAGGCGCTGGTGTTCTCCTCGGTTGTGATCTCGATGCCGAGCTCACGCAAGTGTGCCTTGTCTCGTTCGAACTTGGAGTCGAAGTTCTTGTCGTTGAGGCCCCGGTATCCATCGATGGCATGACGCAGTTGAGCCTTGGTGAGTCCTCTGCGTGGCGCCTGCAGAAGCGTCACGAAGAGGCTGACGAAGCGTTCGGTTTGATCAACCTTGGTTTGGGCGGTCACGTTTCACACCGTACTACGAAGGATGCCCAAGCGGTTCGCTGTTGCCTGCGGGGCGAGGCTTTTCGAACAGTCTTCAAGCACCTCGTCGCGTTCTAAAAAGGTTCAGAATCACTTCCATTCTTCGAAGTCGTGTACTAGTATTGGTTCATGGAAGCGGACCTCTTATTGAACCCCGAAACGTACGCCGGTCTCTCACCGGCGGACCGGGGTCGCGCCGTGATCGCCGCGCTCTCAGGTACTGCTGATGAGCTGGCCGTCCAGGGTGATGAGGCGCTGATCGAGGCCACACGGACCATGGAAGCCGCCGGCCGCCACCTGGATGCTCTTCGAATCCGTAACGCCGGCGAGGTCGCGGTGCGGTCGGAGAAGTCCTTGG
>MLDA01000026.1 GCA_023896275.1 Kocuria rosea subsp. polaris | reverse complement strand
CCTGCCCAGCGAGTCCGCCCTGCGCGAGGAGTACGGATTGAGCCGCTCCCCGGCGGGTGTGCACGAGCCCCTCCGCCTGGAGCCGGGTCATCGCATCCCGCACCGCGGAGCGGCTCAATCCGTACTCCTCGCGCAGGGCGGACTCGCTGGGCAGGCGCTCGCCGGGTGCCACCTCGCCGTCGACGATGCGCGCCCGGAGCGCCGCCACCAGTTCTGCGGTGCGGGGCGTCGGCACGGCTCAGGACCGCCCGAAGCTGATCGCGTCCGTGGTCCAGGCGCGTGCCTGGTCGGAGAAGGTCACGCCGAGGCCTGGTCGATCGGGCACGATCATGCGGCCCTCGCGCGTCTCGAGGCGCTCGTTGAACAACGGGTCGAGCCAGTCGAAGTGCTCCACCCAGGCCTCGCGCGGGTAGGCGGCGGCGAGGTGCAGGTGGATCTCCATGGCGAAGTGCGGGGCCAGGTCCAGGCCCGCGTGGTCCGCGAGCGCGGCCAGCTTCAGGAACTGGGTGATGCCGCCGACGCGCGGCGCGTCCGGCTGGATGACGTTGCAGGCGCGGTTCTCGATGAGGCGCGTGTGCTCACCCACGGATGCCAGCATCTCTCCCGTGGCGATCGGTGTGTCGAGGCGCCGGGTGAGGTCCGCGTGGCCCTCGGCGTCGTACGCGTCGAGCGGCTCCTCGATCCAGACGAGGTCGAACTCCTCGAGCCGCCGCCCCATGCGCAGGGCGGTGGCGCGGTCCCACTGCTGGTTGGCGTCCACCATGAGCGGGACATCGGGGCCGAGGTGCTCGCGGATGGCGGCCACGCGCCGGAGGTCCTCGGCGGAATCCGGGAGGCCGACCTTGATCTTGATGCCGCCGATGCCGTCGGCGAGCGAGGCCGTGGCGCGCTCCTTGATCTCCTCGATGCCGGCGTTGAGGAAGCCGCCGGAGGTGTTGTAGGTGCGCACGGCGTCCCGGTGCGCGCCGAGCAGTTTGGCCAGCGGCAACCCCGCCCGCTTGGCCTTGAGGTCCCAGAGTGCGACGTCGATGCTTGCCAGCGCCTGCGTGGCCACGCCGGAGCGGCCCACCGAGGCGCCGGCCCAGAGCAGTTTCGTGTTGAGCTTGGCGATGTCGTTCGGATCTTCGCCGATCGCCAGCTCGGCGACCTCGGCGGCGTGCGCGTACTGCGCCGGCCCGCCGGCCCGCTTGGAGTAGGAGAAGCCGAGCCCTTGGTGGCCCTGCTCGGTGGTGATCTCGGTGAAGAGGAAGATCACCTCGGTCATCGGGCGTTGGCGCCCCGTGAAGACCTTGGCGTCGGAGATGGGAGTGGGCAGCGGCAGGGTCGCGGTGGAGAGGCGGAGGTGGCGGATGGCGTCGGCGGTGTGCGTCATGAACCCATCGTTCAAGTTGGGCACTTGTCCGACAAGTGATTCATCCGCATCGGCATGACCACATGCGCGGGCGGTATCGATCCACCGCCCGTCCTCCGCGCGCGAAGCCCGCCGACGCGCGAGGCGGCGGGCCCCGGAAGGGACCCGCCGCCGTCGTACCGCGGTTTACGTGTGGATGCGCGGGATCAGTACCGCCGCTGCGCCTGCGGGTTCAGTTCCTTCTGCTTCTTGGCCTTGGCATCGATTGCCGAGTCCAGCTTGAAGGTGTCCAGACCGACGGAGAGGTCGTTCGAGTAGACGTAGCCGTTGTAGTAGTACGACGACCACGTGCCGCCGCCGGAGAGGCCCTCGCCGCGGTCGAACCAGGCGACCTCCTTCGGGTTCTTCGCGTTGGTGAAGTCGAAGACCGACGTGCCGCCCTGGTACCAGGACTGCACCATGAGGTCCTTGCCCTTGACTGGGATCAGCGAACCGTTGTGGGCCACGCAGTTCTCGTTCTCGGTGTTGATGCGCGGGATCTTGTAGTAGGAGGCGAAGTCGAGCTTGCCGCCCTTGAGTTCGTAGATGGCGTTCGCGCCGAGTTCCGGGCCGAATTCCTCGGTGCAGGTGGCCCAGCCGCCGCCGCCGAGCTCGTCCGTAAAGACGACCTTCGTTGCGTCGTTGTTGAAGGTGGCCGAGTGCCAGAACGCGAAGTTCTCCGTGTCGCGCACGCGCTCCGTGACCACGGGGTTCTCGCGGTCGGAGATGTCCATGATGATGCCGTCGCCCATGCAGGCGCCGGCGGCGATGTCCTTCTTGGCGTACGTCGTGATGTCGTGGCAGCCCGAGGTCGCGCTGGCCCAACCGCCGCCCTCGTAGCCGCCATCCGGGAAGAGGTTGGGTTCGGAGACGACAGCGGCCGCGGCCGGGTTCTTGACCGGGATCTTGACGACGGAGATCAGATCGTGCGGGGGCTGGCAGTTCGCCAGGGCAGCGTTGGGCGAGTACGACGAGACGTAGACGTACAGGTCCCGGCCGTTCTTCGAGGGCGCCATCGAGTTGGTGTGCGAGCCGCACTTCGTCTCGACGGACTTGATGTACTGCGGATCGGCCGGGTCGCTGATGTCGAAGACGCGGATGCCTTCCCAATAGTTCTCCGGGTCCGAGGTGCGCTCGCTGCCGCACTTGTCGTCGACCATGCGGGCGTCGACCGAGGCGATGAGGATGTCGCCGTAGACGGAGACGTCGTTCTGCGCGCCCGGGCAGTAGACCTCGGTCAACTTGGACGGCTCTTTCGGGTTGGACAGATCGTAGACCGTGAAGCCGTCGTAGTTGCCGGCGTACGCGTAGTCTCCCTCGAACGCGAGGTCGGAACCGGTGCCCTGCAGCGTCCCGTCCATCGGGATGTTGCTCAGGAGTTCCATGTTGGAGCTCTCGGTCTCACCGGGAGCCACATCGGGTTCCCCGGCGGAAGTTTCCTGCTGGCCCGAGAAAAGCTTGGGTTGTGCCTGTTCTGACGGCTGGTGATTGTGCTCGAACGGGTCCTCATGGCCCGGGTGCGCGGGCTCGGCGAGAGCGGGCGCTGCTGCCGAGACCGCGGATCCGGCCAGCAGAATTGCCGCTGCGGTCGCCAGAGCCGCGCGGCGGCGCGGGTGCTTGTGATTGTTTGGACGCATGTGTGCGTCTTCACCTCCTGGGTCGTGTGCTTGTATTGTTGCCTGCAACACATAGATTCGTCCAGCACTTGTTAAAGATCTATTGCACGAGGGTCTTGCATGAGGAGAGGGTTGACCCATGAACGACATATCCCCTAGTCAAGGTGCAACATTCAAGCAATCGACGCGAAGGCGCTCAGGGCCGATCCGATCACTCGCCACCGCGGTCACTGCCGCAGTTCTGAGCTTGAGCCTCGCATCCTGTGTGGCAGCCGGGGCAGTCCCGGATGATTCTCAGGGCAAGAAAAAACCGGAGCCGACGGCGACCAGCTCGGCGCCGGCCGTCGTCGTCCCCGGCGCCCCGGGCGGCGGCAACGAGACGGGAGCGCCGGGGACCGGCGGCCCGGACGCCGGGGAGTCCTGGAACGAGGCGGACGCCGAGTTCATGGCGATGATGATCCCGCACCACGCCCAGGCCGTGGCGATGACGGACATGGTGCCCGGGCAGGCCGCCTCGGAGGAGCTGAAGAATCTTGCTCGACGCATGAACCTGGAGCAGGGGGCCGAGATTCAGTACATGGTGGACTGGCTGACCGCGCGCGACGTGGATGTGCCCGCGGAGGCCGAGGACGGCTGGGCGCCCGGCGGCATGCACATGCACGGCATGCTGAGCGACGAGGAGATGGCCGCGCTCGCCGAGGCCGACGGCCAGGAGTTCGACCGGCTGTTCCTGGAGGGCATGATCAAGCATCATGAAGGGGCGATCATGATGTGCGATTCGGTCCAGATCCAGGGCATCGACAACACCGTCCAGGAGATGTCGACGCACATGTCGTCGAGCCAGGCGGCGGAGATCGGACGCATGCGGGACCTGTTGGGCGCGCTCTAGGATCCGTACTTCGCGCGTTTCTGGCGGAGGGGTGAGCGGCAGGAACGCGAAAGCGGCCGCACCGTGTACCGGTGCGGCCGCTCAAGTGCGCGAGGACTGAGTCGTCGCAAGGAACGTCAGGCGGGTTGCGGGGAGATCTCCTGGATTGCGTGGTCCGAGCGCCCGGTCCACACCTTGATGACCGCCCACGCTGCCGCGGTGAGCGGGACGGCCAGAATCGCGCCCACCAAGCCGCTGATCACCGTGCCCATGGTCAGGGCCAGCAACACGACCAGCGCGTGCAGGCTCAGCGTCCGCGCCATCACGATGGGCTGCAGGAAGTTGCCCTCCAGCTGGTTCACCAGGATGACCGCGCCGAGGACGGCCAGTGCGACGACCCAGCCATTGGCGACGAGGGCGACCAAGGTCGCCAAGATGCCGGCGATCGTGGCACCGACCATCGGGATGAAGGACGCGAGGAAAACGATGACTGCCAGGGGCAGTGCCAGCGGTACGCCGAGCAGCAGGAGCGCAATGCCGATGCCGAGGGCGTCCACGGCGGCCACGATCGCTGTTCCGCGGATGTAGCCGCCGAACGTGTCCGTGGCTTCGGAACCGGACGCGCGCCAGCGGGCCAGGTGCTGTTCAGGGATCCACGACAGGAAGAACTCCCAGATCCGGTCGCCATCCTTGAGGAAGAAGAAGAGGATCACCATGAGCAGAACCGCCCCGGTGACGAAACTGCCCGCCGCGGAGAGGCCGCTGAGAGCGCCGGAACCGAACTGACTGCTCGTCAGGAACGCCGCGGCCGCCTCCACAGCGTCGTTGACGGTCTGGTTGACGTTGTCCTGGCTGAGATTGAAAGGCAGGTTCTGCGCGAGGTTGTCGATCATCGACTGGACTTCGCTGAAGCCCTGGACCGCCTGTTCGACAAGGCTCGGCCACTCGTGGATCACAGAGACGACCAAGCCCCAGCCGATCCCGCCGAGGACAATGATCGATCCCAGAAAGACAGACCACGCGGCCAGGAGCGGGCTCATCACCTTGCGGAACATGCGGACCACCGGCCAGAGGGCACTGGCAAGGATCAGGGCGATGATCAGCGGTAGTACAGCCACGCTGACCTGTCGGAACGCCATGACCGCGACGGTGCCGATCGCCAGCACCAGCAGGAGCTGCGCCGCCCGCGTGGCTGTCATGCCGAGGAAATCGCTCCACATGCTGGCAACGCGCCCGGTCCCGTGGGTACGGTCCGGCCGGTCGCTGGCCGGTCGGGCGGCGGCCTCCATGCGGCGGCGTCGGAATAGACCGAATGACATGGCGCTCCTTCGTTGCGGTGACCATCCCGTACCCGGGGGTCACCATGAGGTGGACAAACCTGAGATCAGGTTACATCTTAGGCGTGACTAGAAGCGGGAAGACGAACCGGCGCCGGAAAAGCCACCGCCGCTCGACCCGTACCCGGTGCTGGTGCTCGAGGACCGCGCGGCCTCTACCGCCGAGGTGCCCTCGGAATGCCAGGACCTGAACGAGTGGCCATGCAGCAGGAAGAGCGTGGGGTAGGCGACGTCGAGGATGTTCCCGTGCGAGCCGGTCGCGGAGCGGCGGGTCGAGTCCATCTCCTCCCGCATCGTCGTCCGTTCCGCGTCGGTCTTCGCGTAGGACTCGGTGACCACGTCGGCGAAGGCCGCGAAAAGGTCGGAGAGTCGAACACGCAGCTTCTGCAGATCGTCGAGCGCCAGCTCGGCCGTGATCTGCCGTGCCGTGAGGCGGGATCCGATCGAACTCAGCTCGACGCGCGCCCGGCCGGCAAACTCCAGCAGCTCACCGGCCTCGGGGCTGTTGGCGGCCGCCGGCTCGAGGTCGACGAGTTCGGGGACCGCGTCCACGTCGGCCCGGAACCCGGCCACCTGCCGCTTCCAGGCCGCCTGCCACTCGCCGCTCATCGTCAGCAAGTCAGCTGCGTCCGCGACGACGTCGTCGAACGCGTCCAGGGCCGCAGCGCGGTCCGCCCAGGTTTCAGCCCGCTCGGCGGACGACTTCGCCGCCCGCGCGCGTTCGTCTAAACCGCCGAGCTCCTCCCGCTCGGCGAGCAGGTCCCGGCGCTCCTGTGCGAAGGTCGCGTACCGCTCCAGCACTTTCGCCCCGTACGACGACGTGGAGGGGATGCGTTTGGCGTTCTGGTCGGTGGCGCGCAGCGCGGCCGCCACGCTCGCCAGGTGGTCGTCGCCGCGGACGAGGGCCGCGTCCACCTTCTGGCGGTTTCCGCGCCGATATCCCGCGACGCCGAGCGAGGTGAAGAGCCCGGCCGCGGCAAGTACGCCGCCGAAGACGTAGAATCCGGGGTGGCGGTACCACGGCCGACCGATCAGAACGGCGGCTTCCTTTACGCCCGAGAGGACACCCGCGTCCCAACGCCCGGCCCGGAAGTCGGACTTCGTCGCCTCCTGGATGCGGTTCTGCGCGTCTTGGGAGACTTCGCGGTCGTCGCCGAAGTAGGTGCCGACCTGCCGGCCGCGCGGATCCACGGCGAGAATGAAGAGCCCGTCCGCCCACTTCTCGCCGTCAGCGGAGATCCACTCCGGGCTGTCCGTCCGGGCGTAGTTCAGGACGGCTTCGTTCAGTTGATTCGATCCGCTTCCGTCGATCGTGAGGACGACGACGTCGGTCGGCACGTGGAAGTCGATCTCGCCGATCGCTGCGGAGAGTGCCGCCTCGTCGAGCGCGTCGGATGTGTCGGCGACCTCGACGGTTGACGGCGCCGCGGCCGCGGCGCGCTCCGCGCCGCTGAGGAGACCGGAAGCCGCCAGGCAGACGGCGAGCAGCAGTGCGGCGATGGCCGCTACGATCGGCCGCGACGCCGTCGTGCGGACTTTGAGTCGGAAGCTTGGCGCTGCCATGGCGTCGTCAGGCCTCGGACCCGGGGTCGCCCGCGGTGATCCGGTCGATCAGGAGGAGCTCGGACTCGGTGAAACTCGTGTTGATGAGCGCGCCGAGGTTGTCGTCGAGCTGGTCCGTCGAGGAGGCGCCGATGAGCACTGAGGTCACGCCGCCCGAGCGCAGGAGCCACGCGATGGACATCTGCGCGAGGCTCTGGCCGCGCTCTGCGGCGTGGCGGTTGAGGTTCCGGACGATGGCGAGATTCTCCGCGGTCAGGCCGGACAGCGAGCTGCGTCCGCCCGACGGGGTGGCGTCCGAGTTCTCCAGGTACTTGTTCGTCAAGAGCCCCTGGGCCAGCGGGGTGAAGGCGATCGAGCCCATGCCCTCCCGCTCGAGGGTGGCGAGCAGGCCGTCCTCGACCCACCGGTTCAGGAGGGAGTAGGAGGGCTGGTGGATGACGAGAGGTGTGCCCAGCGAGCGGGCGATCTCAGCGGCCTCGGCCGTGCGCTCGGGGGAGTAGGAGGAGATGCCGACGTAGAGTGCCTTGCCCTGGCGGACGAGGGTGTCGAGGGCGCCGACGGTCTCCTCGAGCGGGACGTCGGGAGTGGGCCGGTGCGAGTAGAAGATGTCGACGTAGTCGAGGCCCAACCGCTTGAGCGAGGCCTCGGCCGAGGACAGGATGTACTTGCGGGAGCCCCCGTTGCCGTAAGGGCCCGGCCACATATCGTAGCCGGCCTTCGACGAGACGATGAGCTCGTCGCGGTACGGGGCGAAGTCTTTGGCCATCATGCGGCCGAAGTTCTCCTCCGCGCTTCCGTAGGGAGGACCGTAGTTATTGGCCAGGTCGAAGTGGGTGATGCCGCGGTCGAACGCGTGCCGCAGGATCTGGCGCTGGGTGTCGAACGGGCGATTGTCCCCGAAGTTCCACCACAGTCCCAGGCTCAGCGGAGGGAGGACCAACCCCGAGCTACCCACGGAGCGGTAGGCGATCGAGTCGTAGCGGTCCTCGGCTGCCACGTAGGGCCGATGCGTTTCGTGCGTGCGGTCGATGCGGTGCTCGGTCACGTGTCCTCCTGGGTGTCGCGCGTATTCATCATGCTATCCGGCAGGGGTGCGGGTCGGCTCAGGTGCGACGGGTGTTAAAAGATCGAAGCACCGACCGCTGCGGACAAGGAGGCGATAAAACCGCCGCGGTCGGTGCTTCGTGATCACTCGCACCTTGAGAAGGTGAATTCAGCCTAGGGCCCCTACCTTGAGTTCACCTGAACGCAAGGTAGGAGGCCACTGGGGGTCGAGCGAACTTCAGGTGAATGCTAGTAATTCGAGGGAGGATCCGAGGCCGGAAAGGATTCGTCTTCCCATTCTTCGACCATCTCGTCTTCATGATCATGCTTCTTCTTGGCAATCTCCTCGTCGGTCCCCTGGGGTGACTCGGCGCTCGTGCCATTGCCGGATTCGTTGGCCGTCATGACTCTGCTCCTCTCGGATTGGGTACCCCTAGTCTGCTTCTTCAGGGTCGCTTTGGCTAGCACCCTGTGGAGGTGTTAAACGACGAGCACCGGTCGGCGGCTTGGGGGAAAGCCGTTGCTCCGACCGGTGCTCTCATCACTCGCACCTCCATGAGGTACTTACAAACCTAAGGGGCCAAGCTGTGCCGGGACTGTGGCGGCGCTTCGGCCCGCATAGGAATCCGCTGGGAGGGTTGCGGCGGCGGGGTCATTAACGAGATGAGCACCGGTCGGCGGCTAGGGGGATAGCCGTGGCCCGACCGGTGCTCTCATCACTCGCACCTTCAAGAGGTGGTTAAAACACTAAGACTGCAACCTGAAAACAGTCTGCGTAGCGCCCATGGGGCGGGTGTGAATCCGCGCCTACGAGGCGAAGGCCGAGTGCCCCGTGATCGAGCGCCCGATGATGAGGGCCTGGACGGTCTCGGTGCCTTCGTAGGTGTGGATGGCCTCGACATCTGCGAAGTGGCGGGCGACGCGGTGCTCGAGCAGGATGCCGTTGCCGCCGAGCAGATCGCGCGCCTCGGCCGCGACCCGGCGGGCGGCCCGGGTGCACGTGTACTTGGCCAGGGATGCCTGCTCGGGGGTGAGCGTTCCGGCCTCGGCGCGGGTCGTCATCTGGCGGGCCATGAGCTGCATCGAGACCAGTTCGGACTGCATGCGGGTCAGACGCTCCTGAACGATCTGGCTCGCCGCAAGCGGTCGCCCGAACTGCGTGCGCTGGCCCGCGTACTGGACTGCGGTCTCGTAGCAGGCGGTCGCGTGCCCGACAGCCGACCAGGCGACGCCGAGCCGAGTGGCGAAGAGAACCCGGGCGGTGTCCTTGAAGGTGGAGGAGCGCTCGAGCACGTGGCTGTTCGGGACGAACACGTTGTCCATCCGGATGTGGGCCTGCCAGATGGCGCGCAGGCTGAGCTTGTTCTCGATCGTTGTCGCCTGGTAGCCCTCCCACTCCTGCTGCACGATGAAGCCGCGCACGTTGCCGTGGTGCTCGCCGCCGTCGACGCGCGCCCAGACGACGGTGATGCCACCCTCCTCGGTGTCACCCAGGGAGGCGTTTCCGATCCACTTCTTCTCGCCGCTGAGCAGGTAGCCGCCTTCGACCGGGGTTGCCTTCGTCTCCAGGGAGACGGAATCCGAACCGTGCGTGGGCTCGGTGAGCGCGAACGCGCCCCAGACCTCGGCGCGAGAGAGTTTCGGGACCCATGTCTCGATCTGCTCCGGCGTCCCGCAGAGGGCGATCGAGCGCAGCGCCAGGCCGGCCTGCACGCCGCAGATCGTGCCCACCGAGCCGTCGGCCCGGGAGAGCTCCATGTTGACCAACCCGGCGGCGAGCGTGCTCATGGGTTCGCTGCCCTCGATCTCGACGCCGTCGCGCAGCAGGTCGAGTTCGCCCAGCCGACGCCCCAGGTGCAGCGGATAGTCAGCGCGGTTCCAATAGTCGGCGATGACCGGAGCGACTTCGTCGCGGCCGAAGGCGCGGGCCCGGTCCCAGTAGGCGCGGTCCGCGTCGGGGACGTCGTCGAAGATGCCCGCGGGGTCCACGTTGACGTCGCCCCACACCTCGTAGGCGGGTGCGGTGACGCCGTGGGGGAAGCTCGCGGCGGAATTCTCTGTGTGGGCAGGCATGAGGGGCTCCCGGGTGTCGAGGCGGGTCTGGTAGGACACCACTATGGGCTGAAACTCAGTCCCACGTCAAGAAACCGAGTCCCAATGTTGCCTATTCGCCCCGGGCGCCGTCCTCGAGTTCGCGCACGATGTCGAGGTGGCCGGCGTGCCGGGCGTATTCCTGCAGGACGTGGAACCCGATCCACGCGAGCCGCGGTGCGGGTTCCTCGGTGAAGCGCCCGCCGAGGGAACCGCGGGTTTCGAGCGGCGTCGAGCCGAGGATCTCGGTGGTCCGGCGCCCGATCTCGTGCAGCCGGCCGATCAGGGCGTCGGCGTGGGCGCGTCCGGCGTCCGCCGGCACCGCCCAGGGCCCCTTGTCCGCGCCGCCCGCGTGGTCTCCCCAGGGCGCCTCGACGTCCTCGGCAAGGAAGCCCCACACGAACCACCGCTGCTCCATGTGCACGAGGTGTGCGAGCAGTTCGATCGGCGTCCACCCCGACGGCAGCCGCGACGTCCGCAG
Source organism: Kocuria rosea subsp. polaris (assembly GCA_023896275.1). Taxonomy (GTDB): domain Bacteria; phylum Actinomycetota; class Actinomycetes; order Actinomycetales; family Micrococcaceae; genus Zhihengliuella; species Zhihengliuella polaris_A. The sequence goes on along the minus strand of MLDA01000026.1, from coordinate 33,561 downwards.
CGCCGCGTCGTCCAGCCCGGCCAGCTTCCCCTCGATCGACGCCCGGTAGTAGTCCAGGTAGGCGGCGAGCTGGACCGCCGGATCGGGCGAGTCCAAGCGCGGTTCCCGCGCGCCGACCGCCATCAGGCGCTCACCTCGCGGCCGTGCGCGCGCAGCTGCGCCCGCACGGCGTCCAGAATTGCTGATTCGTCCGCTCCGGCGTCCGCCACCGCGACGACGACGGCGGCGCCGGCCTGCGCGCGGGGGCCGGCGCACGTCGTCGTGCCGGAGGGGGAAAGGGCGTCCGCGTAGCGCTCGGAGAGCCGGCGCACGTCGGCCTCGAGAGCGGCCCGCGGAGCCGGCCCGGGGGCGGCGAGCCACCGGCGCAAGTGGTAGTTGTGCACCGCGACGACGGCGGCGCTGTAGGCGATCCCGGTGCTCGGGTCGCCCTCGAAGATTTCGGCGAGCCCGTGCCGGAAGGCGGATTCGAAGCGGTGGGTGCTCACGAGCTCGCGGTCGCGCAGCGCCGGGACGGCCGACAGCAACTGGTGGCGCAGCTCCGCGCGCTCCGCGTCGGCGGTGTGGTGGTCGAAGACGCCGAGGGCGGCGCGCACGACGGCGTCCGCCGTCGGGCCGCGGCCGCGCTCGCCGAGGCGCTCGGAGACCGAGTCGATGACGCGCTCCATGTCAGCGAAGACCATGCCCTCCTTGGAGCCGAAGCGCCGGAAGAAGGTGCTGCGGCTCATGCCGGCGGCGGTGGCCAGCTCGTCCACGCTGGTCGCGTCGAAGCCCTGCGTGACGAGCAGGCGGAGGGCGCCGACGGGGATTGAAGAGGTCGTCATGGCCGCGAATCTAGCACGTCGGGCTCACTCTCGAGGTGGTGGGCGGAGCGACGGAAGCCGAGGCTCAGGGCACCGCCGAGCAACGCGGCCGCGCCGGGCAGCAGGAGGGCCTCGCCCAGCCCCCACGAGGCGGCCGAGCGGATGAGTTCGGGAACGTGGCCGGCCATGACGTCGCTCAGGCCGCCGGCCGCGCTCGCCTGCGTGCCGGACGAGTCGACGTGAGCGGCGATGCGGGCCTCGATGAGCACCGCCATCATCGCCGAGCCGAGCACGGCACCGATCTGGCGGGTCGCGTTGTAGACACCAGAGCCCGCGCCCGCGTTGGCGGGCCCGAGGTCGCGCGTGGCGGTCAACGAGACGGCCGGCCACACGAACGCGCTCGAGGCGCCCATGAGGGCCGCGGGCAACAGGAGCCAGAGCAGTGGCGGTTGGGCGGGCAGGAGCAGGCCGTAGGCGATGATCGTGACGCCGAAGCCGAAGAAACCGAGCGCGGACTGGCCGCGCGGGTCGCGCCGGTTGACGCGGGCTCCCGCGTACTTCGCGAGGAGGGCGCCGAACAGCGCCATCGGCGCGATGAGTAGGGCCGCCTGGGTGGGGGTGAGCCCGCGGACCGACTGCAGGTAGAACATGATGGGGATGTTCAAGGTGGTGATGACGAGGCCCATGCACGCGATCGCGCTCGTGGCCAGGGCGAAATTGCGGTCAGCGAAGAGGCCCAGCGGCAGCAGCGGTTCCGTGCGGGTGAACCGCTGGACGAGCACGAACGCGATCATCACGAGCACGCCGGCGACGATCATGTGCCAGATGCCGAACCAGCCGATCACCGGCCCCCAGTCGAACGTCTCGGCCTCCTGAACGCCGAAGACGATCAGGAAGATGCCGACGGCGGAGAGGACGACGCCCGGGATGTCGAAGCTGCGCGCGTGCGTGGGTAGCGCCGGGACGGCGGCGACGACGCGCCAGAAGGCGATCGCCCCGATGGGAACGTTCACGAAGAAGATCCATTCCCAGCCGAGCGAATCGGTCAGGACGCCGCCGAGCAGGGGTCCAGTCAGCGCCGCGATCCCTCCCGCGGCACCCCAGATGCCCATGGCGGAGCCGCGCCGGTGGGCCGGGAAGAGACGGGTGATGAAGGTCATCGACTGCGGCGTCATGATCGCGGCGCCGAAACCCTGGGCGACGCGGGCGGCGACGAGGCTCCCGAGATCCGTCGCGAGCCCGCACCACAGCGAGGCAAGCGTGAAGACGGCCAGCCCGATCAGGTAGAGGTTCTTCGGGCCGAACCGGTCGCCCATGCGGCCCGTGATCAGGAGCGGGACGACGAAGGCGAGCAGGTAGGAGCTGTGCACCCAGACGACGCCGGAGACGCCCGTGTCCAGCCCGGTCATGATCGCGGGCATCGCCGTCGTGACGATCGTCGAGTCGACGAGGATCATGAAGAACCCGATCACGAGCGCCCAGAGCGCCGCCCAGGCCTGCCGGTCCTCGGGTTCGGCCGCCGTTGCGGGCCCAGCCACGGGTTAAGGGACCAGGACGGAGCCGTCGATGCAGGTGACAGCGTGGCCGGCGATCCACACGCCGTCGTCGTCGAGGCTCGCGAACACGTCGCCGGCGCGGCCCACGCGCGTGCCCTGGCGCACCGTGTAGTTCGGCTCCGCGATCTTCTCGGAGATCAGCCAGCGGGCGAAGCCGGCGTTGAGGCTGCCCGTCACCGGATCCTCCGGCATGGCCTCACCCGGGCAGAAGGCGCGGACCTCGTAGTCGGCCGGCGCGTGGGCGATCGCCGCGGCGAACGCACCCATGCTGATGGCGCCAGTGTCCGGCAGCGGCTCGAGCTCGGCGCGGGCACCCTCGGGGCGCTTGGCCTCGTCGCGGGGGTCGCGCCCGGTCAGGATGTTGCCCGACGGCGTCTGCAGGTGCGGTCCGATGACGCCGACCTCGAGCCCCTCGAGCGAGGGGAAATCGGGCTCGATCCGCAGGACGGTCTCCGCGTCGCGCAGCAGCAGGCCGGCCCAGTTGGGTCCGTTCACGAGCCACTGGTGGTCGACGACGTCGTCGGGTTCCAGCCCCAGCGCCGTGATGGCCCACTCGAGCACGTCGGCCTCGAGGGGTCCGGTGCGGGTCAGCTCGGGCGCCTTGAGCGCGAGGCGGGGCGCGACGCCGTCGTTCTCGTCGATCCGGATCTCGATCAGCCCCGCGCCGCACTCCTGCACGACGACGTCGCGGCTCGCGGGCACCCCGCCGCCCTCGAGCCACGCGTGCGCGGTGCCCAGGGTCGGGTGGCCGGCGAACGGGAGCTCCGTCGTCGAGGTGAAGATCCGCACCCGGTAGTCGGCGCCGGGCTGCGTCGGCGGGAGGACAAACGTGGTCTCCGCCAGGTTGGTCCACTGGGCGAACGCCTGCATGGACTCCGTGTCCAGCCCCGTCGCGTCGAGAACCACCGCCAGCGCGTTGCCGCGGTAAGGGACGGTGGAGAACACGTCGACTTGCTTAAACGGAACACGGACTGCAGAGACTTCGGCCATGGTTGAATCGTGACACATTCGGGGCCCCGGGCGGGCGAATCCGCGCGAACGTGACCGGACGTTTCGCGCGCGGCGACGTGCGTGACGGCACACGCGATCCTCACAGCAGGCGCTCGGTGTGCTGTGGCAGTCTGGGTGCATGCGTTCTCTTGTGTTCACCGCTGCGAGCGAATCCCCCTCGACCGACGCCCCGGCCCCCCTCGACGGCGGCATGGGCGAGTTGACCGAAACCGCGGTGCGGGACATGCCCGAATACCTGCAGCCGTGGATCGGCGTCGGCATCGCCGTCGTCGTGGCGTTCCTCGTGACATGGGTTGGCGCCGCGGTCGTCAACCGCGTTCTGCGCCGCCGGCCCGAGCTGCGCGACGACATCGGGCGCTCGCGCTGGCCCATCTTCGTCGTGCTCTCCTCCGTTGGTATCGTCGGCTCGCTCGAGGTCACTGCCGCCGACGCCGAGTGGCGTGGCGCCGCGAACCTCCTGCTGCTCGCGGTGACGATCGCGGCCCTCGCCTGGCTCATCGTGGTTCTGCTGCACCTGGTCGAGTCGGCGCTGCTCTCGAAGTACCGCCTGGAGAATTCGGTGGACGCCCGCCGGATGGCGAAACTGCGGACCCAGGTGGGGCTGCTGCGCAGGGTCGCCGTCGCCGTCGTGCTGGTGCTCGCGATCGCCAGCATCCTGCTGCTGATCCCGGAGGTGCGCGCGCTTGGTGCCGGAATCCTCGCCTCCGCTGGCCTGATCTCCGTCATCGCCGGCATGGCCGTGCAGTCGACGCTCTCCAACGTCATCGCCGGCCTGCAGATCGCGTTCACGGACTCCCTGCGCGTCGAGGACACCGTGTTTGTCGAGGGCGCCCGCGGCAACGTCGAGGAAATTACGCTCACCTACGTCGTCGTGCGCTTGATCGACGACGTCCGCCTGATCCTGCCCTCGACGTACTTCACGACGACGCCCTTCCGGAACTACTCGCGCGGCACCAGCGAGGTCTCCGGCGGGATCTCCCTCGAGCTCACCTGGAAGGCGCCTGTCGAGGTGCTGCGTGCCAAGCTCGAGGAGGAGCTGCAGCAGAACGAATACTGGGACGGGCGCGCCTCGGACCTCTCCGTCACCGACGCCAAGGGCGGGCTGATGACCGTCTACATCTGGCTCAGCGCGCGCAACGCCGGCGACCTCTGGAGCCTGCACAACTCCGTGCGGGAGACGCTCGTGACGGAACTGCAGAAGAACTACCCGGACGCGCTGCCCAAACCGGTCATCCAGGCCGTGGGGGAGTAGGTTCGACCGCGGATCCGGGCCTCGGCGGCGCCGCCTGCCGGGGATCGGGCCCGCCCATGGGGCAGAATGGTCGGGTGCCATTCGACGAGACCGCCCCGCAGGAACCCGCCCGCCCGCCGGGGGACGGCCCGATCGGCGTCGTACCGGGCATCGCCCTGCGGCCGGAGCCGGCCGAGCACCTGTGCATGGGCCGCGTCGTCGCGGATTCGAGCGATCGCGTGAACTGGCTGCGGGCGCGGACCCGCGGCATCACCGCGACCGACGTCGCGAAACTCTCGACCCCGCGCAGCATCGAGGCCGCCGCCGATTCGAAGCTCAACGGCTCCGGGTTCGCGGGCAACCCCTACACCGAGTACGGGCGCCGGCGCGAGCCCGTGATCGCCGCGTGGGTGCGCGAGCAGTTCGGCATCGAGCCGAGCTCTCTGCTCTTCCACTCCGCGGACGAGGTGCGGCACCTGGCCACCCCGGACGGCATCGCGCTGCGGCCTGACGGCCGGGTCGAACTGGCCGAGATCAAGACCACCAACAAGGCGTGGGGGAAGATCCCCAAGCACTACCTGCGTCAGGTCTGGTGGCAGCAGTACGTCATCGGTGCCGAACGCACGCTCATGGTCTGGGAGGAGCACCGCGACTTCCGTCCGCTGCACGACGTCCCGAAGCACGTCTGGGTGGACCGCGACGACTCCGCGATCGCCGACCTCATCGACAACGCGAACCGGCTCATCGACCTGCTGCACTCCAAGACGCAGGCGGCGCGCGTGCGCGCGGAGCGGCGGGCGGACTACGGGCCGGCGGCCCTGAACTATTGACTCTTCGGGCCTCGGCCCTGGGGTGGATGCGTCGGACCGGGGAGCGCTCGCCCCGGGCCGACGTATCCAGCCCATGACGCGGCCTCGTCGATCACGCTCAGACCCGACCGGCTCTCCACAGGCCCCCGCTGTCCACAGGTCCGACGGAACCGCTGGTCCATCCGGCGGCCCCGCGGAACGCTGGGGGCGTGATCGAACAGCTTCTCTTCTCCCGGCCGGAAACAGCAGACCGCGCCCACAACGACGACCTCCGGCGGCGCTTCCGCAGCGGCGAGCTGCTGCGTCTGCGTCCCGGCGTCTACTGCCCGGCCGATAGTTGGGCCGAGTCGTGGCCGAGCGACCGGTACGTCGCTTACGCCGTCGCCGTGGCACGCGGTGCGCCGGCTACGAGCTTCGCCGTCGAGACCGCGGCGGCCCTGTGGGGCTACCCGCTGACGAAGGTGCCCGGCGAGGTCGTCCTCCGTGCCCGCACCAAGGGGAATACGGGAATCGCGAGCGGCCGCCTCCTGACGAGTCCAGCGCAGCCGGGGCTGCGGGCACCCCGGGGATTCGGGGTGCGCCGGAGGCATCTTCCCCAGAGTGAACTCGTGCGGATCGACAACCTCGGTGTGTGCGTCCCGAGCAGGACCGCCACGGTGGTCGAATGCGCCGCGTATGCCACGTTCGCGGACGCCGTCGTCGTGATGGACGCGGCACGGACCGCCAGCCGTGCCGGCCACGTCGCCGACGACGACCTGCTGGAGTCCATCGCGCGGATCGCCGGTCCTCGGCGACGGGCCCGCGCGCAGCGGGTCTTCGACTTCTCTTCGACGCGTTCCGCCTCGCCCGGCGAATCCTTCAGCCGGGTGCGGATCCACCAGCTGGGATACCAACCGCCCCGGTTGCAGGAACCGATCCGGGATAAACAGGGCCGGTTCGCCGACGTCGATTTCTACTGGGACGGGGCCCGGGTGGCCGGCGAGTTCGACGGGTGGCAGAAGTACACGCGGGGAGCCGTCGAGCGGGGCGTTTCGGAGGGCGACATCGTCGCTGCGGAGAAGGTGCGTGAAGACCGGATCCGCCGCACGGGACGGAGCGTCGCGCGGTGGCTCTGGCGAGACCTCGTCGAACCCGAGCGGCTGCGCCGGATCCTCGATTCGGCCGGCGTCCCCCGGCGGTAGGGCCCGGCGGCCGTGGGTTCCCTCGGCGGCCGTGGGGTCCCTCCGGGGGTTGCTGAGTTGGTCCGGGGTGAGCCCCTACCGGACCGACGTATCGAACCCCTAGCGCGGCGCGCAGGGTTCTGCGCACGGTGGTCAGACGGAGGCGGCGGGGTAGGCGAGGGCCTCACCGTTCACGCCGACCTCGATGTCGGCGTCGTGGTCCGGGGCCTCGGCCGCCGGAACGAGCGCGGACACCGCCGTCCCGGTCGGCAGCTCGACCGTGAGGACGGCGTCGTACCCGGTGAAGCGCAGCGAGGCGACCCGGCCGCGCACGCCGTCGGCACGCGGGACCACCTGCGCGGGCCGGACCATGAGCCGCACCGTCTCGCCGGACGACGGTGGCACCGCCCCCATCCAGCGGGCCGGCACCTCGCCGAGTTCGCTCGTGGTGTCCAGGACCGAGTCGTGCCCGGCGCCCACAGATCGCACGACCGCGTCGAGGAAGACGGCGTCGCCGACGAACCCAGCCACCCAGGGCGTCACCGGGCGCGAGAACAACGTCCGCGGCGACGCCTGCTGGAGCAGCTCACCGTCGCGCATGACGGCCACGTGATCGGCGACGGAGAGCGCCTCGGACTGATCGTGGGTGACAAGCACGCCGGTCACGGATTCCGCGCGCAGCCAGGCGCGGGTCGAGTCGCGCAGCTGATGGCGCAGCAGCGGGTCGAGGGCGCCGAAGGGTTCGTCGAGCAGCACGAGGTCGGGTCCCGCGGCCAGCGCTCGAGCAAGCGCGACCCGCTGGGCCTGACCGCCGGAGAGCTGCGCGGGCAGCATGCCCGCGTGGGAGGCGAGACCGACGAGTTCGATCAGTCGGTGCACCTCGGGGTCGGCGGCCCGTCGCTTGGCCGAGCGCCGTGAACCGCCGGCGTCCTTGAGGCCGAACGCGACGTTTTGCGCGACGGTCAGGTGCGGGAACAAGGTGGCGCTCTGCGGGACCCAGCCGATGCGCCGCTGCTCCGGGCGGACGTGGCGGGCCGGGTCGGCGAGCAGGCGCCCGCCGACGGAGATCGTCCCCGCGCTGGCACGTTCGAGCCCGGCGATGGCGCGCAGCGCCGTCGTCTTGCCGCACCCGCTCGGACCGACGAGTGCCAGCAGGTCCCCGGCGGGGACCGACAGGTCGATGCCGCGCAGCACGCGGGTGGATCCGTACTCGACCTCGAGATCGGTGACTCTCAGCTCGCTGATGGGGTGGCTCCTGTCGTATCGGAGGCGCCGGGGCGCTGTTGGGAGAGCAAGAAGGCGGGCACCGCGGCGACGGCCAGCAGCGCGAGCGCGTAGGGCGCGGAGGCGCCGTAGGCGGCGATATCGGTGCGCGACCACAGCTCCGTGGCGAGGGTGTTGGTGCCGGTGGGGCGCAACATCAGGGTTGCGGGAAGCTCCTTCATGGCGGTGACGGCGACGAGGAGTGCGGCGGCGGCGGCGCCGGGGGAGGCGAGCCGCGCGGTGACCTCCCACCAGACGCGTACCCGGGAGCCGCCGAGGCTGCGCGCGACGTCCTCGAGCTCGGTCGGGACCTGCGCGACGGCGCTGCGCACCCCGCCGATGGCCTTGGGCAGAAACAGGACGCCGTAGGCGAAGGCCAGCACGCCGGCCGACTGGTACCACCATGGCACGACCTTGAGCGAGACGAAGACGAGTGAGAGCCCGACGACGATCCCGGGTAGCCCCAGCGGGAGCGCGCCGAGGGTCTCGAGTAGGCGCACGCGGCGGCCGGAGTGGCGGGCGGAGAGCACGGCGATCGGGGTGGCCAGCCCGAGGGCGATGAGCGCCCCGCCGGCCGAGAGGGCGACGGTATTGCCGAGGGCGGCGGCGAATCGCACGGGGTCGATCGCGGCCATGTCGGCGGCCTGCGCCCACCGCACGATGAGCGCCGCGACCGGCACGCCAGCGGTCAGGAGCGGTACGACGACGAGTCCGGCGCAGACGGGGACCGTCCACGCCCCGAGGCGGATCGGGGCGGAACGCCGGTGCGATCCGTTGTTCCCGTGCCGGGTCTGGCGGCGGGTGAGCTGCTCGCCGAGGACGATCAGCAGGGCGACGAGCATCAGGAGGGTGGCGAGGATGGCGGCGTAGTCGCGGTCGAAGCTGGCGGCGTAGGCGCGGTGGATCGCCGTCGTGAAGACCTGGAAGCGGAAGAGGGCGACGCCGCCGAAGTCGCTGAGCGTGTAGAGCGCCACAAGCAGCGCGCCGGAGAGCACCGCCGGCCGGATCTGCGGCAGGGTGCCGGCCACGAACGCTCCGACCGGGCCCCGGCCGAGCGTGCGGGCGACGTCGTCGAGGTCCGTGGTCGAGGAGCGCAGGGCCGCCGTCGCGGGCAGCACGACGTACGGGATCCCTACCAGGGACAACACGAACCAGGCGGCCCAGAAGCCGGTCATCGCGGGGAACGCGGCCAGCCAGCCGTACGCGGCGACGTAGGACGGCACGGCGAGCGGCAGGGCGGCGAGCGCGGCCCACCCGTTGCGCCAGGGCAGGCGGGCGCGCGCGAGCGCCCACGCGATGGGAACGCCGATGACGACGGCGGTCGCGGTGACCGCCGTCGTCAGCAGCAGAGAGTTGAGCAGCAGCTCGGGCAGGCGGGGCCGTGAGAGCGTGGCGATCAGGCTCTCCGGCCCCGCGGTCGCGACCCTGACCACGAGGTAGATCAGGGGCACGGCCGCGAGCAGACCGCAGCCGGCCGCCGCGAGCGTCAGGGCGCGCGGCAGCCGGCGGGAAGTACCTCGGGGCATCAGCAGGACGGGCTAGAGCAGCCCGGCGTCGGCCAGCATGGACTGGCTCTCCTCGAGCGAGTCGAGGTCGCTCAGGTCGAGCTCCGGGTTGATCAGTTCGTCGAGGGCCGGGAGGCCTTCCGGGGCGGGGGAACCGGGCACCAGCGGGTACTCGAAGGTCTCCTCCGCGAAGTAGGTCTGCGCGGAGTCGGCGAGCAGGAACTCGACGAAGGCAAGCGCGTTCTCGTTCTCACCCGAGCCGGCGAGCACGGCCGCGCCGGTGACGTTGACGATGCCGCCGGCGTCGCCCGGGAGGAACTTCAGCTCCGCGCGCATGTTCTCGGCGCCCTGCTCGGCGGCGAGCTGGTACCAGTAGTAGTGGTTGATGAGGCCGAGGTCGAGCTGGCCGTTGTTGACCATCTCGAGGGTCGGGCCGTTCTTCTCGGTCAGGACCGGGTCGTTTCCGGCCAGGGCCTCGAGCCACGCGGCGGCGGCGTCTTCACCCTCGAGCACGCGCAGCGCGGTCACGAAGGACTGGAAGCTGGCGTTGCCGGGCGGGAAGCCGACGCGGCCCTTCCACTCGTCCTCCACGAGCGCGTCCACGGTGTCCGGGACCTCGTCGGCGGTGAGCTTGTCGCCGTCGAACGCAATGACGCGGGCGCGGCCGGTCAGACCAACCCACGAGCCGTCGGTCGAGGTCAGCTCGGCGGGCACCTGGGAGGCAAGGTTCTCCGGCAGCTCGGCGAGCAGGTCGGCCTTGGCCAACGAGCCGAGCGCGCCGGCGTCCTGGGAGAGGAAGACGTCGGCCGGGGTGGCGTCGCCCTCCTCGAGGAGCAGCGCGTTCATCTCAGGAGTCCCCGCGTAGCGGACCTCGACCTCGATGCCCGTCTCCTCGGTGAACTGGTCGACGAGGGGAGCGATGAGCTCTTCGTCGCGGCCCGAGTAGAGGACCAGCGACTCGTCGGAGGCCGGCTCAGCGGCGACTGCGGTGTCGTCGGCTTCCGGGGAAGATGCGTTGGAACCGCAGGCGCTCAGGGCTGCGAGTGCGACGAGGGCCGATGCGGCGGTGATCGCCTTCGATAGATTCTTCATGTGCCTCTCCAGAGGTGACAGGTGCGATGTGATGTACCCGGCACATTACGCAACAAGCATCTTGCGTAATGACGCGGGTCACGCTGAATCTATAGCAAGGGTAGCCTCACCTCAAAGTCGCGATCGCGGGGCCGAGGCGGGTGGCGAATTGAGATTCGCAGGCGCACTTCATGTCGCCGATCACGGGACCGCCCGGTGACTGCGCAGAACGAGCCGCGCACGCCGCCGTCGCCTTGGGAGCCGCCGGCGCATAATCCCGGAAGGGCGGGCCGACCCGGGGCGTCACGGACGCCGGTCAGAGGCTGAAGATGGCGGTGCGGCGGCCCTCGATCTCGTGCACGCGCACGCCGGTGTCGAAGACGTCCGTGAGCACGTCGTCGCGCATGATCTCCTCCGGCGTGCCGGCGTAGGCGACCTGCCCCTCGCGCAGGGCCACGATGTGATCGGAGTAAGCAGCGGCGAAGTTGATGTCGTGGATGACGAGCACGATGGTCTTGCCCAGTTCGTCGGCCGCGCGCCGCAGCTGGCGCATCATCAGCACTGCGTGCTTCATGTCGAGGTTGTTCAGGGGCTCGTCGAGCAGCACGTACTCGGTGTCCTGAGCCAGGACCATGGCGACGAAGGCGCGCTGGCGCTGGCCGCCGGAGAGCTGGTCCATGAACCGATCCTGCAGGCCCGTGAGGTTGAGGAAGTCGAGCGCGGAGTCGATGGCGGCGCGGCAGGCTTCGGTGAGTCGGCCCTTGGAGTGCGGGTAGCGGCCGAATCCCACGAGGTCGCGCACCGTCAGCCGCGCGGTCATGTGGTTCTCTTGGCGCAGGATCGAGAGTAGCTTCGCCAGGTCGGCGCCCTTGGTCGTGGCGATGTCGTGGTCCTTGACCGTGATGCGCCCGGCCGTCGGATCCAGCAGACGCCCGATGATCGTCAGCAGGGTCGACTTGCCGGCGCCGTTGGGGCCGATGAGCGCCGTCATCCCGCCCGCGGCGATCCGGCCCGTGACGGGGCCGAGGACGGTGGTGTCGTTGTAGGACTTGTGGACCTCGGTGAAGGCGATCACATCTTGCCCTTTCGCAGCAGGATCAGCAGGAAGAGCGCCCCGCCGACGAATTCGATGATGACGGTCAGGAAACCCGACGCGTAGAAGACGTGCTGGAGCACGAACTGCCCGGCGACGAGCGTGAACAGGCCGAGCAGGAACGCCATCGGCATCACGAAGCGGTGCTCGTGGGTGCCGGCGACCTGATAGGCGAGCGTCGCGACGATGAACCCGAAGAACGTCATCGGGCCCGCGAGCGCGGTGGAGAAGGCGACCATGACCGCGATGACGATCAGCATCGCCGTCAGCTCGCGCTTGTGGTTGATGCCGAGGCTCTGGGCGGCGTCGCGGCCAAGCAGCAGGACGTCGAGCCGGAACCGGCGGCTCCACAGGACCCACCCGACGGCGGCGCAGACCGCGAACGCCCACGGCAGGTACGTCGCGTCGACCGAGCTCATGCGGCCCATCAGCTCGACGGAGAGCATGTCGTAGTCGGTCGGGTTCAGCAGGCGCTGCAGGAAGATCGAAATCGAGTCGAAGGCCATGCCGAAGACGACGCCGACGAGCAGCAGGATGTAGAGGCTGCCGAACTTTCCGGAGAACAGCCAGCGGTAGAGCACCGTGGCGAAGAGGACCATCGCCGCGGTCTGGCCCAGCAGCATCGGGACGCCGTCGGCGTTGACGAGGAACAGCCCGCCGAACACCGTCACGAGCACGGTCTGCATGAGCGTGTAGATCGAGTCGAACCCCATGATCGAGGGCGTGAGGATCCGGTTGTGCGTGACGGTGTGGAACACGACGGTGCCGACGCCCTGCGTGAACGCGACGACGACCATCGCCCCCCACATCGTCAGCCGTCGTTCGAACGCGAACTCGAACGACCCGCGGATGAACATCAGGAGGAAGCACGCGGAGGCGACGACCACGAGCGCAGCGATGATCGCGATCCGCGCGCCGGGCGTGAGCCGCCGCCTGGCCCGCGCCGCGGGCGGGGAGGTGCTGGGGGTCGGGTGCGCCGTCGTCGTGGTTGCGGCGGGGCTGGGACTAAGCGTTGACATGCTGGCGCTGCCTGAGAACGAGGGAGATGAAGACGACGGCGCCGACGACGCCGAGGATGACGGAGGCGGGCAGCTCCATCGGCATGATGATGGTACGGCCGATGAGGTCGCACGCGAGCAGGAAGACGACGCCGAGCGCGGCGACCCACGGCAGGTTGCGGCGTAGGTCGTCGCCCAGGATCATCGACACGACGTTCGGCACGATCAGCCCGAGGAACGGGATGAAGCCGACGACGACGGTGGTCACGCCGGTCGCAAGCGCCACCATCGTGACGCCGAGGAAGACGACGCGGTGGTAGTTCAGGCCCACGTTGGTCGCGACGTCCTTGCCGAGGCCGGCGACGGTGAAGCGGTCGGCGACGAAGTACGCGGCGACGCACACGAAGGCGGCCAGCCAGAGCGGTTCGTAGAAGCCCTCGACGATGCTGCTGAACCCGCCCGATCGCCACGCCGACATGGTCTGCAGCAGGTCGAACGTGCCCGCGAGGAACGTTGAGAACGAGCCGACGACCGCGCCGAGCATGATCCCGACGAGTGGGACCACGAGCGAGTTCTTAACGCGCACCCGGTTGAGGAACGCGATGAAGATGAACGTTCCGGCGAAGGCGAAGGCGATCGCGACAGCCATCTTGGCGATCGGCGTCGCGCCGGGATCCACGATCAGGATCGCGAGCATGCCCAGCCCGGCCCATTGGGCGGTCCCGGCCGTGGTGGGCTCGACGAACTTGTTCTGGGTGATCAGCTGCATGATCACTCCGCACACGCTCATCGCCGCGGCGGCGAAGATGAGCGCGAGCGTGCGCGGGATGCGTGAGACGAGGAACATGTGCTGCGCGGCGGGGTCGTGCAGCAGCTTCTCGAAGGTGATGCTGTACCCGCCGACGAGCAGCGAGGCCACGGTCAGCCCGACCGCCGCCAGGACGACGGCGGCCGGGAAGAACCGGGTGGAGAGGTTGCGCATGGCGGTGGTGTGCGTTCGGGGCTAGTTGGCCGAGAAGGCTTCGGCGATCTGTTCGTAGGCCTCGGTGTAGGCCTGGATGCCCTCGGTGACGTAGAAGTTGGCGTCGAGGTAGATGATCTGGTCGTTCGCGAAGAACGTCGTCTCGCCCCAGACGTTCTCAAGCGCGGCGACGAGCGACTGCGCGGGCGTGAAGTCGTCTTCCGCGGAGGAGACGGCGGCGTCGCGGTCCATCACGATCATCCAGTCCGGATCGGCCTCGGCGACGGTCTCGGGGGCGAGGCCGGAGTCGTTGTGCACCGATTCGCCGTCGAGTTCCTCGCTGGCGAAGACGTCCTCGAGGTCGACTCCCTCGAGCAGGCGGCCGATGCGGCCGGCGCCGTTGTCGAGCTTCCCGGCGGAGGCGTTGGCGAGGAAGACGGTCTCACCATCGGTCGCAGCTTCCGCGGCGGACTGTGCCGCGTCCAGGTCGGCGACGATCGCGGCGGCCTGCTCCTCGGCCCCGAAGACCGCGCCGAGCGTTTCGGTCTGGGTGCGCAGGCCGTCCAGCCAGACGCCGGGGGTCTCGGAGTCCGGGGTGACGTCGAGGACCGGGGCGATCTTGGCGAGGTCGTCGGTGTATTCGGAGAACCGGTAGCCGCCGACGATCACGTCCGGCTCGGCTGCGTTGAGGGCCTCGAGGTCCGCCTCGCGGTGGGTGCCGACGTCAGCGATCTCCTCGTCGTCGCGCCAGTCCTCGAATCCGGTGTTGGGGAGCAGCTGCTTCGGCACCGCCACCGGCTCGACGCCGAGGGCCTTGAGTGTCGTGAAGGACGTGTTGTCCAGCGCGGCGACACGCTCTGCATCGGCGGGGATCTCGACGGGGCCGTTGTTGGTTTCGACGGTGATCGTCTCCGCCGGAGCGTTGGTGCCAGGCTCGGCTGCGTCGGTGCTGCCGCCGCAGGCGGTGAGACCCAGCAGTGCGACGGCGGCAACGCTGCCGAGTGATGCGGACGTGCGGGAAAGCTTCATCTTCTTCTCCAGTGTCAGGGGCGAGCGACCGCGAAGGTCCAAACAATTAGCGAACGAAACTATTACGAAAATAGGTGTCGAGATGAAGCTATAGGAAGGTCTGCCTAATCTCAAATCGAACTTCGATGGCAGATTTCAGTCCAATTGGGTAACACAAGTTTTGCGTAATCCGTCCGGCTGAGGCTAGCCTTACTTCGTTGGCCCATCGGCCGCTCCACGAATCAACTCGAGACCCCTCAAGGACTTCCCATGGCCTTTTCACGCCGCGCCGGCCTGCTTGCAGCAGCAGCCGCCACCGTTCTCGCCGCCTCCGCCTGCTCGGGCGCCGCGACGGGTACCGCCGATTCCTCCGACGCCGCCTCCGGCGCGTTCCCCGTGACCGTCGACAGCATCCACGGGGAGTCCGTGATCCCGGAACAGCCGGAGCGCGTCGTCACCATCTCGTGGAGCAACGCCGATACCGCCCTGGCGCTCGGCGTCGTCCCGGTCGGCATGCCGGCCGATGCGTGGGGCGGCGGCGAAGACGGAACGACCGCTTGGGTGGATGACAAGCTCGAGGAGCTCGGCGCCCCGCTCGGATCGGACGGCGCGCCGGAGCTCTACAGCGAGGTCGACGGCGTGAACTTCGAGGCCATCGCCGCGCTGGAGCCGGACGTGATCCTCGCGGCCTACTCCGGCCTGACCAAGGAGGAGTTCGACAAGCTCTCCAAGATCGCGCCCGTCGTCGGACCGCAGGAGGCGAACTACCAGTCGCCGTGGCAGGACGTTGCGAAGGTCACGGGTGAGGCCCTCGGCAAGCCCGACGAGGCCGAGGCGCTGGTCTCAGACATCGAGGCGGACTTCGCAGCCATCGCCGAGGACCACCCGGGCATCGAAGACCTCACCTTCATCGCCGCGAACCTGGACCTGGCGGAGAACACGATCAACGTCTACGCAGGCGGCGACACGCGGGCACGGCTCTTCGAGACCATGGGCATGAAGCAGGCGCCGATCGTCACCGAGAACACCGAGGAGGGCTCCTTCTACTTCGAGTGGTCGGTCGAGCGCGCCGACGAGCTGGACTCCGACATCCTCTACACGTTCATCCCAGAGGGCACCGAGCTGTCGGCCGTCACGGAGGACGACCTCTACGCGCAGATCCCGGCGGTCGCGAACGACGGCCTCGTGGCCACGCGGTCCAACGAGGAGACAATGTCCATCTCCGCCGCCAACGTCCTGGGCCTGCCGTGGGCGCTCGAGAACGTCATCCCGGACTTCATCGAGACGGCCGACGGACTCATCAAGTAGCCCTGAAACGCTACCGGTGATCCTCGCCGTGAAGGTACGCCAGCTGGGCGGCGACGGAGTGCTCCGCAGCCGACCGGACCGAGGGGTCGACGTCCGCATACACGACGTCGGCCACCTCGGCCACGGTCGCCGCTGCGGGGCCTTCGGCGTCCGCGCGCCGGGCCGCGATCAGTTCGACGGCGGCGCGCACCTGCTCGATCCGCTGCTCGCGGTGAGCCCGGTAAGCCCGGGCGATCGATGCGAGGGCCGGCAGGGTCCCGCCGTGGGCGGGCAGGACCTTCGCGTCGCCGAAACCGGCCAGCGTCTCGAGGCTCTCGAGGTAGTCGCCGAGGGTCCCATCCGGGAAGTCGAGGATCGTCGTCCCGCGCCCGAGGATCGTGTCGCCGGTGATCATGGCGCCGTGCGCCCCGTCGTCGGGCAGGAAGAAGCTCATCGAGTCCGAGGTGTGTCCCGGCGTCGCCAGGACCTTGATCCGAACTCCGGCCGATTCGATCACCTCGCCATGGATCAGCGGTCGGCCGGCGTCCGTGCCGTGGGCCGGATGGCCCGTTGCGGCCGGTCGGCAGAACTCGGCCGAAGCGGCCCGCACCGGCGCACCGGTCAGCTCGTGCAGCCGATCGATGCCCGCCGAGTGGTCGGCGTGACGGTGCGTGACCAGGATCAGAGCGACCCCGCCGAACGCGGCCAGCGCCGTCAGGTGCGCGTCGTCGGCGGGTCCTGGATCGACCACCACGACGGAGTCGTGACCCGGGAACCGCACGGCGTAGGATTGCGTGCCGTCGAGGGTCATCGGGCCCGGGTTGGGCGCGAGCAGCATCGAGGCGAACGCGGAAACGGGCGTCGGCTGAGGAGAATCGACCATTTGACCAGTCTAGAGATCACGATGAGGAAGAGCGCATGACCGAGACGTTGCGCACCCGGGCCGCGGTCACGACGGCGGCCGGTACATCCCGCGCGGCGAAGCCGGTTCCCGTGGGCCGCGCCCTGGCGACGGGGCTCGTGCTGGTTGCGGCCGTCGTCGTCCTCTCCGGGATCTCCTTGGCCGTAGGCGCCCGCGCGACGAGCCTGCCCGTCGTGTGGCAGGCGCTGACGGCCTACGACCCGGCGGTCACCGACCACGTGGTCATCCAGGCGCGGATCCCGCGGACGGTGACGGGGCTCGTCGTGGGCGCGGCCCTCGCCCTGGCGGGCGCCGCGATGCAGGGCATCACCCGCAACCCACTGGCCGACCCGGGCATCCTCGGCCTGAACGCCGGAGCCGCGCTCGCGGTCGTCCTCGGCATCCACCTGTTCGGGATCACGAGCGTCTCCGGATACTCCTGGTTCGCCTTCGCCGGCGCGGCCTTCGCGGCGGTCGTCATCTACTTGATCGCCAGCCTGGGGCGCGAAGGCGCCACTCCGGTCAAACTCGCGCTCGCCGGCGCCGCGCTGGCGGCCGGGCTGGCGTCGATCATGCACGCGGTCCTGCTCATGGATCAGACGGCGCTCGACGGTTTCCGCTTCTGGCAGGTCGGCGTCCTCGGCGCCCGCAGCGTCGCCGAGGTGGCGACCATGGTGCCGTTCATCGCTGTCGGAACGGTGCTCGCGCTGGCCTCGACGCGCCTGTTCAACGCGCTGGCCCTCGGCGACGACGCCGCGACCGGGCTCGGCGTGCGCGTCGGACGCGGCCGCATCGTCTCGGGGCTCGGCGTCGTCCTGCTCGCCGGCGGCGCGACGGCGCTGGCCGGGCCGATCGCGTTCCTCGGCCTCGTCGTCCCGCACGCCCTTCGGCTCCTGGTCGGCGCCGACTACCGGCACCTGCTGCCCCTGAGCATCCTCGCCGGCCCGGTGCTGCTGCTCGGCGCAGACGTGCTCGGCCGCATCGTCCTGCCGCCGAGCGAGGTGCAGGTCGGCGTCATGACCGCGGTGATCGGCGCCCCCGTCTTCATCTGGCTCATCCGGACCCGGAAGCAGGTGACTCTCTAGTGCTCAAGCGTGCAGAAACCGCTCCGGCACCCGCGGACGCCCACGCGAGCAGCGGTGTTCTCCCGAGCGCCGCGCGCAGCTCGGCACGGCGTGTGCGCCGGGTGGCAGCGATCCTCGCGGGGGTCGTCGTCGTGCTCTTCATCGCTCGAGTGATGCTCGGCAGCCCGTTCGTCTACGTCGACGAGCTCGTGCGCATTCTCGCCGGCGAGACCTTGCCGGGGCTGAGCTTCATCGTGCTGGAGCACCGGCTGCCCGCCGCGACGGTCGGCGCGATGGCCGGGGCCGCGCTGGGCCTCTCCGGCACCGTGTTCCAGACCCTGCTGCGCAATCCGCTGGCCAGTCCGGACGTCATCGGCGTCGGCTACGGAGCGGCGACGGCGGCCGTGACCGGCATGCTCGTGTTCGGGCTCGCCGGCCCGCTGCTGAGCCTCGCGGCGTTCGCCGGCGGCCTCGTCGTGGCCCTCTTCGTGTACTTCATGGCCGACTCGGGCAAGCACACCGGCGGCCGCTTCATCCTCATCGGCATCGGCGTCGCCGCGATGCTGCAGGCGGTCATGAACTACCTGCTCACCCGCACCGATGTCCGCGCCGCGGGCGACGCATTGCACTGGCTCGTCGGTTCGCTCTCGACGAGCACGTGGGAGCGGGCGGGAACTATGCTCGTGGGCCTCGCCGTGCTCGTCCCGCTGACCGCGCTGGCCGTCTCCAAGCTGCAGATCCTCGAGCTCGGAGACGACGCCGCCAGCGGGCTCGGACTCGACGTCCGCCGCACCCGCGCCGCACTCGTCGTCCTCGGCGTCGCGCTCAGCGCGTGCACCATCGCGGTGACCGGCCCGATCGCGTTCGTCGCGTTCCTCGCCGGCCCGCTCGCGCGGATACTCGCCGGCCGCACCAATTTCGCCTGCTCGGCACTCGTGGGCGCAGCCCTCGTGCTCGCCGCCGACTTCGCAGGCGCCAACCTCTTCGGCGACACCAGCCTCCCCGCGGGAGTGATCACGGGCGCGCTTGGCGCACCGTTCCTGCTCTGGCTTCTGGTGCGCTCCAACAAACAAGGAATGGGAGGCTGACATGGCCCAACTTACTGCCCGGTCGTTGAGCCTGGGATACGACAAGTCCACCATCGTCACCGACCTGTCGCTGGATCTGCCGGCCGGCGAGGTCACGATGATCGTCGGCGCGAACGGTTGCGGCAAGTCCACGCTGCTGCGCGGCATGTCCCGCCTGCTCAAGCCGTCCGGCGGCTCCGTCGTGCTCGACGGCAAGGACATCCACTCCCAGCCCGCCCGCGAGATCGCCAAGGTGCTCGGCCTGCTGCCGCAGACGCCCGTCGCCCCGGACGGCATCACCGTGCGCGAGCTGGTCGGCCGCGGCCGCTACCCGCACCAGGGCTGGTTCCGCCGCTGGTCCGCGGAGGACGACGACGCCGTCGCGCGCGCTATGCACGCGACCGGCACCGAGGAACTCGCCGACCGTGCGATCGACGAGCTCTCCGGCGGCCAGCGCCAGCGCGTGTGGATCGCGATGGCGCTCGCCCAGGAAACGGACCTGCTGCTGCTCGACGAGCCGACGACCTACCTCGACGTCGCCCACCAGCTCGAGGTGCTCGACGTCGTCGCCGATCTGAACCGCCGCCGCGGCACCACGGTGGCGATCGTCCTGCACGACCTCAACCTCGCTGCGCGCTACGCCGACCACCTGATCGCCCTCAAGGGCGGGGAGATCTACGCGCAGGGCCACCCGGCCGCCGTCGTGACCGAGAAGATGGTGCAGGACGTGTTCGGCATGCCGAGCCGCGTCATTCCCGACCCGGTGGCCGGAACGCCGCTCGTGCTGCCGATCGGCCGCAACCGGGTTGTGCGCGACGTCAACCACGACGAGAACGCTGCGCGCGCCGCGGCCGGTCGGCCGACCGGGACGCTGCCTTCCGTGGCGTCCGAACCTGAGGCGGGCGACGACGTCGTGCCGGCCGGCGGGCTGCGCCCGGCCCTCGAGGCCTGCCCCACACTGGCGTTCACGCTGCACGCCGTGGCGACGACGACGCTCAGCCCGAGCTACCGCCGGGTGACGTTCACGGGTGAGGACCTCGCGCACTTCGGCACGGGCGGCCACCCCCTGGATCTGCGCATCAAGCTGGTCATCCCGGGCGACAGCGGGGGAGTGGACCACTTCGCGGCGCTGCGACCGGACGGTCAGATCGCCGACACGGACGTCACCGCGTGGTACCGGAACTGGTTGCAGATCGACGCCGCTGAGCGCGGCTGGCTGCGCACGTATTCGATCCGCTCGTACCGGCCCGCGGGGCACCCCGGCAACCTGGGCGAGTACCCGGAGATCGACGTCGATTTTGTCCTGCACGTCGAGCGCGTCGACGGCGAACTCGTCGGCGGCCCGGCGTCGGTGTGGGCGGCGACGGCTGAGCCCGGGCAGACGATCACGATGCTCGGACCGAACGCCGCGCTGTGCGGGACGGATTACGCGGGCATCGAGTTCCGCCCGGGGACCGCCCGGCGCATTCTGCTCGCCGGCGACGAGACGGCGGCTCCGGCGATCTGCTCGATCCTGGAGACGCTGCCGCCCGGCATGACGGGCAACGCGTTCATCGAGGTCCCGACGGTCGACGACATCCAGGGGTCCTTCACGCGCTCCGGAGTCTCCGTGCAGTGGCTGCCGCGCGGGTCCCGACCCCACGGCGAGCTCCTGGAGACGGCCGTGCGCTCGGCCGTGGCGATCCCTGCGGCCGGCGCCGTCGTCGCGGGCCGCGAGCCGGAGGACATCGACGTCGATGAGACGATCCTGTGGGAGACGGCCGGCGGCGGAAATCAGCCGTTCTACGCGTGGCTCGCCGGAGAGGCGGGGACCATCAAGGAGCTGCGCCGGTACCTCGTGCGCGACGCGGGCATGAACCGCAAGCAGGTCTCGTTCATGGGCTACTGGCGGCGCGGCAAGTCCGAGATGTAGCCGCGCACGCCTGGCGAGTCAGCGCCCGGAGCGCCGCCGGCGGGGCCAGCGGAAGAGCAGCTCCAGCGGCCTGGTCGCGAAGCGCCGGGTCCAGAGACTCGCGAAGACGACCGCGAGCACGGTGATGGCGGTGGTGATGGCGATGCCCTGAGGCATGGTGTACGGCTCCGGGCGAACGAGCGCGGCCAGCAGCACGAGGTGTCCCACGTAGATCGTGAGCGACAGGCGCCCGGTAGCGGCGAGGAATCCGAGGCGGCGGGCGACGAGGCGCTCGTTCAGCAGGAACACTCCTAGCACCAACACGGCGCTGCCCGTGCCGGAGATCAGCCAGAGCGGCATCTGCGAGTGGTCCACCGCAGAGACGAGTCGGTCCAGTCCGACTTCTTCGGCGGGTTCGCCCACAAGAGCTACGAGCAGCCGCGAGAGCAGGTACCCGCCGACGGCCGCGACGGCGCCGACGATGACGAACCGTTTCTGTAGCCGACGGTCCCGTAAGTCCGCCCGGCCGATGAGGAGACCGAGCACGAACGGCGCCGCCCACACCACCGCCGGGTACGAGCCGGAGAACACGATGCCGTGCAGGATGTCGGCCGGTCCGTCGAGGAGCGTCGGCGGGATGAACTCGAAGGTCTCTCCCGTCGTCGTCTGCGCGAGGATCCAGACGAGCGGGCCGGTGGCCGCGAGCAGCGCCGCGGCCACCGTCAGCGTCCGGTTGGAGCGCCGCAGGAGGGGCAGGGAAACGAGGAACAGGAAGCCGTAGGTGGGGAGGATGACGCTCACGTCATGTTCCAGGAGCTGCAGGGCCAGCCCGCCCGCGATCAGCAGGACGGCTCGCCAGACGATGGCCGGCCACGGCGTCTTGCCGCCCGGGAGTCGGGCCGCGCGCGAGAGGATCGACATGCCGATGCCCGCCAGCAGCATGAAGAGCAGGGACGCCCGCCCGGCCGGGAGCAGATAGAACAGGCTGAGCGGTCCCTCGCTGTCTCGGGGACCCACATTCACGGCGATCATGCCCACGATGGCCGCTGCCCGTGCAGCGTCCAGCGCGACGATCCGCGCCGCGCCGGTTCCCGACGCGCGTTCGTCGGGTGTCGGAGCGGGTGCAGCGGTGCGTGTCATGGTGCCGAGGGTGTCCTGTAGGCGAGGGGGCAGAATCGAATCCCGCCGATCCTAAAGGACAGACCTTGGAACGGGATTCAGCATCGAGTACCGCGTAAGGGACTTGTTAGATTGTGCGGGATCAGCCTGAATTTCAGGGCCCCAATACGTCGGAATGAGGAATGATCCACATGCCGAGAAAAACCGTTGGCGCCGCCATCGCCGCCGTCCTCCTGGCCACCACCGCCTGTTCGACGCCGGCCGGCGACCCCGCACCCGCTTCCCCACCGGGGGCGTCTGAGCCGCCGGGTCCGTCGGCGTCGAGCACGCCGTCTGCCTCGGAGGAGGCCCCCGAGGAGAGTCTGCTGAGCGAGCACGCGGTCGCGGCCGCGCACCCGGCCGCGGTCGATGCGGGAATGGAGATCCTCGACGCCGGGGGCAACGCGGCCGATGCCGCCGTCGCCACGGCGTTCGCGGTGGCCGTCGTCGAACCCTTCGCCTCTGGCATCGGCGGAGGCGGGTCGACCGTCCTCGTCGAACCCGGTGCCGACCCGATGACGTACGACTACCGCGAGGTCGTCGCCCAGGACGGTACCGTGCCCGAGTCGGGGACGGGCATCCCGGGCTTCGTGTCGGGGATGGCTCAGATCCATGCCGAGCACGGCCAGCTCGACTGGAAGCAGGTGCTGGCGCCGGCGATCAAGCTCGCCGAGGAGGGGTTCGAGGTCACGCCGTTCCTCGCCCACCGGCTGGAGGCCGACGTCGGTCCTTCCGCCGTCTCCGGGCTGTCCCAGTTCCGTTCCGGGTGGGGCGCGATCGGCGAGGGGGACCGGCTCGTCCAGGAGGATCTCGCGGGGACGATGCGGACTCTGGCGGACGAGGGCGCCGAGGCCTTCTACACGGGCAGCCTCGTCGACGATCTCTCGCGCGTCGACGGGATCGACCGGGAATCGCTGGCCGCCTACGAGACGGAGAAGCTGGAGCCGGTCACGGGCGAGGTCGGCGACTACGAGGTGGTGTCGATGGCCCCCGCGCTGCCCGGGGCCGCGGTGATCCAGACGCTGCAGATCGCCGAAGCCGCGCAGGTGGACTCGGCCGAACCTGGGTCGGCCGACTACATCGACCGGCTCTCCGGGGCCTGGACGGTCGCCGAGGACAACGTCGCTCGCCACTTCGGGGACGCGCGCTTCGTGGACGTGCCCGTCGACCGACTCACCGACGCCGCGAAGAACCGCCGGCTCGCCGAGGACACCATCGGGCCCGCCTCCGTGCAGCAATCACGCGGGTCGACGGGGGACGACCAGATCGTCGCGGGCAACACGACCCACCTGAGCGTCGTTGACTCCGACGGCCTCACGATCTCGATGACCAACACGATCACGAACTTCTGGGGCGCCGCTGAGAGCGTCGGCGGGTTCTTCCTGAACAACCAGCTCTCCCGATTCGAGACGGACGGCAGCGCGAACAACCGGCCCGCGCCCGGGAGGAAGTCGGTCAGCTGGGCCGCTCCCACCGTCGTCCTCGACGACGAGGGCCGACCGGTCCTCGGGATCGGCAGCCCCGGCGGCCACCAGATCCCGAACATCCTCTCCGGGGTCCTCGTGCCGTGGGCCTTGCGCGACGCGACATTGCAGGAAGCCGTCGACGCGCCGCGGCACCACCTGCAGGACGGGGTGCTTGCCCTCGAGTCCAAGCCGTCCCCGGAGGTGACGGGCCTGATCCGCTCCCGCGGCTGGGACAGCCGGGTCACGACCCGGCACGACGCGGTCTTCGGGTCCGTGCAGGCGCTCGAGATCGATTACGACGACGGCACGGTCACGGGCGCGGCCGACTCGCGGCGCGAGGCCGCGTACGAGGTCGGGCAGCCGTAGCCACGGGGATCGTCAGCGGGTGCTGGACCAGTTCTCCGGCCCCTGCGAGCCGGCCGGGTAGGTCTCCAGCGGGACGTCGTCGCTCGACCACGCGGCGAGTACCGGTTCGACGATCCGCCAGCACTCCTCCGCCGCGTCCCCGCGCACTGCGAGGCGCGGATTGCAGTCCAGCATCGAGGAGAGCACCTCGCCGTAGGGTTCGAGCTGGCTGCCGCCGAGTTCGCCGACGAGGTCCGTCCGGCCGAGCGTGAACGCGTCGCCCGAGCCGTTGGTCGTGAGCGAGAGCGTGAACGTATCCGGGCGCAGGTCGATCGTCAGGGTGTCCGGGGTGTCACGGCCAAGGAGTCCGTCGGGGATGTGCGCCGGGGGCTTGAAGTGAATGACGACCTGCTTGCGGACCTCGGCGAACGACTTGCCGCTGCGCAGGATGAACGGGACCCCGGCCCACCGCTGGTTCGCGACTTCGACCTCCACCTCGGCGAGGGTCTCGGTGCCGAGCTCCGGATCGACACCCTCCTCCGCCGCGTAATCGGGCACCGCGCGCTCGCCGATCGACCCGGCCGTGTAGCGGGCGCGCCTCGAATCGGCGACGGGGTCGACGACTCGGGCGGCCCGCAGCACCTGGCCGATCGCGTCGCGCAGATCCCGCTCGCCGACGCTCGCGGGCGGTTCCATGGCGACGACGGCCATGACTTGCAAGAGGTGGGACTGGATCATGTCTCGCAGCGCTCCGGCCCGGTCGAAGTAGCCGGCCCGGCCCTCGAGGGTGACTGTTTCGTCGTAGAAGATCTCCACCTTCTCGATCGAGTCCCGGTCCCAGACGGGTTCGAAGAGCCGGTTCGCGAAGCGCAGGCCGAGCAGGTTCAGGACCGTGTACAGCCCGAGGAAGTGGTCGATGCGGAAGACCCGGTCCTCCGGCACCGACTTGGAGAGCAACACGTTGAGGTCCTTGGCCGACTGGGCGTCGTAGCCGAAGGGTTTCTCGAGGGCGAGCGTCGTGTTCTCCGGCAGGTCGAGCCCGGCCAGCGTCCCGCAGACCGCCGCGCTGACCTGAGGCGGCAGCGCGAAGTAGATCACCAGCGGCGAGTCCGCGTCGACGTCGAGGGATTCGATCAGACCGCCCAGGACCTGCGGGTTCGTGGCATCGCCGGCGACGTAACGGGTGTCTTCGAGCACGCGCGGCAGCGCCTCGGCGGCGTCCGCGCGCCCGAACGCGGCCGTCACCCGCTCCCGCCACGCGTCCGCGGACATCTCCGGCAGATCGGCGCCGACCAGGGTGACGCGGCGGTCGCCCTCGACGGTCAGCAGGGTGGCCAGGCCCGGCAGGAGCAGGCGCGAGGTCAGGTCGCCCGAGGCGCCCAAGATCAGCAAGGTGGTACCTGTCATAGGGCTACTTTTGCACGCCGGCTCGAACGGCGGAACAGCCACGCCGGTAGGGTGTCGGCATGATGCAGTCCGCGATCGGCTTGTACGCCATCGCGTTGCTCTACCTGGCCGTAGGGTTCTACGTGTCGGTGGCCTTGCTGCTCCGCCGCCCCGAAGATCTGCGGACTTCGCGCCGATTCCGCATGACCACAGTCCTGTCCGCGTGGGTGTTCGAGTGGTTCGGCGGGCACACCGCCGCGCAGCGATTGGGCATCCCCTCCTGACGAGGCCGGCGACGCCCGTTAGGCTGGCACCATGAGTGATCTGGAGCGCGCCCCTGAGGCCGTGACCTGTCAGGCCGGCGACCCGTGCGACGGCGTCTCAATCCTGGAGCCGCGCGATGTGCCCCTCGGCGGGCTGCGCAGCATGGATGTGCGCCGTACGCTGCCCCAGCGCGAGCGCAGCCTCATCGGCGCGTGGTGCTTCCTCGACCACTACGGCCCCGACCACGTCGCCGCGACCGGCGGCATGAATGTCGCCCGGCACCCGCACACCGGTCTGGCCACGGTCAGCTGGCTGTTCTCTGGCGCGGTCGAGCACATCGATTCGGCCGGCCACCAGGCGACAGTGCGGCCCGGCGAGCTGAACCTGATGACGGCGGGCCGCGGCATCAGCCACTCCGAGTTCTCCACTCCCGAGACCGACCTGCTGCACGGCGCCCAGTTGTGGCTCGCCCTGCCGGACGCGGCGCGGGGCAGGGAGCCGGACTTCGAGCATTACGCGCCCGAGCCCATCACGGGTGAGGGCGCCGAGCTGCGCGTCTTCCTCGGCTCGCTCGGCGGGAGCATGTCCCCGGTCGTCACGGACCACCCGACGCTCGGCGCGGAGATCCTGCTCGAACCGGGCGCCGAGATCGTGCTCGATCTCGACCCGTCCTTCGAGCACGGCGTGCTGCTGGACGACGGCGACTTGTGGCTCGATGACGAAACCCTGCCCCGCGACCACCTGGCGTACCTGCCGACCGGACGCGACGCCGTCGTGCTCTCCGCGGGAGAAACGCGCGTGCGCGCGCTCATCATCGGCGGCGAACCGTTCCCGGAGAAGATCGTGATGTGGTGGAACTTCGTCGGCCGAGCGCACGAGGAGATTGTCGCCCACCGCGCCGCCTGGCAGGCGGAGATCGGTGCCGATCCGGCCCCCGCGCCGGAGGGTGGGGAGTACGACGACGGGGCGCCCTACCCGCGCTTCGGCACCTTCCCCGAGGGCACGCCGGCGCCGCTGCCCGCACCGGAGATGCCCCACGCGCGACTGCGCGCCCGCGAACAGTGAACAGGAGAGAGAACGTCATGACCGAGCAGGAGAGCAACGCCGCGATGATGGTGCGCAACTACGCGGAGAAGCTCCGCTACGAACTCGTGGACACCGCCGCGGAGGGAGGTGCCGTGATCGGCAAGGCCTACTACCTCGGATTCGGCCAGGACGAGCGGATCTTCTACCACACGGTGGTTGACGAGGCCTATGGCGGCCGCGGCCTGGCCGGCGTGCTGGCGCGGGCCGCGCTGGAGGAGACGGTGGCCGCGGGGCTGAAGATCGTGCCCGTGTGCCCCTACATCAAACGGTTCGTGACCAAGCACGCCGATGAGTTCGCCGAGCACGTCGCCAAGGTCAAGCCGGCCCACCTCGATGCGCTGAAGTAGCAGCAAGGGCACTGGCCACTTAAATGCAAAAGCATGTAAGTTGGTGGTAGGGCCGCATCGACGAAGGAGTTTTGCATGACCAGGATCGCTGTTCTGACAGGATCGACCCGCCCCGGGCGGCTGAATCCCCAAGTGGCCGAGTGGACCCTGACGGAGGCCCGGAAGGCGCGGCCCGACATCGAGTTTGAGCTCGTCGACATCGCCGACTACGCCCTGCCGCTGCTCGACGAGCCGTACCCGGCGTCGAAAAGTAAGTATCAGCACGAACACACCAAGGTGTGGTCGGCGAAGATCGGCTCGTTCGACGGCTTCGTGTTCGTCACCGCTGAGTACAACCACGCCCCGTCGCCGGCGCTGATGAACGCGATCGACTACCTCTTCGCCGAGTGGGGCGACAAGGCCGCGGGCATCGTCTCCTACGGCGGGGCGAAGGGCGCCCGCGCGGTGGAGGTCCTGCGCGGAACCCTCTCCGCCGTCGGCGTCGCGCACGTCCAGAAGACCGTCATGTTCGCTCTGGGCGCCGACTTCGTCGACGGGACGTTTGCCCCGTCCGACCGCGCCGCCGGAGCACTGGCGTCGATGCTCGAACAGGTCGTCGCGTGGACGCACGCCCTGGAAACCGTTCGCAAGCAGGAGGTCACGGCATGAGCCAGAATCAATCCCCGACCGAACACTCGACCCGCGGCGCGTACGTCACTGGTGGCGAGTTCACGCGGGACACGAACTACATCGAGGACCGCATCGTCGCAGACGTGGAGGCCGTCTCCGCGCTGCCGACTGCGGAACCGAGCACGATCGGCCAGCTCGGGGCCGGACTGACCGAGGGGGCGCGGGCGTGGCCCGTCGAGGCCGGGCGCTACCGCCTCGTCGCCGCCCGCGCGTGCCCGTGGGCCAACCGCGCGATCATCGTCCGCCGCCTGCTCGGGCTCGAGGACGTCATCTCCCTTGGCACCCCGGGCCCCACGCACGACGTGCGCTCTTGGACGTTCGACCTCGACGAGGGCGGGCGCGACCCCGTGCTCGGCACGGAACGCCTGCAGGAGAACTACTTCAAGCGCTTCCCCGACTACCCGCGTGGCATCACGGTCCCGGCGATCGTGGAAGTCGCTTCCGGCGGGGTTGTCACCAACGACTACCCGCAGATGACGCTCGACTTCTCGACCCAGTGGCGGCAGTTCCACCGCGAGGGCGCCCCGGACCTGCTCCCGGCCGAGAAGACGTCGGAAATGTTCGGCGTTATCAAGCGCGTCTTCACCGAGGTCAACAACGGCGTCTACCGCTGCGGCTTCGCTGGGGACCAAGCGGCATACGACGACGCCTACGACCGCCTCTGGGTCGCGATGGACTGGCTCGAGGAGCGCCTGAGCACGCGCCGCTACCTCATGGGTGAGTCCATCACGGAGGCCGACGTGCGCCTCTTCACGACGCTGGTGCGCTTCGACCCCGTCTACCACGGCCATTTCAAGTGCAACCGCAACAAGCTCGATCAGATGCCCGCGCTCTGGGGCTACGCCCGCGATCTGTTCCAGACGCCCGGCTTCGGCGACACGGTCGACTTCGAGCAGATCAAGCGCCACTACTACGTCGTGCACGAGGACATCAACCCCACCGGCATCGTCCCCCAAGGCCCGGACCTCTCCGGCTGGCTCACCGATCACGGCCGCGAGGCGCTCGGCGGCACGCCCTTCGGCGCCGGCACCGCGCCGGGTCCCGTCCGCCCCGGCGAGCGGGTCGCCCGGGGAGCCAATCCGCTCACCTCCTGAGGCGTCGGGAACGCGAAAAGCCGGCGCCCCGCCGTCGTACGGATCAAGTACGACGGCGGAACGCCGGCTTTCGTCTGTGCGAGTGATGCCGCGCGCCCCGTGATGAGCGGGACGCACGTGGTGCGGGGGACTACAGTTTGGCCTTTTCCTTCTCTCGGTCCGACTTGTAGGTCTCCCAGAACGTGGCACCGACGATGTTCAGGACCTTCGGGTCGAAGACGGGGTCCAGTCCCAGCTTCTTCTGCGCCTCGAAGTCCTTGAGCGCCTTGAACGCCGGCTGCTGCAGGATCAAGATGCCGATGATGTTCAGCCAGGCCATGAGGCCCACGCCGATGTCGCCCATGGCCCAGGCGTTGTCCGCGGTGTTCACACAGCCGTACGCGACGGCGATGAGGATCGCGACCTGCAGGGCCATCGTGGTCACGCGGCCGACGCTGGCCTTGATGCCCGGGATGAGCGTCCTCGACGCGGTGCCCACGAGGAAGCGCAGGTTGGTCTCGGCCATGTAGTAGTAGGCGATGATCGTCGTCAGGCAGAAGAACATCAGCGTGACCGCGATGAACGAGGCGCCGAAGCCGGCGAAGACGCTGTCGAAGCCGGCCTGCACGAACTGCGGTCCGACCACCGCGGTCGTCGAGAGCAGCCCGCCCTCGACGAGCACCGAGCCGTCGGAACTTCCACCTTCGTGCACGCGGTAGGCGCCCGTGGAGAGGATCAGGAAGCCCGTGGCCGAGCAGACGAACAGGGTGTCGATGTAGACGGCGAAGGACTGCACGAGGCCCTGCTTGGCCGGGTGCGAGACCTCGGCGGCGGCAGCGGCGTGCGGGCCCGTGCCCTGGCCGGCCTCGTTCGAGTAGACCCCGCGCTTGACGCCCCACATGACGGCGAGGCCGACGACGGCGCCGAAGGCGGCGTCCATGCCGAATGCCGCGCGGAAGACCATCGAGAACATCTCCGGCAGGGCGGCGGCGTTCGCGAACACGACGATCAGGGCCAGGATGATGTAGGCCACGGCCATGAACGGCACGACGAAGGCGGCGAAGTTGGCGATGCGCTTGACGCCGCCGATGATCACGAACGCCAGGACGATGACGGCGCCGACGGCGACCGTCCACGAAGGCAGGGCCCAGGCGCCGTCAATCGCGGTGGCCATCGAGTTGGCCTGCACGCCCGGCAGGAGCACGCCGCACGCGAGCACGGTCACGGCGGCGAAGATGTAGCCGTAGACCTTGAAGAACGGGGCGCCCCTGGTGTGGGCGAGCGCGCGGGAGAGGTAATAAGCCGGGCCGCCGCGGTACTCGCCGGTCAGCGGGTCGCGGGTCTTGTAGATCTGGCCGAGCGTCGACTCGATGAAGGACGTGGAGGCGCCGAGGAAGGCGACCATCCACATCCAGAACAGCGCGCCGGGGCCGCCGAAGGCGATGGCGGTGGCGACGCCGGCGATGTTGCCGGTGCCGACGCGGCCGGACAGGGACATGGCGAGGGCCTGGAAGGAGGAGACGCCGGACGGCGAACGCTCGCCGCGCACCAGCTGCTGGACCATGCCCTTGATGTGCCGCACCTGCAGGAAGCGGGAGCGGACGGAGAAGTAGACGCCGCTGGCGAGGCACAGATAGACCAGCCAGTCACTCCAGATGACGTCGTTGATTGCGGATAAGACTTCGCTCATTGTGTGAGGTTCCTCCATGAAGGTTCAAGTGATGCGTCCAATGATGCACGTCATTGATGTCATCTATGTTGCACACCACAGAAAAACCTGTGAAGCTTCTCACATTTTCCCCGGAACCGTCCAATCGTTGGTGGCGGAGGCCTCCGGCGTCGTGCCGCGTCCTTTCGCCCGTCGAGGCCCTTTTGCGGGCCCGACATGGCAGGATTGACGCCATGACGATCATCGCTGCAGCAGATGGATCCGCGCTCGGCAACCCCGGCCCAGCCGGATGGGCCTGGTACATCGACGACGCGAACTGGCGCGCCGGAGGATGGGACCACGGCACCAACAACATGGGTGAGCTCATGGCCGTCCTGGACCTGCTCCAGTGCACCGCACACCGCGCCGACGAGCCGCTGCACATCCTCTGCGACTCGCAGTACGTCATCAATTCCGTCACCAAGTGGATGCCCGGCTGGAAGAAGAAGGGCTGGAAGAAGAAGGACGGCAAGCCGGTCCTCAACGTCGAGCTGCTCAAGCAGATCGACGCCGCGCTCGCCGGCCGCACGTACGAGTTCGAGTGGGTCAAGGGCCACGCCGGCCACGACCTGAACGAAGCCGCCGACGTTCGGGCCCGCGCTGCCGCCACCGCCCACCAACGCGGCGTCGCCCCCGAGGCCGGACCCGGCCTCGCCGGAGGAGCCCCGGCCGCCCCGCGCAGCACGACGACGGCGGCCCCGCCGGCCGCGCCGCCGTCGCCCCCCGCTGCGGCGGAAGAAGCGGAACCCGACTTGTTCTCCTCGCTCGAGGACGTCCAGGAGTCCGGGACGGGCAACGCCGCGCTGGACGCCGTCGTCACCCTCGAGCGCGAACTGCTCGAGCCGGAGGTCCGCGCCGACGCCTCGGCCGTCTCCTATCTGCTGCACGCCGACTTCCGGCAGATCGGCTCCCGCGGGAACCTGCACGACCGCGACACCGCGATCGCCGTCCTCGAGGAGTCCGCCGCAGCCCCCGCGGGTACGTTCGAGCTGCTCGACGCCTCGCCGGTCGCCGACACGGTGATGCTCACCTACCGGCTCTCTGGCGCCGGGTACGCCACCATCGTCGCCTCGCTCTGGGTGCAGGCGGACGGGCGGTGGCGCCTGCGCTTCCGCCAGTCCACCCCCGAGCGTTAGGCCGCCCGCCGCCCCGCACCGCTCGCAGACCACGCATCGGAAGGAAACCCGTGACCGAGACCGACCCGCGCTTCACGCCCGTCGCTGAGCTCTTCGAACGCTTCGGCCAGGAGGACCCGGACTACGCCGGGCAGCTGGCCGTGTACTACGAGGGTGAGCTCGTGCTCGATCTCGCCGTCGGGCCCGACCGGGCGCCGCAGGCCGGTGCGGACGGCGAAGCGGGCGCCGACGCCCCGGCGTTCGGGGCCGAGGCGCTGACCGGCGTCTTCTCGTGCAGCAAGGGCGCCGGCGCGATCGTCATGGCGCTGCTCGTCCAGGACGGTCTGCTGGATCTCGACGCGCCCGTCGCGGCCTACTGGCCCGAGTACGGGCAGGCCGGCAAAGAGGCCACAACCGTCCGCCAAGCCCTGAGCCACCAGGCGGGCTCCCTCGGCGTCGCCGGCGGCTTCACCGCGGAGGAGTACAACAACTCCGCCCTCGCCGCGGCCCGGCTGGCCGCGGAGCCCCCCAACTGGCGCCCGGGCATCGCGTTCTCGTACCACGGGTTGAGCATCGGCATCCTCATGGAGGAGCTCGTCCGCCGCATCACCGGTCGGACCCTGCAGGAGGTGTACGAGGAGCGTGTCCGCGCCCCGCACGGCATCGACTTCTACCTGGGGCTGCCGGAGTCCGAGGAGCCCCGCTACCGGGACGTGCTCAAGCCCGCGGCCGCGCCCTTGCCCTTCATCGACCCGTACGGCTACCTCGGGACCGCGTTCAATTCGACCGGCGGCTTCACGCGGGAAGACGGGGAGCCCGGCGATCTGCTCGACCTGCCGAACAGCCGCGAGATCCGGGCGGCCGGCATGACCTCGGCCGGCGGCGTCGCCAACGCCCGCGGGCTGGCGAGGCTCTACGCGGCGGCGAGCACCGGCGTCGTGCTCGAGGACGGCACGCGCAGCGCGCCCCTGCTGACGGAGCACACCCAGACGATCATGGCCGAGGACCAGGTCTTCGGCCTCGACCGGGCCGATGGCGCGCTCAAGGCGTTCGGCGTGGTGTTCATGAAGCCGACCCCGGAGAAGGAGTTCGGGTCCTGGCGGGTCTTCGGCCACGAGGGTGCGAACGGGGCGTTTGGGTACGCGGATCCCGCCTACGGGATCGCGTTCGGCTACGTCCCGGCGCGCGCCGAGGAGATGGGCACGCTCGCGCGCAACGGCCGGTTGAGCCTCAGCGTGCGCCAGGCCGTGCTGCAGGGGCTCGTCGCGTAGAGTCCCGATTGCGGCCGCGCGTGCCGCAATGGCGCGGGGCCGGTGCGCGGTGGTCTATCGTGAAGGACGTGGATTTCGAGAAGCGATACGTTGCCATTGGAGATTCCTTCAGCGAGGGCGTCGGGGACCCCGCGCCCGACCGGCCCAACGGGGTGCGGGGCTGGGCCGACCGCGTCGCCGAGCAGCTGATCACCGCCGACCCGGCCTGGGGCTACGCCAACCTGGCCATCCGCGGGCGGAAGCTGCCCCAGATCGTCGCCGAGCAGGTGCCGCAGGCCATCGCGCTGAAGCCGACGCTCGTGACCGTCTCCGCCGGCGGCAACGACATCCTGCGCCCGCGCGTCGACGTCGAGGCCATCATCGCTCAGCTCGACGACGCGCTGGGCGAACTCAAGGCGACCGGAGCCGACGTCGTCGTCTTCACCGGGTTCGACGTGTCCGCGTCTCCGATCTTCAGCGCCACCCTGGGGCGCGTGGCGCTGTTCAACGAGCGGCTGCGCGAGATCGCTGACCGGCGCGGGATCGTGATCGCCGACTACTGGCGCTGGCGCGAGTTCCAGAACATCGGCTACTGGGACGAGGACCGGCTGCACATGAACACCTCCGGCCACTGCCTCATGGCCTCGCGGATCCTCGAGCTGCTGCGGCTCGAGCACACGATCGAGGTCCCCGAACTGCACACGTCGGCCGCCCGCGGCCGGGTCGAGGAGATCAAGCAGAACGCCCAGTGGGCCAAGACGCACCTGCTGCCGTGGGTGCAACGGCGCCTGACCGGCAAAAGCTCCGGCGACCAGATGGACCCGAAGTACCCCGACTACGTGCAGGTCCACCCGGAGTAGGGGAGGACCCCGGGGCCCGGCTCGGGGAGGGCCCGGTTCTGGCCGGGGTTCGCCCTGAAATCGCCGCATAAGCCTTGGAAACGGCGCGCGGCCGGCGAACCATGGTGGACATGGCCACCACCGCATCGCCCGCCCCCGCCGCCACCCCGCGACTGCCC